>JBGTHM010000014.1:0-82170 GCA_041746255.1 Fibrobacteria bacterium | reverse complement strand
ACCCCAAAATCCGTACCCAAAGTGACCGGCAATGAGTAACTTCTAATCGGTTGAAATCCGGTCCATGGTGACCGGCTATGACAAGGGTGGCTGTCGGTCACTTTGAACCGGATCGCCCGGTCACTTTCACCGGATTCTGCACATGTAATCAAATATGTATAAATATGCCGTTTAAATCACAAAAATACATCCTATTTTTTACATGTTACCTGAGCACTTTTTTTAGGAAACTGAAAAGCACCACTCGAGGAACCTGAACGATATCCGCCGCTCCCCCTCCTTGGAAATCCCAGAGATTCACATCCACCAGATAAACCCACATGAAAAAACCGCCCAAAATCGCACACCCTCCCCCGGTGACACAGAAACCCTTCCGTACCGGCAAGCGCACTCATCCGCTTCAACTACAATTTCGGGGAAATAAAGGGAGCCACTTACCGGAATTGAACCGATGACCTACTCATTACGAATGAGCCGCTCTACCAACTGAGCTAAAGTGGCGAAAGTTGGGACAGGTAAAAATACCCTCTTTTTAAACGTTTCCAAGCCTTAGCCACCGACTTTACCGGTCACCCCCGGCGTCGTCAGGACCAGACCATTGCCAGCACATAATAATACGTCACCACCGTGGCCAGATTCAGCGTCGTGAACCACAGCAGCTTGATTTGGTGGAGCACCGCGAAGCCGTAACGGTGCAGGAACATCCCTACCCCTATCAACGGCAAAATCCGCAGAATGGAGGCGTTCAGCGAGCCCGTCAGGTGGATAAACATGGGGAAAATCAGGCAAACGGCCATAATCCCGGGCACGATACGGTCTCGGTATACCCAGGCATGCACGCCGGCCAGATAGGCCGCCCCCGCCAGCATCGAGCCCAACCAAATCCAACTGCTCATGAGAGCATAAACCCGACCTTTCCTTGGTTCATCTTCAATAAGTTTTATTTTTATCCGCTTGATGGCAATGTGCAAGCAAAAAGGAAGGGGGATTTTAACGCATCCACCCTTCGCAAGGAGAAATAATGGCTGAAATAGCGGGATTGGCGGGGCTCAGACCCCGTCCGGAAAATATCGCCACCCTGAGCGCCCCCCCTTACGACGTGATTAAGGAAGGCTCGCCCCTCGAAGCGCGGCTGCGGAGCAACCCGCATTCCTTTTACCATGTCACCCTGGGCGACGACCCCGTGCAAACCCTCAACCGGTTTCGCGAAGAAGGGCTGTTGCGCGACGATTCCGAGCCCTGTTTTTACGTGTATGAGCAGACTTTTTCGGGACAGACCCGCCTCGGCTTCATGGCGGCGGTGGAAGTTACCCCCTATGCCGAAAAGAACATCATCCGGCACGAAAAAACCTTCGACGAAAAAGTGAAGGGTCGCATCGAAGTTACCCGTAAGACGGGGCTCACCCTCGAGCCCATATTCCTGCTCACTCGCGCTTCCATACAGAGCGTCTTGGAAGAAGTGACCCGCACCGTGTCGCCCGAATACGCCTTCACCAGCGACTTCGGCGGATACAACGATTTGCACGGCATTCACAACCGCATATTCCGCATTCCTCAAGACTCCCCTACCGGCCACGAGCTGGCCTCGGCCATTCGGCCCGAGCCTCTTTATATAGCCGACGGGCATCACCGCTACCATGCCGCCTTGCTGAACGGGCAAAGCCATGCCATGGCCTATATTGTCGAAAAAGCGGCTATTCTCGCTTATAATCGGGTTATTAAGGGACGGAAATCCTTCGCCGTCGCTCGTGAGCACCTTGCCCTCGAGCCGGTCGCCGAATTCCATACTCCGGCTAAACATGAGTTTTGCCTGTATACCCGCGAAGGCGCCTTTTTATTGAAGGCCAAGCAGGTTCCCACCGACGTAGTGGGGCGGCTCGATTGCAGTATACTGGAAAGGGAGTTTTATCCCTTGCTGGACCTCGATCACAGCTTGATTGCCCTCAAAAACCACTTCGACTATTACCCCGAATCCGATTTGGCGGCCATGAAAAGCAAAGTCGACCAGGGCGAATACGAAATCGCCGTGGCTTTGCATCCCGTCTCCTTGGAGGAATTGATGGCCGTGGCGGATGCGGGATTGGGGAATCCGGAAATCGTGATGCCGGAGAAATCCACCTTCTTTGCTCCCAAAATCCTCTCGGGAATCATGCTGTATCAGCATAAGCCCCGCGCCTGATTAAGTACCTCCTCCGTAACCCCTCGCCCGGCGGCGTACCCGCCGGGTTTTCTGGGCACAATTTGCCCGGGTCCCCTGCGCTTCCAGCATAAATTGCCTTCTACCCGGCTTAATTGCTGCGGGTTGGGCGTTTTTCGGGTGTTTGTCACTTGGCACGTCACTTGCGTTAGCTATCGAGTTGGGTTATAAACCGACAGTGGATATATGCAATTTAAAGATTTAATCGGCCTCTCCATCGTCACCATGTTCCTCTTCCCCGTGGTTCTGGTGGGAATCATGCTTGCCATGGGAGTGGTGCATTTGGAATACGGTGACGGTAAAGACGACCCCCAGGCCGCTTACTTGCGTACGCATGAAGAATATAAGGCCACCGAAGCCGAGCAAACCAAAACCTTTATGGCCTTGCAGCTTAAAGAAAAAGAATTGGCCGCCAAGGAAAGCGAAGTCAACCGCGAAATCGAGCGCCTCGAAAATCTGAAGCTGGAAACCATCAAGGCCAAAGAAGAAATCATGGTCAACCGCAAGCGCATCGAAGAATTGGTGCAAGGCAGCGAAGTTTTGCAAGACAAGAAAATCGCCTCCCTGGCCGAAGTATACGGAGCCATGCGGCCGGAAGAAGCCGCGCCCATATTGCTCAGCCTGGATGACCGCATGATCGTGAAAATATTGCAGAAAATACCCGAGGCCCGCGCCACTTCCAAAATCATGGCCGCCATGGCCGCCATGGACGTCAAACGCACCGCCCGTATCACCGAAAAGATGGGCAAAAAACCTTTAGAGCCGAAACCGGCTAAGGCCGCCGCGAAAAATCCGGGAGCCTAGTCAGGAAATATTATGGGTAATGCCAGCGAAATCTTGAATTTAGTCGGAGCTTCCAAAGCGTCTGCGCCCGGGGCAAAACCGACCCCGCCCGATACGCGGCGGTCCGGGCCCGAAGGGTTTTTCCGTAGCTTGCAGGCCAGCCTGGGAAGAAATCAGAACTCGGCCAAACAGGCGCAGAAACTTGCGGATAAACCGGCGGATAAAGTGGGACACGAAACCCCGGACGCCCGTAACTCCACTGCGCAGAGACGAAGTGAAAATGTGGCTCTGGAGAGTAAAAGGACCCAGAAATCGGATGCCGATTCCATTCAAGCGAAAAAATCGAAGGTATCCTCGCACGAAACTTCGGAAACCCGTAACGAACCCAACCATGCTCGCAAAGTATCTGTAGAGGGCGACAGCGAAAAGCGGATGGTTTCCGAAAAGGAGCTTGCCGGGCGTAGCGAACACAGTGAGAAGCTTGACAAAAACGGGAATGACGAGGCCGGCGAAAATCCCGACATCGATCAAGATGCGGCGCAAGCAGAATATGCGGCGCCCTCGGCTTATCAGGAAATCGAAAACCTTTTGCGTCAGCTCGGTCTCGACTTCACCCAGGAAGAAATCAGAAGTCCCGGGTTTTTGCGAAACCTGGAAGCCATGTTGTCCCAGCCCGGTGGCTTGGATCGTTTGCGTGTGATAGTCGCTGAATTGCGCAGCGAAATGCCGCCTATGGTATCCGTCTCTCAAAATCCCGGCGAAGCGGATAAAAAACCAAGTGGACAAATCCCGGTTATCCAGACGGGGAAGGAAGCCTCCCCCACCCTGCCTACGGCGGTTACCGACAGCGAAGTCGCACAAAAGACTCCCGTAGCAGCAGGTGAAACGGCCCCGGCGGCCAAGCCCCTCGACAAAGAGGTGGAAGCGGCTTTATTAGGAAAGATTCAAGCGCTATTGGAAAAAATGGGGAAGGCTACGCAACCCACCCAACCCGTAGTTAAGACGGATGCGCCCGTGGCGAATCCCGAAGTCAATACGGGAATCGGCCATGGGGTGAAAGCGGAGGTTATCTCCGGTATGCAGGCGGGTACGTTTCCGTCTACTCCGGCGGTTTCCAACGCTGCCATGGCTGCCACTGTCGCCGACGGAATTTCCGAAGGAAACATTTCTGTTACTGTAGTGAAAAATGTTTCCGAACCAGCCACGCAACAAACCGTCCCACAAGCTGCCGTGCAAACCATCGTTCAGGCCACGGCGCAAACCGGAGCGGTAGCCGCCGAACCTATCGTGCGCGCGGAAGAACGGGTACAGCGGCCCACCGAAGGCTTGCCCTCGGAATCGGCTCTGCGTACCGAAGCGGAACTCGCCCGGCGCATGTTGGGTGGTTTCGATGGAAACGCCGGTAACCGCGAAGGCAATCGCGAAGGATACCGCCAACCGACTTTCAACGAAGCTACCGCCAAAAATGCGGATATCAATTTGAGCCAGGGACTGAATACTGCGTCGTCTCTCGAAAGACCCGGCGTTACGCCTTTGCCTCCGGCCAATCTGTTCACTTCCGTCCCCTATAAAGAAGTCTTGCAGCAAATAACCGGCAAGCTGCAAGCCTTGACTCTGCAGGGTAAGGAGTCCATCAGTATCCAGCTACGGCCCGAACACCTGGGTCGCGTGGCTATCAACTTGGATCTGGCCCACGGTATTATGAAAGCCAGCATTATGGTGGAAAACGAGCAAGTCAAACAAATGCTCGAAAGCAACCTCGCGCAATTGCGCGAAACTCTGGAATTGCAGGGGGTGCGGGTGACACAAATGGATATCAGCGTCCAGAATCCCCATCGCAACCTGTTCAATCCCGAAGGACAGAACGCGCAATCCTTTTTTACCCGGCAACAGCAACGCGAGCGTGATAAAAATTCCGAAAAAGAGGGTTCCGAAACGAGGAGCCGACCCGGTGAAGATACCGGGCAACGCTGGGGATACAATACCCTGGAGATTGTGGCTTAAAGCTTAGGGAACACCAGCGAGGAAAAACATTATGGACCCGATAACCGAAAATCCGACCTTTAACGTCTTGGATATGCTGAACAATCAGAACAAGGCGAAGGAGAGAAAAATCAGCGCCGACTTCGGAGCGGGAGGCATGACCTCGCAAACCGTGGAAAAAGGCGATGATAAATTATTCCGCGAAGCCTCGAAATCCCTGGGGAAACAAGATTTCCTGAATCTGCTGGTCACCCAGATGCGTTTTCAAGATCCGCTCAACCCTTCCGAAAATACCGAGTTCGTCGCGCAATTGGCCCAGTTTTCCAGCTTGGAAGGCACGCAGAATATCAATTCCTCCATCGAAAAACTCGCCGCCAATCTCGAATCCATGGTGAGAAACCAAAGCGAATCCGCGGCCACCCTTTCCAACGCCTCCGCCACCTCGCTTATCGGCAAGCAAGTGCGCGCCAATATCGACACCATTAATGTGACCTTGAATCGTTCCGAACCTATCGCAGTCAATATCCACTCCGACCGACCGGGCGCCATAGTCAGCTTCGTCAATTCCGATAACAAAGCCGTCGCGGCCTTGGCCGTGGACAATCCCGGCGAAGCCCAAGTCAAATGGAACGGCGTGCAAATGGACGGCACTCCCGCGCCTCCGGGAACCTACACCGTGCGCGTCACTTCTCCCGATGGCATGCAGGATGCGGGCTATCCCTATATGGAAGGCACGGCCGAAGCCGTGGAGTATCACCAGGACAAGATAAGCATAACGGTAAACGGGCAACCTATCGCCCTTTCGGATGTCGTACGGGTGGGAATCACCGCCGCAAAATAGTCATAACCATCGTCAAGGAGGCGAATCATGTTGAGATCCCTATATTCATCCATATCCGGCCTGCGCAACCACCAGACGCGCATGGACGTAATCGGTAACAATATCGCAAATGTGAACACGGTGGCTTTCAAGTCGTCGCGCGTCACCTTCGCCGAATCGCTGTCGCAATTGCTCAGCGGTTCCACCCGTCCTCCCGGAGACGGCGGCGGCACCAATCCCATGCAAGTGGGCCTGGGCATGAATATCGGTTCCATCGACAGCAAGATGTCGCAGGGTAATTTGGAATCCACCGGCCAGATCACGGATTTGGCCATTGAAGGATCGGCCTTCTTCGCCGTATCCGACGGCCTCGGCACCTATTACACCCGTAACGGCGCCTTCCAATTCGATTCCGAAGGAAAAATGGTGCTTCCCACCAACGGCATGGTGCTGCAGGGCAAAATGGCGGATGCCAACGGTAATTTCACCGCCGCCTCCACCATTCAGAACATCGTCATTCCTTTTAACGACCAGGCGCCGGCCAAGGCTACCACCGCCGTCGACTTCGCGCGTAACCTCGATTCCGATTCCGGCGCCAAAGGTTCGGTACTGCATACGCAGCGCTTCCTCCACCATGCCGAAGGCGGAGATACCATTCGCGCCCTGAGCGACAGCAAAGGCGAATCGCTGGGAATCCAAGCCGGGGATATCCTCACCTTTTCCGCGGTTAACGGCGGCGGCGTCACCGTCACCCAGAATCTCATCGTCACCGAGGCCACCACCATGGCCAACCTGACTTTGGCCATGACCGCATTCTTGAGCAGCGCGGCCGTCGGCGCAGGCGTGACGACGGTGGAAGCCGTCACTCCCTTAATGAGCGGCACGCAACGCGGCGCCATCACCATTCACGGCAATGCCGCGGATATCAATAATTTCCAAGTGACTTCCAATCGACCCATTTCCAGTCCGAAAGTCACCAAGGCCTTTTCGGTGCCCAGCACCATACCGGGCGGAAGCGGTCCCTTGGCCATAGTCACCGATACCTTGCGCTCTCCCTCCGAAGCCACCGACCGACTTGAAGAAGCCTTCGACGGAAACGGCAACCGCCTGGGATTGGAAGACGGTGACCCCATCCGCTTCGGGGGAACGGTCGGCGGTGAAGCCGCCAACAACGTCGCCGATTTGACCTATGTGTCCACGGGAGTGGGAGCCACCACCTTCCAGGATGTACTTAATCGCATCAAGGATAATTTCAATCTTCCCGAACGGGACGGAACTACGGGAAACAATCTCTCGGTCTCGATGAATATCGGCGCATCCGCCGACAATATTCCCGACGGCTCGATAGTGGTTCGCGGTATGCCGGAATCGGCCTTCGCCATCAGCGATTTATCCGTGCTCGGCACCGATGGCAACAACACCAACCCCTCGCCCACTTTCTTCAATTCCAATATGAACGTGACCACCCTGCAACAAGCGAAGGACACCGGGGTTTCGGAAAGCTCCATCACCATCTATGACAATATCGGCAAGGAGCATACCGCCACCATGCGCTTCACCCATACCGGACAGCCCAACGAATGGCTGTGGGACGTTCGCTTGGCGGGGCAGGAAGAAGTACTCCAGGGACAAAACGGAAGAATCACTTTCGGGCAAGATGGAACCGTTGCATCCTTCACTTTCAATGACGGCGCCTCGGCCTTTCTTTTCGACCCGAAAAATGGTTCCGCCAACGTGCGCATCAACCTGAATGTGGGCGGCCCGGGAAGTTTCAATGGCCTGACCCAGTTCCGCTCGCCCACCACCGCTTCGGCCGTGGGTCAAAACGGCTATCCCATGGGTAGGCTGCGCAATATCTCCATCGGCGAGGATGGTGTAATTACGGGCGCCTTTACCAACGGCACCACCAAAGACCTGGCCCAAATCATGGTGGCCGAATTCACCAATCCCGGCGGCTTGCAACGCGTCAAGGATTCGGTTTTCACCACCAGCAATAACAGCGGCGAGGCCGTAATGGCCATAGCCGGGCAGCAGAGTTCCAGTACCATCAAACCGGGTGCCCTCGAGCTTTCGAATATCGAATTGGCGGAGGAATTCACGGCCATGATAACCACCCAACGTGGATACCAGGCCAATGCGCGGGTTATTACCGTAAGTGATAGCCTTTTGGAAGAGCTGGTAGCCCTTAAACGGTAATCCTGAAGCGGATGCGGCGCCGAGGTGAATATCAGCGCTTGCACCCCGCTTTCCGGTAAAAGTACAATGGGACAGCGTTTCCGAAATAACGATATTACCGGGATAACTTCCGGAGCGGCAGCCGTATGATTCAGGTCACCAAAATGGACAAGCAGACCATCTATATCGCCGCGGATCTGATCGAAACCATCGAAGCCTCGCCCGATACCTCCATCGTCATGCGCGGGGGTAGGAGATTCGTGGTGCTGGAGCCCGTTGAAGAGGTCGTCAAGAGGGTGGTAGAATACAAACGAGCCGTCCATTCGGGCATCGCAATACGCAATGCGCCGGCGGAGGACGGAATCTCGTAGGCTAATCGGTTCCGTATCGATTTCCGGAGAAATGTAATGGCTGACGAAGAAAAAAAGGCCGAGAAAACCGAGGCGGCTCCGCCCGAAGAGGCCAAGCCCAAAGCCGGCAAGAAAATAATTCTGATCGCCGCGGTGCTGATAATCGATTTGGTCGTCATGGCCGGAATCGCTTTTTATATCGTGGGAAAACTCAAGGGCGACGACGTCAGCGAGGCGGCAATCAAAGAACAGGAAGAATCCGAGAGCAAAGCCCAGCAATTACACACCCAAATGGGCATGGTCTTGCCGGCCCCGGTCGAGTTGACCGTGAACATAGTGGGGACCACCGGCGCCTCCCATTATCTGAAATGCGCGGTGCAATTGGAATGGGACGATATCGGACACCCGCTGCTGATTGCCGAAATAGCGCGCCGCATGCCGAAAATCAAGGATTTGATCATCAACATACTCAGTTCGCAAACCTATGAAGACCTGCTCAAACCCGCAGGCAAAAAACGCATCCAGGAAACCATCGTTTCCGACGTAAATGCAATCCTGCCTGGAGATCAAGGGAAGATCCGCAATGCCTTTTTTACGGAGTTCCTGGTTCAGTAGGACAGGCTTATGAGCGATATACTTTCGCAAGAAGAAGTGGATGCCCTGCTCGCCGCCGTTTCGACGGGGGGCTCGGGCGAGGACGAATCCACCCCGGCTGCCGGCGGGGAGTCCTATGCGCGCGACGAAGCGGAACCCGCGCGTCCGGTCGCGTTATATGATTTCCGGCGGCCCGACCGCGTTTCCAAAGACCAGATGCGCACCCTGCAAAACCTCCATGAGGGTTATGCGCGGCTTTTAAGTACCACCCTGAGCAGCTACCTGCGGACTTTGGTGGAAGTGGACATTGTTTCGGTGGATCAGCTCACCTATTCCGAATTCGTGATGTCGGTGGCCAATCCCAGTTGCATTTACATATTCCAGATGGAGCCCCTGGAGGGCGCCGCCATCTTCGAAGTGAACCCCAACCTGGTTTTCTTCATCGTCGACCGCTTGTTCGGCGGACAAGGCCGGCCCATCGATCACAATCGGGAACTCACCGACATCGAAAAAAACGTATTGAATAAAATCGTCGAAAGGGCCCTACTCAACCTCAAAGAGGTTTGGGAGCATGTCGGAATCTTCACGCCCAAGGTGGACAGCTATGAAACCAACCCCCAATTCGTCCAAATAGCTCCGCCCAACGAAACCATCATCCTCATTTCGTTGGAAGTCAGGATGAAGCATGGATCGGGACTGATCAGCCTTTGCTTCCCCTTCATCATGCTCGAAACGGTGATCTCGAAATTAAGCGGGGAATCCTGGATTTCCGGCCAGCGTACCACCACTCAGGAAACCCGGAGGGTGCTGGAAACCGAGCTGAACAGTACCGAATTGCCGGTAACCTCCATTATCGGAGAAGCCAAACTGAAACTGCGGGATTTGCTGCAATTGCAAAACGGCGACGTGGTCGTACTCGACAAACTCGCTGATAGCGACCTGACCATCAAAATCAGCGGGAAACCCAAGTTCTTCGGCAAGGTGGGAGTGGTGGGACGCAACAAATGCGTGCAGGTCACCTCCCTTATCGATATGGAAGTAGGCGAAGATGGCTGACGACGGACTGTTAAGCCAGGAAGAAGTGGATGCCCTGACCAGCGGGTTGACGGGGAATGGCGATTCCCTAGCCGCATCATTCCATCGCGCCTCCATCGCTCAGGCAGCGGATAATTTCCTGGAAGAGGGGCGTAAAGTCCTAAGCGCCAACCTGGGCGACTCCTTGAAGATAACCGAGAGCGGAGTCGCATTCGCCGACAAAGAAAAACTCGCTGCCGAATTTCCGGAATCGTTGTCCATCGAATCGGGTTTCGACAAAGGTTTCGAAGGCCGCCTGCATTTTCTGATCGGAAAAAAAACCGCCTCCCGCCTGGGCGCCCTCATGCTCGGAGCCGAGGGCGAACCCGAATATTCGGAAGAGCATCGCGACGCGGTCACTGAGCTTTGTAATCAATGGATGGGTTCGCTATCCGCCGCCCTCGGAAAAAGCTACGACGTTCCCCTAAGCGCATCGCAATGCGAGACACGTGAATTCAATCCCGACAAGGGGGATTTTCCCTCCAAGGGATCGGTGGCCATTGAGTACAAACTGACCATTAAAGGAGTGGATGCCGGAATTGTGTCCCTGGTTCTTTCCCAACCCCTGGTGATCAGCTTCACGGATCCGACTTCAGCGTCCGCCGCCCCGTCGGTTGTGGAAGACAAGGGATTTCCCTCGGCCTTTCCCGATGCTCCGGAACCCGAAAACGCCTGGATGGATAGCGCCGTTGCGAAAATGGGTTCATCCGATAAAAATTCACCGAACATCCAGATGTTGATGGACATTGGTCTCAACGTCACCATCGAATTGGGAAGAACCAACTTAAGCATACGCCGCATCCTGGAGCTGGGGCCCGGATCCATTGTCGAAATGGATAGGCTGGCCGGCGAGCCTGTGGATTTGCTGGTCAATGACAAAGTCGTAGCCAAGGGCGAAGTCGTAGTGGTGGACGAATATTTCGGCATCCGCATCATCTCCCTGGTGTCGCCGGAGGAAAGAATCCGGCAATTACAATGAGATTCATTTTATCGGCGATCTTTCTGCTGCAAGCGGCAGTCATGGCCGCGCCGGAGACCCGGCCAGGCGGAGTCGATTCGGACAAGCAGGCTCTGGAAGCGAAATTCCAACGCCTGCAAAATGAAATGGACGCCGCCCACGGCCTGCCTTCCGGAAACACGGGGTCGAATCCCCTCCCCGGAAAATCGCGCGCCACCGAACCTACCGGCATACTCAGCCTCAGTCTGCAAATATTCTTCGGTTTGATTTTCGTACTTATACTCGCAGTCGTAACTTTAAGATTTTTGAAACGGTTGCAAAGGAATGCGGGTTTCAAGCCCAAAGGAATGGGCCAGGACTTTTTCCAGGTGCTCGAAACCTGCTATCTCGATTCTCAGCATAAAGTGGTCGCATTGCGAATGGGACCCCGTATGGGAATCATAGGTATATCCCCTCAATCGGTATCCCTCCTCCATGAATTCACGGAAACGCCTTCCGAACTTGGATTCGGAACCCAGGGCGAAGGAAATGCAGCCGCATTCTCGGAAAGTTTCAACAAAGTATTGGAGCGTTTCAAAAAACCTAAACGTGTTTCCGATTTGCTCGAGGAGGGATGATGGGGGCCCTATCGACTGTATCGGACGTTTCTAAAGCCGACTTGAGAAAAAAATCTCCCGGGGCGGTTGCCATCACCCACCCATCTTACCGACTACCCCTGCTTGCCATGGGACTGGTATTACTCGGCGTCTCGGCAAGCGAAGCCCAGATGCTGCCGACCTTCAACGTCGGCTTCGATCGGGCGCGGTCTCCGCAGGACGTGGCCGTCACCTTGCAATTGGTGGCCATGCTCACCATTCTCAGCCTGGCTCCCTCCATTCTCATCCTGATGACGTGCTTCACCCGGATCGTAGTGGTGTTGAGCTTTCTCAAGCAGGCCATCGGCGCCCAGAACACGCCTCCGCAACAACTGGTGATGGGACTCGCCCTGTTTCTCACCTTTTTCGTGATGGCTCCCACCTTCAACAAAATCAATACCGCGGCGATTCAGCCCTATCTCAAGGAGGAAATCGATTTCACCGTGGCCATCGAACAGGCTATGGAACCCATCCGGGAATTCATGTTGAAACAGGTCAACGAAAAAGACCTGGCTTTGATGGTACGCATCAGCAAATCCCCCTCGCCCCGCAATATCGACGATATCGGAAACATGACCCTCATCCCGGCTTTCGCCCTGAGCGAACTTCGCGCCGCCTTTATCATCGGCTTCCTGATTTACATCCCGTTTCTCGTCATTGACATGGTGGTTGCCTCGGTGCTGATGTCCATGGGCATGATGATGCTGCCGCCGGTAATGATTTCCATGCCTTTCAAGCTGATCCTTTTTGTAATGGTCGATGGATGGAACCTGGTCATTCAGCAATTGGTACTGAGTTTCCGATGATAGGTCCCGAAAAAGGAATTCCGCATGTCCGAAGCCATCGTGCTTGAAATCGGGAGGAACACGCTCTATATCATCATGGTATTAAGCGCTCCAATGCTTGTCGTCGCCCTGGTGGTGGGATTAGCCGTGAGCATATTCCAGGCCGCCACCTCCATCAATGAAATGACCCTGACCTTCATACCCAAAATCATTTCCATCAGCCTTTCCCTGTTGCTTTTCCTTCCCTTGATGCTGCAATTGTATAAGGGCTTCATCAATGAACTTTTCCAACTCATCCCTTCGCTGCTACGCTGAAAGGACAGGATCCGTTCCATGAATCCCTGGGCGTCCATTCCCGGCATAGGCGACTTCAGCGTATTGCAGCTGGAAGTCTTGTTCCTCATTCTCCTCCGGACCAGCGTCGTGATTTATCTGCTTCCCGTGCTGGGAGCTCCCGAAGTGCCCTTCCAGCTCAAAGCGGGGGTTTCGGTTTTTATCAGCCTGATACTTTATCTGGCCTTGCCCACGCAATTGTTGGCGATTCCCGAATCGCCGATAGAACTGCTGTCCATGGCTTTGCGTGAATTGTATGTCGGCATTGTGATGGGTTTCGCGGCCAGCTTCGTGTTTCTGGGCTTACGCATGGCCGGCTCGTGGATGGATCAGCAAACGGGATTCGCCATGCTGCAAATGTTCAATCCGCTCGCCGAAGACCAGGGATCGGCCATTGGAAATTTCCTGCTCTTCATTTTCGGCATTCTGTTTTTGCTGTGGGACGGCCACCTGTTCTTTATCCACGCCCTGGCGGAATCGTTCCGGGTCATCCCCCTTACCACCGCGGAATGGCATGCCCGCGAAGTGGCGGGCATTATCGCCCATATGACCGGCGCCGCATTCATATTCGGCTTGAAGTTGGCCGCGCCCATCATCGTTACCCTGCTTATCACCACCATGGGACTGGCCATCATCACGCGGATAATGCCGCAAATGAACGTTTGGATGGTGGCCATGCCCCTTAAGCTGGGTTTGGGAATCGCCACCCTCTCGTTGGTGCTTCCCTTTTTATGGTTGGTATTCACAAGGGAGCAGACTTCCATCCAAGGCTACAGCATCGGGCTGATACGCCTCCTGGGATCCTGACCCGTAGCAAAGGGAAAGCCACGGGCCTGAGGGAAGGAGGTGACGCATGGCCGATAAAAGCGACAAGACAGAAAAGCCGACGGCCAAGCGCATCGATGATTCGCGCAAAGACGGAAATGTCGCCAAAAGCACCGACCTGAACTCGGCCGTCATGCTCCTGGCCGGCTGCCTGCTGATATGGCTGCTGGGAAGCCGCATGGGCGAAGGCCTTCGCAAAGTCACCACCGAAAGCCTATTGGCCATTTCCAATTTCGAAGCCATACCCGAAGCCCTGCATTACCATTACGGCTACGGCATGCTTTCCCTGCTTATCCTCTTAGGACCCTTTCTGGCCGTACTGTTGGTCTTGGGGCTGGGAATCAATATCATGCAGGTCGGGCTACTCTGGTCCTGGAAGGCGGTGGGTTTCAAATTCGAAAAAATCTACAAGCTGCAGGGATTGAAAAAAATCTTTTCCTCCCAGGGCGTGGTCGAATTGGTCAAAAGCATCGCGAAAATGATCATCGTGGGAATCGTGGCCTATCATGTCATCTCCTCCCATTTCGAGGATTACCTTTTGCTCGCGGATGCCACGGTTGCGGATATCGGCGAGTTTATTTTCATCATTTCCATCGAGGTATTCATCAAGTGCGCCTTGGTGCTTATCGTGCTGGGACTGCTCGACCTCACCTACGTCCGCTTCAAGCACGAAAAAGACATGCGCATGTCCAAGCAGGAGATCAAAGACGAGGCGCGGGCTTCGGACGGTGATCCCAAAATCAAAGGAAAAATCCGGCAGATGCGCCTGCAAATGCGCAAGAACTTCATGATGAAAGAAGTACCGAAAGCCACCGTGGTCATCACCAACCCCGTATTCATCGCCATAGCCGTGCGCTACGAACAGGGCCAAGATACCGCACCGGTCATACTCGCCAAGGGCAAACGGCTTATCGCGGAAAAAATCCGGGAAACCGCCCGTGAAAAAGGCATCCCTATCGTGGAAGACAAACCCTTGGCCCGCAGCCTTTTCGAAGTGGGTGAAGTCGGGGATCCCATCCCCCCGGAATTCTTTGCCGCCGTTGCGGAAATATTGGCCTATGTCTACGGCCTCAAAAAACGCGGAGCCGCCTGAGGAAAATTTCGACCCGTCGAATTTCCGCTGAAAATCGGGTCCACGGTACTCCCCCCTCCCCTTATCGGTCGGATCCTTGCGTAACTTTAGCGCTATTTTCGGACACAGGGACTTGGCCCGAATCTTGCAGTCTTCAAGTTTCTCGTTAAGAATATGCAAGTACTAGCCATAAAGCCGACCCTATTGGACCGCATCGTCCAGCAAAAAGACATGGCCATCGCCTTGATGGTGGTGGGCATTATCGGCATGATGATGATCCCCCTTCCCCAATTCGTGCTGGATATTCTCCTGTCGGTAATGATATCGCTGGCCATTATCATTCTCCTCATCTCCATGTATATCGAAAACGTTCTCGACTTCTCGGTGTTTCCCGGGCTCCTGCTCATCATCACGCTGTTCCGCTTATCCCTGAACGTCGCGTCCACCCGGCTCATTCTCTCGGAAGGCGAGGCGGGCGCAGTCATCCAGACCTTCGGCACCTTCGTGACCAAAGGGAACATCGTGGTGGGCGTCATCATTTTCATCATCCTGGTCATCATCCAATTCGTGGTCATCACCAAGGGTTCCGGCCGCATCGCGGAAGTCGCCGCGCGATTTACTTTGGACGCCATGCCGGGTAAGCAAATGGCCGTGGACGCCGATTTGAACGCGGGTTTAATCACCGAAGAAGAAGCCAAAACGCGCAGACGCGACATCAGCCGGGAATCCGATTTCTACGGCGCCATGGACGGCGCGAGTAAATTCGTCCGCGGCGACGCCATCGCCGGAATCATCATCACCCTGGTCAATATCCTGGCGGGATTCGTAGTGGGAATGACCATGCAGGGCATGAGCTTCCAGGATTCCCTCATCACCTTCACCCAATTGACCATCGGCGACGGACTGGTCACGCAAACACCCGCCTTGATGATCTCCACCGCCGCCGGTATCATGGTCGCCCGCGCGGCTTCGAAAAAGAATCTCGGTACCGAGGTCACCATGCAATTGACCCAGAACGTTAAATCGTTGTATCTAGGCGGCGGTTTCATGGCGGTGGCGGCCATAATTCCAGGAATGCCCACCATGCCCTTTTTGATTCTGGCGGGTTCGATTACCGGCGTCGGTTACCTGGTCAATCGCGCCGGCAAGGCCAAACGGGTTTCCGAGGCCTTGGAGAAACAAAACCAGGCCGATGCGAAAATGGAGCCGGAGTCCGATAAAATCGAAGCCTACCTCCGCGTCGACCAGATGGAATTGGAAATCGGCTACGGACTGATATCGCTGGTTGATCCCAATCAGGGGGGAGATTTACTCGAACGCATCACCATGCTGCGCCGTCAATGCGCCACCGATATCGGAATCATCGTCCCACCCATACGCATACGCGACAATATCCAACTCAAGCCCAACGAATACCTGGTTAAAATCAAGAGCATCGAAGTCGGGGGCGGCGAATTGATGACCGGATGCTTCTTGGCCATGGACCCCGGAGGCGTGAGCCAAAAGGTACCGGGCACGCCCACTACCGAGCCCGCCTTCGGACTGCCGGCACTGTGGATCACCCAATCGCAGCGGGAGAACGCCGAAATCGCCGGATACACCGTCGTAGAGCTTCCGGCCGTCATCGCCACCCACCTGACGGAAATCATCCGTACCAACGCGGGCGAAATCCTGACCCGCCAAGACGTGAAGTCGCTTATCGACAATGTCAAAACCACCAGCCCCACCGTCGTGGAAGAATTGATTCCGGCTATGCTGAGCATCGGCGAAGTGCAGAAAGTACTGATCAATCTGTTGGCGGAAAAAGTCGCCGTACGCGATCTGGCCACCATACTCGAAGCCCTGGCCAATGCCGCCAAAGTATCGAAATCAGAAGTGTTCCTTACCGAACAAGCCCGGCAGGCGCTCTCCCGGCATATTTGCAAAAGCTTCAAGGATGCGAAGGGCTACGTTAACGTTCTGAGCCTCGAGCCCCGACTGGAACAAATGCTGGAAGCGTCGGTACAAAGCACCGACCGCGGGCCCCGCCTGGTAATCCGGCCCGAAATGGTCAGCAAACTGGTGGGTAAGCTCGCCTCGCTGGTGGAAAAAATGGTGGCGGGCAACCAGCAGCCCGTGCTACTTTGCTCGCCCGGCATCCGCTATCAAATGAAAAAAATTCTCGAAGGTTCTTTTCCTACCCTAGCCGTTCTCTCCTATAGTGAAATCGTGAACGGCATAAACGTCAAAGCAGCAGGCACGGTGGTATTGAATGAAGATGAAAACGTATAAAGCGGAAACCATGCAAGAAGCCCTGTCCCAGATCAAGGATGAACTGGGACCGGAGGCGGTCATTCTAAAAACCAAAAAAGGGTCGCGCCGCGTTCTGGGACGCAACCGCGATTTCGTGGAAGTCACGGCCGCCCTCGACGAAAGCTTGTACGCCAAGCCCCAGCCCATAACTTCCAAGGAACCGCCCCGGCAGGAAACACGGATGGAACCCGCCGCGCCCAAAACCTATGACTGGCGTGGCAGGCTTCCCGTGGTGGAGGAGGATTCCGTCTCGGCGCCGGGCAAAACCACTCCTGCTAAAGCTCCCAAGGAACAGACGCCCGAGCCGGCGATGATGGATTGGATTCGCACCGAATTGAAACAAGTCCGTGAAAGCGTGGAAATGCCGACGCGGGAACTGCAGATTCTGCGCGGTGAAATCAAGGATATGTTGGCCGCGGTCAATTCCTCCCGCGCCGAACAGCAGGCGATAACCCAGGCGATTCCCATCCCGGCCGCCGCCCCCTTGCCCGTGCATCTCGAAGGGCTGAACGACATCCTCCTCTCCATCGACATGGACCCGGGACTTGCACGCCAGGCCCTGACCCAGCTTTCCGAAGCGCTTCCTCCCTCCCAGACGTCTGATCCCCTAAAAGTGGGGCCCTGGCTGGAGAGGTGGCTTTCCCGCCGCATTCGCGTGCTGCCCGGTATGCGTCGGCGCCAAGGCAAGCCGGCCGTTTGCATGCTGGCTGGGCCCACCGGTGTGGGAAAAACCACGACCATCGCAAAACTTGCCGCGCGCGCGCAATTCGAATCGGGATTGAAAGTCGCCATCCTATCCGCAGACGGCCACCGCATGGGAGCGGACGAACATTTGAAGGTTTTCGGACAGTCGACGGGAATTCCCGTGCGCACGGTTTTCGATGGCGCCGACGCGCGCGACGCCTTACGTTCTTTCGCCCATTGCGATTATATCCTCGTTGACACCGCCGGACGAAACCACCGCAAGCCCGAGGCCTGGGAGGAATTACGCGCTTTGGTTCTGGCCGTGCAACCCGACGAAATACACCTGACCCTAAGCTGCACCACAAGGCTGAAAGAACTCCAGCGCATGGCCGACCAATATCAGACACTCGGGGCGTCCTCTCTCATCTTCACCAAAGTGGACGAATGTTTGGGGCTGGGATGCATCCCCTCGCTCTCCAGTTCGGTGCTCCCGGTTTCCTTTATCTGCAACGGCCAGTCCATACCCCAGGACATTTGCGCCGCCACCGCGCAAAACGCAGCCTCCTTGGTATTGCAAGGGTTATTTGCGATGGTGGAGGCCAATGCCCGTATGGTGGCCTGAAGCGCCCGCCCCCGTGAGGTGGAGAGGAGAATCTGCTTGCAACCGAAGGGAACCGGAAGCCATAATTGGGCTGTAAGGAGATTGCCGACTGCACTCTCCCCCATCCCTCTGGGAGCGAAACGCTGTAAACTATGACAAAAACGGCCCGGCTGACCCAACAAATAACCCGGTATCTCATTACCCTGTTGTTTTTCTTTACCGTGGGCTTCTCACTGTTTCTATCCTCCGATTTTTCCTGGCAAACTATCGTAACCGCTTTGGTGAAAGGTTTGCTGCTGGCGACGGCGAGTTGGATATTCTTCCTCATCGTCAGCGATACTTTCGTCAAATCGCTGATGGCCTCCGCCCGTGACGCCACCTTGCTTCCCGAACAACGGGGGATTCTCACGCATTTCAAGTCCCCGGAAGCATCGGCCGTTACCGCAAACGAAGGCGCGTCCGGCGCGGTCAAAAAAGGCAAGAAGCCCTAGGGCTGAAGTTCATCCATGACCATCCGGGAAAACAAACAGGGCAAGACCACCATGGAAGGACTGGCGCAGCCTTCCGTCAAAGAAGCCGGCATTCCGCAAGAGGATATTCTCCGGACCTGGACCGAATTCCGCGCCACCGGCGACAAGGCATTAAAGGACAAGCTCCTGGTGCATTATGCCGGAGTAGTCAAACACGTCGCCCATCGAGTGGCCATCAATCTTCCCGCTTCGGTTGAATACGACGATCTGGTCGGTTCGGGCATCATGGGTCTCCTCAAAGCCGTGGACACCTTCGAACCCGAACGGGGGCTCAAGTTCGAAACCTTCGCGACCCATAAAATCCGCGGCGCCATCCTGGATGAATTGAGGACTCTCGATTGGGTACCCCGATCGGTCCGCCAGAAGGCGCGTACGCTGCACAAGGCTTACGCGCAATTGGAAAACGAATATGGCCGCATGCCTTATGACGATGAGGTGGCCGCCCATCTCAATATCACCCTGGACGAATTCGAGGCCATGGTGACCGATTCAGCGCCCACCACCATATTATCCCTGGAGGAGGCGCTACCCGCGCGCGGAGAAGAGAACAAGTCGCTTTCGCTTATCGATACCATCGAAGATTCGCAGGGTAGCAATCCCCTGCAGGAGCTGGGGTATAAGGAAGTGAAACGGATCTTGAAGGAGACGATTTCCGCTCTCCCGGAAAAAGAAAAACTGGTGGTGGCCCTATACCACTACGAAGAGTTGACTCTCAAGGAAATCGGCGAAGTGCTCAACCTCACCGAATCGAGGGTTTCCCAAATCCATTCCAAAGCCATGTTGAAGCTCAAAGGAAAGCTGCTCCAGAAGATAGGGGCTTAAACCCCATGCGCCGCGAAATGCACTCGGGAGGAGCTCCCCTTTATTCGCAAGCCGAGAAAGCGCAACGCGTCAAACGCGTCACCCAATCCATCCTCACGCTGCCTTCCCTTCCCACCGTAACGGCCAAGATGCTGGAGTTGGTGGACAACCCGCGCACTTCCGCGGCCGGCCTCGCCAAATTGATCATGCAGGACCAGGTTTTGACCGCCCGCATCCTCAAGGTGGCCAACTCCTCCTTTTACGGTTTTCCCCGGGAGATAGGCACGGTGAAGCTCGCCGTGGTGGTTTTGGGATTCGACGCCGTGAAGGAAATGGGACTGGGTCTCTCGGTACTCACCACTTTAAGACGCGAATCGTCGGGTGCGGGTCTGGATTGGAGCCGGTTCTGGCAACACTCGGTGGCCGTGGCCTCGGCGACGCGCATGCTCGCCCGCAGCGTCTGTTATCGTCTCGCGGGAGAGGCTTTCGTGGCGGGACTGCTGCACGATATCGGGCGCTTGGTCTTGACCATCTACCTCTATGACGATTTGGACATGGTGCATCGCTTGGCGGTGCCGGGAGGCATGAGCCAGGAAGAGGCCGAAACGGAAGTTTTCGGTGTCACCCATGCGCAAGTCGGAGCCTGGCTCGCGGAGAAATGGAGCTTGCCGCCGGTTTTGGTTGAGGCTATTCAATATCACGACGCGCCGCAAAACTGCCCCGCCGAACGGCCCGAACTTCCTTTGCTGGTCTTTTTGGGAAACCACCTCGCGCACAGAGCACGGCTCGGCTATTCCTCGATGGAAGCGCCTCGCGAGATGCCCGCGAATATCGCCAAGTTGTCGCAGCGGATTCTCAATTTCGACCCGGTCAATCTGGATGATAAAATCGGTGAGCTGATAATGGAATATGACCGCGCCAGCGACTTTCTGGGAGAATCTCCATGAACACGCCCAGCGAAAATGCCCTGCAGCCCGAGGGAGAATCCTCGACGCTGATTACCCTCGCCCGGCTTTCGGGGTGGACTCAGGAATTGATGCGGGCCGCAAAGCCCGAAGACGCCATGCGTATCATTTCCAAGGCCCTCACTTCGGCGGTACTGGCCCATTGCGCCGCCGCCTTGGCGTCCCGTGGGGGCGCCTTGCTCCACCTTCCCTTTGCGGGCGAAGTTTTCCCGGAGTATGCCGAACTCTTGCGCCAGCATATCGAAGAGGGAATTCTCGATTGGGCTTTGCGGGAAGGGCGCGCTTGTTTTCTTCCCAGCTTCGAGCCCGATGTGCCGGGAGACGTGGCGCTTTTACCGCTTTGGAAGACGGGAGAGTGCAAGGGAATCATCTGGGCGCCTTGCGCGTTACGTCACGAAGCAGTTACCCCAGAGGTGCTGAATTTCCTGAAAATCCTGTCGGGACCCGCATCGGCCGCCTTGCTGGCCTGAGTCAATCCCTGCCGGGCATTACCGGCGGCCGCGGTCGGCCCCGGCGATAAATCGCTATGCTTAATGAATTCCCTTGAGCACCGACCGCACCTTCTCGGCCAGCGCCGAGGGGCTGAAAGGCTTTTCCAGATAGCCCGCCATGAGCTCCTGGGTTTCCCGCCTTATGGAAGCACAGTCCGGCATGTGGTTCAAATCGAGGCAATAACCGGAAATATACAGGACTTTCATCTGGGGCCGCAATCGCCGCAGCGAACGGGCCAGTTGACAACCGGTCATGGACCTTTCCAGTTCCACGTCCGCCACCAACAAATCGATGGTTCCGGAAAAATTCCCCGCCAACTCCAAGGCTTGCGCTCCCGTGGTCGCTTTCAATACCCGGTAATGCTGCATTTCCAGCACTTGGCATAGGAGCCGATGAACGATGTCTTCGTCCTCAACCAGCAATATGGTTCCTGCTGCGATGGGGATCCGGTGTTTTTCAGGCGCGAGTGTTTGCATGGAAGTAGAGTACTAAATCCCAGCTCCGGAAAACCAGGGAATTCCTCTGCGGGCTTTTGCCTTGCCCATGGTGGCATGAGCAAGATATCATTGCTCAAAACAGGGTGAAGGCAAACCATGCTGGTTCCATTCAAATCCGAAGGAAAATGGGGATATTGCGATGAAAACGGCAGGTGCCTCCTGTCGCCGCGTTTTTCCACGGCTTCGTCCTTCTCCGAAGGCCTGGCGGCGGTTTCCTTTGAACCGAAAATCGGGGATGTGCGTCTGTGGGGCTATATCAATGAAGACGGCGAGTTTGCGATAAAACAAACCTTTTTGGAAGCTCGGGATTTCCATCAGGGTCTGGCTGCCGTGAAGTCGACGCCTGAAGGCAATGGGCTGCATGAAGCGGGCCGACTTGCATGGGGCTTCATAAACAAGGCCGGTGAATTCCAGGTGCCTGCGCATTTCGAGCGGCTGGGCGATTTCAGTGAGGAATTCGCCGTGGCATGGGTCGACGGCAAGGCCGGGTTCATCGACGCAACCGGCAGCATGGTCATACCCCCGCAATATCAAAACGCCGACGGTTTTCACGGAGGACGGGCCCGGGTTCTTTCCGGTGATTATTGGACCTATATCGATGCGCGGGGCAACGCCGCCATCCCCGGTAGGTTTCTGGAAACGGAACGCTTTTCGGAGGGGCTGGCAGCGGTAATAAGCGCGGAGGACGGTTCCGGAAAATGGGGTTACGTGGATGCGACCGGCCGGTTCGCCATAGCTCCCGCCTTCGATGCGGCCTCCCCATTCCGCGAAGGCTGCGCCCGGGTGGCCATGGGAAACTACCCGCGACGCCGATGGGGATTCATCAACGCTTCCGGGACGCTGATTGTACCCACCGATTACGACGAAGCGGAAGACTTCGGGAATGGCATGGGCCGAACCCGCAATCTGGCCGGCGAGTGGCGTTATTTCGACGGCGAAGGACGCATGATCATTCCTCCCGACGCGCGCGAATCCCTGCACTTTTCCGAAGAGATGGCGCGCGTGCTGATAGACGGGAAGTGGGGCTATTCCTCTTCCGATTTCCGGGTCACCGTACCGCCGCAATTCGACGAGGCCGGGCATTTCCATGAGCGGATGGCTGCGGTTCGCAGCGGACCGGGCGGCAAAGCTTCCTGGGGTTACATTGATGGTACCGGCGCCCGCCGCATCGGCCAGAGGTTTTATCGGGCCGGTTCCTTCTCGGAAGGTTTGGCCGCCGTACAGCAAACGATATGGCTCGGTTGGATCAAAAAATGGGGGTACATCGATAAAGAGGGAAGGCTTGCCATCCCGCTTCGCTACGATTTCGCCTATCCCTTTTCCGAGGGGTTGGCTCGCATCAATATGGGAGGCCGAATCGGAGGCGCGGGGGAAATTCAGGGCGGTAAATGGGGATTCATCGACACCGTCGGAAATTTCGCCATCCCGCCGCGTTTCGATTTCGCATCCTGGTTTTCAGAAAACCTGGCGGTCGTCAAAATTGAAGGGCGTTTCGGATACATCAATCAAACCGGCGCCGTCGTCATAGCACCGCGCTTCGATGCCGCCTGCAATTTTTTCAAGGGTCTCGCGCGCGTACAAACCGGCAAGGACTGGAATTATATCGACGATTCGGGCGATTTCCGCGAACCTTGACCCACCTCCTCGGCTGCGTCATCCGCCTGCGCCTTCCCGGGTTTCTCCTCTTCCAATACTTCCTTCACCTTCGAAGTGAGGCTTTGCACCGAAAAGGGTTTTTGCAGCAGCTTGATATTGGAAGCGCTCATCCCATGGGTAGCGAGAATGTTGTCCGTATAGCCGGAAAGGTACAGCACCTTGATTCCGGGTCGAATGGCGAGCATGTTGCGGTACAATTCAATGCCGTTCATCTTGGGCATTACCACATCGGTGACCAGCATGTGGATTTCCCCTGCATAGTCCCGCGCAATTTGCAAAGCATCTTCGGGAGTAACGGACTCCAGCACGTTATATCCGTGCAAAGCGAGGATTTCCACCGTGAGTTTCCGTACCATTTCGTCGTCTTCCGCCACTACCAGGGTTTCGCCATTATGGACGAGAGCGGATCCGTGCTTCTCATCTTCGACTTCGTCAACCGAATTGTCGGTGCGGGGAATGAAGATTTTGAAAGTGGAACCCTGACCCGGCTCGGATTGCACCCAGATACTGCCGCCGTGTTGTTTGACGATTCCATACACCGTCGCCAATCCCAACCCGGTGCCTTTGTCCCTCTCCTTGGTGGTGAAGAACGGCTCGAAAATACGGTTGCGCGTATTCTCGTCCATACCGTCACCCGTATCACTCACCGTCAAACTGACATAGTGGCCGGGAACCACGTCGGGATGGGTGAGTACGAAAGCCTCGTCCAACGTCACATTGCCGGTCTCGATGGTGAGATTTCCCCCGCCGGGCATGGCGTCCTGGGCATTTACCACCAGGTTCATGAGAATTTGCTGGAACTGGGTCGGGTCACCCTTGATCCGGCCGACATCAGGGTCGAGACGGGTCGTGATTTCGATATCCTCCCGGATGATGCGGCGTAGAATCTTTTCGAAGTGGGCTATCTCCTCGGAAAGGTTGAGCACTTTCATCTCCAAAACCTGTTTGCGGCTGAAAGCCAGCAGTTGGGTGGTCAGCATTTTCGCATGATCGGCGGATTTGAGAATATGCGAGAGATTGGAATGTTGGCGTGAGGAGGGAGGCGTTTCCATGAGCGTCAGTTCCGCGTATCCGATAATGGGAGTCAACAAATTATTGAAATCGTGGGCGACACCGCCGGCGAGCTGTCCGATGGCTTCCATTTTATGGGATTGCCGCAACTGTTCCTCCAGCTCGGCTCGGCTCTCCTCGGCCTTGCGTCTCTCCACCCCTTCGCGCATGAGTTCGTCGTTCTTGCCCGTGAGTTCCGAGGTTCGACGGGAAATCTCGGTGCGCAGGCGAAGGTTCCATAGCCAAATTCCCAGGATGAGCATGGTCGCGACGGCCACGATGGCGACAATCCACCGCACCCAGGAATAATCGGTTTTACCCGGCGGAGAATAAACGAAGCCTTCCAGCGTGTAAGGACGCGCGGCCATGCCCAAATCCGCATAGGTTTTGGCGATACGTTCCCAGCGCTCGATGTTCATATACCCGAGTTCCACCAGATTAATGTCGGTGAGTTGCCGCATGGCTTCGGCCTCATGGCGCAAATGGGATCGCCGAAGCCCTCGTTTATCCCCTTCGAAACGGGTCATCAGCAAATCGATGAGTTCGTCCGGATTTTCCATCGCGAACTTCCACCCTCGCAGGGTGGCCCGACGGAACGCCTCAACCCGTTCGGGATGAAAGCGAACCTGCTCCTGGGTCGTAAACAGGCAGTCGCCGTAAAAATCGATTCCGTAATGCGACGGATGGATAAGGCTGGTGGGGATTCCGCGCGACTGCAATTGCGCCGGGCCCAAGGCTGCATAAGTGCCCATGGCATCCGTTTTTCCGAGAATGAGATCGCCGATATCCCCTGAATTGCGTAGGAAGGTAATTCCGGACATGTCGATGCCTTCTTTCCGGAACATCGCCATCAGTTCGGCGTCGCGCTGGTTCATTTCGATCATGACTTTGCGCCCGATAAGATCCCTGAGAGTGAGTATATCGGAGTCATAACGCACCATCAGCGCATGGGGCGAATGCTGGAATATCACCGCCAAGACCACAACGGGATCGCCCCGCATCCTGTTCAGAACGATTTCCGATCCGGAAATTCCGAACTGCGCCTGATCCTTCAGCACCCGCTCCGAAGCAATTCTTTCGGGATCGCCTTCCTGCAAGACCACGTTCAAACCGGCGTCGGCGTAATAGCCCTTTTCCACCGCCGCGACATAACCCGCCACTCGGAAATGGAAGCCCGATGGCATCTCTACCACCACCTTGTCTATGTGCGATTTGGTACTGTCGCTACCGCTGTTTTCCGCCGCGGCAAGGGAAGTCGCGAGTATCCATATCCATAAAAGCGCGGCAATCTTCATGCTTGGTCTGTCGGCCTACCCGTTTTCACAAAAACAATCGTCGTCTAAACCGATAACACCAATTTACCCATTTGCGCGCCGGTATCCATGCGCTGTAGGGCTTGATTGACCTCGCCCAGGGGAAAGGTTCGATCCACGAGCGGCTCGATGCGTTTCTCCTCCACAAAGCGTAGCATGGCCGAAAACTCAGTCGGCGAACCCATGGTGCTTCCCAGGAGGGTGGCTTGTCGCCAGAAGATTTTTCGCAGGGGCAGGCCCGGTGGATTACCGCGGGTCGCTCCGATACAGACCAGCCTCCCGCCAGGCTTCAAAACATCCGGCAGTTCCTGAAAGGAATCTCCACCGGCGCTGTCCAAAATGCAATCGAAATCTCCGGCCAGAGCCAGTAATTCTTCTTTCCACGCTGGAGTGGAGTATTTAACGCCCCCGGCGGCCCCCAGTTCTTTCGCTTTCTTAAGTTTTGGCTCTTGCGAGGAGGTGACGAATACCTCCGCTCCCTGCGCCAGACAGAATTGCAGGGCCATAAGCGCCACCCCGCCGCCGATTCCCGTAAGTAAAATCCGTTCGCCCGGCTGCAATCGCGCTCGGGTAAACAAGGCCCGATAAGCGGTCAGTCCCGCCAGAGGCAATGCCGCCGCGGCCGGGTCGGAAAGGTGGGCGGGTTTGGCGAAAATATTTTCGCAAGGGACGCGAATATATTGGGCGAAAGTGCCCGCATCAGGCATCCCCAGTATGCGGAATCGGGGGCCTTGAGCCTTGTCATCACTTCCCCATTCCAGCGAGGGAAGAATGAGAATGTCCCGCCCCCTCCACTTCGGTTCGTCATCGCCGCCCACCACTTCCCCGACAGCATCTGAGCCGAGAATACAGGGTAGGGCCATGGAACTGTACATTCCCTTTTGAATCCACAAATCGCGGTGATTGATCCCCGCGTGCCGGATTTTTACCAACACCTCCCCGGCGCCGGGAACCGGTATCGGCTCCTCCACCCTGCGTAGCATCTCGCCGGGTGCATCCAATCGCATGACTTGCATCGCTGCTGGCATCGCTAATTTCCTTTCAGGCCGGGGGGCGGGATTAATTCCGTCATGCTTCAAAGTTATAGTAAAAGGCCATTGAAAATAAAAGTCGCATAGGCATCGGAAGCAAATTTACAGACTCGATTCCCTTTGCCTAATGGCCTATCGGATTTTTATTTAATCGGATAGCGAAAGTATTTCAATTCCACCAAAAGGAGCTTACCATGTCGAATGCCGTTCGCAGTTGGAGGAAAAACTTTCGCGGGTTGTCCTCGCGCCGCCGGGAAAATCGGAACCTGATGGTGGGCGCATTCATCGCCAAAGCAGGCTTGGCTCTGTTCGCATTCCGAATATATAAACGATTGGTCTCGCTAAACAAGCCACGTGGTTTTTCCCGACCCCATGGTATCTGGAGAGGCATATCGCAATCGCTGGCAAAACGCCGAATTCGCCGCGAAATCCTGCAGTTCAATAGCCCCAACTGACACCGTAAACCCGACGGTAGACACTCGCGGAAGGTCTTGAATGGATTCTACCCCCAAAAAGGGGAGATTATGATACTTTTAATTCGGGCAGCGACCCTTGCCGCCTATACGCTATGGAATTCCTTAAAACCCTACCCCATGCCTATTTTTCGCATGACCTGCTGATTTCAGCCGGGTATGTGCTCAGCGCAATCCTGCTGGGCCTCATTGTGCATGCCATGCTGTTCAAAATCCTGGGTCGGCTCAGCGGCCATACCGGTATTTTTGGAGACGAAGCCCTACTGCGGTATGCCCGTAAACCCAGCCGTCTCATATTTCCTCTGCTTTTCATCAACTTGGTGGTTCCTTCGCTGCGCCTGCCCCCATCGGCCATGGGTCTCTTCCATCACAGCATGAGCCTGCTCTTTATCGCTTCCATCTCCTTTCTCCTCATCAATGGCATCTCCTTTTTGCGGGACATGGTATTGAAAAGGCATGACATAGGCGCGGGTGATAATCTGCTGGCCCGCAAAGTGTATACCCAGATCGGGGTTCTGGAGAAAGTCCTGTTGGTGGTGGTGATTATCGCATCGGCCGCCTTCATGCTCATGACTTTCGAGAGCATCCGCCAGATCGGCGTGAGCATCCTGGCTTCCGCTGGCATTGCGGGTATAATCATCGGCTTGGCGGCGCAGAAAAGCATCAGCACCTTGTTGGCGGGAATTCAAATCGCCATCACCCAGCCTATTCGCATGGATGACGTGGTCATTGTGGAAGGGGAATGGGGACGCATCGAGGAAATCACCTTGACCTATGTCGTTGTGCGAATCTGGGATTTGCGGCGCCTCGTAGTACCCATAACTTATTTTATCGAAACGCCTTTCCAGAATTGGACCCGAGTCTCGGCGGATATCCTGGGCACCGTATTCCTGTATACCGACTATACGGTACCCGTGGAGGAAATACGCCAAGAATTGTTGAAACAGGTCAAAACCACCGACCTTTGGGACGGAAAAGTGTGCGGGCTGCAAGTCACCGATTCCAAACCGGAAACCCTGGAACTGCGGCTTCTAGTCAGCGCGAAGGATGCCTCCCAAGCCTGGGATTTGCGATGCCTGCTGCGCGAACGCATGATTGCTTTTATCCAAAGGGAATATCCCGCCGCACTGCCGCGGGTGCGCGCCGAACTCCACTCGCAGTCGGATAGCCCCACAGCGGGTCGAGCAAAGGATTCGGAATCGGATCAGTAGCGATAGCCTGCGGCGATGCCGGTATGGTCGGGCATGGCTTCGGCATCCAGGACGAAAACCTCTCCGTTGTTCCGCAACGTTTGGGCCGCCGCCAGGTCCAGTAAATCGACACTATTCTCCTTCTCGGTGGAATGGATTTCCACCCGTCCGGAATTCATGTCGAAGGCGCCCCATTTATTGCGCCCGCCCGGCAGAAACAACTGTTCCACTCGACCATAGGCTGCCGCGGGGACTACGGCGAAGAGGTCATTGCCTCCCAGACCGGACGCCATTTTCGCCCGGTATTTTTCCAGAGCCTCCGTCACCGCCAGGTCCCGTTGCGGCTTGACTTTCTCCCAGGCCAGCGCATGAAGAGCGCCTACCGACATTCCTTCCGAATTGACCGTGATGGCTTCATCCAGGATATTTCCATAAGCAGAAGCGTCTCGAAAAAGCGGAAGTAAATAATCAATCCCCGCCAGCAGCAGAGGATCGCGCTCATTCGCCATTACGCCTTGCAGCTTGCCATCCACGATTTTGAAATATTGCAGGATCTCTCTTTTCATCTCGCGACCGTCCCGGCCGCCTCCGGTGCCGAAAAAAATAGCCGGCCTCATGCGACCGGGTCCTTGCGAAGGAGTTCCGGTATAAAATTGCTGACCCTGTTCCGGAACATCTTTATTCAGCGCTCCTTCGATCGTAGACGGCACGCCCGGCAAATCCATTTCTTCCATACTTTGTAACGTCATCCGGAAAAGCCGGGTTTGATGCAAGCCCAGGGCCAGCACCAGATACGACCTTCGCCCCTCCGATATGAGGGGAAGCAGCGGCTTCAAATGAAAGCGATGGCCAAGGTGTACGAATTCGTCGAATCGCAAGGGAGGATAGAAGCAGCGAAAGAAACCCTCAGCCAGGAAAAGGCACAAACCCTGCCCCTGATATTTATCAATGAAAGCGGTGGAGAAATGGTTGTCCAAGGGTTCGAAAAACGCTTCCAAGTCGGAACCGCGCATGCCTTTTTCCCGCAACAATTCATAAGCCCGGCCCCTGAGATTCTTCAAGCGGATGGGAGACTGGTGGAGTTCCCTACCCGTGGTTACAAGCGGGAGATAAAGGGAAACACACCATCCCTCACGAGGTTCGGTCAACTCCGAGAAGTCGGAGGAATCAATACCCTCCTTGGCATGATTCAAAGCGATCGCCTTATTCCCCATTTCGCCCCCCGTTGGTTTCACATCCACCCCCTTATTCATGAGATAAATGTTTGAAAAATACCGCACAAGCCTTTTATAGGTTGGCAAAGGAACGGCTGGGGGCTCAGGCTGCCAGGCCTAGTAGGAGGATCGACCGAAGTGAAGGCTGAAAAGTCCGCGGGAATCCGTCCAACTCGCCACCGGATCGAAACCGGTCGCGCGCAGCAGGGAGCGAATTTCCTCAAGGCCATACTTATAAGAGTTTTCCGTGTGCAAGGTTTCACCTTTCTCAAACCACACCTGCTTCCCCACCAGGGTGACCGACTGTTTACAAAGCGATTCCAGGTGCATTTCAATCCGGGATTTTTCCGCATTGAAAAAGGCCAGATGACGGAAGGCCTCCAAGCGGAAATCGGCTCCCAGTTCTCTATTCAGACGGCGAAGCAGGTTTAAATTGAACTGGGCCGTAACATTTTGGGAATCATTATAGGCGTTTTCCAGCACCCGTTTATCTTTGCGTAAATCCACGCCGAGTATGAGATAACCATCGGGCCCGTACAGCCGGCGCATGCGGCGCAATAGGGAAGCCGCATCCTGAGGGTGAAGATTACCCAGAGTCGACCCCGGAAAAAAAACCACCCTCTTGCCGCCGGGTAAATCCCCTTCAATCGGCAAAGTATCCAAGCGCATGTAATCAGCGCATACGGGGAATATCCGGAGATCGGGAAAGCGCTCCGATAAACTCTCCACCGAAGTCAGCAAATGTTCGCGTGCGATATCGATGGCAACGTAGGCGGCTACCTCGGTCAAATTCTTGAGCAAAATATCCGTTTTCAGGCTACTGCCGCTGCCGTATTCGATCAGCACGGCGTCGTTCCCGATTGATGCCGCCATTTCGAAGGCATGTTCATTGAGTATTTCGACTTCGGATCGGGTGGGATAATATTCCGGCAAGTCACAAATACGGTCGAAAAGCCGGGATCCCCGCGAATCGTATAAGTATTTCGGCGGTAAAATTTTCGGCGTTTTCGTGAGGCCGGTAAGGATTTCTTCGGGTTGCATTCCCATTTCAGGAGCCAAATCGCATAAGGGTTCCAGGGTATTATTCATTCTTTCCATTCCGGCACAGGCGTACGCCCGAAAAATGCCATCGACTATCCGGGCGATAAAAATTCCGGTAACTCACGCGTAAATGCGATCCCGGGGTGACACAGGCGCCGCCGCGTAAAACCAGATTATTGTTCATGAATTTACCGTTGTACTCGCCCAGGGTTCCCTGGAGTGGGCTATACCCCGGATAGGCTGAATACGCGCTTTGGGTCCATTCCCACACATCCCCGAACAGCTTTTGCAAGCCGGGCCGGGAAGCCGCTCCGCCGCTGGCCCGATTCAGGGAGCGAGGATGCAGTTCCCCGCTTTCGAGAAAGTTCGCACCGACCATGACGTCACCTTCCTCCTTTACCACGGAGTTCGCCGCCGTCTCCCACTCTCCTTCGGTGGGCAATCTTTTCCCCGACCATCGCGCAAAGGCGTCCGCTTCGAAATAACTGATATGGCAAACGGGCTCGGCTTCATCCATGCGCCGCATGCCTTCGCGCAGCGTATATTGCCTCCATTCTCCGCCTTCCAGCTCCCAATACAGAGGGGCATTCCACCCCAGCCGCGACACCGCGTCCCAACCGTCGGATAGCCATAATTCCGGGCGGCCGTAACCCCCGGCTTCGATAAACTCGAGGAATTCTCCGCAAGTAACGGGACGGTCGGCCAGCGAGTAGGACTCCAGGTGCTGCAAATGCCTCGGCTTTTCATTGTCAAAAGCAAAACGCTCTCCCCTATCGCCGATTTCGCGTATACCGGAGGCGAAACCGACCCACCCCGGCGCTGAAACCGTCACGCTGTGATCAGCCGAAGCGGACCTTGGCTCAAGGTAGGTCGGACGTAAGGGATTGCACCAGAAATTGTATTTGATGTCCATCAACAATAATTCCTGGTGTTGCTGTTCGTGATGAATGCCGAGCTCGACAACCCCTGCGGCTTGGGGCGACACCGCTTGCGGATCATCCCCAAGCAACGTTCTCATGGCCTCGTCCACATGCCGGCGGTAGGCATAGATCTCCGCTACCGTCGGTCGCGAAAGCCGCCCCCGCCGTGAACGGGAAAGGGGGGCTCCGGCCGTTAGGTAGTATGAATTGAAGAGTTCGTGAAAGCGGGAGTGGAAAATCCGATAAGCGGGTAGTTCAGGGCGAAGGACGAAGGTTTCGAAGAACCACGTGGTATGCGCGAGGTGCCATTTGGGCGGACTGACATCGTCCATGCACTGTAGGCCATAATCTTCAATTTCGAGTGGCCGACACAGCCCTTCGGTCACCCGCCGAGTTTCACAATACTGCTGCAATAAATTCATTAAAGCCGATAACGCCTCCCGGCAAACTTCGACAATCTTAAATTACAGATTGCGCTTCCGGAAGGTAAGCCATTCAGGCTCCATGTAACCATCGCCATCGTCGAGCAATTCGAAGGACGCTGCCGACATTCCTCGAATGAATCTCCGACTGACCTTTTTCTCGTTTTTTTCTTCCCAAGCCGAATCGCAATCTCCCCGATGACGGAGGCGGTCCATATGAAATTCCAGCCCTTCATGATCAGCATTCCAAATACCGCCTGTTTCCGAGAGCAGACAATCGTCTTTATGCCTTCTTTTAGTATAGGTCTTGTTCTGGCTCAGCGAAAGGCTGAAGGTCACCGTGGGATCCGAAGGCAAACTGGCAAAGTACAGACCATAAGTGACGAAACCGCCGACCTCCGGCCGTTCGGAACGGCTGGCGCAGGAAGCAAGAAGCGCTACAATGGCGAGTCCAGCCAAAATCCGGAAAATTTTCATGGGATTCTCCTTGAAGGCACGAAAAGGGTTAATCGCAACCAAATCCTCCCACAGCGGGAGGATGCAGGAAATCTCACAAAATTATCGGGAATTTGCAAAAATCGCTTAGGAGGCCTTGGATTCTTTCAACCAGCATTTAATCAAGGAAACCATACCCGGATAAGAGGTCGTCACTTGCTCGGCGCCCGTATCCAGCCGCTTAATGGCTTCCAAATGGAGGGATTCTTCGGCGGAGGCTTTTCCCAATGCCGCTTGGGCGGGAGGATATTGGTTCGCGAGGGCGTTAAGCAAACACAACCCCATGATGCGAACCTGACGGGAATGGTCGCAACGCAATTTTTCCGACAAGGTGAGAATCTGCTCCCGGCTTTGCAAACCCGCGACGATTTCCGCGGCTTCACGCACATCCTTCAAGGCGTAATCCCTTTGCCGGAGACGATGGACGATTTCGTCGATTTCCTGCATGATGCCTCCCTTTTCCATTATAGGGGATGGCGCGGGAATGGCCAATGAAAGTCTGTCAGCCCCAGACGACCATGCCGGTATCGGCGTGGTAGCCGCACCTTCCGCACCGGGGATGGGAAAGGGAGATTTCGCTGCTCTCGCAAAAAGGACAGACATTGCTATCCAACAACAACTTCACTTCACGACCCAATTGGTATCCGCAAGTACGGCATTCTTTGGTACGGGATTTAAAGCCCCAGAAAGCCCAGCAATTGGGGCAATGATCATGCGGCACCTTCATCATGGCTCCATCCACCACATATTTTGCGGGGGAGGCGCCTACCGATGAGAATTGCGGATCCTGACCCTGCTCACAGCAAAGTCCCGTTTGCAAGGTTTTCAGGGATCGTTCCCGATGTTCGTCGATAATTTCGAGCGTGAAGTTTAATGCGATGGAATACCCTTTCGGCAAATTCGCAGCGACCTCTTTCAATTTCGCCTCGATTTTGGCCAGCGCTTCTTTCTCCTGAAGATTGCATATCTCGTCGTATACGAAGTCCGCGAGTTCGTCGGTTTTATCAAACGTCTTGACGTCCATGTGATACCCCTTGTGGGCGAATTTCCGGCCGCACCGGCCGATTGTCGCCACTTTAGTACAATCTAAATTTTGGAAGGGAATGTCTGGATCAAATACACGAACGGAATTCACGTGGAACAGAATAAACTGAAGAGGATCCAATAAATCCCAATACCTAAAGCGGTGTAGTTCCCGTCACCCCATTCCCAGGTGGGTTCATCAAGACCAAGTCAGCAGTTGACGAAGCTTGTGGGCTTTGCCTAAAGCTTCGTCAACATCGCTACCCAATACGGTGAAGTGGCCCATTTTCCGTCCCGGCTTGGCGCCTTTTTTCCCGTAGAGATGCAGGCTCACCGCGGGATCCGCCAGCAGCGACTCCGTGCCCGTGAGCCGATCGCCGGTTCCTTCCCCCATGATATTCACCATCACGGCGGAGCGAAGCAGTTCTACGGATCCCAGCGGTAGGCCGCATACGGCGCGCAATTGTTGTTCGAATTGCGAACACATACAGGCGTCCAAAGTATAATGGCCGGAATTATGCGGGCGAGGAGCCATCTCATTCAGCAGCAGGTCGCCATTGGCAAGCAGGAAAAACTCAACACAAAAAACTCCGACCAACCCCAAAGCTTCCGCCAATCGCAAGGCCGCCTCGCGGGCGGCGCGCGCCTGCTCCTCCGGAATGCGCGCCGGGACGATGGAAAGATCCAATACATTGCGTCTATGGATATTCTCCGAAACCGGATAGGCTTTCACCTCCCCGACGGAATTGCGGGCGCAAACCACGCTCAATTCCTTGACGAAATCGACCTTTTTCTCCCAGATCAATTCCTGGCCGTGGGCCTCATCCCAGGCTTTTTGCGCCTCTTCCAAACTGGAAACCACCCATTGGCCCTTCCCATCGTAACCGCCCATGGTGGTTTTGATAACGGCGGGTAACCCAATCTCCCGGGCGGAAGTCTCCAGGTCTTCCTTCGCGCGTAATTTCGCGAAGGCCGTGGGAACCACCCCCGCGTCCAGCGAAAAGGACTTTTCCAGAAATCGGTTTTGAGTGATTTTCAACAAGCCGCTTCCGGGATGCACCGGCTTCTTCAGGCTTTCCAAAGTTTTTATCGCCGCGCTGGGAACATTTTCGAATTCCAAAGTGATGACATCGCACATTTCCGCCAAATGCCTCAGGCCCGCGCTATCGTCGTAGGGCGCGGTGATTTGAGCATCGGCGACCTGCCCGCAAGGGGAATCGGGTTCGGGCTCCAGAGTAATGATGCGATAGCCGAGGTTGCGTGCAGCCAAGGCGAACATTCTCCCCAATTGGCCGCCACCCAACATACCGATGGTGCTACCGGGTAAAATCGCAGCCACTATCGGCCCATCTCTTCGCGCATAATGCGGACCTCAGCTTCTTGGGCTTGGATATGCCGGTCCACCGCTTCGGCTATGGCCGGGTATTTGAGCGCCAAAATGCGTGCGGCCAGCAAGGCGGCATTCTTTGCGTTTCCGATAGCCATGGTCGCCACCGGGATTCCGGCCGGCATTTGCACGATGGATAGCAGCGAATCCATGCCGTTCAATGTCTTCGATTGCACGGGAACTCCGATAACCGGAAGAGGCGTCAGCGAAGCCGTCATTCCGGGAAGATGCGCCGCGCCTCCCGCGCCGGCAATCAAAACCTCCAACCCACGCGCTTTGGCCGAGGTTGCATACTCTACCATCAGCATGGGAGTGCGATGGGCCGAAACCACCTGCATTTCATAAGGGATTTGCATGGCGTCGAGAATTTGAGCCGCGCCGATCATGGTGTCCCGGTCCGAGATGCTCCCCATGATAATGCCCACCAAGGCTTTACTGCCGGCGGAGGGGTTTTGTGCCGATGACGGCTCCTGCTTCAAGGTCATAAATTAGGCTCCCGACCCCGAAAACCGGGGTGTAATCGGGAAAAATACCTAATAATTTCAGGCGTAGAAATCGAGCCGGGAGGAATTTCCGGATGACCGGCTGTTTTCACCCGCATAGGCGGCAAAACCGGGAAGCTTATTGGCCGAGGTGGGATTCGCCCCATTATTACCGGCACTATCTTTAGGCGGCTGAACGGGTGCCTGAGAGGCAAGGGCAAGAACCGGGGGGCTATAGGTTGATGGGCTTGGGGGTGGAGCAGTCGCCTGTGAATAGGGCGGGTTCTGGGTTTTGGTCGCCCCCTCTACAGGCGTTAGCGTTCCGATTCCCCGGCTCAGTTCCAATTTAAAGGCTTCCTGGGCAAATCCCTGGGCGGGAACCTGAACTTCCGGGGAAGAGTAGGGACTTTCCTGGCTGGGACCAATTGGCCAGACCCCGTAGGAGGAAAATACTTGGGCAATCCGAGACAACATAGGGATCGATTTCTCCGTACCGATTCTATCCGGTGGCGGCCTCCCTTGTCACTATTCTGCGGTATTCGTGAAGTTTTTATTATTTGGGAATGAAAATATCCCAACTCCTAGTCAAAACCCTGCGGGAAAATCCCGCCGGGGCCGAAATGCCCAGTCACATCTACCTGCTCCGAGGCGGATATATCAAGCAACTGGCTTCCGGGCTTTATTCGGTGCTGCCTCTCGGAAAGCGCATTCTCAACCGCATTGAAACCATTATCCGCGAAGAGATGAACGCCATTTCCGGCCAGGAGGTGGATCTACCCCTGGCCCAACCCTGCGAAATCTGGCAGGAATCGGGTCGCTACGATGCCATCGGGCCGGAATTATTGCGCTTCAAAGACAGATCGGGGCATGACATGGTGCTGGCCATGACCCATGAAGAGGCCATTACCGATTTGGCCCGCAGCGTTTTGTCTTCGTATAAACAATTGCCGTTCATGATCTACCAGTTCAAGCTGAAATTCCGGGACGAACCCCGTTCCCGGGGAGGCCTGATTCGCGTACGCGAATTCGTCATGAAGGACGCCTACAGTTTTCATGTCTCCGATGCGGACTTGGATGCCTATTACGACCAGGCCTTCGCCGCCTACCAGAGAATATTTTCCCGTATGGGAATCAATCCCATTATTGTTCAATCCGATACGGGTATCATGGGGGGGAAACTCGCGCATGAATTCATGTTGGAAAGCCCGCATGGAGAGGACTATCTCATTCTGTCCGAGGATGGAACTTATTCCGCCAATCAGGAAATCGCGGTTTTCGATAGGGAGTCGCAAAGCGAACCCCCGTTGACCTTGGAGAAAAAGGCCACTCCCGGGAAAAAGACCATCGAAGAGGTTTGCAACCTGTTGGGGTTGGAGAAGCGCCAAACCGCCAAGGCCGTCTTTTTTGATCATGCGGGACAATTGGTTCTGGTGATGATTCGCGGGGATTTGGAAGTGGCGGAAGTGAAAGTGAAAAACTTCCTGCATTCCTCGATTCTCTTACCCGCTTCCGAAGATTTCATCCGGAAATTCGGCATCGTACCCGGCTACGCTTCCTCGCATGGAGTGGCTACAAATGCAAACCTCCGCGTATTAGCCGACATTTCCCTGGCCGAAGGATCAAATTTCGTCATCGGCGCGAATGAAGAAGGCTACCATCTGCTCAACGCCAATCTGAACCGGGATTTTCACGTCGATTCGGTGGGTGATTTCGCCCTGGCCCAAAGCGGCCATAAGCAGGTAAATGGAACCAGCCGGCTGCGTGCGGTTCGGGGCATCGAAATCGGTAATATTTTCAAGTTGGGGCGAAAATTCACGGAAAGCATGGGCGCCGGCTTTTTGGACGAAAAAGGGCAACAACAAATTCCCACCATGGGCTGTTATGGTATCGGCATCGGCAGGCTGATGGCGGCCGTGGCGGAAAACAGCCACGACGCTTTCGGTCCCATCTGGCCGCCCCCGCTCGCGCCCTTCCACGTTCTTCTGGTGACCATCGGCATGGACACCGAAGTCATGGAAGAAGCCGAAAGCATCGTCAAGGAACTGGAAGCGAAAGGCTATGAAGTGCTGCTCGACGACCGGGACGAGCGGCCCGGGGTCAAATTCAAAGATGCCGATTTATGGGGAATTCCTGTGCGGCTGGCTCTGAGTAAAAAGACCTTGGCCACCCAGGAAGTAGAATGGAAAGTGCGGGGCGAAGCGGATTTCTCTAAAGTTTCCCGCCAAGAAGTCATGGCTCGCCTTGATAGCTTCTATAGCGAAACCGACAAACATCGTAAGTAAAAGCTTATTTTCCCCCAAAATGGATTCCAGCTTGGGAAATTCTCCCAAAATGGGGTACAATGTCAAAATGTTCATAAGCCGTAATAGGACTCGGCAGACGCAAGGATGAGTCTGGATGAAAATTAAGTTCTGGGGTGTCCGGGGTAGCATCGCCACGCCTTCCCGTAAAACTGTCGAGTTCGGTGGGAATACCTCCTGCGTTTCGGCGGAATTGGAGGGTCATGTCGTCATTTTCGATTCGGGTACCGGCATCCGCTTGCTGGGAAAGGATTTACTCGCTAGAAATGCCAAGCCGGGAATCGATCTTTTCTTGAGCCATTTACATTGGGATCATATTCAAGGCTTTCCCTTTTTCGCGCCCAATTATGTGGAGGGTTTCCACATCAAAGTGCATGGCCGCGGCCAGGCGGAGGCGTCCCTGCGCCAAATACTGGCCGGCCAGATGGAAGGACCCAATTTTCCCGTATCCTTAACGGATTTGAATGCCACGATTACTTATCGCGATTTGACTCCGGATAAAACGGAAGAAATAAGGAGCCTGGACGAAAAACCCCTGGGCGCAATCAGCCATACCCTGGGAAGACATCCCAATGGAGTCACCGTCTATAAGCTTACGGAGAAGTCCACGGGCGCTTCCGTGGTTTATGCCACCGACACGGAGCATGCCGAAAAGGGTCCGGACAAGAATATCGTAGCCTTGGCCCAAAACGCCGACTTAATGATCTATGACGGTATGTACACTCCCGAAGAGTACGACTCCCACTTTAAAGGTTGGGGGCATTCCACCTGGGAAAAAGGTTTTGAAATCGCGCAGGCGGCGGGAGTGAAAAAACTGTGTGTATTCCACCACGACCCCGATCACGACGATGATTTTCTCACCGCCCTGGAAAAAAAGGTGGTGGATACCTGCGCAGTCCGCGAACCGTCCATCAAAGTGGTGTTCGCTCGTGAACAGATGGAATTTACGGTTTAATCCATTTTGCCGGGTGTCGCGATCCCCGAGATAAAATCGTCTACGGTCCGCAAAACTCTTTCAACGGAAGGATCGAATCCATCTTCGTCCAGAACGCGCACGGGCGTTCCCAGCGGATTCCACCACCATTCGTATTTGTCGCGGTTGGTACGGCCACGCGCATAGCGTCCCTTGTCGGTCCACACCAAGTGGGGCGTTCCGCATAGGGCGGCCAGATGCATGGGTCCCGATGAAGGCCCCAGCACCAGGCGGGCCGAGGCCAGCAAGTCCATGGTCTTATCCAAAGGAAGTCCACGGTAATCGGTGAACGGTCCTTCGATATCCAAGGTTTGCCCCGGCAATCCGATACAGGAAATCCGATAGCCCTGGTCATGCAATTTCCCGATGAGGGACGACCACTTATGCGCCGGCCAATTGCGATCCGTTCCGAAGCCTCTTCCGCGAGGGTGAAAGACGATATCGCAAGTCAAATCTTCCCTTGGGGTTCCGAAGCGGATGAATTCCTGTCGCGACCAGGGTTGGTAACCCAGCGGGCGTAACCAGTTCGCGCCGTGCGGGATATTCGATAACAGCGCGTCCATGGCCGTTTTATCGGGCGACTCCCGCAAGGCATTCGCCTCCGGAGTTCCGCGCAATTCATGAAAGACGAATGAATCCGTAAAATCGGCGTAGAGGGCGGCGCTGCCTTTGCGGCAACAGACGATGGTGCGCACATAGTTTCGGCTCAGTTTGCGCAGGAATCCCTGCCAGTTCAAAAGCTCCCAGCCGAACTCCCCCACCCATGGGCCCGCGAAGAGGGTATCCGATCGGTTACCCCAGCTACGCAGGAAGGCGGGGCGAAACCACCAGCTCAGATAATCTCGTTTCAGCATGCCAAAAAAAGGTACCAATTAGCGCTTGGGAGCCGCGTCTTTTTCGCCTCCGAAAAGGCGCTTGAAAAAATTACGCACGCCTTTGACTCCCGGCACCCTGTCCCAGAACCCATGCGCCTCGCGCAGGCAATCCTGCCAGGCGCCTCCGCGGACGCGCCAATCGGTGTAGGAGCTGTCACAGAAGGATTGGGCCCGCTTGCCCGTCAGCGCGCAGAAAGTCGCCTCTTCCAAGCCGGCGGGACGAAGAAAATTTTCCTGGGGAATACCCCGATGCAGATTTTTCATAACGTCTATCCAAATCGGAACCGCTGCGCTGGTACCGGTAACGCTATTCCCCATCGAAGCGAAATCATCCAATCCTAACCAAACCCCTACCGTATATTTCCGGGTGAAGCCGATGTACCAAGCGTCGCGATAATCATTGGTGGTGCCGGTTTTGCCGCCGGATGGATGCCGGAAGCCGCCGGCCCAAATGGCGGCGGCGGTGCCTCGCACATTGACGTCTCGTAGCATGTCGGTGAGCAACCAAGCCGTTTCGCTCTTCAGCACCCGGCTTTGCAATTGCACGTTTTGAAACAGCACATGACCATTTCTGTCGCTGACCTTTTCCAGAAAATAGGGGGGCCGTAAGAGGCCTTCGTTGGGAAAGACGCTATAGGCCGCAGTCATCTCGAGCAAACTGCTTTCCGCTGCGCCTATTCCCAAAGAGGGTAGCGGTTTGATTTCGCCCGTCATTCCGAAACGTCGGGCGAACCCGGCCACGGTGTCGAGACCGGTTTCCTGAGCGATGATAATGGCGGGAATATTCCGGGAGCGGTACAGCGCCTTGCGGAAACTCATCACCCCTTCGAAGTTGCCTTCGATATTCCCCGGCTCCCACACTTTGCCCGGTTTGCCGGGATCGGGAATGGCGATGGGATGATCGTCAACCAAACTCCCCGGGCTTTCGCCCATTTCGATGGCTGCGGCGAATACCACGGGCTTGAAGGCGGATCCCGGTTGCCGGCGCGCTTGCACGGCTCGATTGAAATTGGAACGGAAAAAATTTTCTCCCCCCGCCAAGGCCACCACTCCGCCCGTGGCATTGTCGATAACCACCACCGCCCCCTGCACAGGCCGTTTAGGCGTACGCAGCCGCTTTAATCTGCGTTGCAAGGCCGAATCGACGTCAGCCTGCACACGCAAATCAAGCGTGGTATGCACTTCCAATCCGGCGCTGTCGAGAAATCCTTCTCCCCACTGATGCGCCAGATTAATCCTCACCGTTTCACTGAAGTAGGGGGCCTTGGCCAAGCGCAGCTCCGAACGCGGGTCCAGGCGGGGAGGTAAGGAACTCAATTCGCGATATTCACCCTCGGTTAAATATCCGGAGGCGGCCATCGCCCGCAATACCACATTACGCCTGGACACCGCTCTTTCGGGATGTTTATCCGGCCGCAGAAAGGCAGGGCGTTGCAACAACCCCGCGAGCAGCGCATAGTCGGCTACTCCCAGTGAATCGAGAGGGCGTGAAAAATACCTTTCCGAAGCCGCCTGAAAGCCATAGGCGCCTCCGCCCAGATACACTTGGTTGAGATACATCTCCATGATTTGCCGTTTGGTATAGGTTTGCTCGATGCGTATCGCGACCAGAATCTCCTTAACCTTTCGCATCATCGATCGTTCCGGCGTCAGGAACAGATTTTTCGCCAGTTGTTGCGTCAGGGTGGAAGCTCCCCGCATGCGACCCGTCAGGCCTTGCAGGGCCGCCGCGGGAATGGCGGAGAGGTCGACTCCCCAATGGCGGAAAAACTCCCGGTCTTCCACCGCCATCACGGCATCGAGGAGAACCGGAGGCATTTTCTCAATGGGAAGGTAGATGCGGCGTTGCGCGAAAAGTTCTTCGGCGAGTTCGCCGTTTTTGTCGTAGAGGCGGGTGACAAAGCTGGGCTGTATCTGGTCGAGGTTTTCCAACGGAGGCAGCGACCGGGACGCGGAAAGAAAAAGGGCTGCGCAGATTAAACTGGCCAAGGCCGGAATCAAAGCCAGGCGCTTGAACCACTGCCATGTCACGTAGCGACTATTCCGTGGGAACCCCATTCAGAAAGTTTTGCGAATCCGTGGACTGGTATCCTCACCGGAAACCGGGGAGTCGCTTCGCTGTCTCCGCTGATTGGCGTTGAAAACATCCTCATGAGCCCGGTGGGAATGCAATTCCGGTTGACAGGTTTCGGACGGCTGGCTGCCCTGGATATAAAAGTCCTCGTTATATGCCGGGCAGAAGTCCTGCGCTACCAGGCCCGAGAGGCGGCAGGTCCTGGCCTGAATCACCCCTTCGGGACGCGTGAAGCCCTGCAAGGGAAGATCTTTATGCAGCGACCGCATCACGCCCAACCACATGGGAAGGGCGTCGCTGGTTCCGGTATGGCCTGGGCCCAACGGCATATTACTATCGACTCCCACCCAAACACCCAGAGTGTAATGGGGAGTAAATCCGATATACCATGCGTCGGTATAATCGTTGGTCGTTCCCGTCTTGCCTCCGGAAGGGTAATTGAAACCGCTCGCCCACACGGAAGCCGCCGTACCCCTGATATTGACGTCCACCAGCATGGTTGTCATAATCCATGCCGCTTGACGGCTGAGAACTTCATGGGTCGCGGAAACGTTGTTATAAATCGACCTACCATTCTTATCCGCGATGACCTCAATCAGGTAGGGTTCAGGTCGTACGCCCAAGCCAGGAAAGGCGGTATACGCGGATGTCATTTCCATCAAGGTGGCCTCGGCGGAGCCAATGCTCAGCGAGGGTACGGCGGGTACATTGTGTTTCAAACCGAATTTGCGCGCGTAGGAAACGATGGTATTGAGCCCGAAGCGCATCCCGGTTTCGATGGCGGGAAGGTTTTTCGAGCGGTACAGGGCGCGTCGCATATCGATCTTCCCTTCGAATTCGTCTTCATAATTATGCGGACGCCACATCTTGGTGGAATCGGTGGGATCGGGTATGGTAATGGGTTGATCGTTCAGCATTTCGCCGGGACCGGCTCCGTTGTCGACAGCCGCGGCATAAACAAAGGGCTTAAACGACGATCCGGGGGACCGTTTCGCCTGCACCGCCCGGTTGTATTTGGATGCTTGGTAATCCTCACCGCCTACCAGGGCGCGAATTGCGCCCGTAGGGTTATCTAAAAGCACCAAGGCCGCCTGGGCATGACGATAGCGCAGGGAATCGGGGAATCGCTTTTTCTCAAGCGTGTCGGCTCGCAAATAGAGCGAGTCGAACAAAGGATACGTCTCGTCCCAATGCCGCACCACCAGGTCTATGTTTCGCTTGAGGAGGCGAGGCATATCCAACTGACGGGCGGTTCGATAGCGGATGCGGCGTTGGATTTTTTCCAGGTTGGCCGTGAACACCGATTCCACCACCGCCTGCACGCCCGAATCAAGGGTGGTATAGACGCTTGCGCCTTGATTATAAATGAGATCCTCACCCCATTTTTTCTCCATGAATTGACGCCCCATTTCGACGAAATAGGCGGCGAAGGCGGATTGCGGAGCCTTGACTTCTATGTCGAGCGGTCGGGCCGCAGCCTCCACGCTCTGCGCCCGGGTCAGCACTCCCGCGGAACGCATTGCCCCCAGTACCGTATTGCGACGTGCCAGTGCCCGCTCCGGATGGACGTCCGGTCGGTAGGCTTCAGGCCGTTGCAACAAACCCGCCAGCAGCGCGTATTGATGCGGTTCAAGTTCGGCCAGGGATTTGGAGAAATATTTTTGCGACGCCGCCTCGAAACCGTAGGCACCCGCGCCCATATACACCTGGCTGAAATAGAATTCCAGAATTTCGGCCTTGGTATAGGTTTGCTCTATTTTCAATGCGACCAATACCTCCTTGACCTTCCGCGCAAAGGAACGCTCCGGAGTCAGGAACAGATTTTTCGCCAATTGCTGGGTCAAGGTCGAAGCCCCGCGAATGCGTTGTCCGAACAGGCCGGGAATCAAGGCTTTGGGGACGGCATCCAAATCGACTCCCCAATGCGAATGGAAATCTTTGTCCTCCACCGCGAAAACCGACCGCATCGCCATTTCTGGAATATCCTCATAAGGCATCCATACCCTACGCTGCGTATAGAACTCATGCACCAACAAGGTATCCCTATCGTACACCCGGGTGATTAAACTGGGTTCAATGCGTTCCAGACTTTCAAGCGAAGGGAGGTTCAGGGTATAAAAAGCAATCACCCCCAGAACCAGAAATTGGAGGGAAAAAAAAGGGATGGCCAGGCATTTGAACCAGAACCAGATACGGCCCCGATCGTCCTTATCACGGAAAGGTTGCGAGATGGAACGGAAAAATGATTTCATACCCGATAATCGCCCAATTGGCTTACCCGCAGCCGACCGAAGTCCATTGCCTTAACCACCTTAAAGTAGAAAATATCCCTTCCCGGCCCGCTTGAACTATGAGGTGTTTCTTTCCGTACCCGTCAAGACACATATGGCATTATATTGTATAATCGATTCCATGCTAAACCGAATTCGAGACTCACTTCTCTCGACCCGGGCTCTTTCCCTGGTCGTGCTGCTCCTTGGCTCAGGATTTTTTTTAGCTTCGTGCGCAACCGAGGAAGTGGACCGAGGGGCTCCGGAAATCTCCCTGAATCTGAGCGAGCTCGATGGCAAATATCGGTTTGGCGTTACCGATACCGTCTTGATTGAATTCTCCGAACCCATCGATACCGCCGCTTTGGCGGTCGAATTTCTGCCCACGATAGGGTCCGATGGAATTTCCAAATTTTTCCAGGGCGATCGCAAATTGCTCATCCATGGGGCGCATAAAAATTTCGGGCGTACCCATTTCGAGATAGGCAAGTCCTTTGCCATCGTCCTTTCCCACCTGACCGATCTGGCCGGCAACCGCCGGGGACAAATCCAGCTGGATTTCGCCCCCTACACTTGGTCCGATGTCGATTTTTTCGACCGGGACAGGGAGGATGAGGTCGATACGCTTTTCGGGACCTCCAGCCGATGGCGTCTCCCGATTGACGCAGGAGATACGTTGTGGACCGAAGGTAAGCTCGACGGCCTGACTCAACGCAGCCCGCTTGACTTGCGCGATGCGAAATTGATTCGCCTGCTCCCCATGGACACGCTATCCGTCTTATTGGACGGTCCGCGAGCGATGAATATCAAACTGGAACTGTTGGGGCCCTACCCCGAAGCCTCATTCGACTCCCTTTTTTACGACACCAATCCCAAACTCGCTATCCAGGTGGATTCCACCCGAAACCTGGGTCGTGCGCAATTCAACGGGTTCGTACCCGGCCTCGCCCGCCATCGTGCTGAGCTCGGCGTGGGAAATGCCGAAGCACCCGGTCTTTACGTCATACGCCTCAATATGTTCCAACAACTCGCTGGTTTCTACCGCCTACGGGTGGTGCTGAAGCGGGAAAGTCATTGAAGCCCCAGCCCCTGTTTAGTACCTTTGCCCCAATCGGCTGAAAGGGAGGCCAAGCAGACAAGCTTTTCGCCTTGCTGCGGGTGTGGCCAAACTGGATAAGGCATCTGACTACGAATCAGAAGACTCCAGGTTCGAATCCTGGCACTCGCACGGCGAGCCTCCCTTCACCGCCTCCATTATTTAATTACCTTCTTCACGGTTCCTACTCTTTGCCATCGAAAGGCGGAAAGATATATTAGCACCATGAGCCTTGAAAACCTCGCGTCGACCCTCCTGGAAAAGCTGAAATTCATCGCCCAAACCGATACGGTAATCGGGAAGCCCATCGAATTGGAGAACACCACCTTGGTGCCGGTTTCGAAAGTCTCCATCGGCTTCGGAATGGGATCCAACAGCGGCAAAGGGGAGATGGCCGGATCCGGTGGAGGCATTACCGTGGAGCCTGTGGCATTCATTGCCGTCACCGATGGTACCGCCCGAATCATGAGCTTGACCAAAGAGAAGGACGTTTTCGGCAAAGCCATCGATATGGTTCCCGAAGTCGTCGCTCTCCTTAAAAAAGACAAATAGCCCAGCCCCGTCGCTCAGGCTTTAACCTCAAGGGGTGGCGGCCTTCGCCCGCTCCTGCAAAGCCTTCTCCAGCAACTCCTTCACTTTTTCGGGATCGGCGCTGCATTCGAGTATCGGGTTGGCATGCCGGGACACGACTCCTTCCAGAGTCTGCTTATGATAGCGGGTTTTGAATTCCGAAAATTTCAATCCGTGGGCAGTGGAAACCACCACCACTTTTTCCTTACGGGAAACTTCCTGCGCCGCGACCATTTTGAAGAGCGCCCCCAGAGCTACACCGGTATGGGGATCACAATAAAGCCCCGTTCGGTCCGCCATGTGCGCGGCATTGGCCAACTCCTCTTCGCTGACTTCGTAAACCGAGCCGGAAAAACGCTTGAGGGTCGCAACCGCGCGCTCATAACTAACGGGATTGCCGATTTGAATGGCCGATGCCAGCGTCGGTTTGGCCTGCACAGGCTCCAATTTATCGAATCCCCGCTTATAGGACTGATAAAGCGGGTTGGCGTTTTGCGCTTGGGCGACCACGAGCCGCGGCCTTTTATCTATCAGCCCCAACTCGAGCAGCATGTCGAATCCCCGGCCCAAGGCCGACACATTGCCGAGATTCCCACCGGGAATTACGACGACATCGGGGACCTGCCACCCGAATTGCTGGCAGATTTCCATGCTGATGGTTTTCTGCCCTTCGATTCGCAACGAATTCATGGAATTGGCCAGGTAAAGCGATTTGTCGCGGGTTACTTCCTGCACCACGCGCATGCACCCGTCGAAATCGGTGTCGAGCGACAAAACCAGCGAACCGTTGGAAATGGGCTGGATCAGCTGGGCTACACTGACTTTGTTGGCGGGCAGAAAAACCACCGATGCGATGCCGGCGGAGGCGCAATAAGCCGCGAGCGCGGCTGAGGTATCCCCCGTGGAGGCGCATGCCACCGCCTGGATGGGTACACCCAACTTACGCATGCGGTTGACCTGCGAAACCAGCACCGTCATGCCCAGGTCTTTAAAGGAGCCCGTATGACTGTTTCCGCACAATTTCACCCACAAATCATCCAGGCCAATCTGTTCACCCAAGCGTTTGGCGAAGAAGAGGTTGGTCCAACCCTCGTTCAGGGAGACGATATCGTCGTCGGGAATTTCCGGTAACACCCATTCCTTTTTCCCCCAAACCCCGGAGGCAAAAGGCCAGGTATGGGAACCGCTGCGTGACTCGAAGAGGGACTTCCATTCGGAGGCGGTACGCGACTTGAGAGCTTCGATATCGTGCTCCACTTCGAGTAGTCCACCCTCCTCGTCCCGATACACCACTTCGTCGAGTGAATAAGTGCTGCCGGTTTTTCTGCCTGTGAATTTCGCGCTATACTTCATTGCCTGCCTTCCCGAATTTACGGGGAAAAAGCTAGGAAAATTTGTATTTACAAGCTTCGGTTTTCCCAACGGAGCAATTCTGGTGAATAAAGCGGTTCCTTTCCTGCGTTTACTCGTATCCACTTCCTGCGCCGTCCTAGGCGCCTTGCAATTTTCAGCCTGCATTTCCGACGGCCCCAACCATACCGGCCAGGATTTGCTCGCCTCCCAGGGTATCGTTTTAGGCGAACCGCTTTACCCGGTGCAGCTGAATGACTTCCCCTTGGACTCCCTGGTGATAGACACCCCCGCCCCGGTGACCGAGGTGAACCGGAGTGATTTCGTGGTCGGCGCCTGGGAAAGTGAAGCCGCCCAAGCCCGCTTGTCTTTCCGATTAGAAGAGCCCGGGCGGTTTAGCGACCTGCCGGAAAATGGGGTCAAGCTCTCACTCACTTACCGTAAATACGACAGGGGCATAGCCTATTTGGATTCCGCCAAGAACCGCACCGAAGCCGTGAGGCTGCGCGCCGTGGTTTATCGCAAGCCGATCGAGAAAGAGGAATCCGGCAAACTGAAGGACAATTCGGCGGAATGGCGGAAGTTCATCCATGCCTGGGAAGACTTGAACGATGTCTCTGTAACCGAAGATACTCTTGTTCTCAAGTCTTCCAGCTCCTACGATGCCGATAGTATGCAGGTTTTGCCCCTTCCCCGGTTGCGTGATGCCTTGCGCGGGGAAACCACGGCCATGCAAATCCATATTCATTTGGAGGCCATAGCCTTTGAGGGAGACGAGACCCCTCCCAATTATTTAGCCAGACTCACCGCCATTTTCGCCGGACGCAACAGCGAGCCCCATCTTTTGTTGGGAAACGCAACCCGGGTTTCCTCCGCTCCGGAAAAATGGCAAGTACGTCCTTTAGCTTCGGGTTCCGGACTGCGAGCGGTGGGATTCCGGGTTTCCAGCGTGGAGGATAATGCCATGCACCGATGGCCTAGGCAGCATATCGTGCACTTCGTAAACCGGGATACCTTGCTGGCCCGAATCTCCGCCGCCCTGCCTGCGCAATTCTCCCCAAAGCCATCCAATAGCCTCAATTTGCAGTATTTCATCCCCTATGCCGAAGCCGAGTGGACTTTTGCGGATTCGCTGATCCGCATGGAAGGTGATTATTCCGCCCGCATCAGCCTGGACTTCTCATCCGCAAAAAAAGGGACCGATGCCTCCTTTCGGGATGAGGCGTTCGTGATAACGTCAGCCGGCGCCGAAGCGGTTCCCGGTAATTTGATTTCCTCTCGCAAAAACCGGCTTGTGCTTCCCATAACACATGCCGCGCAAAGCTGGTTGAATCAGGCGAATCCCGAATCGCAACACATGCTCCGCCTTAAAATGGAGGGAACGAGCGACTCCGCTCATCTCAGCCTCCCCTACCCGGTTTTCGGCAGTCTGCCCAAACCCGGCGCTGTGGACATGCCTCGAATCAACCTTCTCATCCATATCCACCCCCTTCGCGACAGGTAAACCGGAAAAACCCTATGCGTCATTATCGTTCGCTCTTTCTCATTTACGGACTTTCCCAATTTCTTGCCTGGGGCGAAAGCTCTCCCTTTGGCCTCAAGCCAAACGACCTGGGAATCCAGCTTATGCCTTATGGAACGCGTGAACGGGCCATGGGCTCTTCGGGCATGGCCAGCGAAGACCCGGGAGTGGCACCGCTTAATCACTCCCGGCAGGCTTTCAGCCGACAAACCACCTTTTCGGCTACTTTCGAAGGCGATGTGGATTATTTGCGCGACGAGGCCACATCGAACCGCACCGGCTCCTTCGCCCTTCCGCTTATCGGGATGGATTTCCATGCCGGAAAACTCGGTAACTTCGGTGTGTCGTATTGGCAGCGTTTTTCCCGGGAGTTTTCCTTCTCGCCGATGGAAAATGAGGGGAACGTACGGCAAAACCTGCAATTTGAAGGAGGGTTGCATGAATTGGTCACCGCTTGGGCCTTTCCCATCGGAAACCGGATAGCCATCGGAGCCGGGTACCACTGGCTGATCGGCCGCGAAAGAAGCATTTTCGCATCCGAATTCACCGGAATTGGAGACGGTTCCCGGAATTTAACCGGAGACACCTTGCAGGTGAAAAGTAGCGGAGGTTACCCTGCCCTATCAGCCATGTTTCGGCACAGGCTTTTCAACCTGGCGGGATCGGTTTCCGCCGGCGCCGATTTGACGCAAAAGCGTAAACGGAGCATAACCGGTGTCGAAACCCCGGATTGGCTTGAATTCGAAAAGGAGTTTCCCTGGAGTTTCGCCTTAGGTACAGCATATAAATTGTCGCCCAACAAAGTGTTGACCGCGGACTATTCTTCCTTGCTATTCGAAGTGAACGGGGATGTGAATCCCTCTCATCTGGTGGGGTTTGGGTTTGAAAAGGTTGGAACCGGCGGCCTATACGACCCCTACCACAAGAAAATCGCCTTGCGGGGAGGCGTGGGATATGAATATCTATCTTTAGATGCAGCGAATCATTATTTTCTCGCTGTCGGCACCGGCCTGCCGTTGGGTAGACGAGGAGGAAATTTAAATGTCGCTGTAGCCTATGGACATCGAGGGTCTACAGAAATTAATTTGATTTCCGAAGATTACGTGAAGTTGTCGCTTTCTTTAACGGGTGTTGGAAATTGGGGGCGGTCTTCGAGAAATAGCCGGTGAGAACCCCATAGGGCGTTCCGTCATCGGCTTCGAATGATTTCATCAAGCCAGGAGCGGAACATGAATAAGAAGCCTGATAAAAAATCCGCAACGCGGAAAACTCAAAAACCTTCGGACACAACCAAGTCCGCTGCCAAGCAAGCCGGCCTCCCTAAGGAAAAAGCAGGGAAAGCCGCAGAGAAGGCAGCCACTTCCAAACCGGAAGGCAAATCGCGGATTAAGGCTGCGGTAAAAAGGGTTGCCGCCAAGATTGGATTCGGAAAGGCCGCCAAACCGGAAACCCTTGTAAAAACCTCCACATCGACTGAAGCATCCAGAGCGGAAAAGACCTCCGCTACGAACGGAAGCCCCAAGACCAATCGCAAAACCAACCGTGTAGCAGACTCCCGCCCAAAAGAAGCCAGCCCCTTGGAAGAGCTGACCCTGGCGATCATCGAGCCGGGCTCCAGTCCCGATAAAACCTTGCGGGCCAAAACTTTTCTGCAATTCGAAACCCACCGGCCCTTCGGTTTTCCCGACCATACTCCGGATTTGCCTCGTGAATATTATCAGGACAAATTGGTATTGATGCCCAAGGACCCGGAATGGATGTTCAGTTATTGGGAGCTTACCTCGGACCTGGTGGAGCGGAAATCCCAAGAAAAACGCGACGCCACCGAAACCTATCGCGAAGTTCTGAAAATCAATTGGGACTCGCGTGATCTTTTCGAGACGAACTTCACCTTCATTCCCGTGCATTTCATGGAGCGCAAATGGTGGTTCAAGGTTCCCGATAGCGGACAGACCTACCAAATCGAATTGGGTTGGCTTAGCGACAACGGGCATTTCATTTCCATTATCGCCTCGGAAGCCTCCGAACTGCCCGAAACCTGGAGAAAAACCCAGCGTCGTCTCGAAAACGAAAACATTCTGCTGCGTGGCGGTTCCCGCACCATGCACTTCGGCAGTTCAGAACATTTCATCCTCGAAGGCAACGGCGCCTTCATGGATTTCTTCAATCCCAGCTCGGACATCTTCAGCTCCAGCTCCCGCATGACGAAGGCTCCGGAAACAGACTGGAGCGGCAGACGGGGACCCATTCCCGCCGAACTGGAAATCAAAGGCAAGGTCAGGCCGGGAACCGCCGTTAAAGTCGACGACCGGAACGTCGTCACCGACGCAGACGGTTATTTCCGCATCCTGCTTCCCGTGGAGAAGAACAATATCAATATGACGCTTACTTCCCGAAGCGGGATGACCGAATCGTTCTTATACAATCTCAAGGAATTGACGGTTTGCTGACGGGGTATCTTAACTTCGTCCTTCACGCGCATCTTCCCTTTGTCCGGCACCCGGAACACCCCCGCTTCCTCGAAGAGGAGTGGCTTTACGAAGCGATAACGGAAACCTACATACCGCTGTTGCAACAGTTCGAAGCCATGGAGCGGGAGGGCCTGCCCTTCAAAATAACCATGAGCATCACCCCTCCGCTTTGCGAAATGCTGGCGGACGAGCTTTTACAAAACCGTTACCTCAATCACCTCAATAGACTGCGTGAACTGGCCGAGAAGGAATGCTCGCGCACCAAGAATTTCCCTCCCTTCTGCTATCTTGCGGCCATGTACCGTAATATGTTCGAAGACTGCCACCGCACCTTCATGAAATACGACCGCAACCTTCTGAACGGATTCCGTAAATTCCAGAAGTCGGCGAATCTGGAAATCATCACCTGCTGCGCGACGCACGGATTTCTGCCGAATCTCCGCCAGACGCCCAAGGCGGTGGACGCGCAATTGGGAATTGCGGTAACCAATTATATCAAGCATTTCGGCCAAGACCCCTGGGGCATCTGGCTGGCCGAGTGCGGATACTACCGTGGCCTGGATCGGAAAATCAAAGACGCCGGGCTTCGCTATTTTTTCGTGGACACGCACGGCATCCTGCAAGCCCTGCCGCCTTCGCCCAAGGGCGTGCACGCACCCATCGAAACCGAAGCGGGCACATTCTGCTTCGCGCGCGATCACGAGTCTTCCAAAGCGGTATGGTCAGCCGAAGAAGGATATCCCGGTGATTACCGGTATCGGGAATTTTATCGGGATATCGGACATGATTTGGACATGGATTATATCCGACCGTACATTCATCCCATGGGAATCCGTACCAATACGGGCATCAAATACCACCGGATCACCGGCAGCGGCCAGTATAAAGAGCCCTATGTGGAACAATGGGCCAAAGACGCGGTGCGCGATCATGCCGCCAACTTCCTTTTCAACCGCCAATTACAGGTCAGGCATCTCGCGCCGCACCTGGATACCCCGCCCAACATCATCAGCCCCTACGATGCCGAACTTTTCGGGCATTGGTGGTTCGAAGGGCCGCAGTGGTTAGGTACGGTTATGCGTAAAGTCATGACCGAACAGGATGAAATCCAACTGTCGACGCCACGCGATTACCTGGAGAGGCATGGCGGCATTCCCAAATCGAATCCGGGCCTTTCGTCGTGGGGAGCGGGCGGTTATTCGGAGGTCTGGCTCAACGGGTCCAATGAATGGATCTATCCTCATCTGCATCACGCCGCCGAATGCATGCATGAAGCCGCGAAACTTCCATCGACGGGTGATTTATTCGATAGGGCGCGCAAACAAATGGCCCGCGAACTGCTTTTGGCCCAGGCGTCCGACTGGGGGTTCATCATGAAAACCGGAACCACGGTGGAATACGCCGTGAAGCGAACCCGCGTCCACATCCACAACACCCTCGAACTCTATCGCCAGATAAAAGCCGACTCCGTCCATGCGGCCTTTTTATCCAACCTGGAAAACACCGATACGATTTTCCAGGAAATCGATTTCAAAGTCTATGCTTGAATGCTGCGCTCAATGGACCTCTTTTCGCAGCAGATTGTGTACGCAAGCCGTCAGCTGATAGGCTGAAAAGGGTTTATACAGGTAATCGCGTACCCGTTCCGGGGGGATAAAGGGGAACAGGGTTTCCGAACCCGGTTCCAATAAAAGCAGCTGCGGCGCCCCTTCCGGACAAGCCTGTAATTCCGGAGGGAGGGCACTTGGCTCCCTGCCCAGCGCATGGCCCGGCAAATCGATGATCGCCAGGGAAAAAGGCCTGACTCCCGCTTCAGCGGCGACTTGGCTGGGACCGGAACATACCGCCACATCAAAACCTTCGTTTTCCAGCGCTTCGCGCGCCGCCGAAGACAGAATGGGATCGCCTCCCAGCCAAAGAATCGACGTGCGCGAAATCCGCATCCCGTCGCTGCTGGAAAGAATGCGGCTTCGGCCTCCGGCCTTGGCGAGGTAAAGCAACCTGTCGGCTTCCGCAAGACAGTCTTCCAACTGGGCTTGCGGAGGCACGGCCATGATTCCCGCGGAAAAGGCGAGGGAAATACGCTCGTTTTCGAGCCAAGCGCCCGCTTCCAGAATATCCGCCTGCACTTTTGCCAAGGCGACTTTTGCGCCTTCCATATCGGTTCCGGGAAGCAGCAAGAGGAATTGATCACCCCCCCATCTCGCCAGCAAGTCGGATTTTCGCAGGGCTTGCAGCATAACGTGCACGGCTTGACGCAATACGCGGTCGCCTTGGACATGCCCGAACGTCTGGTTGACCAGCTGCAGCCAATCGAAGTCGATAAGGCCGAGAGTCATCGACTCACGTTTCCGGGCGGATAATGCCGACATGCGGCGGAATGCGTCGTAGCAGCCGGCACGGTTGGGTAGGCCCGTAAGCGAATCCTGCCGGATTTCCCGCTTGTCTTTAAGCGCCCTCTCGAGTCGGGAGGAAACCACGGCTTTCAATACTTCGGGGGCGATGGGTTTTTCGAAATACCCTTCCGCGCCCAATGCGAAACATTCGGTTTTCGTCTGAGCGCCCGCTTGGCCGGAGAGCACCAACACGGGTAACTCCGACGTTATCGAACGCTCCTTGATTCGGATCAGGAAATCCCTGCCGTCCATGTCGGGCAAGGATAAATCCAGCACTACAATATGCACCGGGGATTTGTCGATGATGGCTTGGGCTTCGGCCGCGCTTTTCGCGGTGAGTACCCGGCGATCCGGGCCGCCCAATACGCTGATAAGCAGGCGCGTCATCTGCGCGTCCTCTTCCACAATCAAAACCGTGGATGGCTCCGCGAAAGGGAGCTTTCCGCTGATCTTGTTCAATTCCCAAATGAGTCTGTCGAGCGCCGGGGCAAGCTGTTTTTCGTCGGCCGATTCCACGCCCAATGCGCTGACACTCAGGTTTTCCAATCCATGTCGGACTCCCGCAACCCGGAGGATATGGGCAATGCGGCGGATGGATTGCGACACCGGCCGGCCCTTCTCCAACTCCCGTTTCGCCGCCTTCAAGGCGTCCATTCCCGCCGAGAGGCTACCTGCAGACCATTCCGATTTTTCCATTACGCCCATCCCTTATTCAACTGCATTGGCCCCACCCTGTTCCAGCCTCATTTGCGCGCATCTACCGATTCCCAGGCGAATTCGTCATTGATGGCCGGAAGATGGTGGAAAGCATATTTCGCCCTGAATGCCACGGCCGCTACAGGTTGGCCATGGAAACGGCCCAGCAACGCTCCCGGCGCGACTTCGAAATCATGCGAGCCGAAAAAACGCATACGGGAACGGAGGAAAACCTCGGTTTCATACCCCCACTTGCTATCCGCACCGGCCTGGAAAACCAGCGACGGCCTCAGATAAAGGTGGGCCAGCCATTTCGGCTTCACCCGCCAAATCCAAGTGCCGTCGACGAAAATCCGCTGCAGGTTATCATTGGTTCCAAGGTGCTCCAATTCGGACCGGATCAGCAATCGGCGATTTTTATCTTCAGCGTGCCAGACGCCCCCCAATGCCACCTCCAGGCCCTTGCTGTTGAACAATTGCGTCAGACTGTAACGGAAATACCATCGCATGCCTTCTTGATGCGCCGCTTCCTGCGCGGCGTTCTTTTCTTCAGAAAAATAGGTGGCCGCAATTTCGATTCTGTGATCCGCATCCTGTTTTCTATGGCGTAGGCGGAAGGAGCCGTTGATCAAGTGGGGAGGCGTAAAGGTATGGTCTTCGTACAACGTCACGGGAGCCGAGCGTCCCATGCTGAATCCCGTCAAAAGCAGCCAAGGGCCCCAGTCTTGCCGCAGAAAGGTTCCGCCGAAAAGGGTTTTGACATTCAACCCCAAGGGAAGCAATCCGTAGCGGTACCCGTTTTGAAAATCGAACAATGCCGCACTGTCTTCGAGGGGTAAGGTTTCCTCAAAAAAAGAAAAAGCGAAACCAAAATTAGCGTACAAGAAGGCGGGAATGATTTCCACATTGGCTATCGCGCTCAGGGATACCGGCTCGTTGACTTCGGACGTAGCTTCGGGGATACGGGTACTGGCCGATTGTAACCCCGTTTGAAACCAAGCCCAGGCCAGCGGCTGGAAGACGAATCGTCCGCTCGCCATAAGCTGGTAACTTGCAAAGGCGTCCGCCGCGGAGCCGTCCTCCCATAGCTGGGTACCCCCAAGCGACGTTTCGAAGGTCCAGGGAATACCCGCCTTGGCCCCACCCACCAGAGCGTTGCTTTTCTGGGCCGCTACGGAGAAACTACCTACCCACACGAAAAGGACTGCATAGGTAACAGCCCGCGTCGCGAAGGGCCGCGTCCGGATTTTTGTCTTCATGCCGCCATAACTCCCCCTCCAAGGTGGGAATACCGGATGGGATACCAAAACGTTCTACGCCCGCGCCCATGAAATCGACCAACTCGGGATCCGCGGAGCGGATGGTATTTTGAGTGTAAAACAATTTTTCGCGAAGTGCCGCCGAAGGGGCCAGTAATTGGGACAACAAAGCTCCCGCCATGAATTCTTCCAAGTCGCGCCGCATTCTCTTCTCTTCCTCAAGACTGAGCAGATTTCTTTCACCCGCATATCCCCGGGTGGAAAAGCTCTCCATATCCTGAAGCTCAAAGGAGTTTTTCGTTCCCAATAAGGGAAATACCACCAGGCGTCCTCGGAACAGCCGGAGTACGGTGGTGTTGCCTTCGTGGGATAAGGATGCGAGCTTGGCCTTTCCGACAGCTCGCAGTGAGGGGCCCAGCAGAAAGCTGGAATCGTTCCCACCCACCAAGTCAAGCCTTCCCGAATCCAATACCAGCGTTCTGGAAGTTGGAAGCGAATAGGATGATTTCGGAAAGAGAAAGAAGCGTTGATCGCCCAATTTCATTTCCACTACCGGCCCCCTCTCTCCCCGAATCAGGCGCGTACCCTGGGGGAAAAACCGGACCGAATCCCGATAGAGGACCCGCGTGCCTTTTATGAGCATGGCTGAATGCAGCGGCGGTGAGAATTCCGTCGTCTGCGCAGAGGCTCTGCTGGATTCGTTCCCGCCCCACATTCGCTTAAAACCGTCCGCCCATTCCTGCGGAAGCGAGGTCGGATCGGATTTCGCTTCCGCATGGAAAAACAGGGTGTCGTAAGTCACGGACAAATCGGATCCCATGCCGACCAATTCCAAACGGCATTGCAATAGTTCTCGCATGTCGTTGCAGTGAACCGCCAGCCCCTGCTGGACCGTTCCTCCATGGAGGGAATTCAACCATTGCCGATTCCACCCCTCCGCATTTCCACCCGCGCTATCGAGAGCTTGCGCATGGTTTTTACGCAAATCATAAACCACCAATTGATCGTCGGAGCTGAGCATCCGGCCAATGTGTGCGGGAAACTCCCGGAGTAGATCGGGAGGGAAAGGGGCATATACGCCCAAAACGGCCACATGCCTTTTGGCGTGTGTCATTCCGACGGCATAGAAAAGAAATCCAATGAAAATTAGGCGCAAGGCCGAAATTCCTTCCGCAGTTTAACCATTATAGCCATAGAAGAGGCCCTAAACGCAAGGAAAGGCGGCTGCAAGGGAGATTAATACGGGAAGGATAGGGTGCTTTGCACCGGGTTCGCCGGGACTACCCGCCTAATTCGCGGGACCGCACGGCGGCCGCCTCGACGGAACTCATCAAGATTCCACGGAATCCCTTACGCTCGAGTTCATGCAGGGCATGAATCGTGGTGCCACCGGGGGAACAGACTTTGCGGGTCCATTGCGACGGGGTTTCGTCGGTGGATTCCAGCAGGGCCAGCGACCCTTTCAGGGTTTGCAATGCCAGTGTCTCGGCTACTTCGCGCGAGAGACCGAGCTTGACGCCCGCGGCCATCAGCCCCTCCAAAAATTCGAAGCAATACATGGGGCCGCTACCGGAAAGCGCCGTAACGGCATCCATATGCGCGGCGGAAACGCGCACCGTTGTACCCGAAGACCGGAAGAGAGCCTCGACCTTGGCCAGGGTTTCTTCGTCATGGCCATCGGCTTCAATGGCCGTAGCCCCCTGTCCCACCGACAACGGCAAATTGGGCATGGCCCTTACCACCCGGCAATCATCCCCCAAGGCCGTGCGTAGCGAGGCCGAGGTAACCCCGGCCATGATACTGACGAAAATTTTTCCGGAGGCGGCGGGACGGAACATCGCCGGATTTTTTTGAAAAACCTGCGGCTTGACCGCCAACACGCAGAGATCGGAATTCGCGATGGCATCGTCCGGTAAGTCGGCAACGCTGGCTTTAAGGGTAGCCTGTAAAGCCTCGGCTGCCTCACGACGGACATCGTAAAGCCACAAATCTCCGGGTGCGGATAGAATCCGCGCAGAGGCCAGTCCCCTGGCCAGAGCGCCGCCCATATTCCCGCATCCTAATATTCCGATGCGACCCGGCTTAGCCATTCATCGAATCCAGAAATTCTTTGTTGGAAGGGTTGGCTTTGAGTTTTTCCACCAGGAACTCCATGATTTCCACCGGGGAAAGATCCTGAAGGTAGCGACGCAAAATCCAGACGCGGCGCAGGTCGTCGGGCGACATGAGCAATTCCTCTTTACGCGTGCCCGATTTGAAAACATCGATGGCGGGCCAAATGCGTTTTTCCGCGATGCGCCGGTCGAGAATCAATTCCATATTGCCGGTACCCTTGAACTCCTCGAAAATCACTTCGTCCATGCGGCTGCCGGTTTCAATCAGGGCGGTGGCGATGATGGTGAGACTTCCGCCGCCTTCGATGTTACGGGCCGACCCGAAAAAACGTTTGGGCTTTTGCAAGGCCATGGCGTCCACGCCGCCGGAAAGGATTTTACCGGAATGGGGAATCACCACGTTGTGGGCGCGCGCCAGGCGGGTGATACTGTCGAGAAGAATTACGACGTGCTGGCCGTGCTCGACCAGGCGACGGGCTTTTTCAATGACCATATTGGCGACCTGTATATGCCGCTCCGGTGGTTCATCGAATGTGGAACTGAAAACCTCCGCGGGAACATTGCGGCGCATGTCGGTAACTTCTTCCGGGCGCTCGTCGATGAGCAGCACCATGAGCTTTACTTCGCCGTGGTTGCGGACGATGGCATTGGCGATGTTCTGCAAAAGCACGGTTTTACCCACACGGGGCGGAGCCACGATGAGGCCGCGCTGCCCTCTGCCGATGGGAGTGAAAAGATTCATCACCCGGGTGCTGATTTCGGACTTGTCATATTCGAGATCGAAAGGGACCTCGGGATGGAGAGGCGTGAGATTGTCGAAACCCACTCTATCCTTGGCATGCTCGGGATTTTCGCCGTTGACCTTTTGGATGCGCAGCAGCGCGAAATACCTCTCATTGTCCTTCGGCGCGCGTACCAGGCCCGAAATCACGTCGCCGGTATGCAAACCGAAGCGTTTGATCTGGGTCGAGGAGACATAAACATCGTCGGGTCCCGCGACATAGGAATGATCGGGTGAGCGTAAAAATCCGTATCCCTCGTCCATGACCTCGAGCACGCCTTCGGCATAGATGGCGGAATTGCCCGGACTTTCGGCTTCCAGGATGGAGAAAAGCAGCGCTTGTTTGCGCAGCATGCGGGGGTCGGGAATGTTCAGCGAAAGACCCAATCCGATGAGGTCCTTCATGCTCATTTTTTTCAAATCGTTCCAGCGGTTCTTCGCTTCCTGCAAAGTCCGGCCGCCGCCGGCATCGGACATATCGCCGTTACCATTGTCTTCCGTCCCCCGTTCGACATAGGCGGACTCATCCCTATCGGGAGATTGGCGGCCGTGCATTTCACCGTCGGGCGCCGCTTCAGAATATTGTTCTTCACTCGGGCCGGATTCTTCCTGGCCGTCGGAATCGTGGGGCTTGGCATACGATTTTTTCAAGCTGGCTTTCGTTCTGGGTGCCAAAATCAATCTCCTTGAAAATTTGAATAAAAAATGTGGTAGGGTAACTTGAGAGGTTGCAGATAAGACGATGAGTCGGCTGGGTTAAAAGATAAAAATTGGACTTTCCTAGTCAATAATGCCGATTAGATGCCTGGGTTATCCCTTGATTCGTTTGCTGTTTTTTCGGTTGTGTGGTTGGGTTTTTATCGGGTGGTCCGGCAGCGGGAATGGCAAGAAGCCTCTCCCGCATTAAGTTACATTTGGCGGTTGAGCCATGCGGTATTTCTTTTTCAATATAGCATAATTCAAAATGAGGTGGGCGCTTCCGTGAAATCATCGGAAAACCGGGTGTTCGTGGCCCTGGGAAGCAATATCGGCGACAGGGAGGATTTCCTCCGTCAAGCCCTCAGGGCATTGCAATCGGTGGCCGAAAGCCCCCTGCAGGCCTCCCGCATCTATGAAACTCCGCCCATGGGCCCCGGCCCCCAAGCCCCCTATCTGAATCAATGCGTCGCTTTTATCTCCCGGCTGACTCCCAGGGAACTCATGACCTATTGCCGGGACACAGAAAAGCGCCTGGGAAGGCAGGTTCGAGAGCGGTGGGCGCCCCGGGAAATCGATTTGGACATACTCCTTTTCGGAGATCTGGAAATAGCGGAGGCCGACTTACAAATCCCCCATCCCGGTTTGACACAAAGGCAATTCGTATTGGTCCCCCTGGCCGAACTGGACGATCAGCTGGCCATCCCCGGTACGAAACGTACCGTGGCGGAATGCCTGGAGGGAATCATGGCGGAACAGGGACGGCAAGACATCCGCCCTTTCGGCGGCGAAGCGAAAGCACCTGCCAAAGCGCCGGACTCGCTGCGCTATCTATGCGTGGAAGGCGTTATCGGAGCGGGTAAATCGACCTTGGTGAAATTACTCGGTCAAAGGTTGGGCATTCCCGCGCTCTATGAGGATTTCGAGAACAATCCCTTTCTATCCGGGTTCTATCAGGACAAACAGCGCTATGCGTTTCAAACGCAGATTTTCTTTCTGCTTTCGCGCCACCGGCAAATCCGGGAGAACTTCGAACAGCAAAACCTCTTCGCCGGGCAAATCATCAGCGATTACATGTTCGCCAAGGACAAAATATTCGCCGCGCTTAATCTCGACGAAAACGAATTGGCGCTCTATGAAAAAATGTGGAGTCTGCTGGAAAAAGATACTGCGCGCCCCGATTTCGTGATATATCTGCAAGCCGACACCAAAACCTTGATGCAGCGCATCAAACAACGGGATCGCGCTTATGAGCGTAACATGTCGGAGGCCTATATCGAAACGCTCAACCAGACATACAACGCGTATTTCCACCATTACAAAAGTTCACCGCTGCTCATCGTCAACACCAACCGCATCGACTTCGTGAAAAGCCCCGCCGATTTGGAATTACTGGAGCGGGAAATCCTAAAATTCCCGGAGGGAGTCACCTATTTCTCCCCGGATATGACGTGAGATAGCATGGAGGTCTTCCATTCGCTTGCCGACTTCAAGCGCTGGCGCCGCGGTTTCGCCCCCGACATCGGTTTCGTTGCGACCATGGGCGCCTTGCACGCCGGCCATGTGCATCTTATGGAGGAAAGCCGCGGGAGGAACGCGGCCACCGTGGTCTCCATATTCGTGAATCCGCTCCAGTTCGGCCCGCAGGAGGATTTCACCCTTTATCCCCGCCCCATCGAGAAGGATTTGGAAGTCTGCCGTAACGCCGGAGTCACGGCGGTTTTCGCGCCGACGGCCGAGTCCTTCTACGCTCCCGACCACCGGGCCTACTGCGAGGTGGAGGGCTTGGGCCGTTACCTTTGCGGTGCCGCCAGGCCCGGGCATTTCCGCGGGGTGTGCACGGTGGTGTTGAAATTATTCCATATCGTGAGGCCGGCGCGGGCCTACTTCGGAAAAAAAGACATCCAACAGGCACTGATCTTAAAAAAAATGGTGGCCGACTTCGACGTCGACCTCGAAATGGAACTGGTGGAGACCATGCGTGAGCCTTCGGGTCTGGCCATGAGTTCACGCAACGCTTATCTCACCGAGGACGAACGCAGCCGGGCGGCGGCCATTTTCCGGGGATTGACTCTGGCGCGGGAAGCTTTCCAGCAAGGAGAACAGGGCTCAGAAGCCCTGATGGAAATCGCCCGTCGCGAAATCGAAGCTTCGCACCCGACTTCCCTCCAGTACGTGGAAATCGTTTCGCAAGCACTGCTTGAACCTGTTAAGAGGGTGGATGGGCCAGCGGTCCTGGCCGTGGCGGCCTTTTACGGAACCACACGACTGATTGATAACGTTTTGCTGGAATAGGAAAAGCCACTCCCCCCTATTCCAGCGGAGGCGCTAGGCATTCTTGCGCGCGAACTCCCGCATCACTTGAACCAGGGCTTGAATACTTTCAATGCCCATGGCGTTATAAATGGATGCCCGGAAACCGCCCACGGAACGATGGCCCTTCAGCCCGGATAGCCCCGCCGCTTCGGCGGTTTGTAAAAATTCTTTTTCCAGTTCGGGATTCTCCAGCACGAAAGTAACGTTCATATGCGAACGGTCTTCTTTGGCGGCCGTCCCGATAAAGAACGGGTTGGAATCGATTTCGCCATACAGCAGCTCCGCCTTTTCGGCATTGCGCTTCTCCATGGCCGTTACGCCGCCGTTCTGTTTCACCCATTTGAGGGTTTCCAGCGCGAGATAAACCGCGAAAACGGGGGGCGTGTTATACATCGACTCGTTATCGATATGGGATTTATAGTCGAGAATGGCCGGGATGCCTCTTTTCGCTTTGCCTACCAATTCGTCCTTGATGATGACCAGGGTAGCGCCTGCAATACCCATGTTCTTTTGGGCGCCTGCGTAGATAAGGCCGAAACGCGAAACATCCACCGGCCGGCTGAAAATGTCCGAGGACATGTCGGCCACCATCGGGACGCTGGATTCGGGAAAGGCTTTCATTTGCGTACCGAAAATGGTGTTGTTGGATGTGACGTGGAAGTATTTCGCCGTCGCCGGCACCCGATAGCCTTTGGGGATATAGCTGAAATTCCTGTCCTTGGAAGAAGCGACCACCTCGACATTTCCGAAAAGCCGCGCTTCTTTGGCGGCTTTCTGGGCCCACACTCCGGTTTCGAGATAGGCTGCCGTTTCGCCTTCGTCCAACAGATTGTAGGGAATCATGGCGAATTGCAAACTGGCGCCACCCTGTAAAAACATTACGGAATATCCCTTGGGAACTCCCAACAATTCCTTGACGATGGCTAGGGCTTCATCCATGATGGCCACGAATTCCTTGCCACGATGGGAGACTTCGAGCAGCGACATCCCTATGCCGTTATATTCGAGTGCGGCGCGTGCGCCGGCTTCCATGGCTTGACGGGGTAAGATGGCCGGACCGGCGCTGAAATTATGGATCTTTTGCATTTGCTTCCTGGGCTCCTTATAAACCGGGTTTTTCCGGCATGGTGTAATTTTTTTGTGACTCAAGCGCCATAACGCGCCGTCGCGGTGGTTTGAATTCCTCCGCGGGCATTGAATACCCCTTTGACTTCCATGCTCCTGGGTTTGCAAGCGGAGGCGCAATCCTGAACCACCCGATTCACCACGTGTTCGTGGAAAATTCCCAGGTTTCGAAAAGCCAGCATGTACTCCTTAAGGCTTTTCAGCTCCAGGCAAAGGTTTTCCGGAACGTAAGAGATATGGAGGGATGCGAAATCGGGCTGCCCGGTTTTAGGACACACGCAGGTGAACTCCGGTATATGCACTTCGATAAGGGTTTCGCTCGCGGGGTATTGGAATTCCCAGGTTTCGATGGCGGGTAATGCCAGCGCCTGGATATTCTCCTGCAACCCTTCGTATAAGCTTTCGTTCGACATTCTATTTCCCCGTTTGCTTGCTTGCCGTTTCCATCCACCCACTACTTTCGATTAAAGCTCCTCGAAGGCCCGAAAAACCTGCTCGCCGCTGGTCAGGTCTTTCACTTCGAAGCGTCCCGGGGGGGCGCTTTCAGATCCCACGAAAATAACTTTCGCGGCATTGCACTCATGGGCCTGCGAAAGCTGCTTCTTGATTTTGCCTCCCGCAATCGCATAGGCCACCCGCAAATCCTTATGGCGGAGGGCTTGAGCCAACAATAGCGCCTCGCAATTCATTTCTCCGAAGGTCACGAGAAAATAATCCACCCGATCCGAAAAGGCCGGCACCAGATTTTTGCTACGCAGCAAATCGTAGAGTACGACGTCCCCCATGCCGAAGCCAACGCCAGACATCGACCTGCCGCCGAGATTTTCCAATAAATTATCGTAGCGCCCGCCGCCCGCCACGGCTCGCATCTCGCCCTTGCGGTCGTATACTTCAAAAACCACGCCGGTATAGTAAGCCAAGCCGCGCACGACGCTCAAGTCGAAATCGAGAAATCCGCCAAATCCCAGATTCCGCAGGCACAGGAAGAGTTCGTCCAGCTCCGCCAAGGCTTCCTTCCAGGCGAGTTCCTCGCCGGCAGCGTCGGGCAGGCGCTCGCGCACCGAATCCAAGGTGCGGCAGGTAAAAAAGTCTTCCAAATCCCGGCATTGCTCCGGAACGAGACCGGCTTCTCCCAGCAGGCGTTGAAAGGCCTCCGGCCCGACCTTGGCCCTTTTATCCAGCGCCGAATAAACCGCCGGTTTGGCCTGGGCCGGAACCTGGATGCGGTCCAAATAGGCGGACAATAATTTTCGGCTGGAAATTTTGAGGGTGAAATCTTCGGAAGTAAGCCCGAAACCCTGCATCATCTCAATAATAGCCGTGAGCAAATCCACTTCGGCCCAGATTTTATCGGTACCGACTATGTCCATGTTCAGTTGGAAAAATTCCCGCAAGCGACCCTTTTGCGCTTTTTCGTAACGGTAAAGCCGGGGAATGGAAAACCATTTCACGGGAAGCTTGAGGCTGGGCCCCTTCTGGTTGACCATGCGGGCCAAGGTTGGCGTGATTTCGGGGCGTAAAGCGAGTTCGCGGTCGCCCTTATCGCGGAAATTATACAGTTGGCCCACGATTTCAGCGCCGGACTTTTCGATATACAGGTCGAGGGATTCGAAAGTTGGGCCTTCGTATTCTTCGAAACCGAAGAGGAGGCAGATTCGTTTCCAATTCTCGAATAGAAAGTTCTGTACCCGCATCTCCTCCGGATAGAAATCGCGGGTGCCTTTGGGCGTCTGAAAGGATTTATTGCTCATGGTCTACTATGCCCCGATTTCCATTCTTTCGCGGGAGCCGAATAATAACTTAACGAGGCCCGTCCATAAACGGCTGAAAAGGAAGGGTGAAAAAGTGGGGCGGGCTCCGCCCTGCAACCCGGTCCCGACCCCTTTATGGCCATGGGGCGGAGCGTATCACCGGGGCTTCGCCGAACCCTCCCCAAAAAGCCTTGGCAAACCCTCCGGAAACGCCTTCCAGCCTTGGCTAAACCGCTGAAATTAGGTAAATTATCAATCTTCCACCCTGGGTGGGCAGCACCTTTTCAATCGCAATTTTTAATGCCCTAATGAAGATATTAGTGACCAATGATGATGGCATCCTCAGCCCGATTCTTTCCGTTCTGGCGGAAGCTCTGGCGGAACGCCACGATGTGCGCGTAGTTGCGCCTACCCACGACCAAAGCGGCATGGCGCAGGCTTTCACCTACAACCGCGGCCTCCTCTACAAGAAAATCGACAGCCCCGCTTACCCCGCCTATCAAATTGAAGGCACCCCCTGCGACTGCATTAAATTCGCGGTCTCCCACCTGTTTAAAAACGAGAAAATCGATTTGGTGGTCTCGGGCATCAATCTGGGGGAGAACGCAGGCATAAACGCCATCTATTCCGGTACGGTGGCTGCGGCGCGGGAGGGGGCGATTTGGGGCATCCCCTCTTTGGCGCTTTCGGTTTGGACCAATTCCACCCCCCATCTTCACTTCGCCGTCAAATGGCTAATCGAGTTGCTGGAGCGGTCCGACATTCCAGACCTTATCGGCAATGGCTTATGGAACATCAATTTCCCGGCCTGCGCGCCGGAGGATATCGACGGAGTTGAATTCACGGAAATGAGCACGGTAATGTTCGCCGATCACTATCATGCCGTGACCTTGCCCAATGGTATTACGGAATACCAATTGCGGGGATACAAGCCCGCCAATCAATTCATCGAAGGCACGGACGACTACGCCCTATCCCGTAATAAAATCGCCATCACGCCGCTGATTCTTTCGCAATCCGCGGACGGTGAGGCGCTGCGCCTCAATAGGCTTGGACCGGATTTCGAAAAACTCGCCCGGCGAAACCCAAGTTAGCCCCATGCAAGGAGTCACATGACCCAGATAGTTCCTTCCCACGGCAATATCGTAAATACCCTTATTGAAGAGGAGATGAAAACCTCTTACCTGCGATATTCCATGTCCGTCATCGTATCGCGCGCCTTACCCGACGTGCGCGACGGACTGAAGCCGGTGCATCGGCGCATACTTTACGGCATGGAGACCATCAATCTCTTTTCCGACAAGCCCTACAAGAAATCGGCCAACATCGTGGGTGAAGTGATGGGTAAATACCATCCCCATGGCGATTCGGCGATTTATGAAACCATCGTGCGCCTCGCGCAGGACTTTTCCATGCGCTACCCGCTGGTCGACGGACAAGGTAACTTCGGTTCCATCGACGGCGATCCTCCCGCCGCCATGCGTTATACCGAAGCCCGCATGAAAAAATGCGCCGAATTGATGCTTCAGGATTTGGAGAAGAATACCGTCAATTTCGTCCCTAACTACGACGGTTCGTTGACGGAGCCTTCGGTGCTGCCTTCCGCCCTGCCCAATCTGCTGGTCAACGGAAGCACGGGTATTGCCGTGGGCATGGCCACCAATATGCCTCCCCACAATTTGCGGGAAATCGTGGCCGCCTGCCTGGCGCTTATCGAGAATCCGGAACTGCCGGCCGAAGAACTGCTCAAAATCGTGCAAGGTCCCGACTTCCCCACCGGGGGAATCATCTGCGGCCGTAGCGGAATCATCAGCGCCCAGCTCACCGGCAAGGGCAAGGCCCGTGTACGCGCCCGCACCAGCATCGAAGAAATGCCCAACGGCAAGTCGCGCATCATCGTCACTGAAATCCCCTTCCAGGTGAACAAAAGCAATTTGCTGGAGAAAGCCGCCAACCTGGTGCGCGAAAAGGTAATCGAAGGGATTTCCGATTTACGCGACGAATCCGACCGCCACGGGATGCGCATCGTCATCGAACTCAAAAAAGACGCCTATCCCGAGATCGTGCTTAATCAGCTGTATAAGCACACGCAACTGCAAGACACTTTTTCCATTCACAACCTCGCCTTGGTCAACGGGCAACCCCGTACTCTGACCTTGCGCGAGATGGTACTGTACTTCATCGAACACCGCCACGAGGTGGTGGAGCGGCGCACGCAGTTCGAATTGGACAAAGCGGAAGCCCGGGCGCATATCCTCGAAGGCTTACGCATCGCCCTGGACCATATCGACGAAATCATCAAGCTGATTCGCGCCTCGCAAAGCACCCAAGAAGCTCGCCAGGGCCTGATGGAAAATTTTTCGCTCAGCGAAAAACAAGCCGATGCCATTTTGGAAATGCGCCTGCAACGCCTCACGGGCCTGGAGCGCGAAAAAATCGAAAATGAATACCAGGAACTGCTGCTCACCATCGCCGGGCTCAAGGAAATCCTCGCGGACAAAGGCCGTCGTATGCGGATCATTTCCGAGGAATTGCAGGAAATCGCGGACAAGTTCGGCGACGAGCGTAGAACCGTAATCGAAGACAGCGTGGACGATCTCACCCATCTCGATCTCATCGCCGACGAACCCATGGTCATCACCGTTTCCCACGGCGGCTATATCAAACGCATCCCCACCGACGCGTATAAACAGCAGGGTCGCGGCGGAAAAGGCGTCTCGGGCGCCGGTCTCAAAGACGAGGATTTCATCGAGCATCTTTTCATCGCCTGGGCGCATAGCTATATCCTCACCTTCACCAACCTTGGGCGCTGTTATTGGCTTAAGGTTTACGAGATCCCCGAAGGCTCGCGCACATCCAAGGGCAAGGCCATCGTCAATCTGCTCAACCTGCAGGAAGGCGAGAAGGTCAGCGCCTTTGTTCCCGTCAAAAAATTCGAGGACGTACGGTCCCTGGTATTGCTCACCGAAAAAGGCATCATCAACAAAATGGCCCTGCAATCGTTCTCCCGTCCCCGGCAAGGCGGAATTATCGCTCTCAATCTCGACGAGGGCGATAAGCTCATTCAAGTGGTTCTCGCCTCGGAAGCCGACGACGTCATGATTGGTTCCCGCAAGGGCCAGGCCATCCGTTTTCCCATGCGAAAATTCCGGCAAACCGGGCGTGGAACCCGGGGCGTGCGCGGAATTCAATTGGGTGAAAACGATGCCGCCATCGGTCTGGTAGTTCCCGAAGGCGACACTACCATTTTGACCATCACCGAAAACGGTTATGGCAAGAAAACCCAGCCCGACGAATACCGGATAACCGGACGCGGCGGCAAGGGCGTCCGCAATATCCGAGTCACCGAAAAGACCGGACAGGCGGTTTCCATTGACAGCGTAAGGGAAAACCAGGATATTCTTGTCATCACCAAAGAAGGCTTGGTGATTCGTTTGGGTGTTTCCGAGATTCCCACCATAGGGCGCGACACCCAAGGGGTACGTGTCATTCGGTTGAATAACAATGACGCCATGACTTGCGTCGACATTGTCGAAAAGGAGGATGTCGACCCGGATGAACTCGAAGCCAAGGAAGCGGTTGCCGCCGCAGTGGCGGAATCAGCCGGTCCGGCTCAAAGCGGCGACGGCCAGGAATTGGACACAGCCGACGACGTTACGGAAGAAGAGGCCGATGACGAAATCGAAACCGATGGAGACGAGACGGAAAAGTGATTTCCGCCTTCGCCTCCCATTTTCGTGGCTGACGTTAATCCTTATCGGGTCCGCTGCGGCCCTGCATGTACCGGATACGTCCTCGTTGAAAAAACAATACCGTGTGCTCGAGAGAGTCGCAGGCAAGCCGTCGCTATTACATCGTGTTGAGCGGGGAGACACCCTCTTCCTGGAGCTTTCCTGGCGCGGTAACCGGATCGAAGGCCTAACCTACCGCCAAAAAGTTCCGTTTGAAGACGGTCCTTTCCATGCCATCACGTCGGAGCACTCGCAGGGCGCCACCTGGCATGAACTTCCGGATGAATCGGCCATCCCGCTGAGGGACCGCTTTCCCGGTTTGGAGCAACATTGGTTTCTCCAGGGATTTGAGCAAACGGGATGGCTCGGCTCCGGTCTTGACGGCCACACCTTCTATCTGACTTTTTTACAGACTCCTCCCGACGAACCGGAGTTGGTTACCGATGAGCTCCGGCTGCAACCCGGATTACTCGCTTACCTCGACACCTCTTCGCTCTGGCTGCGAGGCGGCTGCGGCGGCAAAGACACCACGTGCTTCTTGCCATTGCGGGAAAAACGCTGGAAGCTCTACGTGGAAGGCCGCCCGCTGCAACGCTTGCGGCTGGAACATGAATCCGGAGAGTCGTTACAGGATATACGGGAAACCTTTTTTGCCATCTCTCCCGAGCAGCACGCGGAATATGCCGCGGACTTATCCGGTATCCTCTTCATGGAGGCCCAGGTATTCCTGATGCGTGTGGCCCAAAGCTTTCCGCGGCTGTTAACGTGGCCATCCTGGCAGATGCAATCTCTCAATAAAGGTCATGTCCCGGTTCCCCGTTTTCGGGAATTGCTTGCCAATCCGCCTTCCGCCCCCTTCCCTTTGCCGGCCCTGGCCTTGGACTTGCCCGATGGGCACCTGGAGGTTTCCCTGGACTTCGCGGGCCGCTTTTTTCTGAGCGTCACGGCCATACCGGGCCGAAAAACCCGGTAATACCCCCATTATCCCCTTGCCTCCAACCGGCGCCATCCTCTAGGATTGATGTAAATCGGCTCGGATTGCTTTCACGCAACCGCGACCGATTCCTGTTCGAGAGGCTTATGAACCTGGAATTTGCCCTATACGTATGCTTAATATGGCTATCGGCCTTGGGGGCCGGTCTCATGGTCTATTTGATTTACCTCCTCGTGTGGGTTTGGCCCGGAAAATTAATCCAGGGTCTTAAAAACCGCATTTCCTTGACAGTTCCCTCCCCAATTGGGATTTTCAACCTGGTCGCTTCGAATGGAGATAGGTCTTCATCTCCGGCAGCTATTCACCTGACACCAGGAAAATCCCATGAACGAACTCGTGCCCGCATACATCGCCTCCAATGAAATGGAAGCGGAAGTCATCAAAAACCTTCTGATCAACATGGGCATTTCCGCCGATGTATTCGCGGACGATAGCGGAGGTATGCTTCCCAATCTCCAATTATCCCAAGGCGTAGCCGTCGTGGTGGATGTATCGGACAAGGCCGAAGCCGAGCAAGTGTTGGAGCGGTACAAAAAGGGGGAACTGCGGTTAAACGAAAATGAAGCGGAGTAGTTCCGCTCTTTTGGCCTGGCTACCCAGCCTGGCCTGCATGGGAGTCATATTCCTCTCGTCTTCCTTTCCGGGCGGGCCGGAATTCCCCAAACTCTTTCCACACGCGGATAAATTGGTCCACTTTAGCGTTTATTCTTTGTTGGGGTTTCTGATAGGGTCGCGGTTCGCTTTCAGAGAGCGTGGTTTCGAAGCGAAGACGGTTCGGCGGTCCTTCGATTGGAAGGGATTGGCTGTGGGCGTTGCATACGGAGTAACGGACGAGATCCATCAACTCTTTGTACCCATGCGCGAATTCAGTTATGGAGACATGCTCGCCGATGCGCTCGGTGTGTATACCGGCTTGTGGTTGAGTCGATTTCTGCTTGAGCGGAAAGCCGCGTCGCGAAAATCCTACCGCATGTAAACCGGGACTTTCTCCCTTTCGCCTCCCCGCGAAACGTAGCGCGCAAAACTGCGACGCGCCTGGTCGGGCTGCTTCAATTTGAGATAGGCTTGCCCCAGGTGGTAAAACGGCTCCACCGCTTCGTGGCAGAGAAGCGAGGCATTCCGTCCAAAACGTATCATGTTGTCATAATCTTCGAGATCGGCCCGCAATCGCATGGCCAGGGTATTTCCGATGCAGGAAAGCGAATCGTGCGCCAACAAAGTGTCGATATGGGCCTGTAAAATATTCACCTCATCCCGTTGGAGGAAATCATTCCATAAGGCTTCGAGGGCGAGCGGAAGACGGGAATTCAGGCGATGCGCCACCCGATAATAATAGCGCGCCTGCTTCTCATAACCGCGCAATTCCAATTGTTGGGCCAGCAGCACCGCCAGCTTCGATTCTTGGAAGCGGGCCTTGATATCTTCCCAAAGCTGTTCCAGTTTAAAAGAGTTGCCCGTAACCGCATAGAAACGGTAAAAGTCCGCCGCCACCAATACCGCCAGGCTGTCTGGTGCCTGTTCCAGCGACCTTTCAAAATGAGATGCGCAAAGATCGTGATTGTCTCCGGCCATTGCCATCAAAGCCCGAAGGTAATGGAAACGCGCCGAGTCCGACACCGTCCCTCCATTTCGATAACGCTTGACTACGCTCCAATTACCGGACAGGGCATGTTGCATATGACCCCAGAAAAGGATTTCCTTGCCCTTATGCCGTCGCATCAGGCCATCCACATCGCGTCTCGGCAACTTCTGGTTGAGAAACGTCCCCGCCCGTAACAAACTCACCGCACTGGACGAATCCACCGTACCGGCGAATTTTTCCAGAATGTCCCGGCATACGGCCCAATCCCCCTGGCCGCAAGCCACGCGCCCCGCTTCTTCAGCGACGGGGGAGAATTCCGGATTTCTTTTCGCCCAATGCCGAAGCACCACGAGTCGGGGACCGGCATACCCTTTATCGCCCAACCCCATCTGCAATTGGTTCAAATCCTGGGGGGTGAGCAGCCTTAGATTAGGCATCAAATAGGGTAGCGCCCTCACCGTTTCGCCGACGGCCAGCCAAACTCCCCCCACCGCTACGATGAGAGGACTGGTCGGTTCGGATAGATCCAAGGTCTCCGCAAAATAACTCTCCGCCAAATCGAATTGTTTATTCTGCGCCGCCAAGGCCCCGAGGTTGAACCAATTCAGGGGGTTTTCCGGAGCTTGGCTCAAAAGGGACTGAAGCGAATCCTCGGAAACTTTGGGCGTGGCGGGCAAATCAATTGCCCGCACAGAATCTGCCAGACCGGCTAAAAGGACGAGAAAGGCGAGTCTCCTCGCAGAGGTGAAGGTTTTTTTCAAGGGTAGTTTTCGGGGAAAAGCCGCCGCTCCACGCATTCAATGAGTATATGCAAAATGACCATATGCACTTCCTGGATGCGGTCGGTAGTGTCCGCCGCAACAATCAATTCGCAATCGCCCTGGCCTTTCAAAGCTCCACCTTCGCGCCCCAACAGCAACAATACTTGCACCGAATTCTCCTTGGCCCTCTGAACGGCCCGCAGGATATTTTCGGAATTACCGCTGGTACTGATGGCCAGCAATATATCGCCTTTTTGTCCATAGGCCATTACCCCGCGCGCGAAAATCTCGGCAAAGCCGTAATCATTCGCCACACAAGTCAGGTTCGCCCCTTCCAGTAAGGGAATCACGGGCAGCGGGCGTCTGTCGCCCCGGTAGCGGCCTGTAAATTCTTCGGCGAAATGCAAGGCATCACAAGCGGAACCGCCGTTGCCGCAAGCCAGAACCTTATGCCCCGAATTGAAACATTCGCTCAGAAGTCCCGCCATTTTTTCCATGGCCTGGATATGGGCGGGATTTTGCATAAACCGGTCTAATGCCAGACGGCTGTCTCTGAGCGATGCGGAGATGACTTCGGACATTTTCAGACTATTCGACATGCGTGCTTCCATTCCCTTTGCGCGGCTGGAGCTTCGGAAGGTTATCGCCCCCATCTGACCCGATTCGCCGTACCACCGGCAAATTAGCAAATTAGACCCATTCCGTTTTTCTTCGTCACCTCATTTATTATCCTTATTGCGGGAGGACCGATTCCATGAGTCATGCGGCTAGAGCCATAGGCGACACTGTCGCTGGACGTTACATCGTGGAGCAATTCCTGGGTGAATCTCCCTGTGGGCGCACTTATGTCGCTTCGGAGTCTTTTTCGGGTCGTAGCCTCTGCCTGAAACTCTACCACCTCCCCGTCAGCGCCCTGCTCCTTAAAACCGTTAATTTCTTTCTTAAAGCCGGAGCGCTGACCGAAATCCGCCATGAAAACCTCTGCGCTGTTCAGGATATCCAGGAAGACGAAGGCATGGTCTATGTCATCCGTGAGTTCGCGGAGGGAGATAATTTCGAAACCTGGTTGGCGACCACCGAAGCCGAAACGCGCGCCAGAACGGGAGTGCAGGTTTTGTGGCAACTGGGACAGGGGTTGCTCGAAATGCATCAAAGCGCGCGGCACCTCAACCTGCATCCGGGGAATGTCATCGTCGGGCCATTACTGAGCCGCGTTTGTGATTGGGATCCCAGAGCCTTGGCGCCGGGAGAGGCTTCCGAACCCTTACCGGTCCGTCCTGCCTATGCCGGCTATTCCGCGCCCGAAGTTCGTCAGGGGCACGCGGGTTATCCCAGTTCGGATATTTATTCCCTGGGCGCCTTGGCCTTCAAACTGATCGTAGGCGAGAATCCACCCTTAGAGTCGAACGCCCTGAGAAGTAAAATGAGTTCGCTCGATCCTGGTCTCATCCGATTCCTGGAAAAGGCGATGGCGCCTCGACCCGAAGACCGGTATCAACATCCGGATCATTTTTCCGATGATTTATGGGCCCTGCAGCAAAAATTATTTGAATGCCTGTCTTCTTTCGAACCGGAAAAACTTGCGAGCACCGAACCACTCCCTTCCCTGGGAGGAACCCTCTTCGGCAATTCGCCTCCTGAAAACCGTAACGCTCCGGAAACTTTGAACAGCCTTTCACGTGAACTGTCCAAGCCGCCTTCGCCACCCCCTTCCGCGGGAATTAGACCGGCGGGGTTACCCAAAACCGAGCCGGCCGGCGAACCCTTCCGCAAGCCGCAACGGCAACCCGCTACCCGCTCCGGTCAAGAAGTCCTCCAAACGCATTACTCCTCCTTGGAAATTCCCAAGGCTTCGGGGACAGGCAACCCGGGCGACGAGGTGAGCGCAACTCTTTTCGGTTTTCAAGGATTGGGACAGGATAAACCGCGTCACGAAACTCCCCTCCCCGAGAAAAGCAAATCTTCGTCCACGCTTTGGTTGCTGGTGGGAGGCATAGCGGCCATGCTGGTTATCGCTGCGGGAATCCTGACCTATTTTCTCCTGCAGGGAGCCGAACCGGAAATCCCGCCGGCGCGCAATCCCAAAATGGATCAGTCCGCGCCCGCAGCCAGCCGCTTTGACGATCCGGGCGACTATCGGCCGGAGGCATCTCCTGCCGTGGTGGAAACGGCGCCGGAACCGCCACCCACTCTTCCTCCACCCGAAGCCATTGCCCCTCCCCGGGAAACCGCCGCCAAGCGGGAGGAAGCGGCCGATAGGCACCCAGGTAACGCCAAGGTTTCCTCGCATAGGGCAACGCAAATCCTGGCTGATTTCCGTCAAGGCGCATGGCCCGCATCCATGTCGGAATGCGTACGCATGGCCGATGATTTCAACGACCTGGGAAAATTGGAAGAAGCCAATGCGGCCTATTCCCGCTCACTCGAATATGGAACAAACGACTCGCGCCTGCTGATCCGGGCCTTGGGTGGCTTGGCGGTTACCTCCGATTTGCTTGGCCGCAAGTCCGAAGCCATTCGCGCCATCGACCGGATATTGGCGATCGCTCCCGACAACCGGTTCGCCCTGCAATACCGCAAGGGACTGGAATAAGGAGTGAGAATTTTTCAGCGGCTCGGAGAAAGGGGGGCGAAAGTTTCGCCCCAGCCCGCTTCGAGAGTAAGGCCGGGTGGCGGCTTAAGGGTTATTTCGAGTCGGGCCACGGAAAGCAATCCCTCCCAGGTTGCAGATTCTCCGATAAGGGCCTCTACGGACAACCTTTCCCTAAAATCGATATGGGCCGAAAAAACAACATCGGGAAACCCTACCCAGAGCGAGGGGATTCCCGCTTCATCGCGCCAGGCATAACACCAGCGATCCCCTCGAAAAGGCGCCGGAATCCCCGACCCTGAAAGAGGCGCGAAAAATTCCTGCGTTCCACCGCCCGCTTTTACCTCGCTGACCAGCAGGCCGCGTAAATCCGGGGGAGTACCCTGTAGGGAGCCATGCAATTGCAAGGGAAGTAACACGCGCCGGCTATTGGAAAGAATCAGCACACTCATTGGGACGACAAAACGCGATCGCCGGTTTGGGCGGCCAAATAATTGGCGAGATTGTCGAGCACGGGATTACCGATGACATCCCAGCTGAAGAAACCGCAGCTTTTATCGAATACCGCTTCCAGGTCTTTCATCACTTCGCCCTTGTCGCGTTCGAGGGCGGCCACGGATTTCTCCAGGTCGCGCGCCCGCTCTCCCGCCTCTCCCCGAGATAGCAGGCTTCCGCCGTCAACCGCGGACCATCCGCTGCGCGAGGCGCGTCGGACCAGTTGCAATAGCGTTTGATGGCCGATAACCAGTTCCGCCACATCGCCCAGAGCGCTGACCGCCTCCGACATGGGTACCTTGCCGAGCAGGGGTCCGGGACGACCCGGTAGCGAGACCTCGGTTTTGAGACGCCCATGCGCCCAAATACGATAAAGCAGGGAGTGACGGATGGAGAAATGCGAGTTGCCCTTTCGGCCCACACCTACCGGCGGAATGCCGATTCGGCCCGCGGCATCCCGACAAGTCAGCCAGAATACCCAGGCTCCATGCTTGGTGGGGCCCAACCCCGAGATGGCTTTGGCGGCCTTGGTTCGGAAAGTACGATCTTCCAGGCCGATACGGCCGCCGAACCAATGGGTAGTCTTGCGCGCCCGGGTATAAAAGCATCCCCCCTGTACCGTGAAGAGGCCGCCATGGCCCGGAACAAGGTTCTCCACTACAGCATCCAACCAATTCTTGGGATCCCAAAGTTTTTCCAAGCTGATCGGCATTTTATCGAAGGGATCCATTTTCAAATCGACGCGCAGCAGCAATTGCTCCTTGTCCGGAGCGGGCTGGAACGTTTCCAGGGCGAAACCTTCCATGAAATTCCAGGGAAGCAGCGTGGGGAAAAAACGCTCGGCCAGGTTGAGGAAACCGGGTAGCAGGGGAAATTCAACCCGTGGCTGCAATTGGATGTCGACTCCACCGGAATAAGCCCGAGCGGGACTCAGCAAAGGAGTGCCGACGACCTGCACGGAAACCGTATCCCAGGCCGGCGACCCGCCGGAGGAGTCTTCGAAACAGGAATCGGGAATTCCGAGATAAAACGCCTGTAAATTCTCGGGCAACTCGCGTAAGCGCAGCTCCCATTCTTTTCCGGGATAGCGCTCGATTTCGCCGGTCACCCGCAGGGGATGCATTTCCTGACGCAGAGGATGGCCGTCCGCGAGATAGAGCACCATAACGCTGGGAGCATCGGTAGGATGGATAGGACCGTTGAAACGCCGGGATTCTTCCCCGTAAACAAACGTCACGGGTATGAGAACATGCGTGGACGAATGGGCGATTTGATAGGACATATTCGGTATCCTGTGGCCACACCAAAATACGAGCTAATCCAGAAGGTAGCGAATTCTTGGCATTTCTACCGTATTTTTCTTGGAATCCGGGATTCAGGCGGAAAAACGGGTGCTCAGGATAAGCGATCCCGCATACTCCGAGGAAATTCCGGCGCGAGGTTCCCGTAAATCGAAATCTTCCGGCGGCTCGATGAATTCCATCGCCTCTCCCCGTCTACCCGATTCGAGCAGTGCCGATTCCAGTTGCGCTTTGAAATCCGAACCTCGAACTCCCGTGAAATTGGTCAGTGCGAAAAGGCGGCCTTTTGGCGCGGTCAATAATGCGCATTTTCGTACCAAGCGGAAATAATCCCTTTCAAAAGCATAGGTCTTGCCGCGGTTACGCGAAAAACTCGGGGGGTCCAGGAGAATGGTATCGAATACCAATTCCTTGCGAATGGCCCAATCGAGATACTCCTCCGCATCCATGCGATGAAATCGGTTACTTGCGGATTCGGCGGAATTTAGCGCGTAATTGAGTTTTCCTTGCCTCAGGTATTGGCTGGATACATCCACATTTGCGACGCTTTCCGCCCCACCGCGCGTAGCCGCCAAACCCAGGCTACACGTATAGGCGAAAAGATTGAGTACGCGTTGCCCGCTACAGGTCTCCCGCAGCCGATAGCGTAGGTGGCGGGTATCGAGGAACAACCCCACATTTTGGGGATGGCGAAGAAATACCTCGAATTGCAGTTCACCTTCCCGAATAGGCAACCGGTGCGGCACTTCGCCGACGAGTAAGTGATTTTCACGCCTTTCCGGACCCGGTTTGCGGCTTCTGTCAATCAAGACCGCTCCCGCCAAATCGATGGCTGTACATAAATCGGCCGCATTTTGGGGAGCGGAAAGCCAGGCGGGCTCTGAATAAGAAAAGAAAACGGCATATTTGCCAAATATCTCTACCACCAGGTCGGGAAATCCGCTGAAAGGCCCGTTTACCAGCCGAAAGGCATCGGTTTGGGTGCGGAGTGAGGCTCTTTTCTCCCATAAGGAGAGCCAATTCAAGGACATGGTACGTAATTCCCTATTTGAGCCGCGACTATTTGATTGCGAACAAAGTTAGCACTGAGTGGAAAATTTGTCGGAAAACATTAATAACGTTCGGACTTGTTAAGTTTAGACATTCTAAAAAATTGGACCCACATGATAAAAACACTTCTCCTTTTTGGACTTTCCGCAATTTTATTCGCAGGCTGCAACGACAGCCGAGATAAACAAAAGTTTTCAGGGTCTTGGGTTCGCAGTGACGGAGGGTACACCTTTGAAATCACGGTAGCGGACGATGGGGAAACCGTCGCCAAATACTTCAATCCCTCGCCAATACATGTGAAAGCCGCCGTGTTCAAAAAAGAGGGCGATAAAAATTTTTTGCATATCGTCTTTGACGACCATAATTATCGAGGAAGCTATTACCTGCTGACACACGATAAAGATAGAGACATCCTGGAGGGTAAGTATTTTCAAATCACCGCCCAGGAATACTTCCCTGTTTCTTTCAATCGAGTAAGCACTTCGAGAAAGTGAGAGTCTACCCTTTTATCCAGGTTTTCCAGTAATGTGCTCTTGCAGGGCCTTGCAGGCGGCTCGCTGCCTTACAGGGACTTGCGGATCTCATCGTTTGAGGCCTTGTCGCTGGATAAGAGCATGGCGCGGATCCGTTCGATGTGGACCTCGGAATCTTTCGCCCTTTCAGAAGCAGAGCGATTAACCCGTCCACTTTTTGAAACGGACATCGAGTTGAGCAAATTCTTCCGCTCCTCGAACATGCGCAAGGCGACCCAAAGCGTTTCTTCTATTTTCACGGTTTGTTCGGCAAGGAGCACCGCGCAAGAAAAGGAATGGCCGGTATGGCATCGGTATCGGTCTAATTGGTCGTCGCCAATCTTCCAAAGGACGCCCCCGCATTCAGGACAGTTGAAAGGCACTTGCTTTCCCAAGGCTTCCGCCGAACTTACGTCACTGAGAACGCGCTTGGCGATATTGGCCTCAACCACTATGTCTTCGGGAATTGCGACTTGCACGGCGGGTCTTTCTTGAACCAGTTCAACCAGAAGCTTTCCCATTTCCGCCAAGGGCACGCAGTGGTCGACCTTGAGATTGTTCATGGCGTTTTGAGGCATGTCCGGATAGGCTGCGTCCTTAGGATCCTGCACGACGCAGGTTCCGCCGCATCTCTTGATGGCGATGAGCCCGGAAGTCCCGTCATCCAGATAACCCGTCAGCAAAACCCCGATAGTTCCAGCCCCATAGGCAACGGCTGCCGAGCGGAACAGGGGATCGATGGCCGGCCGGGAACGGTTTTCCCGGGCCCCTTTGGTGACCAAGACCTCCCCCTTCTCGAGTAGCAGATGGTTATCGGATGGAGCTATGTAGATACAGCCGTTTTCAACTTTCTCCCTGTCTCGGGCATGCTTGCAAGCCAGCTTTCCTTTTTCCCCCAGGGTTTTCACAAGGTTTTCACCCGTGCTATCGGCCGGCATGTGGTGGACTATGAAAATCGGCGCGGGAAAATCAGCCGGTAATTGAGCCACCAGCCTGGCCAAGGCATCCATCCCTCCGGCAGAGGCGCCTATGACAACGGCAAAATAAGTGTGTTTCATCCCTTTTCTCCCACCGGACCCTGGTAAGGGGTCGATTCCGGGCTTGAATGCGTCATGTCGGGGCAACATGTCGTATGGACTAAAGAATAATCCGCGACTCCGGAATACAAATTGCTTTCGTTTTCCCTATTTATTTGTTTTGACAATATTCGTTTAAACGTATTATATTGTTTAGAAGCTTCTGCAACTAAAAAGCAGCGGCGGATGAAGGGAGATACCATGGTTCGCTTACGGAAAGCCGAAGAACGGGGCCATTTCGATATGGGATGGCTCAACACTTACCACACTTTTTCTTTCTCCGATTACCATGACCCGGCGCATATGGGCTTTAGGAGCCTGCGGGTTATCAACGACGATATCATCCAACCCGCACAGGGGTTTGGAACCCATGGCCATCGGGATATGGAAATAATCACCTATGTGCTTTCGGGAAAGCTCTCCCATAAAGACAGCGAGGGTAACACGGGGGTTATCGGACCCGGGGAAGTGCAGCGGATGACGGCGGGAACGGGGATTCGGCATAGCGAGTTCAATGCGTCGGAAAAAGAGGCGGTGCATTTATTGCAGATTTGGATCCTGCCGGCGCGGAAGGGCGTTAAGCCCCGTTACGAAGACCGGACCTTTCCAGTTGAGGGACGACGGAACCAGCTCCAACTTATCGCCTCGCCGGACGAGGCGAACGGGTCGCTCTCTATCGACCAGGATGTGCGAGTGTATTCGGCCGTTTTGGAAGCCGGGAAGGAGATTACCTTCGAGGTCGGCGAAGGGCGCGGGGTTTGGGTGCAGGTGGCGAGGGGGGCCCTCAGTCTGGGTCATGGATTCACAAAGGCCAAGGAAGGGCGGGTTGAGAGCGGGACTGCTGAAAGCGACCGGGATAGGGCCGGCGAATGGGCAGAACTTGCGGCCGGAGATGGTGCGGCCATCGAGGGGGAGCATAGATTGGTATTCCGGGCGGAATCGGACTCGGAAATGCTGATATTCGATCTGTCCTAGTTCGGGTGACCGGGGGCAAACCCTCCTCAAAAACCAGGAGGAGAATTTTACTGTTGCTTTCCTTGTAGTTTAAATACTACATTTAGATGGGTGGAAGTCCTGCCGATCACCGTTACCGAATATGTGACCGGCGACCGGAGGAAGCCTTTTTCCGAATGGCTGCAAACGGTGAAGGACGCCAAAACCCGGCTCGTGATCGAAAAAAGGATCGCGAACCTTAGGCGAGGAACGCTGGGAGACTTCAAGTTTTTCGACACGCTTTTGGAATTGAGGATTGATTATGGCCCAGGTTACCGGATCTATTGCGGGAAGAAAGGGAAAACGTTCGTCCTCCTCCTCTGCGGCGGGACGAAACGTTCCCAGGACCAGGATATCCGCACGGCGCAATCCTATTGGAAAGACTATCAAGCCCGCGCCGGCAAGTGAACCGTATGAAGCGGGGTTGGATGACCGGCTCAAAAAATCACCCAAGTACGCCCTGGATTACCTCAACATTTGCCTTGACGATCCCGATCCCGGCCTGTTTCTCTTGGCGCTCCGGGACGTAGCCAGGGCTTACGGCGGCATGACCAAACTTTCGCAAAAGGCCGGACTAAACCGTGAAGCTCTCTATCATGCGCTGTCCAAGCGTGGAAACCCAACCTTGACCAGCCTGGAATCCCTCCTTAACGTGCTGGGATTCCGCCTCAAGATTGCACGCAAGTAAAGGATTTTCCAGATCGTCCGTCCCGCTTCGGCTTCCTGCGCAAGCAATATCCTGAGGAGCTGCGGATGACGGCGGGGACGGCGCAGCAATCGAAAGGGAAGAAAAGCTTGTATACCGGGCGAAAACCGAAGCAGATGCCTTAATCTTCGTTCTGGCCTAGAGCCGGCCTCAAATGTAATTCGTCGACCCAAGCCGGAGCGAGAGCGAGCGCCCCGCGAAGGCCGAAGCAGCGATATTGGGAGGAAATATCGCGATGCAGGCCGACAAAGGGGGGCGACGCTCGCAGCCCGGCGACGCCAGAAGGACTTTTGAGGCCGGCTCTAAGCAATAAAGGAATAAATGATGGATACACAATTGCTCACTGCTCCCTATCGCCAATTGGAACATGGTGCTAATCCCATTTTTCCCAATCGTTGGTCGGCTCGCGCCATGTCGGGAAAACCACTGGAGCGTTCCGCGCTATGCAAACTGATGGAGGCGGCCCGTTGGGCTCCCTCCTCTTTCAACAACCAGCCCTGGCGCTTTTTTTACTCACTGCGCGATTCCGAAAGCTGGCCGCTCTTTCTATCCCTGCTCACGCCCAACAACCGAACCTGGTGTGAGAACGCGGGAGCCCTGCTGGTCATCGCTTCGAAAAATACCTTCGATCACAATGGCAAACCCATGCGTACCCATAGTTTCGACACCGGTGCGGCCTGGATGAGCCTTGCCTTGCAGGGGCATCTTTCCGGTTTGGTGGTCCATGGCATGGGAGGATTCGATTATGCCAGGGCGCATGCGGAATTACGCATGCCGGAAGATTGGGTGGTAGAGGCTATGGCCACCATCGGATATCCCGCTCCCCCCAACAGCCTTCCGGAACCTTTGCGGTCGAGGGAGAAGCCCAGTGGGCGCAAACCGTTGGATGAAATTGCCTTCGAAGGCGCTTTTACCTTGTGATAAGGCTGCGCATTTTCCAAAATAACGTAGGCATGGTCCACAATGTGGTCCAGAAAATCCGCGGCATGGTGATATCGGCCTCGGGAATGGCCGCCAGCTTGTGGGCGGCCCGATCGAAGGATTCATCCTTGATTTCGGTGAAGGCTTTTTTCGCCAGATGGATGCGCCGGTTGGCATTGCCATAGGCTTCGTCCCAGCGGGCCTTGTAGCGACGGTAATGCGGAAGCTTTTCCGCCTCGGAATCCAAAGAGAAGACATCCAGCGCGGCTTCGGCGGCGAATTTTCCGCCAGCCATGGCCTCTAAAATTCCCGCGCGGCTGATGGGATTGACCATATTGGCGGCGTCGCCGGCTTTGAAAAGATTGTCCACGGCCAGCGGCTCCAGAGAATAACCGCAGGGTATCGCGCCGCCATGGATATGGGAAACCTCGGCGCCGGGAAAGGTCTCTTCCATAAAGCGCATCATGGTTTTTCGGGCGGGCGCGTCCTTGGAATAATTGCGGCCGATAACCAAACCCACGTTGGCTACGTTTTCGTCGCGCGGGAATAACCAGGCATAGCCGCCGGGCGCATACCGTTTTCCAAAGAAGAGTTGAATGTAATTGACGGGATATTTAAGCCCGCTCACCAAGGCGAAAAGCGCGGGCTCGACATCGAAATTCCCTTGAACCAGGGCCTCTCCCTGTCCAAACCCCAGACCCGGTCCGCTGGCGTCGATAACCACCTTGGCGCTAATCTCTCCCGTACCCGCTTCGCCACCGTCATATTTCAGGATTCGCCTACCGGCCCGTAAACGGCTCAGCTCGATGGCGCGCGCGCGAAAATTACAATGCACACCCAAGCGCTGGCATTCTTCGGCAAGGTTTTTATGCATCAAGGCGCGGTCGATGAGATATCCGCTGCCATCTTTGCGGAAGGGCACTTTGGTTCCGTCAGGCGATACGAAAAGGACTCCATCGACGGGACCGCGAATCCAAGCCTTCTCCACCTTGGGCACCAGGGAATGCAGCCCACCGGCATGCACCGCTTCGGCACAGGCTACAGGCTCGCGCCAGGGATCGCGTTTATCTACTAAGGCGATGGAATGGGATTTGCCATTTGTGGCTAAGGTGAGAGCGGCCAATAATCCGGCGGGACCGGCTCCGATCACCAGAAAATCGTATTCGTTTAACAGGGGATCGGTCATGACGGGGAAAAAGTAGAAAAAGCCGGAATATACAGGCCGGATTCCCAGGCGGGAGAGATTTTTCCGGCGTCAGCGAAGGGCCAACTTAGCCTAGGGTGCCGGCTCCGAAATTACAACTGCCAATCGATGGGCGATTTACCCGTTTGCTGAAGAAGTTGATTCGTGCGCGAAAAGTGACGACACCCGAAAAAACCACGATGAACGGAAAAAGGAGAAGGGTGCGGAGCCTGCAGAATGTGGTGCTTCGAAGCATCGATAAGCGCGGCCTTTTCCTGGGCTGGGCGTCCCCACAGTAAAAAGACCAGGCCTTCCTTTTTTTCGGACAGGGCTTTAATAGCGGCTGTGGTGAAGATTTCCCATCCTTTCCCCGCATGCGAGCCCGGTTTTCCGGCTTGAACTGTCAATGAGGTATTTAATAGCAGCACTCCCTGCTTCGCCCATTTTTCCAAGTTCCCACTTTCGGGAATGCGAAACCCAACGTCGTTGTGTAACTC
>JBGTHM010000013.1:0-29884 GCA_041746255.1 Fibrobacteria bacterium | reverse complement strand
CGCCGACGATCACGATGGCGTAAGCGCGCGAAAGGCCCTGTACCAGCGGCCAGTATTTGGGGTGGTTCAAGCCAAGGCTTTGAAAACTGCTTTGCACGCCATGGTAGAGATGCGAGGCGATGACGAGCATGGTGATAAGGTAGGACAGGGAGTACCACCATATGGACAAGGCCTGCATCACCGTGGTGTGCAAGTCGCGCATTTCGACGCCGTCGTAGACAGCCGTAACCGCTCCGGTAACGGCTCCGTAACGGAAGTGAAGGACGTGGATGATGGTGAAAATGAGAATCCACATTCCGGTGAAAATCATTTTCATGGAATGCAGGGATTTGCGCCGGGCCGCGTTTTTCCCCTTTCCTGTATGTTCGGGAACATGATAGGCGACCGGGCGGGCGGCTTTGTTCTGACTGCGGAGCCAAAAAGCGAGGATGATATGCGCCACGAAACAGGCCAGCAGGAAAAACTCGATGGGAACGATGAAGAAGGCCAGCTCGTTGAGCAGAAAATAACTATAGCTATTGAAGGTTTCGGCGCCGGCCATAAGACCGAAATTACCGATGAGGTGGACAAACAGGTATCCATACAGCGGAATGCCCGTAAGTCCCATGATCTGCTTTTTGCCGATGGAGGAACGCAGATATTTACCGAGCCAATTCATGCCGGTCCTTTCCCGAACTAAGGTACCATTCCCGGGGGCGAAAATCCGCTATTTAAGGGAATTGTGACCCGGAAAGGTAGCATTTTCGCAGGGTTTGAGAGGGTGGAGGTCGGTCGACAAAATGACAAAGGAAGGGACACCCGGATGACCGGATTCATGGGCCTTTCATAAGATGCTCGAGCAGGAATTGCGTTTGCACCGCATCATGGATCAGGCGGTTTTCCGGTTCGCGGAAGGCATGGCCTTCGCGCAGGAAGGTGAGGAACCAAACCGGCACCTTTTTCTTGCGCAAAGTTTCGAAGAGGGCGACCGATTCGGAGTAAGGCACGCGGGGATCTTGGCGTCCATGGGAAAGGAGCAGCGGGGTGTTCAGCTTGTCGGCATGGGTGAGGGGGGAGATGCCGTGCAAAAACTGAAACATTTTGGGATCGCGTTCGTCGCCATATTCGACCCGGCGCAAGTCGCGGCGGTATTCGCTGGTGTTTTTGAGAAAGCTGACGAAGTTGGCGATGCCCACGGTGTTGATTCCCGCTTGAATGCGGTTTCCATAATGAACCATAGTAGCCAAGGCAAGGTAGCCTCCGTATGACCTGCCCATCACGCCGATGCGGGAGGAATCGAGGCGACCGTCCCGTCCCACCCAGGCGAGCAAGGCCCCTACGTCGTGAACGGCCCCTTCCCGCAAAACTCCGTCGTCGAGGCGGGTGAAGCTTTTGCCATAGCCGGTAGACCCGCGAACATTGGGTTTAAGCACCGCGATGCCTTTACGGCCCGCCAGGTATTGGGTGAAGGCGTCGAATCCCGGTCTGGCCTGGAGTTCGGGGCCGCCATGCAAGGAAAGCACGACGGGTGCTCGCGGGGTATTCGGAGGGCGGTATAGCCAGGCGGAAAGTTGTCGGGGCGCGCCATTGAGCGAATCGACGGTGGGATAGGTGATGAGTTCGGGTGCGACGAAATGCGCGGAGGGAATGCCGCCGGTTTCGCTTTCCGTCCAACGGGTGAGCTTGCCCGAAGCCAAACTATAGCCATAGACATCGCCGGGGTGGGTCGAGGTATTGAGGGTGAAGGCGAATGAATTTCCGGGGATTTCTTTGCCGGGGTGGGGGAATAGCGGCTTTCCGATAAGGCCGGAAGGCAATCCTTTGAGGGCGCTTGCCCGGCCCGTTCGCAAGTCGAGCCGGTGCAGACGGCTGTAGCCTTGCTCATTCAGCGAATAAATGAGAAAGCGGCCCCGTCTATCCGGGACGGCCCACTCCACATCCCAGGGCGAGGGAGGGCTGAGGGTTGTGACCTTGCCGTTTTGGTGGCGATACAATTTGTGAAACTCGCCTTCGCGGTCGGATAGGAAAAGGAGAGTTTTGGGAGTGACGGGCGGGTTACGGGTTTCGTCTTCGAGCCAGAAGGCTCCGGAGATGGACTCTTCGCGGTCGGGCAACAGACGCGTGAGGGAAGAGTCGGCAAAGGAAAAATGATGCAGTTCGGAATGGGTGGCCGACAGGTATTTAATCAGCAAGAGGTGTTTTTCGTCCTGGCTCCAATCGACGGGAAACCAGGCGCCTTCGCGCAGTATGAGGGGGCGGTCGCTGCCGGAGGTGTCGCCCAGGCGAATTTCCCATTTGTCGCTGCGGGGCGCGGAGTAAGTATAAACGAACCGGGCGCCGTTTTTACTCCATAGCACGGAAGCGACGCGGCCGCTGTCGGGGCCTAAGGATTGGCTATGGCCGGTTTCCGGTTGCGAGTAAAACAGCCGGAATTGTTCATTGCCGTCGGTGTCTTGTAAGTACAGGAAGTCGCGCGCGCCGGTCGGGTTCAAATACATGGCGGCTACGCGCTTGGGGAAAAAGGTGAGTTGGGTGCGGGAGCCGCCGGGAGTTTTCACCCGATGCAATTGGGAATGGTCCGCGAAGCGGGTGACGATGTGCATGCCGCCGGTGGCGGTATCCCATCCCGCGATTCCGGCGCTGCGGATGTCGTTATAGGCTTTGAGCTCGGAGAGCAATGAGGAGTCGAGGCCCGGTGCGTGGCCGGGAGGAGAGGCGCTGAGGGTCCAGTCTTCACCGAAGGTGGGCAGTGGTTTAGCCGGTTTGGCTGCGGAAACGGAAAGCGCCGCGCAGAGTAGTACCGAAAAAAATTGGCCGGGTGAAATAGGAGTAATTGAAAAAAGCCGGGCGGTAGGAGGGGAATTGGTTTTGAACCGGAAAGGCATGTCTTTATCATAGTAAGGGTGATGCATGAAAACAACCGTTTCGGAGCGAGGACGCTTGCGGGGGTAGGCATTTTGTATTTATTTCAGATATGCACAAATTAAAATTCGGGTTCCCATGCTTCCTTTTAGCCACGCTAATCTTGGGGTTTAGCGGTTGTTCGTCCGTGAGAAAAGAGCAGGCCGATATCCTGGCGGCTACCCAGGTCCAAGCGGAGCTGAAACGCATAAGCGCGTCTCCATCCGGGAAAGACCTGCGCCTGGCGAACCCGAAGCGGGTGCAAGCTCTCTACGCCGACCGGGAATACCGTCCCCTTTGGGTGGCGCATACTCTCAAACATGGGCAGATTCCGGTATTGATGGAATACCTGGGAAAGGCGGAGCATGAGGGTTTGCCGAAGGGAAAATACCATGTCGACACGCTCATCGCCCTACTGGGAAAAATTCCGAAGACGGCGAAGTTCTGGGCCAAGGATTCGGTACATGCGGCGCGCACGGAAATATTATTGACGGACGCCTGGTTAACCTATGCCAATCATTTGCTGAACGGTTGGGCGTCCACTTCCCGTTTCGAAATAATCGGCGAAATTCATGCGGAGAAGGAGCCGTTGGATACGCTGCTCTATCAGGCATTGGAAAAGCGAAGCCTGGAAACCACGATCGAAAAATTGTTCCCTGAACATGAGCATTATTCGCGCTTGCGCGAGGAGTTGGCTGAATTACGGTCGCAAGCGAAAGAATCAGCGGAGGGAAGCGCCTTTGCCGATACCGGGATGGACTTGCAAACGCGGATTCGCAGTTTGGAGATGACGTTGGAGCGATGGCGCTGGCTGCCCCGTTCCCTGGGAGAAAAACATATTCTCGTGAATATACCCGACTATCGCTTGGAGTTACGCGATAAAGGCAAGCTGGCCTTGGAAATGAAGGTGGTGGCGGGAAAATTCGAAACGCAAACCCCTTTCATGAGCGATACGCTGACTTATATCGTCCTCAATCCCTATTGGTTCGTGCCGTCCAGTATTGTGCGCGAAGAACTCGCCGTAAAAATACGGGCCGACAAGGGATTTTTCCAGACTACCGATTATGAAATGGTGGATCCCGGCACCGCAGGCGAAGACAGCGCCGAGCGTCTCGATCCGGATTCGGTGGATTGGAGCGAATTGCCGGATTCCGGCCAACTCCCATTCACCATCCGGCAAAGGCCCGGCCCTAAGAATGCCTTGGGGCGCGTCAAGTTTCTTTTCCCCAACCGGTTCAGCATTTACCTGCATGATACCCCCAATCAGGAAGGCTTCCAGAGAGATGTGCGGGAGGGAAGCCACGGTTGCGTAAGGGTGGAATTTCCGGTGGAACTGGCGGAAAAGGTGCTACGGGGCCAGGATGAACTTAAGGGTGATTCGCTACGCAGCGCCATTGCGGGCGGCGCCAGGCGTCATATCCGTTTGGATCATCCCTTGCCGGTGCACTTGGTTTATTTCACGGCCATCGTGGACGAATCGGGGAAGATCCGCTACCGTAAGGATTCGTATGGGTGGGATGCGGCTATGCGGAGCGAGTTAAACCCTAAATAAAGCCGGCGCAAATTCATATAACCAATCTGGTTAAGAGAGTAGCTACGGGATTTTCCGTCTTAACGACAAGGGTTAAATCGTGGAGGATCGGCGTTGTTACGATGTCGCTACGATTTTTCGGCAACTTGGAGTGGAAGAGTCGCAATGCCAAATTCCGCTCCAGCCGGAGCACAGCGCCCATGCAACACTTTTTACCACATTTTTGGCGATTTCTTCCCCATAGGGTCGATTTGGAGCGATAGCTTCTAAAACCTCTAAAAACCTGGAGTGAGGAGTTACAGGCCTAGGACTCGGGAAATGCATAGTTTGTCCCCAACTTCTATACATTTTCTACTCGATATGTATAGAAAAACCGCGTTTTGTATGCATATTTTACCATGGAACCAGGAAAATGCATAAATTAACCGACCTTCACCACCTCTCCCCTCGGCGATTCGAAATCCCGGCCATCCTAAAAAAGGTCACAACCGCCACCCGGAAACTGGCCGAGTTGAAGGGAGTCGCCGCCGCCATCCCCAACCAGAGCATTCTCATCAGCACCCTGGGAATGCAGGAAGCTAAGGACAGTTCCGCCATCGAAAACATCGTCACCACTCATGACGAGCTCTTCAAGGACGATGCCTTTCCGGAAGCCTCGACCAACCCCTCCGCCAAAGAGGTGCTCCGATACCGGCAGGCCTTAAGGGTGGGATTCGAGCTCGTCCGCGAAAGCGGACTTTTGACCTTGAACCACATACTCCGCATCCAGGGAGAATTGGAATGCAATCAAGCCGGCTTCCGCAAAGTGCCGGGGACAGTGCTCAAGGACGCCGCCGGACGCACCGTATACACGCCGCCGCAGGACCCGCAGGAAATCGTCTCCCTGATGAACGGACTGGAGTTATTCCTGAACGACCCGCAAACCTTCGACGCCGATCCACTAGTAAAAATGGCGCTCCTCCATCATCAATTCGAGAGCATCCACCCCTTTTACGATGGCAACGGGCGCACCGGCCGCATCCTCAACGTGCTCTATCTGGTGCAGCAGGGCCTACTCGACATCCCCATCCTCTATTTGAGCCGCCAAATCGTCCGGAGAAAGAACGACTATTACCGCCTCCTCCAAACCGTGCGCGACCAGGATGCCTGGGAGGAATGGGTATTGTACATGCTTTCCGCCGTGGAAGATACTGCGAGCCAAGGCATCACCACCATCGACGCCATCCGCAAAGCCCTGCTGAACGCCAAGCACCGCATCCGCACGCAATACAAGTTCTACAGCCAGGATCTGCTCAACAACCTGTTCACTCACCCTTACACAAAAATCGATTTCGTCATGCGTGACCTCAAAGTCACCCGCCTCACCGCCACCAAATACCTGAACGAATTGGCCGAAGGCGGCTTCCTGGAAAAGATCAAAGTGGGACGTACTCTCTACTTTATCAATCCGCCTCTCTACGCCATCCTGACCGGCGAAGCGATGCGCGAACCCTTACCCTGACGGCGCCCCCATGGAAACCTGCTGACGCACTGCCGGTCGTCTTTGCTGCGAGTTGGTTCGGAAAATACCCAAGAAATCCATCGCCCAAAAGCATTCGATACAAGCCATGGATTGGGTTAAAAAGCTTTACCGAAACTGAGACCCAAGGTCACACCGCTTCCGTAAGCAAGTTTTAAAGCATCCTGACTCCTGGGAGAAGGCGAGCCGGATACTACGGTAAAATTATCCCCACCCATCAGCATCGAATAGCCCACCGTACCCAAAAAGAGGAATCCATTATTGGCCAAATAGTCCACACCCAACCCCACATCCAGAAAAGCAGAGGGACTAATTTTGAGAAAGAGCTTCTCCTTGGTATCGATGTCCTCAACAGATACCTCCGTGTTTCCTGTACCCAGTCCGTACTTGAAGGCGCCGGAGACGAAAGGGGACAGCTTTTTCCGGGAGAAGTTATAACGAGCACGCAACCCGGGTCGAATCCCGACACCACTGAGCCCCAAACCGACATCCAAAGCCATTTGCGGTTGGAAATAGTAACCATAGGTGACACCGACGAGGCTGGCTAGGCTATTGGCGCCCAATTCCAGGCTGATACTCGACTGCCTTGGCGTCCGAAAGGATGGGTCAGAGGCTTCCGAAATTTCATCCGAACCTATGGCCGGAATCGAAAGGAAAAGCAAAGAAGCGGTAACTATAAAACGAAACATGAAGACTCCTTAATTTTATTTATATAATGGTACATTTTATATTTTTATTCGTCATCCGTGTTTATTTTTGGGGGGATTTCCCGGTAGGCGAAAATTTTCACATTTTTAAAGGCCGTATATTCTCGGGGTTTCCCTTTTGCTGCCTGGACCAGGGAGGAGGCTTAATGATTACTGTTCGGGGATTTCTAAAAAACGCTGCTCAATTTCCAGGAACAAAATTGTCCAAGGCGAAAATAGCAGAGTAATTGAAAATGTTTCAGACCTATTGCAGGCTATTTAGTCTTTTGCGCATGGAACTACCGAGCACCTATTAATCATCGACAGCTTTTAGATGGAAGGTGATGCTGCTTACCGGCACGATATAGATGTTGTTAACGTCCTCTAAAAGAGCAAAGTCAAATGGCGGACAATCTTGGTACTGAAATTGATTCCATGATACAAATCGATTAAATGTTTTATTTCCTGGATCTAGTTGACTTTTACTTATTTCATCGACCACTTCGAATTCCTGCGATGGTAGACAAACAATTCTATGTGTTGGCAATGCCTTGGGCATCCACACTCTGCTACTATCTCCGTTGCAATCTGCACCATCACCGTATACTTCCAAATACTCATTGGGTTGAGTGCATAAGGTCGTCTCTACCAAAATCTCCCAGTTTGCTTGCATCCAATCTAAAATCAGGCTTTCATCATTCCTCGCTTCTGTATATTTCATAACGACAACCCAACTTGCACTAAGAAAGCTTCGGAAGTCGAGAACTATTTGGTGAGCACTTAAGCCCACTTTTTCAGCTTGCATTTTAAAATTCTTTAAGTAAATCTAATTTTTCTTGCGTCGGTAGACGCTTTTTGCTATTAGAGCCAGATACTGGATTTTCAAAATTTTTTGGCTTAAATCCTCCTGGAGCGCGAGGCTCAGGTACCTGTTCTTCGGCGGTACGTAGCGAGTCAGGAATGGGGTTCGAAACGGTACCTAAATATGGATTTGCTTAAGGGACACGAACTCCAGGCGCAGGTCGCCTAGTGAGAGTCAGACTCGAGGAGCCAAAATCAATTTGCGAAAGAAACTTGACACTACCTTTTCTAATTTCAGATTCATTCCACCTGAAATATAAATTCCCTCGTTTGCTGCAACATTTCCGACTATGTTTCGGCAGAAAATGTCTTTAATTTAGCGTCTGGAGTAGAAGTTGTAATCGATGAAGAACGCTATTCTCAGGTTACGGGTAAATTTAGGGTTTTTCGGTATTGACAGCCTTCTTTACCTCGAGTAAAGTTTGTAATGCCAATTCCCGAATGTCAATCCACTCCTTTGATGAAAGCATTGTCTCGATATTCTGCTCAAAATTAATTTTTGAAATTCTTTTCCTTAATTCTTTAAGTAAGCTATCAGCAATATCCGAAAAAACCAATCTGGATTTCATCTCTTCGCCAAGCCCAGTGTCATTAAATAATTCATCGCTTGCTTCAGAAGGTGATGAAATCAGATTCCCTTCGTTTCGAAGCCAAGCTTTCTTTTGGAACTCCGGGTCGCTTAATTCTTCTAAGCTTTGTATTACGGCTGTTTTCCAATATTCCAAAGTCATTGTTTCTCCAATCCTAGTTGCGAGGCCATTCCCAGATTGATAAAGGAATATGCGAGTCAGAAGATTTTTTAGGCACTTGGTTTCCGGATTCGTCTAAATACTGGCCATCGCGTAAATGGCGAACATATGGTTTCCGAGAATTTTCATATGGAGAGAGAGGATCACCCTGCATTACTCTAATCGAATTATGAGGGTTATTTGGATCAACCCATATTACCCCCTTCCCATTGTCAGAGAGTCTAGGTACCCAATTATCAGGTACGCCGCTGGGCTTTGAAATTCTACCATTGGGACTTCCGAACGGATCTTTTATAAATGGATTTCGACCTTGTGACATGGAAGTAGCAGTTTGAACACCCGCCGAAGTGATAGCACCTGTAACTGCTCCAGTTTTAAGCCCTGATAGCCCCGCATCCAAACCTGCATTGACATCCCCGCCACTCATTATGAACCCTGTGGCAAAACCACCGGCAAATCCACCCGCAGCCCCACCTAAAGCACCACGCCCTAGCGCCTGAGTAAAGGGGCTGGACACACCTCGAATTTGAAAGTCTATCTTGCTTAATGCTGGACCCATCAGCTTCGAAGCTCCAAGGCCTGCGGCTGATCCAATAGTACCAGAAATTCCCCCCTGGATTATTTGGCCCATATTTCCACCGCCAAGCCCAGTGTTGAGTCCTCCCGCCAATCCTCCCGCTAAAATCCCACCCACGGGTCCTAAGTAAACACTCGCGGCAGACTGTCCAGCACCGATTGCGAAATACCCAACGCCCTCCCAGAAGTTATCGACCTTGTCGTAATTCGACGCCAGATTGATCGCGCCACCAATTGCAATAATGGCCAGCGGGACGAGGAACGCAAAGTTCCCATCCGCATCCACATACATGACGGGGTTACCGCCGGTATAACTGTATGGGTTGAAGTATTGGTTCGCAGCGTCCGGCGTCAGCCATATCCCCAACTCCGGATCAAAAAACCGCGCCCCGAAGTAGTACAACCGGCTCAGGTCCTCATATTCCTTCCCCGTAAACTTCTCCGTTACGGTAGAACCCGTCTCCTTCACCCTACGCAAATCCCCATAGGCCAGGTAATCATAGGTCACCCCTCCGTTGACCGGATCGGCTCCCATATCCCCCGCCGTGCGCATGGTCGAGCCCAGGTGGTTCTTGAGGTAGAACTCATACACCCCATCCGGCCTAATGCGACCAATCTGCGCCCTGCCATAAAGGCCCACCGTCTGCGAACTCGAAGCCACTCCCCCGGAGGAGTTCAGCGTCTCGCGCCATTCCTTGGAGGTAGCCACTCCCAGGTTCAGGTAATGCGTGGCCTGCACCGAACTCCCGGCGTCTATGAACCGGGAAACCCTATCGCCAGCGGCATCATAGAATTGATCTTGATAGACCGCACTTCCGCTAGGGTGGGCGATGAACAGGGTGGGCAATTTATCCCACCCGTAGTAGATATCCAACTGCTTCGAGGCGTCCCAGGCCAGGGATCCGCGTTCATCGTATTGAAATGTTCCCGCCGCCGACATATTCCGATTCAGGGATGGGGACAGCTTGCCCGTGACATGACTTAAGCGGTAAGAAGCGCTTTGGTAGTTATACCGGGCTGAATCGGCCGAGGATACGCCGCCGGTTCTTTGCCCTGTTATGCGGCCGTTCAGGTCGTAATTGAAATGGCTGTCCTGGTCCTGGCTATTGTTCCAGGTCAGGGCGGTGAAATTAATGGTTCCGTTGCTGTTGAGCGGGGTGGAGTTGGAGTTCTTCCGGTAATCGGCCGTTACCATCCTCCCCAGTTCATCGTAATTGTAATTCACCAGCCGTACCGGATTCAGGCTGTTGACGTCAGTGCCGAATTTGTAGAGCTGCTGGGTTACCTGCCCTCTGAACCGGGCCCGGATGGGATCGGGCACTTTGCCGTCGGGATTGGATTTGGTTTCATAGCCCAGGAATTGCTGGAAGGTGATTTTTCCCGTGGAGAGATCGGTGGCTTTAATTTCCTTCACCCATCCGCGGATGGCATAGGTATAGTCGATGCGCGTGCCCTTGGTCGTGCCGCCGTCTCCACCCAGGATGACGTGATTGAGGGGGCCCCAGTCATTGTAAATAAACCGGGCCAAAGGTTTGTCGTTCAACCCCACCACTTTTTCGACCCGACCCAGGACATCGTAGAAGTATTTGTGGCGCGAGGCCAGTGTTGACGAGGAGGCGTCGACGTAGTTGTAAGTCTCCACCAGGCGGTCGGTTTCATCGTATTGGAAATAGGTGTCCTGGAATTTTTTCTTGGGGTCGCGGATAGGGTGGACCGCTTTAAGGCTCACCGTCACATTGCCGCGGACATCGTAGTCGTAAAAGTCCGCCACGAACTTGTCCTTCTCGGTAAAGCCCGGATAGCTTCCATCGACATTACGATTATAGCTGCAGACAAGGCGTCCCTTCCCGTTCTTGCCACCCATGAAATAATGATAGGGCATGATTTGGTCCAGGGGAAACCCCGTCCTCTGCTGGAAGGTGGAGAAATCATCATAAATATAGCCCACCCTTTCCACTTTGGTGCCGCCGGTGTGGATGTCTTGGTCGGCTATGGCCTGGGTCATGGTGGTAATTGTCTGGATGCCGCGGCTGATGACCCTCCCCTGGGTATCGTAGTCGGTGTAGGTGAATTGATTCAGCGCTCTCTGACCGGCGTCCTGAGAGAAACGCAGATTTCCCCGACGGTTATACCAATAGCGGGTGAGCCCGGCGTCCTTGGTATACTGACTGAGGGTATGCCCTAGGGTGTTGGACTTAGTGTATTCCGCGAAATTAGCACTGTTTTCCTGTATGTCGATTGGCGTCCTGCTGCTATTTGGACGTCCATCGGCAAAGTAGGTATAACGGGTGGTGGAAAATTTCCAGGTGGCGGCCGAGGTTCCTCCCCGGGTAATATTGGAAGCTTGCTGGATAACCTGTCCCTGGCGGTTTGTCCAGGTGAGGGTGAAGTTACTGTCGGCATCGCGCACCCAATCCACCCTTAGATCCCGGTGATTCGTATCCACTGGGGGGTTTTCAATGCTTGGGAATGAGTTGTGCAAGGCGGAGGAGAAATAAAACCCCCGCTTGACGGTTCGGTCACCGGAAAGCTTCCAAGTGGCGCCGGGTGCGCTGGAGGCCACCACCCGATCCTCGGGTTCATGGGAGTATTGAACTTCGGCAAATGCGAATCCTCCCGCAGCCGGTTTTCCGCTTGTCCCATTATAGAAGTTATTGGCAGCACTCTTGAAGTTGGGTTGGTAGGTCAGCTGGGAAAAGTTTCCCGGTGAGGCCAAAAAGGTGGTTTCCGGACGGGCAAATTCATCGAAAGCCGATGCGGACACGAGGTATTTATTCGCAACGAGGCGCAACTGGTTTTGGTGGGTTCTGCCGAAGGCATCGCCGAATAAGACGGATTCACTTATGCGATCGCGGGAGGCGGCGGAGTGGGAACCTTCTTCGAGGATGACATTGTCGAAGTAAAAGGTGCCTCCATGGCCCTGTGCATAGGACTCGGCGAAGGTCAGCATCGCGTACTGGGCGTTCTGCGGTGTCGTGAAGGAGGTTGCATATAAACTCCATGCTCCGGGAGCCGAATAGTTGGCTCCGTTATGGCTAGAAATTGAGGAGTTGGCATCGGAGTAAAAAGTCACGACGGGGCGGTTGGTTCCAACCACCGAGGAGCCCTGATAGAAAAAGGAAAGGGTATAGGTTTGCGATGGGTTAATGGGAAATTTTTCGGATTTGAGGCGGGCACATAAGGCATTCGAAGGGCAAGATCCGCTTATGCTTGCCACAAAACTTCCATTCTTAGCCCCTTCAGTGACTACGCCTAAGGCCTTTAAGCGCGCATCGACAATGAAGCCAGGGGGAGCCGAAGCAGTGGACCAGAATTGCCACTGGTTTTCGAAACTCCAGTTGGAAACCAGATTCCCTTTCTCCATGCCCCAGGAATAAGCGCGGGAATGGCTTAAGGCGAAGACGGTTTGAGTTCCAAAGGCCAGGCCGAGGCCAAGCAGAATCATGCATTTTTTGACTGGGAATACCCTATTGAGCGCGCGCATCAGTTTTCCCCCATGCGGTGAAAGCCGCTTTGGCTGTGAATACGGAAATTTTCATCGCGGACGGCGGCCACCTCTCCCCGCAATCCCAAATCGAAATAGATAGTCCTGTGATTGTTGCCGGTTGAACTCGTTTTGAGTCCCCGATAATCAAAAGTGGAGTAGGAGAACGAAGCATTGGTGGGAAGACCGACGATATCATCCACGTAAACCGTCTTGTTACCGCCCGTGGGCACGCCCGTGCCGACGTACATTCTCAAGTAATCCGCCGCCGATGTGGTGAACAAGCCTCCGGCGGTGAGTTGGGCATACGAAACGGTTACCTCCCTCTCTGCCAACGGTTGTGGATGATATATCCATCCACAGGGCTTCCAAGGAAGGAATTGACGTGGGTTCCGGCGGAATTTCTCCGTTCCACGGCCATAAGCGGAGTGGTACCTGTCGGAGCAAAAACCCAGGCCGACATTTGATACCCGAACTTGTATCGCGTCACATCTTTGAGGTGGCGATTGAGGGTGGGACCATAAGAATCCACGACCTTAAGGCTATACCTGCCGGTACGGGAACGGCCATGCTCGAATGTCACGGTGGGGGGTCTCTCCCATTTGGCCGGGTAATCCAACCCGCTAAGCCCGGCATTGCCGTTTTCGGCCAAGAGCACGGCGCAATTATCCAAGCGGGCGTTTGCGACCATGGCTACGGGTTGGCTGGCCCTACCTTCGTAAAAAAAACTGGCATAAGCATCGTCACCCACAGCCGTGGTACGGGGGGTCTTGGTTTCCAAGGTTTGGTTATAGGCATTACGCTGCGTTATCTCCCCAGCCGGAATCCAGCCCTGCGTGATATCAAATTTGGGTACCATACCGGTTCCCATCTGCGTAGTTGTCAAGGCTTCGTCAACATCCCTCCAGACCTCGCTTTTCTGTTGCAGATAATTGGAATTCCAGGTGGTTTTACTACTGGCAATCGGGCTAAGGGCGGCATAGGTGGTTTGCGTACTAAGCGGAGAGGTAGTGGAAATGGTTTTAAGGCTGGCGGTATCCGGATAGGTGAACGTGCCGAAAGCTATGGACTGCGAAGGGAGATGTTGACCGTTGAAAAGGGTTTGAGATACCTGGTGCGCGCCAAACCCCAAGTTGGAGGCTAAGAAGCGATTCCCCAAGGCTGAGACTACGAAATGCGGCGCCCCATTGTTTTCGTTGTAGCGGTGATATGAGGTAGTTGTGATCCGGTAGGATTTATTATCTGCCACCTCCTTGGACGTACTCTTGTACAGCCGCATGGTATAAAGGGACGCCGGCCAAGCGGAATTCGTGACCGGCTCGCTGACGATATCGACGCGCATACTGGTGTCGGCCCCTGTGCCGATGGAGACGTGGTACTTCTCATGGCCGTTCAATAGGGCTTTCTTGCCATACATCGGGCTTTGTTTGGTGTCCAGATGGAACAGGAATCGGTTGAAGCCTCGTGAAGTATTGTCGGAATTGGTTTGGGCCACCTCGCAGGCTTCGAACTGGGGAACTTGGAGGTTGCTGTTGAACTCCCGGCGCCACACGGGACTTTTAGTGTAATTGAATGAATAGGTGATTACGTTGCGCTGATTGTTATCCAGACCGGCGTTGGTGGAGAATTGGTCGACGACGCCCGGGCCCGTGGGGGTCCCCAGGGACTGCCCGGTCCATTGAAACAGATTGTATTCCACTACCTTCCGAGACCAATCCAGGTAGGGCCGCATGACGAGCCTTCCCGCACCGCTGGAAAAGTCATGGGTTCTTTTCACCACGTTGTCGTAGGGGAGCGCATAAACATTGAGGTCCGCATTCAAATTGGTGAAGACAGTGGGATGGTCAGGCCGATAACGAATAACGACATGCTTTATATTGCAAGTTTCCTTCGCACCGCAGGTACCGCCCCCGGCATCCGCTCCCGCGAGAGCGGTAATACTGTTATCCGAGGAGGAGAAGTTGACGTTGAAAACATTTTTACCTTCGTAAAGGAATTGCGAGGTAACGTTCGCATAACCCAGGGAGCCCCAATTCCTCTTGAACACATTCACGGCATAATTGGTGCCAGACCAAATCTCCAAGGGGCGGGTTCCAATACTGTCTCGATGCGCATAGTACTCTATGACAAATCCAGAGGGATGAGTGCGCACCTGGACCTCTGCCAGCCAGGGCGATTCTGGTCTCAACATGTCAATTTGCGGTGTCGTTTGTTCGAAAACCAGTGTGCCCGTTGAATTTATTTTTCGTTGCCAATGCGCAAATAACCTTTCTTTGTCGTGGGCGAGGAAATAATCCCCCGAGGTATGGACTATGAAAGGACCACTATTATGGCCCTTCCGTCCGGGAAGTGCCATTACCCGGTCCCCGTTAAAAAATAGGGGATGGACGGAATGTAATGTCCGTGCCGAATTGGATGTGGATAGAACGAGGTAGTCCCTTCCCAGTGCCACCCCTTCGATATGCTCCTCCCAGTTCATGGGATAGCCCGATTTCTGGGCTGCCCCTGTTACGACGGGTAGAGTGTTCGTCAAATTGCTGAAGCCGTCTCCATCCGATTTCAAGGCGTAAAAAAGAATCACGTCTTTCGGTTTATGGACCAAGGTGAAAAAAGTCTGGGATGCGGATACAATAAGGTCGTCAGTATCAAATTCAAGACAATTGCCGGTGGAACTGCGGATAGCGTCGCCTACGGCTATTGATTTGTTCTCCAACTCGCATAGGCTGGAATTTTTATTCAGGGATGTCCAGACTCCGTTGGACTGGCGCAGAACCGGAATGATTTCGGCAGGGGTGGTGATGCTGCCGGAGGATCTAAGGGCTGTTTTGTGGATTAGGAAATAATTACCCGCCGAGTGTATCCGAATGCGATGCCTGAAATTGCCTGTGGCGTAGCGGGGGTCGTTTGCGAAAGGATACTTTTGAACCATTTCTACTCCGTTCCATTCCCAGAAATCGATACTGCCGTATTTATAATCCACCACCAGGAAAAAATCTCCGCCGGGTATGACATCCAGATCTTCGATGGGGGTACTGGTAGTTCCGTTTTCAAATCGCTTCACGGCCGTCGAAGAAGTGGAATCGAAATAATTCCCCATATTGGGCCGAATTTCAACATACATCTTCTGAGTTCGGCTTAATTCGTCCGGTTCCACTCCATCTCCGTCCTTCATGATGAGGTAGCAGAACCTCTCGTCGCATTTGGCCTCCCCTTTCCACTTTGCGGTATTGGTCTTGTTGGCGGGAAGCGGCACTGCGGTTTTGTGATCGGATCGCCTCATTCTGGAAGCAGACCAATCCTGATCCCCGTCGGTGGCCGCGAAATCCATGGATTTGTAGGAAAAGGAATCTGTACGTAAATCCGGCGTCGTCACCGATTTCAGCAAAAAGAAATTGGACAAGCCTTCATAGGAGAATTTCCAGCCATTGTCCTTGACAAGATTTCCGGAGGTGCTGTTATAGTACAACTGAATCTCTGTCAAGAGGGCCTTGCCCTTGACTTGTTGCAAGTCAGCTACTCGCGCTCTGTCGAAGGTGAACGAATAACTGTGGGTGTGATTGCCTTCGCGATAGCACTTTATCTCGTGTAGGTACCGGGTTTCGAAAAGCTTTTGATCATCTTTAGCCTCTCCTGTGCGATACGGCTGGTACTCCCCTATGGGCCTTTCCTGCGTCACGAATTCGTAGCGCTCCACTTCGGTATTCCCGGGCCCCAACCATTTTATGTTTTTGACATATCCTTCCCGGACATAGCTCCTACCCTGACCGGCATTTTCCAAATACTGCGCATGGTCGAAGAGGATTTTGTTGGCGCCATTGAAATCGGCGATGTGGCTGATATCCCATCGGTAAATGAATTTTTTACTCGCGACATTGGGAAATGGACTTGCCTTGATAAGGGTTCCATTATAAAAAACATGCCTCTGGGCGTTGGCGGTCTCACCGAAAACCAACTTGGTGCCGTCGGGCATTTGGAAGGTCCAGCGCACGAATTGACCTGCGAACTCACCTGACCCAAGTAGGGCGGTAATTTGGATATAAGGGTTGCTGGCCAAAAAGAATTTTTTGGTGGTGGGATTTTGAATGATCTGCCCGCCGCCGAAGGGACCGAGATTGCAGAAAATCACATCATCCGCTGAATTGTATGTACCCTTATGGTTGGTGGCCACGAATGGGGTGGTCAGAGAGAATCCCAGGCCTACCCATCCGGCCGGCGCCCGTTCGTTGTCACTCTCGAAAATCGGCCTGACGGGTCCGCCGTAATTGAGGACAATGGGATAGGAAACCGCTCCCCGGGCATTGAGCGCTCCCAAGGGAATGGAATAAGCCGGCTGTCCCGTGAAAATATTGACATTGCCGACCACCTTCCCAGGCCCTTGCCCCGGTTCGAAGCGGCTGGGGGCAATGGTTTTAGTACTAAGCGCGCTGGAGCCTTCGTTCATCAAGGAAGAGATATTCCCCGCATAGTCAGGGTACCCAAAGGTATCAAAGGCTTTAACGGGCAGGGTAGAGAATACCAGGGTAAGGAGTAGGAGTTGGCGGATCATGGTGCGGCCTCTTCGTTAACCGGTTGTGACTGAGGGTCTTCGACTATGGGGAAATCTTCATCGGGAATGGGATTGAGGAGTTTCAAACGCTCCTTGCACAGAAGCTTTTCGTCATCGTCTAAGACGTCGGTGGAATCCACGGCGGCCAGGGAGGGGAAGGTCTCTTGCGTACAATGCGCGAAAATCAATCCCAACCGATCCTGCACTTCTTTTTTCTTTTCTTTACTGTCATTCACGTTGGGCATCACCAGTGGGCCCTTGCCCGTAGGAGCCTTACCCTTACCTTGGGCATGGATCCCGCTAAAAGGCGCCAAGGCGAAAAGCATGGCGATGGCTATAGGCAGAACATTCCACGAATGGCGGTTAATCCCCACCGTAGAGTGTGATAAAGTGGAAAATGTGAATTTTTTCATACAGATAAATCCCTTCCAAGGAATTGGACGCAACACAAAGGAAAACCAAGCCGAGGCAAGGCTCAGCGACTATCAATCGAAAGGTACGGGTCGGATAACTTTTCCGTCTTGGCGTTCAGACGAATCGGGCTTGCGCGGGATTCCCTAAACCTAGGCGGGCTGCCAGGGTAACGTTTTGGGTTCGGTGTCGAATAATATCCCCTTGAACCTAGAACATATCGGGTACGGGGAATAATCTAATATAAAGTTTTGTGATAATGGTAGGGTTTATTTTTGGGACAACGGGTGGGGCGCACGGGACGAATTTCCCGGACAATAGGGTGATCTCCCACCCGGCTGCCGAAATTTTAGTAAAAAGCGCCTTTGTACCACTCAAGTACCACTCACGTTGGTCCTATCTTGTTCCCTGAAAATAATATGATGATTAACGAAACTTTAGGCCCAATACCGTTAATTGAAAGTAGTGTTGAATAGCAGGAACAACTTATTGGTACTGATAGTTCCGCTATAGGCGGGGTTGGTTAAGTCCTTTTTGTCTTCCGCAGAGATATGGTTGAACCCTCCCGCGATTCCAAGACCCCAGTTTCGGGAAACCCACCACTCTTTTCCGACCTTCAAGTATACTGACAAGCCGAGTTCGGATCCCGAATTGGTGCCGAGGTCCTTATTTTCCACGGTGAAATTTCCTGCGCCTAGAGTCGCACTGACAAAGAAATTGTGAGGCATGAAATATTGAGTGATTCCGATACCTAAGGTACCATCGTTTACGGTTACATTATTTGAAGCAGATCCAGTGTTTCCATCTACTTCCACCTGAGGGCCGGTGATGGTTCGTCCAATTATATCAAAACTAAGTATGGTATTTTCCCTAATGGCTCCACCGATTTTAAAATCGAATGCGCCGCCTAATCCGTAGAACTTAATCTCATTAATACCGACTTCGTTGTTTTGCATGTTCAGGTCGATTGAACCACCGGCAAATCCCGAGCTGATGGAGATAAAAAATCCCTTATGTCGGTGGAAGGATTCATCCTCCTGGCTAAAGGACAGTGTGGTCAATAGAAGAGTGAGTACGCTCAACAATTTCATTTTTTTACCCAGTTTCATTGTTACAAATTCGAAACATTCGAATATGAAAAAGAATTGCGGGGGAATAGTAATTGAATTTTGGGGTAACGTGAATTGGCAGAAGTACAGAAATAAGGAGTTCACTTGATTCAAGAAACATGCAACACGTTGTAATATAAAGACTTGCGCAACAAAACGTCGGTCTGCTGGGGGGTGGGTTAAGAGAGCAATTGTTTCATTTGTAATATTTATACCCCCCCCTTGCAAAAAAATCATATTCGAAATAAATTATCCGCCGCCGTTTAGTTTTCCGAATGCCTTACCAGGGTTTCGGTTACTCGATTGCCGCGCATTGCTTTTTAAATAGTCCGTCGCACGGAGGTTTAGATGCCCTTGTACCCGCAGGGTCGCTTTACTGCTTTTTTATTGGTTTTGCTTTTTTTAAAACTTGGGTTGGCTTTATCCCAAGAACAGCGTGGACGCTTACCGAAGCCTCGCCCGGTTCAGCCGATTATCCAGAATATTCCACCTGGCCAGGCTTTGGAAGATAGTCTGGTTGCCCATCAAGTTTATTTGGATGTCCTGGCTGCTAACCTAGCCGATACCACTGAGGTTGAGAGTATGCAGGACCTTACTTCCCAGGACAAGCGGGAGATTAAGCGAGCGTTCCTGCAATTGAATCCTGGTAAGGCATTGGGAGGTCGCGAGAAAGACAGAGAAGAAATACAAGAAAAACAGGAAACGCAAGATACCACCGGGGAGGATGGGCAATGAAACAGTTTACCCACTTGCTGCTGGCGCTTGGCTTCAGCTTATTCGCGGTGCAGACGATCTCCGCAGCGACTGCCTCACCTGGCCAGGACGGGTCCAGCGAAGTCCGCTTACCCGATGGTTCCAGTTCGCTAAATCAAAAAACCATCAGTTCATCCTTTCATTCCACTGACATTGGTGCTGGCTTGGACATTGGCAATGTCAATACCTTTTCAGGTTCGCCCAGCTACTCGGTTTCCTTAGGTGCTTTAGCCGTGCGGGACAAAATAGGGTTTCCCATTACCCTTTATTTTGGCGGAAATACTCGGGAAGTCGTGCGAGCCGATAACGGCACATCTCCCACCGGTACCATCGGTTTGGGATGGAATTTCTCCACTCCCTCGGTTTCGCGTAACACCATGGGAACTTTTTCCCTTCATGACGATGTGTACTATGCCGACCTTGGATCCTACGGCGGCGGCCAATTGCTAAGAAACTCGGCCGGACAGTTTTTTATTGAATCCAATCCATATGTCAAGATTACTTACGACGTCGCCACCACCGGGGAACTTCTGGATCAAATTGTTCGGTGGACTTTCACTTTCAGTGACGGCGTCAAATATTTTTTCGGAGAAAACACCGCAGTACCCGGCAATGCCCACAGGACCCTGCCTTATACCTTAAACGGACAGGCGCCTATTCTCCAAATTAGTCCTTACCGCCTATCAGAGGTCCGGCCCTATGTGTATAAGTGGGACCTCAAAGAGGTGCAAGACGCCGAAAATTCGAACAAATTATTGTTTGGATATAAGAAACGCCAAGTGAACCTTTTCAACTCCACCAGAAACTATACCCAAGAGTCGCACCTGGATACTCTGCGTTACTTGGACAAAACCGGCGGGGAGGCGGAAAAATGGGTTTTCATCTACTCAACCAAGATTGCATCTGAATATATGGCCCCCCACTCCGGGAAGGTTCTCACCACGCCTTCACCGTATGAAACCCAGTATCTTTCCAGGGTAGACGTTTACCAATCGGGGTTTCACAGTCGTTTCGTCCAGCTTTATTCCCGAACCGTTGGTAGCGGCCGATATACTAAGCGCCTCCTGGATTCCGTAGTTACCTCGTCACGTTTCAGTGAAACGTCAACGACATTTCAAAGGTCACGTCCCTATGCCTTCACCTACGAAAACGCTTCCCGGTTTTATATGCTCAAGGCGGTCACCCAACCTAGTTTGGCCCGTAGCGAGTTCACCTATGGCAATGCCCCCTTGGGAGTGCATACTCAGCAGAACACCACCACCTACAGCCTCAAGGGTCCCAATGGCAATACCCTGAATTTTACAGACTTAGGTTATTGGATGAATCGTACTCAATGTGATGAGCGATTCTGTTATCTCATGGTGGCGCGTAATATCGAGACCCTGGGTGACAGCCTTTACCTCAATGTCATTCCTCATACCGGAAATTACTTTGATGAAGCCTCCAGCTATAAAACTGCGTATGGTTTTCCGCACAATCCGGCTTCCGGCAGCCACGAACCGCAAGTAATGCCCTACGGGGACTATTTTCTGGCGTATGGTCCCACCGACTGGCGGGTGAGTTTAAGCCAATGGAACGGTCAAACATGGAATCCCGTGAGTCTTCCGGGGTTTAAGGATTTTGGGGATGGCCGTCAATTAAGCGTTTACCCCGCCAAAAATTATTTTCTGGTCAAGAATTTCAGGACCGGACAACATAATAACACGCCGACTGAACTCACTCCTGTTATTAAAACGGGGCAAACTTGGACGGCTCTCAACCAGGGTACGACTTGCCAGATTTCCAATGCCGGTAGTTATGGGGAAACTTTCCGCTCTGGGACGGGATGCATGAAGTGGGACAGCGGTGAGGTTTTGGTAAGAAGTTCGGGTAATTACTTCCTCACGGTTCATAAGCCAACCGGCATATTCCATTTTTACGCGCTAAACAAAAATGGCGACGGGTGGGTCAACCTCACCGATCGATTCGTCCAAGGTTCCGCCATTAATTCAAACTGGCAATTCCAAAATGCAGCTTATCCCAATAACTGGGATTATCAAGTTCTTGACGTGCAGGTTGCCGGAGACTATTTCGTCGTAAAGACCTTCAGTTACGAAGGCACGGAATTCCAAGTCATGCATTTCGATGGAACCCATATCCGCCCGGTAGCGGCATCTACCGACTTGTACTTTACCAGTGAAGACGACCTCGAAATCGTCGTCAGTGACGATTATTTTCTTGAGGCGAACCGGACCAGCGGCCAACTGCTTTTCTGGAAAAAAGTGGAAACCATATCCGGGTCCAACAGGACGATATCCTTCCAGAGCAGTCTGGTTCGTTCGGATGTGCCTGCATTTGAACAAAGTCAGCTACTGGATTTGAAAGCCTTTCCGAATGCGTTTGTGGTCGGTTACGGCAGTTACAATAATCGCTTTGAATATCAACCGAACCTCGAAGAACCTAATCTGAACGATTATTTATCTTACCTATATCAGGTAGATTATTCAGCCTCGCCTAGTTTTCGAAACCGTACTTCCGAAATCACCTTTTCTCATCCCACCTACGGTACTTCGCGCCTGGCGAATTTGACTTTTTCCCCTTCCGATAACTCCATGATTGGAGTGATTTACCGGGATCAGTTCACAACTAACGACTTGTGCTTCTATACGGGATGCGAAAGATATTTCGTTTCCTTTAAGGTCCGAACCCAGGCCACGTCCGGCCAACCGTTTCTGTCGGGAGGAAAGCTCGTTCCGGAGTTTGCCGCCAATTATTACGCGGAACATAAGGCTTTTACCCCAGGGGGGCGGCTAGGCGCCTTGTCCATGTTGGACTTGACTTCCAACCAGTTGAGGTATCGGCTTTATCAATTCGATGGGGATGATTACGAAGGAAAGCCGGACAGCGTCTTTGTAGTCACCAAATATGTCGAGAAGGCGGGATTGGACTCGGCGCATCTCGATGCCAGTTATACCTTCAGCTATAATTCCAGCCTGGCGGAATACAATATTTTTTCCTTCAGCCCTATGTACCAAGAGGTGACGGTTGCACGCGTCAACGGCAGCAATGCCGATCAGGGCAAAGCCAGGTTTACCTTCAACCTGGACTATCTGGGTAAAAAGCTCAAGGGTAAGGATTTGCGCCTAAACGGAACTTTGGCCTCAAAAACCGTTTTGAATAAGGCGGGGCAGGTTTTAAGCGTCTCAACCAATTATTTTACGCCCCCCAACAAGCTCACGTATCCATCCGCTTGGCCACCCTTGATCTCGATTAACCGCTTGGATTCCATGTCGGTATTAAGTCAGCGGCCCAACCAATCGCGGCAAAAACTTACCACCTCCTATTCGCAATACAATAATGTGAACGGCCAGCCTCGCTTCACCAAGCAAAAACAGGGTGATCGCTGGCTTATCACTGAAAGCCTCTTCAACTCCTTGGGGCTACCCATCCAATCGATAGCTTATGATTTTCCGACCGCAGGTTATCCAGCGGCGGGACCGGCGGTTGAAAATTATACCGCCTCAACCCCTTTCGATTCTCCTAAAGCCATATCCAGCACAAAGTCGGCTTATTCCTCCTCTTTTCCTTACCTTATGGAGAAAGGCTACCTATGGCGCGATCGCGATCCTTCCTTAACCGAGGCTGATTTGAAATCCGGCAAGGAGCCGGTATTCGATGTGAATCGCTCGTGGGTGCAGACTTCCCAGGTTACCCGGAGGAACAGCTTCACCCAGGTTGTGGAAAGCAAGGCCATCACCGATTCAACCGCAATCGGCGATCGCTTCTCAAGCTTTTTCTACGAAGGCAGGCGCTCATTGCCGGTGGCGGTAGTACCGTATAGTAAGCTGGATAATAGCGCCGTATTGATGGGAGAAAACGGCGAAATGAGCGGCCTTTCCCACATGGATTCCGAAAACCGATGGTCGCCGATAGGCGCAACTTTTTCTTCCACTTACCGGCACACCGGCCGTTACGGAATCAAGGTAACCGATAATTTCGGACCACGCACCGACATCTACCTCAAGGATGTCCGCCGAGACAAATTCGGCTATCGCGTCTCGGCATGGATTTATCGCCCGGCGGGGTCTACCGGTGGGGGGCTGACGGTCGAGCGCTTTAACGCCGCAGGTACTTTCATCGACCGATTCAACGGTGTCCTTGTCCCCCAGGAGGGTGAGACCGGCCCTATGACCAATCGCTGGCAGCTTTGGGAAGTGAATATTACCCATGCACAGCTGATTGCGAACAGCCTATTCAATTCGGGGGTCAATGACAGAATCCGTATTTGGGTGGGAACAGGTGCCCCTACGGGAAATTCGGCTAATATTCTCTATGTGGATAATATCGTCGCCCGGCCGGACAATGCGACTTTCTCCCTGACTACCTATGATTTTAGGGGCCTGCCTACTTCGCAAACCGATGCTTCCAATCTGACGCGATATGTAGAACGTGATTTTACCGGCGGAGGAATCGCCACCCGTGATGAAAATTTCCGCATATTAACCCAGACGGCATCCCATCGAATCAAGGAGTCGGCTACGGCGAAACATGCCCGCGGCTATTCGTTCGGTTTCGAACACGGTAACTTGATTCCGAACTGGAGTTTTGAAGGCCTTGGCGCGGTCTGGGATTCGCTGGCTAGGGATAACGCCAATTTCAATATCTCCCCGCGTTTTCCCGCCGCTTCCATGTGCTCAGGCTGCAAAGCCGTGACCGGCGCCTTTGTGGGGCGGGTAACCGGCTCTCATACCGGCACGACCACCCAAAGATGGATGCTTTCCAGTCCCATACCCGTAAAACCTTCGCAAGCCTATACCTTCTCCATGTTTTTACGCGCACAGAATGTTGTGGGTACTTCCGCCAAATGGGCCATCCGCTTTTATTCGGACCATGGAACAACCGTCGCCGGTAATTCGGCAGGACCGGCTTATACGAACAATTCTGCATGGACCTTGTATCGCCATACCTTCACCGCACCTGCCAATGCAGTGATGGCAAGGTTGGTCATGTTGGAGGCTACTACGAAGGGAGATGGAGGTACGTTTCACTTCGATGATTTGGTTCTGGAGGAGGGGACGTTAACTAATGCCACAGTGCAAGCCCGACGAAATCGGGTGATGGAGACGGTAAATTTTGGAGATGGATTCGGACGTTCAAATCAAAGCCAAATTAAAATCACGGTGAACGCAGATCAAACGAAGAAGTACATCTTGACGGGTACCACCATGGATGCCTGGGGTCGACCGGATACTAGTGCGCTGCCTTCGGTGTTGGATTTGTCGCAAGCGGATTATCGAGTGGATATGGTGTCACGTGCCAATAGCTATTGGAATGGGAGTGGAGGTCGTCCTCAAGCAGGGGGGTATGCCTACACCCAAGTGCGTTATTTCGATGAACCGGGTGCTCGCGGCGCTGAGGTGGGTACGCAAGGATCCATCTGGTGTATCGGTGCTGCGACCTCCCGGACGAATAAAGGAGATTTTTATTATGTCGGCAATCTAAATATCCCGACCAATATCGAGGCGCCCCCCACCGATGCCAATGACAGGGAATACCTATTCAGTTGGTCCAAGGATGAAGATGGGAATTATGCTTTAAGCTGGGCTAACATCAAAGGCCAGGTTGTACAGACAGCCGGAAATATCAATAAAAATGGAAGTACACCCAATTTATGGACGTGGTCCCGTACTCGCTTTGATTATTACCGCTCAGGTCGAGTAAAGCGCGTGCGAACCCCCTTGGACGTGGACGCGAATAACACGGCGCTCTCGGAAGTGAGCCAGTTCACGGCATCGGGTACCCTGATTTCTAAATGGGCGCCGGGAAGGGGATTGACTAATTATTGGTACAACCGCTCTGGTCAATTGCGCTGGGCACAAGACTCGGGACAAAAGGTCATGAACCAATGGACCTTTATGGAATATGATCGCCGCAGCCGCCTAATCTCAACGGGTACTCAATCTTCCATTTCTCCCCGGCAATCATTGGCGGATCTACCCAGTTATTCGGTAGGTACGCGGGCGGAAAAAGTCGGTTACATCTATGATGGACCGGAATCATTCAACGCCAGGACAGGCCTTACATTAACCAGTGTAATGCCGGAAGCCTCAACCTTAAATGCACGCTTTGCGAGGGATAGGTTATGGGCAAGCTATAACCGAAATGCGGATAATACACAACCAGGATATGCGGCGGTGGACAAATTTGTAGCGGATTTCAATGGATTTAATGCCAAAGGACAGTTGATAACGGCATTGAAACTAATTGGACCCATTCGAAATTCAGCAAAGCGGCGTCAAAAGGCAACTTATATATATGACATTGCGGGTAGAGTGACCCAAACAAAAGTATTTAAGTCCGCCGGAGAAACAGCATTATCCAACGAGCAGAATGTGATTTTTGATGCTTTGGGACGGGCTCAAAAAGTTACAGGGTTGTCGGGTAAGCACTTAGCTACCTTCGCTTATTATGATTGGGGTGCGCTCAGATCAGTAATTCTAGGTGGAGACGGAACAAGCAACCAAGGCACACGTATAGAATATTTCTACCACATCCAAGGATGGATAAGGGAAATCAAGGCCACTCAGATCTCAACAGGCCGCATCTCCTTCCAACAATTTCTAGGCTATGAAGGCAAGGCCAACTCGGCCAGCCAAGTGCCGAATCTCATTCAAGCTCGCTACACGGGTCAAATTACCCAGCAATTGTATAAATTCGCGAGTGACGTGAACGTTCAAAAACCCGTTCGTTTGGTGAATTATAATTATAACGAATTGGGGCAAATGCTTGGAGCTGACTATCGACATAATGCGAATGCCACGCCATTGAACACGGATGAATCCATAAATTTCGGAGCTTTAACTTGGTCCAACGTGGGAGACGGCGACAGTTATCTGGATTATGACAAGAATGGACGCATTCTGGGCCAGCGCACCGGTGGGGTAGCTGCAGCAGATTCCGCTCGGTATGTATACCAAGCCAATACCTATAAACTGGATCGAGTGACCGGAAAACTCGCTCCGGGTAATTCGCGGAATATGGGAACCACCGGAAATTTCGTATACAATGCTCGGGGAGCACTGGTGGAGGATAAGTCGAAGAAGCTTAAAATCGAAATTGGTTGGGATATGATGCCGGTCAAGTTCACAATTGTGGATGCATCGGGAGCACAGGTTGCGCAGTATCAATTCTATGATGCTTCGGGTAACCGCGTCTCACGTATAGAGACGCATAAACCATCAGGAGGAACAGAAGTTAGGAAAAGCAGCAAAAATTATGGCCGGATTGGCAACTTGACGCACAAGGAGTGGCACGAGACTTATTCCAGCACGGGTACAATCAGTTCGAAATCGGAAGTAGTAAACCTTTACGGCCAAGGGCAAGTAGGGAAAATCCGTAAAAACGGAGTTTATGAATTCTACCTAAATAACCATCAGGGTTCCACAATTCGAACTGTTGATGACAAGGGGGGGTATCGAAATGATACTGGATCCGTTATCGATTATATGCCTTATGGAGACCAGCAAAAGATCAGGGCCAATTCAGAGGACCCAACGGAAAAATTTACTGGGAAGGAATATGAGGATCTCTCGAGACTTTATTATTTTGGTGCTCGGTTTTACGATGCCGAGCTTGCTCTTTGGGGTGGTCCGGATCCTGCAGAGCAATTCAAAAACCCTTATGCGTACGGATTTGAGCCACTAAATGGCATTGATGTGGAAGGATTATTATTTAAGAAGATTTGGCGAGCGACAAAAACCGCCGCATCCACCGTAAAACATGTAGCAAGTGAGGTTGATCGTTATGCTACAGGAACTCCTTCAAATGATAATGTATTACGCAGAATGTATAGGTCGGCATTCGGTAGTTGCGGAGCTTCGAGCTGTGGTGATGCTGATGGTGATGGCATTGATGATTCGTATAACTCCTCCGGTGGAGTTAAATTTTCAAACCAAGGAATAGGAGTGACTGGTGGATCGGGTTGGGAGGTTGGTCCAGGAACAACTTCGGCTGAATTAGCTCAGTCTTACGATAACGCGACTAAGCCCTTGGCGCCGATAGTATACCCGGAGGCCCCCATTATATTTAACGAACCCATCATACCAGAGGCACCACAAGTCGCTCCACAAGATAACGTTGTAGCATTTGGCGGGCCGATGGCGATACCTGGCGTGCCAGAAAGTAGTGTTGAGCTATGGTGGGAGAGATATTCGGTAGACGATCGATTAGCTTTAGCTTTATACACGTCGGCGGTAATTTTTTATTCACTGAATTCCTTCCAGCCGATGATCCCAGTTGGACGGGTATTGCCGAAAAGCTTGGGGGCAGCCGCAAAACTATTTAAACCACCATCGCCTAACCAGATGAATCAATTAATAAAAAGAGGGCAGGCACCTCCAGGTGTCAAGCGTGTAGACATTGGGAAGGTCCAGGGCGAGCAGACTCATGTACATCTAAATGATGGGAGAGCCTTGAATCGTGATGGCACTTGGAAGCATGGAGAAGGTAAAGTAGATAAAGCCATCGAAAAATGGCTTAGGGAGAATGGATGGACACCACCACAATGAGTAAAAGTGAAGAAGCAATTGTTGAGGAGTGGGTTGAAAGCGCTCTTGTTAAACCGATTCAAAAAAATAGGCCGATTTCAGTTCACGTTGATGAGCTTTTTCCTGCAGCAGATAGTAATCGCTGGATTCATTTAGGTTATGAGGCATTTAAAATATTATTGAAGGCAACCAAAAATGAATTGGAAAAATTTGCTGTAGTGTGTTTTCCTTTGGGGTGCACAACAGAGCTAGATGTGTCAACTCCAAACTGGAATTCAATTCATGGAAAACCTGTAACTGAGCCGCCCAGTCTTTATTTAGTTAGCATCGATTCAATGTTGTTACCAAACTTGGCAGAGGAATATAGATGCCCCATTTTACCGCCTAGTGAGTTGGGGCAGGTGCTGGCATACTATCGTTGCTTCCGAACACCAGATGGAATAGAAAATAATTGGGAGTATGAACGGGCTATCTATATTGAGGGACACCCAAAGTAATTCAAACTATTGAAATTCAAAGGTCAGGTAATTGTCAATGCTCCTCAGACACCGGAGTTTTGAAATGCAGGACAAAAATAATATTAGCCTCTCGCGTAAGGTCGTTTCTGATTATCACATGGGTCGAAAACCTTTCTATCAACCACGATTGCAGACTAAATGAAAATCACAACAAGTTAAAAGTCTCTAAAAAAAATTTATTCCAACCCAGCCGAAGGTATTAAACATTGGGATAGCTAACCAAGAAATTGAATGACTGAACAGCTTAGTAGCCTCGAAATGCTAGAGATCAGACTCGTAGAGAAGCGCTTGTCAACGCGTTGTAATTTCGCAATAGATTTGGCCAGTTTGCTTAAAAAGTGGAATATTTTTGTATCCCAGTGTGAGCGGGGCTACACCGATGACATAGATGAATATCGAAATGACCTAGGGACAAGGAATCTATTACAGGAAATTATCGAAGGCGTTTTTATCACTGTAGCTGAAAAAATTAGGAAAAAGTTGTTGTCAGTCGACAGACGATTTTTAGAGGCCACTCAGCCTATTTCTGTTCCATTACTCCAAATGAATAATGAACCTACAGAATTGGAGCGAACCCTGTATTTTCGTTCACCAAAAAAAAGTTCGGAGATGATTTTCAAATAGATCTACAGGCACTTTGATAAGTTTCGGCGGAGGTTTTGTAGAATTCCTCTTCTGGGGCAGGACTAAGCCTATCCCATCACGTGGGCACTGTTTAGAAAGAGGATCACTCAGGGTATGAAGGAAATTGATCTGACGAATTATCAAAATTTAATTTCTGATTTAAATTCTAAAAATCCCGAAACAATAATAAATGCGGCCATCATTCTAGGGAAAGAGAAAGTAAAAGAGGTCTTGCCGAGCATGCTTCGAATATTCGCCCAGAATAATGACCATGGGGTTATGGATGCTTTGGCAGTTGCATTAAGTTATATGGCCCCACCAGAAGCTGTTCCATTAATTCTAGAAAAAATATCCGACCCTAAAAATGAAAATCATAGAGGATCTCTAGTGTATTCGATGCAATTTTTTGATTGTAGGCCTGTTATAGTTGAATTATCAAAGCTTGCTTGCGACCCAAATTATGAAGTTAGGCATATGGCAGTTAATGCTATTTCGGAGTTAAAGAGCCCACTTGATCAGGCGCTTAAAAAAGAAGCATTGGAAATTTTGAATGATTGCCTCAAAACAACTGAAGAAGACATTGTAAAAGGTATAAGATTTTCAAAAAAAATTATAGAATCACTGTAATTAAGTCCCGTTTTAAAAGAATTTTATAACGAAACCATTTCAGATTGGGAATGGGGAAGTGAAACTAAAATTGTCTGTTCTAAAAAAAGTGGGCAGTTCAGAAAGTTAAATGATCCAGACTATCGGTCCGATACTTTGCCTCACAAGTTTCTTGATTTCGTGTACGCCTAAACCGAAAGCGCAGGGATTTTATTCCTATAAGAAAGGTATTTCCGTAGACGTAGGAATAGATAGCTCAGAGGTGAGGGAAATATTAAATTTCTTCGAGAATGAGTCGGTGGAAATTATGAGTATCCAGTTGCTAATACGCAGTGGAAGGCGAAGTTATTCAATTATGCGGATATGGTGCAAAATCCGGTTCATGGTGACCGGCTAATCCGATTCAAAGTGACCGGCCGATCCGGTTCAAGATGACCGGTTCGGACGATTGACCCGAGGGTGAAAATCCGGTTCAAAGTGACCGGTTTTCGTCCTTCTCAATCCAG
>JBGTHM010000012.1:0-28994 GCA_041746255.1 Fibrobacteria bacterium | reverse complement strand
GCTCGCCGCCGTCGCGGCCCCGGCATCGGTCGCGCTTTCCAAGGTCTTCGCGGCGGCTTTCGAGCTGAGAGTGGTGATAGTGACCATCCCTCCCTCAGGCATGGCCTCGCGTGCGTTCAGGGCGAGGTTAATGACCACCTGCTCAAACTGCTCATTGTCCAGGAAGGCCTTCTCCAGGTTCGGATCGAGGTCGAGGTGGAGTTGCGCCCGCTCCCCGAGGATCAGGCGAAGACGCCCTTGCAGCTTCCCGAGAGTGTCGTTAAGGTCCAAAGGCGCTGGAGCCACCATCTGCCTGCGGCTGAAGGCAAGGAGGTCCCGGGTCAGGTTGGCGGCCCGGTTTGCCGCCGTAATCACCTCGCCGAGCCATTCTTGCTGGATGGTATCGTCGGGGAGCGAGGCCGCCAGCAATTCGCAATAGCCTTTCATCGCGGTCAACAGGTTGTTGTAATCATGGGCCACGCCCCCCGCCAGCCTACCGATGGATTCCATCCGATCGGCGTCCTCGGTCCGCTTGCGGTCAGTCGCGTCCCGGACCACCTTGATGAACTGGCTTTCGCCTTTTTCCCCAGTTACATGTGTCAAGGCCCCGGAGGCCCAGAAGCGCGAACCATCCTTCCTCTGATGCCACCTCTCGTCCTCGGCCTTTCCACGGGTATGGGCGATCTGCAGTTCCTTCGCCGGAATCCCGGCAATGACGTCTTCCGGCGTGAAAATGGTGGAAAAGGGCTTTCCGACGATTTCGGAATCCAGGAATCCGAACACGCTTTCCGAACCGGGACTCCAACTGCAGATCATTCCCTCTGAGTCGAGCAGGAAGATGGAATGGTCCTTCAGGTTTTCCAGGACGATTCCCATCTTGTGCGGGGATGCGAATAGAGGGTCCCGGATTTCCCGAGAATGGACAGGGTCATCGATATTTGTCATTGCGAGCCCCTTTCAGGGACTGAATAGACTTGAATCAACCGTGAAATAAATTTTGGTAGCACGCCATCCTAATGAAAGTTATCCGGTTTCCGCGGCCAAGGCTTTTTGGATCAGCCCCAGGGCCCGTTCCGAATAATTCAATCGCAAGGCGGCTTCCCTTCCCTTGAGGCCCATCTTTCCCCAGGTTTTCCGCACGATATCCACCACCTTCTCCTCGCTTTGCTCCCGGGAAAAATCCTCGAATTGGTGTTCAAGAAATACCAGGCATAAGGCGTCTTCCATGGTTTGCACTTCCGGGTCGGTTTTGATGCCTTGCTTGCGATTTATTTTTTGCACCTTCTCGACCGTACTTTCGGAGTAACCGCAATCGCCCAGGATTTCTCCCGCTTCCCGCGCATGCTTTTTAGCCTGGTCGACCCGCCACTGCAAATATCCGACCTTTCCTGCGGGGTATTGAGTACGCGGCATGGCGAATCGCCGTAAATGCTGGCAACGCGCGGCCAAGAGCAAGGCCTCCGAAGCTTCCGGATCAAGGCGAATTACCCACTCATAAAGTTTCCGGGAATAAAAAAGTTCGCGTCCTACGGGCTTTCCATCGATTTCCACTTGCACGGGATCGGTATCATTGGCCGCGTCGAAGGCAGCCAAAGCCCGAGTAAACTTTTCACCGAATTTTTCTTTGAGCCGCTCATCCATGGACATTTCCCCTTTTTTCCCGGAGCAAAAAATAATGCGCGCGGGCCAGGCCTACAACAGTCAACGATTCTTGCAACGCGCCGTTCATCGCTTGTTCGAACGCTTCTTCCAAGGGAAGCAATTTGACTTCCAACTCTTCCGTCGGCTCGGGGCGGGGGATACCCCTCTTCAGGTCCCGCGCCAAATAGAGATGCCCCACTTCATCCGACACCGAATTGGAAAGGAACAAACCTCCGAGATAATCCCATCGGGAAGCCGTATACCCGGTCTCTTCTTCCAACTCGCGGGCCGCTTCCCGTTGCATATCGCCGGCCTTTTCGAGGGGACAGCCTCCCTCGGGAATTTCCCAGACGAATTCCTTCAGAGGATAGCGGTATTGCCCTACCATTACGGCGCGGTTGTCGGAATCGACGGCTACTATGCCCATGGCCAAGTTCTTGAATTGCACCAGGCCGTAAATCCCGGGAGATTGATCGGGCCGGAGTACGTCGTCCTCGCGCACGCGAATCCAGGGGTTTTCATAAGGGTAGCGTGAACGTAACCGCGTCCAAGGGCCCATCGCCTCGGGTCCCTCGGGGAGCGGTTGACTTTCAAAGGGGAGATTACGCATGCTCGCCGTGTCCGGTCGATGGGTCCGCCGGATTTCCAGTGCCGCCCGGTGCGCGCTGCTGTGGAATATCCTGAATCGGGGTACGGTTGATTTCTCGCTGCGGACCCAGCCTTTGGAAATCGGAGCCGGTGGGGTTCTGGAAGACGCGCAAATCAAATAGCGGCAAGGCCGCCAGCATGTGGTCGAAAATATCGGCCTGCACGCCTTCGTAATTCACCCAGTTGGTATCGCTGCAAAAGACATAAATTTCCAACGGAATCCCTTTTTCCGTCGGAGCCAGATGCCGGACCAGAAAGGTCATGTCCTGGCGAATGAGCGGTCTGCGTTTCAGGTATTCCGAAACATAGGCTCGGAAGACTCCGAGATTCGTCATCCTTCTGCCGTTGAGCAAAACATGCTCGTCTATGCAATGTTGCTTATTGTACGCCTGGATTTCTTTTTCTTTGCCGTCCAAATAGCCGTGGAGGATTTCAAAGCCGTGGAATCTTTGCAGCATTTCGGGAGTGCAGAAGCGGACGGTGGTCATGTCGATGTAGAGGGCTCTTTTAATCCTCCGACCGCCCGAGTTGAACATTCCCCGCCAATTGATGAAGGATTCCGATATCAGGGCGTAGGTAGGAACGGTTGTGATGGTCTTGTCCCAATTCTGCACTTTGATAGTGGTCAGTGCGATGTCTATGACGGAGCCGTCGGCGCCGTGCTTAGGCACTTCTATCCAATCGCCCACTTGTACCATATCGTTGGCGCTGAGTTGGATGCCGCCCACGAAACCCAGGATAGGGTCTTTGAAGACCAACATGAGGATGGCGGCCAGCGCTCCCATTCCCCCCAGCAGGATGAAGGGCGATTTACCCAACAGGCTGGAAAGTATCAGTAAAAAGGCCACAAAATAGATGACGATTTTGAGTACCTGCGAAAAACTTCGGATGGGTAACGTGCGGGTAACGGAAAAATCGGAGGCGATTTCGGCGAGAGCGTCAATGAGGGCGTCCACAGCCAAAACGGCGGCCGCCAGGATATAGATTTGGGATAGCCGTCCGAGGATGGAGGCGGTAAGCGGATAATCCGCGAAAATCAGGGGCGCCGAAAGATGGATGATGAATCCCGGAATCAGGTGGACCACCCACCGGAATACTTTGCGCCTGACTAATACGTCATCCCAGGTCGCCTGGGTGCGCGCAGCCAATTTTTCCAGATTGCGCGCGATGATAATGCGGGCGAACCAATGTATGGCCAATGCCAGGGCCAATACCAAAGTGAAGGCGATTAGGCGGAAAAGCGGGTCTACCCAGGCCGGGTCGAGACCCAGATGGCTAATCAAGCCTTCGGTATGGGATTGTCCGACCCATATGAGGAATGAGTCTTTCATACGGCTGGTTCCTGTCCCTTCATGGAAGGGGTGAACGGTTTATTCCACCGTCCAGGTACTGCCCGAATTGTACAACTTCTCCAGGTTAGGCGCGGCTTTTCGTTTGGCCGTCTCAATTTGTTCGCCCACCGAGTGATGGTAGATTGGCCGTTGCACATTCCGTAAAATTCCCACGGGCACGGGAAAATCCGGAAAGGTGAGCCGGGATAGGGCGAATGCCAGCGAGCCGCTGGCTTCCTGTTCGTCGTGGACGATAACCTCGTCCTGTGCGGGATTGTCTTTGCTTTGGAGCCCGAAGCCTTTCATCACCAGACCTTTTTCCAACTCCTTGCCGTAACGCAAGGGCTCTCCATGGCGCAGGTAGATCATATTGTCCTGGCGCGAGGTACGGCCATAATAGGGGTCATGGATTTTGTCGGCGAAGATGACGCAATTCTGCAATACTTCGATGACGGCGGTTCCCTTGTAGGCGGCCGCGGCTTGCATGACTTCCGTCATGTGCTTGATATCGTTGTCGGACGTGCGCGCGAAGAAGCCGGCTTCGGCTCCCAGCGCCAGGCTTGCCGGCGAAAGCGGATTGTCCACGGAACCTTGCGGCGTGGAAGGACTGATGGTTCCCGGGGTCGAAGTGGGCGAATATTGCCCCTTGGTCAAACCGTAAATCCGATTGTTGAATAGAATTATTTTCAGGTCTTGATTGCGGCGAATGGCGTGGATGAAATGGTTTCCGCCGATGCTGAGTGCGTCTCCGTCGCCGGTGATCACCCAAACCTGCAAGTCGGGATTGACGAGCTTGACTCCGGCGGCGATGGCCGGAGCGCGGCCATGGATGGTGTGGAACCCATACGTATTCATGTAATAGGGAAACCGCGAGGAGCAGCCGATACCCGAAATGAAAACGAAGTTCTCTTTGGGAATCCCCAGGCCCGGTAAAACCGATTGCATGGTGGAGAGAATGGAATAATCCCCGCAACCCGGGCACCAGCGAATGGCGGCGGGCGAGGCGAAATCCTTACGGGTGAGCGGTTCGGCGGGCAGGCTGACGGCCGTCATTGTTGTTTCTCCATGATGCGATAGAATTGCGAAACGAGATAGGAAATTTTGAAAGGCTTGCCCCGGACCTGGTTGATACCCACGGTTCGGATACCGAACATTCCCGAAAGCAGCAAGCTAAGCTGTCCCATATTGAGTTCGGGAACGATGACGCGCCTATGGCGTTTGATGATTTCACCCAGATTGGCGGGGAAAGGGTTGATATAGCGCAAATGGACATGCGCTATTTTAAGTCCCGCCTTGTTGCATTCTTCCACCGCGGTGGAAACCGCTCCCCAAGTGCCTCCCCACGAGACGACAAGGGTGTCGGCATCCAGCGAACCGTGCACCGGGGCAGGCGGAATATCCTTGGCGATGCCGGCAATCTTGGCATGCCTTTCGTCGGTCATGGCTTGATGGTTATCCGGATCGTAGGATACGCTTCCGGTTATCTGCGCCTTTTCCAGGCCTCCGATGCGATGTTCCAAGCCGGGCGTGCCGGGCAGGGCCCACTTCCGCGCCAGGGTATCGGGGTCACGGGCATAAGGGAAAAAGTCTTCGCCGGTTTTCGCCAGGTTGACCGGCATTTCCGGCAGGGAGGCGGGATCGGGAATAGCCCAGGGTTCCGATCCATTGGCGATATGGCCATCGGAAAGAAAAATCACCGGAGTCATATATTTCAAGGCGATACGGGCGGATTCCACGATGGTATCGTAGCAATCGCCCGGAGAGGCGGCGGCAAGGACCGGTACGGGACTGTCGCCGTTGCGGCCGAACATGACCATCAGCAAATCCGACTGTTCGGTTTTGGTGGGAAGGCCGGTGGAAGGCCCGCCTCGTTGCACGTCGATAATGATGAGGGGAAGTTCGGTCATGACGCCGAGATTCATGGCTTCCAGCTTAAGGCATACTCCCGGGCCGGAAGTGGCGGTGATTCCCAGGGCGCCCGCATAGCTGGCTCCCAGCGCCGAACCGATGGCCGCGATTTCGTCTTCGGCCTGGAATGTGATGGCTCCGAAATTCTTGTGACGGGAGAGACCGTGGAGAATGTCCGAAGCGGGGGTGATGGGATAGCTGCCATAGAAAAGCGGTCGGCCGCTCTTTTGGGAGGCGGTGAGCAACCCGAATACCACGGCTTCGTTGCCGGAAATTTTTCGGTACTTGCCCTTGGGCAAATCCGCTTTGGCGACGCGATAATGCGATGTGAAAAGTTCCACGGTATCGGCGTAATTGTAACCCGCCGTCAAAGCCTTCTGGTTCGACAGGGCGATTTCGGGTTTGGCCTTGTATTTGGTGTTGGGACCGAATTTCTCATCGATCCACTTCAGGGTATGGTTAAGCGGCCTGTCGTAGAGCCAGAACATCATTCCCAAAGTGAAAAAGTTTTTGCACAATTCGGCGGACTTGCCCTTCAGCCCGGTGTCCTTGACCGCGTTAATGGTCAATTCTGTGATTTTTGTACGGATAAGCCGATAGCCGTCCAGGCTGCCGTCTTCCAGGGGATTGGAGGTCAGCTCCGCTTTTTCCAAATCTTTGGGAGTGAATCCCGCTTCGTCGATGACTACGATGCCGCCTTCTTCCAAATCCTGGATATTGGCCTTGAGGGCGGCTGCGTTCATGGCCACCAGCACGTTGAGATCGTCGCCCGCGGTTTTGATTTCGCGCGAGGAGAAATGAATCTGAAACGCGCTGACTCCGGCAACCGTGCCGGCGGGCGCGCGGATTTCCGCGGGAAAGTCGGGCATGGTCGCGAGGTCGTTTCCGAAAACGGCCGAAGCGTCCGTGAATTGCGAGCCGGTTACCTGCATGCCGTCACCCGAATCACCCGCGAAACGGATTGTGACGGATTCGACTTCTTGAACGGATTTATCCGAGGGATTTATGGGAACATCGATTTCGGTCGACATGGATCAGTTGGGCTCCTGAATACTGTAAATCGGGGTGGATATACTCTTGGTGAGAGACGCTACAATCGCTTAAAAGGTAGTCATTTTAGGCATTTATTGCGCGACGAAGCCGTATTGTTCCCGGTTTTCGCGGACGGTATGAAACCTTATTCCAGACGTTGCAAGTCCTTCTTCAAGCTTTCGGGTAGAAACGGTCGAAAAGGCTGCGCCGCCTCGGATTTCCAGAGTTCGAGATGCCTGGAGGCCCTGGGTTTGTCGTCCAGGTTCCGGTAGATCCGGGCGAGGTTGCCCACGGCGGACAAGTATCCGATGGGCACGTAACCATTGGTTTTCTCCAGCGAGGAGATTTCCGCGTATTCCCGCTTGCTTTTCTCATATATATCCCGAGCGCCCTCGAAATCGCCCTGGCGATAGAGAAAATCAGCCCGCATCTGGAGCAGAGATCGGTTTTTGGGATAACGGTGCAACATGGAATCGATATGGGTCAGACCGCGGGGGTAATTCTTAGCGTCGAAGTAAAGCCAAATCAGGGAGTTACGCAAAATGGATTCCAGGTAGGGGGATTGCGGATAATGCCGCTCCAAAAAGCCCAACAGAAGGTCCTGGTCCCGATTTTTGACGAAGGGCAGCCAGGCGAAATTATTGAGCAGAGGCGCCTTATAGTAATCGAATAGCGCGAGCGCCAGCCGCGCTTCCAGGTATTGGGGCAAAGTCCCGAGTATGTCCGCAGCCGCCAATCCGAGCCGGGCGGATTGGATTTTGTGGCCTTTGACGCGGGCGACATAGGCCAATTGCAGCGCGGAAAGTCCCCGGTACAAAATAATTTTCGTGTCCCCTTCCTGGGACCGTTTAGGGGTCCCGCCTGGGTAAAGCGTTTCCCATAGCCTTTGGGATCCATTCAATCCACTGGTATCGCCCAAGTCATTGAAACGAGCGAATGCGCAAAGTCCCCCGAAATAGGCGGAGGCGGGATGGCTGTCCGGTACCTCTCGCGCAAGCAAGGCGGCGGCCGAGTCGTATTCTTGGCGTTGCAGTAGGTCCAAGGTTTTTCGAATGGTCAAATCGTGTTCGGGCTCGGTAAATACCAGCCATTGCGACTTGGAAGTGTCGGAGGGTAGGCTCACCGATACGGCGGGAAAAACCAGCCAGAGAAAAGTCGAAAGCAGGGATAGATGGCGCACGAACGATTTTTCCGGGCGATTCTTTTTTACTTTAATAACCACTGTGCGGCAAAGTACTAAAAACTCCCCGGCCGTCGGTATTGTCGGCGTCTTGCTACCGGGTGAGGGAGTGCAGGCCGAAATCGAAAAACAAATTTCCGCTTGCGATTTATTGGAATTCCGCGCCGATGGATATCCCGTCTCCGAAATCCCCTCGGCCCTGGCCGCATGTACCCGGCGTTACCGTAGCTCGGCACAGCCTCTTCCCCTGGTTTTCACGATGCGGCTCCGCCGCGACGGCGGGTTTTGGCCCGATGCCGCCGCGTCCTCGCGCGTTGAAATTTGGCAATCCCTGCTTTCGCAACCCGAAACTTCGGCCATCGCATGGGTCGACGTCGAGGTGGAGGAAATCGAGGTTCTCCCGGCATCCTTGCGGAAGCAATGGAAAGAGCGGGGTATCGGTTTGCTCTTATCGCATCACGATGTCCGGGGAGACGAGTCGCCCAGCGACTGGAAGGCGGTAACCGATACCATGACCCGGTATGCTCCCGAAGGCGCGAAGCTCGCCCTGTCAGCCCATGGGGAAGACGAAATTTTGGAATCGCTGGCCTTGGCCGCAAGCGTGGCTCACGAGTTCCCGGCCTCCGCGGTTTTCTGCATGGGAGCGGCCGGACAAGCCACGCGCGTCATTGCTCCCCTGTTGGGATGCGCTTTGAGCTATGCCCATTTGGGCGGGGCGCCCGCGGCGCCGGGTCAGCTCTCCGCCCTGGAAACGCGCTCCCTCATAGAGGCTTTGCGTGCGGAAACCGACGACGGAACGAAATTAGACAATCTCGCTTGGTTGCAACATGCTCGCACGCGACTTCGGAGGGCCGGCCTTGCGAACTAGCCTGTTTTTCCTGATAAGTTTTTTCGGCCTGACCACCGTTCCCGCCTACGCTCAGTCCGCCGCTTTCGGACAGAACAAAGTGCAATACGAGCAATTCAAATGGTCTTTTTTTCAAACCGAGCATTTCGACGTCTACTTCACCCAAGGCGGTGATCGCATCGCCCGCTTCGCGGGACTCCATCTGGAAAAGATGTATGGCGAGGTCTCGGAGGCGGTAGGGCATAAACTGAGCGGGCGTGTGCCCATCATCCTGCACAATTCCCATGCTCAATTCGTACAAACCAATGTCATTCGCTTGCCTCTGCACGAAGGCATCGGTGGATTCACGGAAATTTTCAAGAACCGTGTGGTGCTTCCCTTCGAGGGCAGCTACCATCAATTCTACCATGTGCTCCAACACGAATTGGTGCATGCGGTGGTCTTCGACATGCTATACGGGGAGAACGCCTCCTCCATGGTCTCGCGTCAGGCGGCCTACCAATTTCCGTTGTGGGTGAACGAAGGACTCGCCGAATACGCGTCGACGGGCTGGGACCTTGCTTCTGAATTCTTCATGGTGGACGCGACCACTTTCGGCTACGTACAGTCGCCCGTCCATGATTTCGGCGGCTTTCTGGCTTATAAGGGTGGGCAGCTGTTTTTCCATTTCATGGAAAGCGTATACGGGAAAGGCACGTCGACCCGATTCATCCAGAACCTTGTGGTCACCCGTAACACGGCCGATGCCTTTCAGAAAACCACCAAGACCTCGCTGGAAGAAGCCGGGGAGATTTGGTTGCGCGAATTGCGGCATATTTATTGGCCTGAATTGGGACGGCGCCAATATGGAAAAAGCGTGGCCAGGCAATTGACCCGCCGCGATAAGGATTTATCCTTTTACAACTTGCAACCCAGCATCTCCCCGGACGGAAAGGAAATCGCTTACTTCAGCGATCGCGAGTCGTGGGAAGGGATTTTCATCCTCAACGTCGAAAGCGAAAAAGTCACGCGGTCGGTCATCAAGGGGGGCGATAAGGGGCGGCATGAATCCTTCCATTCCTTCAAGTCGGGGATAGCCTGGAGTCCCGACAGCAAACGGCTGGCCATTGTAAGCAAGAGCCGGGGCAAGAATGTCATTCATATCATCGATGCCAAGAGCGGAAAGATCCGCGATGAAATAATGCCGGAAGTGGAAGGTATTCTCTCTCCCGCCTGGTCGCGCGACGGCCGTTATATCGCCTTCAGCGGTTTGCAGGAGGGACTCACCGACATTTACGTATGGGATTTACAGGCAAAGAGTCTGCGCAGACTGACGCATGACATCGCCCACGACGATAAGCCGGCCTTCAGCCCCTCCGGGAATTGGATAGCCTTTGAAAGCGATCGCGGAACCGCCGACCTGGCGGATACCACTTTACGGGAATTGGACGCTTATGGAAGGCTCTCGAAATACAGTGATATTTACCGCATCAACTTCGCCGGCGATACTTTGGAGTTGGTTTCCGGAAGCGGCTTCGATGATAAAATGCCTTCGTATGGGCCTTCCGATTCCTTATTGGTATTCGTTTCCAACCGTTCCGGTATCGACAATGTCTACCTCAGCATGGATACCGTCGGTGGCTTCTGGGAAAAACCTTTGACCAATCTCCTTTCGGGCTGCTTCACCCCTTCTTTCTCGTGGGATGGTAGCCTGATGGCATTCTCTTTGTTTGAACGCGGAGGATGGGACATTTTCCTGATGACCGATCCGCTGGAAAAGACCCTGCCCGAGGAGCTGCCGAAAACCCATTTCATGAAAACCCTGGAAAAGGGTGGGGAAGACTTTTTCCGCCCGCTCAACTGGGCCAACCTATCCAGCTTCAAACCCGATACCGCCGATACTTCCGGCAAAGCGAAAGTCGATCGGTCCAAGCCCAAGCGTATCGACTCCCTATCCCTAGCCGCTACGTCAACCGCCGATTCCACAGATAGTACGGTTAGTAAAGATACTGCGGATAGTACGGTAGTGGGGGAGGCCCGAGCAACGGATTCCCTGGTCGTAGCCGAAGTGGATACAACTTCGATTTCGGGAACCGATACCGTGGCCGTCAAGTCGTCCGGGAAGAAATCCAGCCCTTTCATCAGCGACAGTTCCTACTATCTCACCGATGCCGGCGATTTCGTAAAGCGCAAATATACTCCCCAGTTCAGCCTGGATATGGTCAGCGCCGGATTAGGCTATGATAATTTCTACGGCGCCGGCGGGCTCGCCTTCGTAACCTTGAGCGATTTGATGGGTGATCAGGAAATCTCCATGGCCCTGAACATAAACGGAGGTTTCGACAATGCCAGCGGCGTAATCCACTACGAGTATCTACCGCTTAAACCCGACTTCGCGGTAACCGTGCACCATCAAGCGTTCAATACGCGCAGTCTTCAGGTTACGGACCAAACCCTCTTTTACGGCGATACCGTTTACCTGGACAGACAGTGGGGAGCATCGACCACCGTTCGGTATCCCTTCTCGATTTTTTCCCGCCTGCAAATGGATATCCATGCTTTATTCCGCTCCCGCACCGAGCAGGAAAGGTCGGGAAACAGTTTTCAGTCCAAGGAGGGCGCGGTAATCCAGCGTCTGAACTCCGTGTTGCCCAAGGTGAGTTGGGTGCATGACGCTTCGCTATGGGGCATCGTGGGACCGGTGAACGGACATCGGGTTTATGGGGGATTGCAAACCCTGCTTCCGATTTTTCAGGAGGATAAGGGCTTTGCCCTGCTCGAAGCCGATTTTCGCAAATACTGGCAATTCAAAAAGCGGTACACGTTGGCCTGGCGTGTTTCTGCCGGCCTTTCCGAACCCCTACCGGGATATGAGAATCCCCATTCCTTCCTGGTGGGCGGCGATGAATTCAACTTGTTCAATCCCCGGCCCAATATCGACAATTTTCCACTCACACTGGAAGAATTTCATTATTCGGATTTGGACGTGCCGCTCCGTGGTTTCGATTACTATGATTTCCGCGGCGATCGCAAGTTCATCTCGAATTTGGAATTCCGTTTTCCTTTCGTTCGGGAGTTCAGCATAGTCTGGCCTTTGCCCATAGCGATAAGGCATGTCATGGGAAATCTGTTCGTAGATTACGGCGGCGCCTGGTCGAGAGGCAATGCCTTCAATGAGTTCGGTATGGGAATGGGCGGCGGCATGCGTCTCAATTTGGGCATTTTCGTATTGCGATGGACTCGTGCCTGGTCGGTGAATATCAAAGGTCTGGTTGAAAAGGATAACCCAACCCGGGATTATTGGTCTTTGGGCGCAGAATTCTAATTTAAGAACTGTTTCCGCGGAAATTTCCGTCGCTCTCAGGTTAGGTTTCCGGGAGCGGCGCAGAATGGCCGCGCATTTTTGAAGGGATGGATATGCAAAACATGAGGCTGTCCGAAAGATTTTCCGAAAAGTGCATTATTATCGATTCGCAATGCACGGACAAGCATGCCATCATCGAAGAGATGGTGAATCTGCTTTGTCGAGCCTATGAAATTGAAAATCGGGCCGGAATTCTATCCGCCGTCAGTTCGCGCGAAGAGAAAATGTCGACTGGAATCGGCTGCGGACTGGCTGTGCCCCACGGAAAGGTCGATTTTCTGGACAAGATGTGCGTGGTGGCCGCCTCAGTGAAAAGAGGCATCGATTTCGAAGCTATCGACAAAGAACCGGTTTATCTGCTGTTTCTGATTGTTTCACCGGCCAACACCACGGGGCCGCATATTCGGGCGCTTTCAGCTATTTCCCGTATCATGGCCGATGCCGATATACGCAAAAGCCTGATCACCTCCGACACACCTGAAGAATTTTACCGCAACTTACGTCTGGGAGAAGAGAAATACTCCTGAGCCGTTTTTTGCAGGAATGCTTCCAAATCCTGAATGGTCCGCGGCCAGGAAAAACGTTCGCCCACCCAGGCTGGACCTTTTGCTCCCGCCGCGGCTAATATCTCCGGTGCGGAAAAAATCTTCCTGAGTTCGCGCCTTAAATCCTCTGCATCACCCGCTGTGAATAGCCAGCCGGTCTCGCCGTCCCCTACCGCTTCGGGTATTCCGCCCGTGCGGGCAGCCAAAACCGGCACCCCCAACGATTGGGCTTCCAATAGGGACAGTCCCAGACCTTCGACATGGTCGTTCTCCCGGCGGGGAAGCGAAGGGAGTAGCAACAACGAGGCTTCTGAGAAAAGCCGTAACTTCTCCTCCAACGATACCGGTTCCCGAAATTCAATTCGCTCCTGCAAGCCCAGGTTTTGGGCCAGTTCTTGCAAGGCGGATTTTTCCGGTCCTTCGCCGACCAGTGTTAATTTCCAAGGAAGGTGCTTGAATTCAGCCAGGGCTTCAAAAAGCAGGGCCGTGCCCTTTCGGGCCACCAGGCGATGTAGGCATAGGAACCGAAGTGGGGTTGAGTCAAGGGGATTAACCCTTGTCTTAACACCGTCCGCAGCCTCCCGTTCCAGGGGATTACCATAAGGAATGACGATTTCCCGGGGTGATGCATAGCCGAGTTCCCGAAATAGTTTCAGGGTGTATTGCGATCCCGCCACAACTCCGGCAGCATCGGAAAAAATCCTTTTTTTCCAGCGATGCAAACCGGGGCGCCCGGTTTCAGAAAATTCCGCCCCATGGATGAGCACGACATAAGGGGAGGAGCCGCCCAACCGGTTCCATAAATATGAAAGTACCGCCGTCGACCATTGCATATGCAATTGACCTTGGATACCTCCGGAAAGCCGGGCTCGCAGAAAGGGGAGCCAAAGGCGAAGTAAAACCTGTACACGCCCTTTGGCGCGGACGAGGCGATAGGTCCTAGTGTTTCTTTGCGGCAGTAAACGCTTGGGTACGGCGTCCGGAGTGGCCAGATGCACTTCTGCCAGCGCCCCTCCCATACCGCCTACGATTTGGCGGGAATATTCCTGTAACCCCCCTACGGCAGGGGGGAAATCGGTGCTGATGAACAGAAAGGGATGATTTACCGCCTGGGACTCGGTGGAGGGCCTTTCGAGCTTTGGGGAAAATGCGGTCATAGGGGGGAGATGTTAAAGAGACCGGCGGCCTTATTCCGGGAGTGTTTATATATTTTTGGACAACATGGGCATGATGTTATTCCGACGCGTCTCCCGACCCTTTCCGGGGGACATTAAAGATTATGGCATAACCGGTCGGGTCGAGTCCAACCCATCTGTCTTACCTTAGAGGAGCGAAACTTTGAGCCACTCTTCCCAAAATATGCTGGCAATGCTTTACGCCTCCTACAACCCCGGAGATCCGGAGGAATTGGGTTTTCAAGATCAATTCCTGGATATGAACGCCTATTGCTTGCGGAGAGGGTTCGAGGTAGCGGAAATGGTTTCCGATCCCGAGGCTCCCCAGCCGGGTCGGATACGCGCGGGCTTCGAAAAAGTTTTAGCGCGGGCCGAGGCGGAAGGCGTAGGTCATGTGGTTATCTTCGACATCGGCCGAATCACTTGCGACTCACGCTCGGCCCTGGCATTTCTGAAGCATGCCGCAGCGCGCAGCGCGGTGAAGGTACATATCCTCTCTTGGGAGATGGAGACGGGCTCTCCCGAAATCGCCAAGGCCCTCAAAGCGGCCGAAGACATTCTGGAAATGCAATCGGCTTCCCCCAAAGCCTTGCCGTCCTCTTTAAGGATGCGCATGGCTTCGGCCGAACGCGAACTTTTGCGCGTTAAACCTTTGTGGCGGAAAATCTTTTCCCTGTTGCAGGACGAACGCTATGCGGGCAGTCTCATTACGGCTCTCACGGAATTAAAGGATACCCTCGACCTGGGCGAGAGGGAATTGCAGGCCGTGCATGGCGCATACGATCATCTCGTCCTTTTCCAGGCCCTGGGTTTCCGTATCAAAGGTGAAAGAACCGACAATACCCGCTTGGTGTCCGATGCTTTGTCCCGCAACTGGCCTTTGATCAAAACCCGCTTGCGTGGCGAGTTGCATGAAATAGTCGACGGCTTCGAAACCGGCGCCTTTTTCTAATCCTTTCCGCTTCGTCTTCATCCGGCCGAAGGCTCCCTCTCGAAACGGGAAAGTTGCCCGGTTTTTCATTTCCGGGGGATTTGTTATATATTCATCGGTTGTATATTCTTATCCAGTTCCCCATTTCCCGCCTTGTCGGGAAGGAATTGCTTGTGAATTCCTCACATAAACAAACCTTATCGTCAGTCGTATACATTGCCTGAAAAAAAAATGAAAACCCTGGTCATAGCGGAAAAACCCAGCGTCGCCCAGGATATCGCGCGCGCGCTTCCCGGGAAATTCGAAAGTCATAAAACCCATCACGAAAGCGATGACTATATCGTTTCCTATGCGGTGGGGCATTTGTTGACCATCTGTAATCCGAAAGAGATGGACGAGAGGCTGAAGGAATGGTCGCTGGATAACCTTCCCATCATCCCCGAAAAGTTCGCCATCAAGCCCCTGCCGAAAACCAAAGCCCAACTTTCGGTGCTGGCGAAGCTCATCAAGCGCAAGGACGTGGACGTCATCGTGAACGCCTGCGACGCGGGTCGCGAGGGCGAACTCATCTTCCGCTATATCATGCAATATGTGACGGGCGAGAAGCCCCTTAAGAAGCAGATGAAACGGTTGTGGCTGCAAAGCATGACCCAGACCGCCATCCGCGAGGGCTTTGAACATTTACGGCGCGAAGAGGAAATGAACCGTCTCGCCGCCGCGGCCGTTTCGCGATCCGAAGCGGACTGGCTGGTAGGCATCAATAGCTCCCGGGCCTTGACGGGCTACAAGTCGAAGCGCGGAGGGTTTTTTCTGACGCCTTGCGGCAGGGTGCAGACCCCGACTCTTTCCATGCTGGTCAATCGCGAGAGGGAGCGTGATTTGTTCGTGCCGCGTCCCTATTGGGAGGTGTACGCCGATTTTGCGCCGCAAACCCAGGGTAAATCCGAGGACGAATATAAAGGCCGCTGGTTCCAACCCGATTTCAAAAAGTCGGCGGAGGATGAGCATCAGCGCGCCGAACGGATTTGGGACGCGCAACGAGCCGAAGCGATCCAGGCGAAATGCCAGGGAAAGCCGGCGCATGTGGAAGAAACGCAAAAGCCTTCCAGCCAAAGTTCTCCCGCGTTATTCGATTTGACCAGCCTGCAGCGCGAGGCCAATCAGCGCTTCGGCTTTTCCGCCAAGAATACCCTGGGAATCGCCCAAGCGCTTTATGAACGGCATAAGGCGCTCACCTATCCCCGAACCGATAGCCGATACCTGCCGGAGGATTACCTCGACCATGTCAAGGACCTCATGGTGCAACAGGGCAAGGGCGAATTCAAAAAATTCGCGGCCATCGCCGTCAAGCAGGGCTATGTGCGACTGGAAAAACGGATATTCGACAATACGCGTATATCCGATCACCATGCCATCATTCCCACTTCCATCATACCCACCGATTTAAGCGAGCCGGAAAAACGCGTTTACCAAATGGTGACCCAACGCTTTCTGGCGGTTTTCTTCCCACCGGCGCGCTTTCTCAACACCACCCGCATCTCCATCGTGGAAGATGAGCATTTCAAAACCGAAGGCAAGGTCTTGGAAGAGCCGGGATGGAAAATCATCTACGGCATCGACAAACAAGAAGAATCCCTGCTGCCGGCCCTACGCAAGGATGCGGAATACTTCGCCCGCGAAGTTTCATCCAAGGAGGATGTCACCCGGCCCGCACCCCATCTCAACGAATCGACGTTGCTTTCCATCATGGAAGGCGCGGGCAAGTTGGTGGAGGATGAAGAACTGCGCGAAGCCATGAAGGAGCGCGGCCTGGGAACGCCTGCGACACGCGCGGCGATAATTGAAGGGCTCATTGCCGACAAATATGTGGTGCGCGAAGGCCGCGATTTGCTTCCCACGGCCAAAGGCATCGATTTATTCCAAATGCTTACGGCCATGCAATTGGAGGATATGGTTTCCGCGGAATTGACCGGTGAATGGGAGCATAAACTCAATCGCATCGAAAAAGGCGTGTATACCCGCGACGAATTCATGCGGGAAATCGAGGGATTCACCCGCCGTATCGTGGAAAAAATCAAAAGTTACGACGAAGACGCCCATCGTACCAAAGCCCCTTTCACTTTCCAGGGCCAGGATTTCTACGAAACCTTCAGCAAATATGAATCCGCCGACGGCAGCATCATGATCCGCAAGATGCTGGGTGGGCGCCAGATGAGCCTGGAAGAGGTGAAGGAGTTATTGGAAAAACGCAGTCTGGGACCTCTGCAAGGATTTCGCAGCAAACAGGGCAAGCCCTTCAGCGCCGTCATCAAGTTCAATGACGAAAACCGCGTGGAGTTCGTTTTCGAAGACAATGATACCGGACCCGACGGCGAGGCGCTGGATTTGACAACCCAGGAGCCGCTGGGTGTTTCGCCCGTTGACGGGGCCAAGGTCTACGAAACCTTGACCTCCTACGTCTCCGAATCGGCTTTGGAGGAGGATAACCAGAAGGGTCTGCGGGTCAACAAGGTCATTCTGGGTAAAGCCATCGATCGCGACAATATGCGCCGCATGTTAAGCGGAGACAAGACCGAACTGATCAAAAGCTTCCAGTCTTCCAAGACAAGACGGTTTTTTGACGCCTATCTCAGCCTCTCGAAGGAAGGAAAAATCAAATTCGAATTTCCTCCGCGGCAATTTCGCGGCAAGACCGCAGCGAAAAAAGAGGAGAGCGCTTGAGCGTTTAAATCGCCTTAAAGGCGGAGATGAAATAGCCGCCGGTTTTATCCGAGGGATCGCCGGTTTGCTCGAAGACGTCCAGTATCACGGAACTGCGGTAGAAGGTGTTTCCCTGATAGGAGAAAAAGCGCTCCGACGTCAATTCCTTGATCGGCTTCTCCAGCGCACCCTCTGAGAACAGTGTGCGCCATTGCGTCAATTCACTCAGTTCCTCACGCGCGGCATTGGCATAGTCCACCTTTACCCAAGTACCGCCCTTGCGCAAAGCCTGACGGATATTCCGGGCGATGACTCTATCGGTCATCAGGGAGTCGAATTGTTCTTGGGGGACGTTCACGCCGGTTTCATCTTCGGGATCCATTTCCCGCAGTCGGGCGAGCACCGTGCATACGGCCACGTCCTTGCGGTTCTTGTAGCCGTTGCGATCGTATTCGTCCTGATCGTTGGACGAAAACGTGATGTTGGGGAAGAGGAAAATCGCGGCATCGGCTTTGCCTTTGGGCAACTTGAAATTGGGCAATTGGCATTGGACCAGACGGACGCGGGGGCCTTTCGAGTCGAAGCTGCGCGCGCTGGAAACCCAACCAGCCTCGATGCCCAGTTTTTCCAAGCGGGCCTGAGCCAAGCCGAGCATTTTGGAAGATCCATCCAAGGCTACGATGCGGGCTTTGGGCAGCCGCTGCGCCAGCAGCGAAAGCAGGTAGCCGTTGCCGCATGCGTAATCGAGAATGAAAGGCGAGGCTTTGGAATGGCCCTTCAGCTCTTTGGCCATATGTTCGCATACATTCTTATAGGCTTTTTGATGCGCGGCATTGGTGGATTGCGCGTCCCACCACGCGCCTACTTCCTGGTCGTAGCACTTGCGGCCTTTGAGCAAAGCCTTATCGAAATCAATTTTCTTTTTCACCGGGGTTTCCTTTCCTGGCATCGGTATGGTTAATGGATGGGCGGTTGTTACCACCGGCCGCTCAGGCCTTTTTTTTCTGCTGGGCTCCGAATTCCTTCAACAGCGCAATACCCGCCTGCATTTCTTCCGGCAGGGGGCTTTCGAGGGTCAGCGGCTGGCCTGTCATCGGATGGATGAAGGTGAGACGGTGGGCGTGCAGGGCTTGAGTGGGGAACAGTTTGATCAGGCGCGCGGCATGCGGCCGCCATATAGGCGTCACCTTGGTGAGATAATCACGTCCGCCGCCATAGGGAACGTCTCCCACGATGGGATGCCCGACATGCGAAAAATGCACTCTTATCTGGTGGGTGCGGCCGGTTTGCAGCCGGGCTTCGAGATAGGCGGCCAACTCGTAATTTTCCAATACGCTGAAATGCGTTATGGCGGTTTTTCCGCCGGTGCGCACGGCCCGACGCACGGGGTCCTGCAAATGCCGTCCCAGGGGAAAATCGAGGGTACCTTCCAGGTCACCCATCTCCCGCCAGACCAGGGCGTGGTAAACGCGGCTGATGGTGCGCTCCTCCAATTGCCGCGCGAGCAGCAAATGGCTGCGGTCGTTTTTGGCCGCCAGCAAAAGTCCGCTGGTATCCTTGTCCAGGCGATGGACCAATCCGGGGCGCATCGGCCCACCCACCGACGAAAGTTCGCGGCAATGGTGGAGCAGTCCCTGTACCAGGGTTCCGTGGCGCGCTCCGTGGCCCGGGTGGCAGATAAGCCCTTTGGGTTTATTGATGACCAACAGTTCTTCATCCTCGTAAACGATGTCGAGGGGAATATCTTCCGGCTCCAGGGTTTCCGGTTCCGGTTCGGGGAGGGTGACGAGCGTCATGCGATCGCCTTCGTTTAACACGGCATTTTTCTTGAAGGGCTTGTCGTTGAGCAGGAGCAGGCCGTCCGAAATCCATTTCACCAGGGCGGAGCGCGAGAGGGTGTCGAGACGTTCGTGCAGGAATATGTCCGCGCGTTTGCCCGCGTCTTGTTCAGTGCAAATAAAGGTGGTGCCGGCGTTTAACTCCATAGAGAGGAGAAATTTACATCAATATCACGATTCGGGCGGAAAAACGGCCGGAAATCATCGTCTATAGCGATTTTGCGTAGAACAGCGACCCGCCGGAAAAATCTTGGGAACCCTCCGTCTAAGTTTTACCAGCCAACCCGGCGCGGTTCACCGCGTTAACCTCAATTGAATTGGAATGGAAATAGTATCGGTCGTAACCGGCCCGCTCCCTAATTGCTTTTCATAATAGACGAACGCATAGGTGGGTAAGTGATCGGTTTTCCGTGTCCAGTTTTCAAAAATATAGCGTTGGGCCCAATAATCGTCCGTTATTCTTCGGGTAAACCTTGCGACCGTTCCTTCCGGAATCTCAAACTCGTGCAGCTGGTTGAGCAAGGCTTCCGGTAGAAACCTCTTTTCAAAATTTACCGCGATATAGCCTATGGCTTTTTTGCTGAGGACATCAAAGTCGTTGCTGAATTCAACCTGGTAGAGTTTGTCGATCCGCAAGTTGAACGATTCGAACAACGCCCTCAGCTCGTGCCTTTTTTCCCGGTTGGTTTTTTGACCGGAGAATTGTTCGAATTTTATTCCATATAGGACTTTTCTTGGCTCGAATACGATCTCAGGCAATAAAGTTACGCCACCGGTACTCATATATTCGATTTGCCGATCCTTCAGGACTTCGGTGTCGTTATACCAGATATTTTTTCCATTCGCCTTATACAAAAGGGGGGAGACGCCATACTGGCTTTTAAACGCCCTGCCGAAAGAGGATTGTGTTTCAAAACCCAATTTGCAACCGATCTCCGTCATATTGCCGGAATGTGAAAGTATCGAATGCGCGGCAAAGGTAAGTTTTCTTTTTCGGACATATTCAATGAGGTTGAGTCCGGTGATTTCCCTGAAAACTCTTTGGTAATGAAACGGAGCGTAGCAGGCGGTTTTGGCCAAGGTTCCGATGTTCAGGGTTTCCAGCAGGTTTTTTTCAATAAATTGAATGGTATTGAATACCCTCTCAAGATGATCGTATACGGCTGAATTCGAACTTTTTATAAAAGGCATTTTTTGAACAGTTTTTGGTTTCACGGGTAAATACTATTTATGAAAATTAAAATTCTTTATCCCAGTCCGCATTGTTTAGACGTCGAGTCCCAGAAAAAGTAACGATTTCCGGGCCAAGATAAGCTTCGGGTACTTCTTGGGAGGGTGAGGGGGCGGATTCCCCAAAAAACCATCAAAATATGCTTTAAGGCAAAAAAATACGACTAACCAAGCAAATTGAAAGCCGATTTAACCTAAAAGTTTCTGCCTATTTCAAAACCAATTCATTTCAAAAGGATGACGTCTCGTAGCATTCAGTGGCGGCGGCGTAGCACCACGTGCGTGGCCTTATCCGAGGCTGCGGATTCAACGCACTCGTATCCCAGAGCCCGCAAGTCAAGCCCTCCGAACAGCAGTTCTCCTCCACCGAGCAGGACCGGTGCGATAGCTAAGTGCATTTCATCAATGAGGCCCTCACGAAGATACTGCTGGATCGTATTCGGCCCACCGCCGATCCGCACGTCCCGTCCGGCGGCCGCCTCGCGTGCACGGTCTAGCGCCTCGCGAATACCTCCCGTAATGAAGTGGAACGTCGTGTTGCCTTCCATCTCGAGGGGTGGACGCGCATGATGCGTCAAGACGAATACGGGAACGTGATAGGGCGGGTTGTTCCCCCACCAGCCTTTCCAGTTCATGTCCGGCCAGGGACCACGCACGGGTCCGAACATATTCCTTCCCAGGATCCAAGCTCCGATATTCTGGAAGCCACGCGCGGCGAAGTCATCGTCAACCCCGGTCGTGCCGTCCTCCTTGCCGAACAAGTTGCGCTGCAACGTGCGTGTCGGGAATACCCACTGGTGCATCTCCTGTCCGCCGACGCCGAGTGGATTGTCGATGCTTTGATTCGGACCTGCTCCGTATCCATCAATCGAGATGGTGAAGCTCGCAACGCGTACTAGTGCCATTTTCATGCCCCGTTATTGAAGCCTGGTATATCATTAAGCCGACATCCCATATCCCAGCTTAATATCGAAGTAACCAAATTGGGAATTTCAAGTATGCCTGTCAAATCCTCCGGCCTGGGAAAACTCCCTTAAACCGATGTGCAGGCAAATGCGAGTGAGAATTCCGCCCAGCGAAGCGATGTCGGCTTGAGCGATGTGTTGGGTGTGACTGTGAGGGTAAGGAAGGATGGTCTACATCTTGCGTACCGGGTAGCGCAGGTGTGTAACGCCGACGCCCGGAATCACCGTTGGGTTGCCAAGCACGGACGGCGTGCCGACGAGGTGGTCAAAGAATCGAACTCCAGAGCCAAGGAGAACCGCCGCGATGTCCACGCTAATTTCGTCGAGGATGCCAGCATTCAAGAGCTGCTGAATAGTGTCAGCGCCGTGGACCCCTACCGACTTCCCGGCGGCGGCAGCTTTGGCTTGCTTCACGGCGCTTTCGATGCCGTCGGTGACGAAGTGGACGTTCGAGTTCGGGCGGGGCCATCCGTCAGGGACGTGATGGGAAAGTACGAAAGCCGGTCCCCAGGCGTGATTACCACCCCAGCCCTGGGCGACTTCGAAAGTTCGTCGACCGGTGAGCACCGCACCAAGTTCAGCCGTAAGACCGCGAATGTGCCTTGCGCTCGGCTCGGACACCTTGAATGTCATTGAATCGGCTCCCCCGGTGTCGATCTCGACGTCTCCCGAGGTGAAGTACCAGTCGAACACTTCGGCCACGCCATCGTTGGCGTCGGCTACGTAGCCATCAAGTGACATGGACATGATCGCGATAACCTTCGACATACTGAGTCTCCTTGTGGTTTAGTGATGACGCCTAATGTCCTGATTCAGGGGCGGGCCACGCAGCGGACCGTCCGCTGCAACCGGTTGTAAGACGCCAACGCCTCAATTCTCAACGCTTACGTTCCACGGGATTCTCTCGGGAGGTCTGCTGCCCGAGTTGTTGGGCGATCCCGATGAGAATTCCTTCAGGACCCCGGATGTAGCAGAGCCGGTAGATGTCTTCGTAATTGACGACTTCATCGACTACCGTCGCACCTAGCCTGCTGAGGCGGGCGAGGGTGTCGTCGATGTCCTCGACGGCGAACATGACGCGCAGGTATCCCAACGAGTTCACGGGGGCTGAGCGGTGATCGGACACGATGGCGGGGGTATTGAAGCGCGAGAGCTCGATGCGACCGTGGCCGTCGGGAGTGCGCATCATGGCGATCTCGACGCGCTGGCCGCGTACTCCGGTGACACGGCCGGCCCATTCGCCTTCGATGGGCATGCGGCCTTCGAGGGCAAGGCCGAGTTCGGTGAAGAACTCAACGGCGGCATCGATGTCTTCCACTACGATGCCGACGTTGTCCATACGCTTGACTGTCATGATGTCTCCTTGGCGTCTAACCTATCATTGAGCCGATTCGTATAATTGGTATTTTTTCGACTTACGAAACATAGGTGTGAGCTTGTCATTCCCACTCCTCAACTTTGGTTTCACTCATCAGTTGTGTTTTTGGTTGCCTTAGTTGACTCACGATTCTCGATTTTTTGTTTAGCCGTTCAGAGAATAAATACCTTTTTCTTTAAGTCGTTCAAGGTGGGTAAATGCTGCTGGAACACCCGGTAAAGGGGGCCCTTTTCGGGCAACCGGCGGGAATAGGTATAAGCCGGGGTCAGGACTATTTTAGGATATCAACCGACAAAAGTTCTATTCCTTGACCACCTTCAGGCGCACCACCGCGTCGTCGAGGGCCACGCTGAGCAGGTAGACCCCGGCGGGCATGCGCTCGAAGTCGATGGCTTCGACCCTCCCGGCGGAACGATGGACCACCGCTCCGCCGGCCGAATGCAGGACCACGCTGCCGACCTTGGCTCCGGACGGCAGGTCGAGGTGCAGCCGACCGTTCCGAAAGCGCGGTGAAATCTGCCGGGGCGCGGCGCCCGCCCTTTCCGTTACAGAGGTCGGGAACGGCGACGGGGTCGGGGTCACTCCCGTGATGCGGCCTCCGATGGCATAATAGCCCATGCTGGCGTAATTGGAGAAACCTCTCAGGGGAGTCCCCTCCTCACCGCCCGCGATGACCAGGGTATACCTCCCGGGCGATAAGGCCACGTTGCTGAAGCGGGCGGAGCGGACCCCCTGGTCATTGCTTTGAACCAAAATCTTTCCCCCGCTGTCCAGGATGCGGGCGTCGATGTCCAGCGCCGACCCGCCGCGGATCTCGGTGCGGTCGACCAGGAGGTTGAGGCGCCCGCCCGCGGGCCCGACCTCGAAGGTGAATTGATTCCGATCGTCTTCGCTACGGATGAGTCCCCGGTTCAACAGCGGGGAGACTGAATCTTTCTCGACCCGAAGCGGCACGGGCGCCTTGATGGGGTTCGCCTTGAAGGGCAGGTTCCGGGCGATGATGGACAGGTCGTCCTGCTTGTTGTTCGCTCCGGTGTACTCTCCCTTGCTCCACTGGATAGCGGGTTCGTTCCACGTACGGCAGCAGAGGTTGTTGCCCATGATCGGGGACCATTGGTGGTTGGAGAAGCCGCTGAAATAGCTGGTGGAGGCGTTACCGTCATGACGGAGGCCCATCAGGTGGCCGGTCTCATGGACGGCGGTCTTGCCATACTGGTAATGGGTCATGGGTCTCCGTTGGAGCTGGGTCTGGCAGTAGCGGGTGGTCCCGAAGGCATTGACGGGACAGAAGGACCGGCCGGAGACGTTCACGAACCGGTTGATGCCGGAATTTGTCACGCCGGCGGAATTGTAGACGTCCCTGTCGGTGGTCACGTTCACAGCGAACATGGAGAAGGCGGAAGCGTGGATTTGCCACATCTTGTACATCTCCTCTTTGGACATGTGGAGGGGCGTGGCGCCGTCCATCACCCGGGAGATATCCAGCCAGAGCACCTTCCTGGCGCCCGGCAGGCTCTGCAGTTTGTAGAGATCCTGCCCGGCGTAGGGCCCGATATGGGGCTCCGGTCCGGCTAGGCCGGAGAAGGAGGATGCCACCCCGTGGGTAACGGCCTCCTCCATGGGGTCTGGCGCATGGGAAGGGTCATCGCAGACGGGATAGATCTTCTCGATGGGCACCTCCTCGACCAGGAGCGCTCCCGTGGGATCGGTGGTGTACTCGTAGGCGGTCTTGCTGTCACGGAGGACGATCCAACCGTAAACGCCCGCGGCGTTCCCCTTTAGGATGAAGTCCGAGTTTTCCATTTCCGCGGCCCTGCCGGCCAGGGACAGCACGCCGTCGACGAAGTGGAAATCCTCCGCGTGAAGGCGGATCGGTCCCACCGAGCCGGTCGGAAGCGACAAGGTTCGGGTGGCGGCCGTGTTTTCCGAGACAAGGGCGTCCAGGAAGGATGCGGCCGTACCGACCATCACCCGGCTGCCGGCTGCGAACCCGCTGGCGCTGATCATGAATGCTGTGAAAACAAAAGCAGTTCTCATAATACCTCCACTTTCTTATCCTTCCGGATTTATCCGGTAACCTGGGAGGAATGTAAGGCGGAGCCCTGCTTGGCGCGGGTTATTTGGGGAGTAAATGCGCGAATTCCGTTTAAGGGATTAAACCGCTGGAGCCGGTTTGGTGCGCATTAATTTGCAAAAAGGCCTGATAGGTATTTTTCGACCGAAACTTTGATAGGCATCAAGTACATATCGAAGTGCTGAGAATCGCAATGAGCCTTTGCTTTTTTAAAAAATTGAATATTCCAATCGAGGGAAGGAAAAAAGTCCTTCGGAAAATAGGCTCTGTTCGTCGCGATCCAATAGGCCATGGATTTTTCTGAAGTAACCGGGCTTATGCCCCAGAAAACCTTTTTCCCGCACAGAAGTTCTGAATAAATATCAAGAAGCCGTATGTCAAAAAATGGCTGGGTAAAGAATCCATCGCATCCGGCTTCGATTTTTTCATCCACATATCTCATTTCAGCCTGGATTCCAGTTCTGTAGGGATCAAAGGCGGCATATACCTTAATCTCTGGTAATTCTTTTTTAATGACGCGAATCAAATCAATTGAGCTGGTAGGAAATACTTTCCTGGACATATCTTGGGGAACATCACCTTTAACTACCAGTATCTCTTCAAATCTGTACTTCCTTAGAATCGAGAACAGCGCTGCAGGGTCATGCTTATCGAAATCAATGGCGCGAATGTGAGGTATGCTGTTCGGGATGACATTTCTTGAAAAGGCGCATGCTTCCCAGCTTCGGAGCTTAAAGCGGGTTATATCCGGAATATTCAGGTGAGAGAAGTGATGTCTGAATTTGCTAAGCGCCTTTAACTGTTCAGAAAAGCTGTCTTCGTCTCGTGGCACAAGTTCAAGCGAAAGAGCCATTTTTTTTCGAACCTCCGGAAAGCATTAAACATTAGACACATATTTATTCAAAATCAATATGTGAATATTTATGGGGCCGAGTTGCGTACAAACCTTTGTTGGGCGATGGGGGCCTCGGCATTTTATCGCGATGCAGGCCGACAAAGGGGGGCGAATCGGAGCCCAGGGATGGGCGGAGATCGTCTACCGGAGGTAGACCCGAAGGGCGTGAAGCAGGATGCGTAGCGCTACCTCGCAGCCCGGCGACGCCAGAAGGACTTTTGAGACCGGCTCTATTGAGAATTCGAATCACTTAGCCAATTAACGGCAGCTGTTAGGTCGCTATAGAAAACCTTGTAGTCGCCATCTCCAAACGCAAGCCGGGCCAAGTAGGCCAGTTTACTAGTTGGCACTACAATAGCTCTTTTGATCGGTAACAAACCACTCTCTTCGTTCAACTTCCACTGTGCCATTGGCACACTAACTGGAGGAGGCTCCATTTCCAAAGTATCGTACAAGATCTTGTTCCGGCCACTTTCTCTGGCCAAAAGTAACACTTGCTCATGACAATCCTTTATGAGATCTATTGAAGGCTCCCCTCGAACTCGGGCAACAATCAAATCGCCCACAAGTTCTACCCATAATGTTCCATTCATTGCTTCTTCACCTTAATTATTTCAAGGGGTTTGGAATTTCGCTTACTTACTCCGAATAACAAGGGGTTGATCCGAATTTTATTTCGCCTCCAAAATAATAATTTCAATTCCCTGTTCACATTACCAATTTCCGTGGCCAATGTTGCCCAAGGTTGCCGATGCGGCTGCAGTTACATACCGTTGTTAGGTCGCGTGTCGAGCACTGCGCCACATAAGTGCGCCCATCGCTGTCAGCCAGATACAGAGGGGTATAACAAATCCACCATATAGAAGCGGGTACGGCACAAGCCCAATTCCTAAAAAACGGGTAGTCCCTGCCAGCAATGCTCCAGAGCCGGCGACCACAGCTATCCACCCTAGCCACCGTGGGTAGGCTCTTCCCAAGACGATCGCCACTCCCAGGAGGATGTAAGGTAATCCGAGCATCCAGGCGACAAAGCTGTGGAATAGCCCTCCCGTAATGGCAAGCATTACATCTGCCATCGGAAGAATCGCCTCTTGGTCGGTCGTCGGCGCCATGGCCCATGTGTCCGCCACTTCCTTTAATGCATGCCCAATTATCGCGTACTCGACCACGACAATCGCTGCGCCGATAGTTGAGATTGAGACGGCCCACCGACCGATTAGGTTACTGAGGCTTCTTGGAAACGACCGGACCAGTATTGTGAAAGCGCCGATCCAGCAAAATATGGAAGCAATGAGGGCAAGTTTAAGTGCACGCCACTCAGGCCGCCCTGCTATGTGCTCAAGGGCGATCTCAGTCGACTGATCTGGCAAATCGCCATGCAACAGCAAGGTGAAGAAATACCCAAGACCACCTATCACGGCCAGCGCGCCCCCGAACTGTAACGTTCGGCGCTCCATCTCCACTGCCTCATTTGCTATTTGGCTCACCGACTTGTCCGACATAAAATCTCCTTTGTCATCCGATTTATCGATCGGTGCGACGTAACTCTGTAAAGATCGGTTAGGTTGCCGCAGAAAGCCATTTTTTAATTAAACTGGTCAAATATTTTTTGGATTTGGTAATGCTGTCCAAATCTTCGAAGGCAGCAACTGCCCGGACATTCGTTGACCATTTTAACAATTTCTCCGAATCATCGATTAGTTTATTTTTGGGTAACTCTTTAACTTTTGCGCTTCGATGAAAGACTAGTTGAACCTTTTTCGGCGAACTTAAATTAAATGTGATTTTATCCTCCCCCATGAGGTAAAAACTGGGCGCATTCCATCTAATAACTCCATTATTTCTAGCCTGGAATGTCGGCCAAGTTCTTTAAATCAGAAATAATTTAACATACCGGCCTTGTTTATCGGGAGGCTTTTTCTTGGAGGGGCGGTTTTTGGAAATTTGTAATTGGTCTTGTGTGGGGGCATTGCTTATAAGGCGTTGTTATGGGATCGTTCAACCTCGTTGTAATTCATGGGGTGCTTTACTTCTTATTGAAAATCATATTTATGAATTTCTGATCAGCCTTGGATGGAGTTTGATGGGTGGTTCGCGAATGATAAACCATATCATACCCGGATCCCATAAACTGTTCGAGATCCGAGCTTCCATGCCTTCGAATTGTCAAACCACTGCATTTTTCAGGCCCATCATCGGCAAAAATACTTAGGATGGCGAAGCCGCCCTTAATCAAATGCTTGTCCATTTTTTCCTTATACTGATTTCGTTCCAGTTCAGTGGTTAAAAAATGGAAGACAGCACGGTCATGCCATAAATCGTATTCACGATGATTGAAATCGGACTCCAAAATATCGGATTCAATCCAAGTAACTTTACTGGCCTCATGTCCAAGACGGGACTTGGCAATTTCTAACGCTTTGCCAGAAATATCGATCACCGTAATATCCTGGAACCCCTGTCTTATCAAATCGTCAGCCAAGGTGGAAGCCCCGCCTCCGACATCGATGATTGAATGGTCTTTATTGATCTTGGTTTGGCTTATTAATTCAAGCGCCACAGTCACGTGTTCGGTGAACCAGCTTACCTCTTTATGGGATTTAGTATTGTAGACTTTTTCCCAGTGCTCTTTCCGATTCATTCTTACGCCTTTTCGCTCAGTTTTATTTTTCACCCCATAAATTAGAAATTCAATGCCCATTGCCTTAGGGTCTTTTAGCCAGAAGGCTACAATTCGAGGTCGAATGTCACATAACGCATTATTATATTTAGTTAGCGCGCCAGGGAGGTTTCAGCATTGAGAATCTTATACTAGGCTGATTCTGATTTTTTTTCCTAGTACAATTGCCGCCTTTTCCAATGTTTGTAGAGTAACAGAGGAATTTTCGGGGTCGAGAAGCCTATCCAAAGCGGAACGACTTGTTTGCATCCTTTTGGCCATAGAAACCTTGGATAGGTGCTTTTTTTTCATAGCCAATTCAAACTGGTGCGCTAAGATTCTTTTGGCCGCTACCGCTTCGGCCTCTGCCAAGAGCCCTTCCTCCTCCAGGAAGGCATCAAAATCACTGCCTTTATGTTTATTTGCCATAATACGTCCTCTTTCTATCTCGTGCCGCATCTAACTCCCCTTTGGGGTAGCTTGATATTTTTTTACAAAACCATGCAGAAGGACCATAATATTTCCATCGACTGTAAAAATAACTCTGGCAATTCCATCCTTTAAATTTGACCGAACCTCCCAAAGGTCTTTTTCCAATTTCCTTTTTGTCTCCAATTCGCAGACCTTTAAGCCACTCCCGAACCGGTTCCCGTTCATTTTCTGTTTGTAGAAAATGACAGTGAGAATCGGTTGGA
>JBGTHM010000011.1:0-37902 GCA_041746255.1 Fibrobacteria bacterium | reverse complement strand
ATCTCGCCATTAAAAACAATGATAAGATTTCCCTCTTCATTTTCTATGGGTTGCTTGCCACCCCCAAGGTCTATAATAGAGAGACGGCGCATACCAAACGCCATAGCAGTGTCCGAAAAAAAGCCGTCATCACCATAGGGCTCGAAACCATCACCTACAACCCCGAGGTGGTCGCCATCATCATGGCCGCCGGCGAGGCTAAGTCCAAGGTGGTGGCTCAGGCTATCGAAGAGGATCCAGACATAAACAGTCCAGCCAGTTGCCTGCAGAAGCTACCCAATACTCGTTTTTTCTTGACCAAGGGAGCGGCTTCCCGCCTGAAATCCAGGCGTTTTAAAATTCTCAACCATGCCGGCGGTTCCCGGCTCTCCGAAGTGGATTGCCATAAACTGATCCTCGACGGTGCGCTTTCCAAACACGAGGAATTAAAAAATGCGGGCAAAGGGGCTACCAAGACGGCATCCTGGGATTTGGCGTCCAACTTGACAGGCATGCCCATTCCGGTTTTGGCCCAGGCCGCTAAGGAAAGCCTGATGCAAAAAATCCAGAACGGCCTGCGGCTGTCCGGACTTGGGACCAAGAACGGATCCCCGGCCGCCGAACAACGTTTTTTGCATACCGGTCCGCATCATGACGACATCGAGCTGGCCTACTTTCCACTGCTCCACCACCTGGTGCGATCGGAACGTAATTACAATCATTTTTGTTACCTCACCAGCGGCTTCACTTCGGTGACAAACCATTACCTCCTGGAACGAATGATCGCCTTGCGCGAGTGCCTTCGGGACGGAAGTCTTTTTCAGCGCATGGATGAAAGGGACTTGGGCAGGGAAGAAGCCCGCTACAAAGAAATCTACGGCTATCTCAATGCCATCGCCGAACAGAACTTGGCCGGCCAGGCTCTGTTCACGGCTTGCCGCATCTATCGCTTCTTTCGTAAGCATTTGGAGTCGGCCACTGCTGAAAGCATTCAAACCGTTGTCAACGAGCAAATCGGTTTCATCGAATCACTGCCCCCGGGGAAGCGGGAACCTGAAACCATGCAATTGCTCAAAGGCTGGCTGCGGGAATGGGAAGCCGAGCTGGTATGGGCCCACTTCGGATTCGGTCCGGAGCAAGTCACCCATATGCGTTTAAAATTCTATACGGACGCCACCTTCCCCCAGGATCCCGAATACGAGCGAGACGTACTACCCATAGTGGATTTGTTGGAAAAGGTTCGCCCCACTGTGGTCACTTTGGCTCTTGATCCCGAAGGTAGCGGCCCGGACACCCATTTCAAGGTGCTCATGGCCATAGCCGCAGCCTTGGAAACCTACACAGCCCGGCATGGTAGCGAAAACCTGCGCGTCTGGGGCTATCGAAACGTGTGGGCGCGTTTCCATCCCGCTGAAGTGAATACCATTATTCCGGTTTCTCTGAACTCATTCGCCGTGCTTCATAACATGTTCCAAAGCTGCTTCGTCAGCCAGAAGTCCGCGTCTTTTCCCAGTTACGAGCTGGACGGCACCTTCAGCGAATTGTGCCAGAAGAGTTGGGCGGAACAGTTCAAGGATCTCACTACTCTCCTTGGCAAGGAGGCGTTCTATGGACACCTCCATCCCATGATGCGGCGCGCTTATGGGGCGATCTATCTCAAGGACATGAGCTATACCGAGTTCGTGGAGGAAATGAAACCCCACAAGGAATTGATGCGGAGCAAGGAGCTGGTGAAATCACCTTTGGAATAAGTAGCTACCGATGAAAACTGGCCACGACGCCAGATCACAAGACGTCCTAATTGTCGGTATTTTGGTGAACGCCACTTCATCACATTCATAACCCTAATCCTCCCCAAAAACCTCGTCTTTATCGGCTAGCCTGATGATAAGGAGTTCATCACTTTCGCGTGGGCACCGGTGGACAAACTCACCCTTCGACCCTAGTTTTGGCAGTACAGGATAAGGTATTGCGCATGAACCAAATCGAAATCCACCTATCGAAGAATTACATGATGATAAAAATGTCACATTTCCGAAAAAGGCTCCTGATTCGGGCGGTTTGTCTTTCCTTTTTTGGGATCGGCCAATCCCAGGTTTCCGTCACGTTTCAGGGCAACGACAATCTGGTCGGGCCGGGCACCCAATATCCACGGGTGCACACCTGCAATGAGACGGCGTCTCCGCAATTGGTCGAGGGCTGGAAATTCCGTACCCAAGACTTCGCTGGTTATTCGACCTGGATGCAGGGACTGACCCGGGAGGGAGCTGCCCCCGTCGAGTATACGCAGAAGATTCCTCCCAACGACCAGCAACAAATGCAGGCGGGCGTCTGTAGAGCCGCCGCCGTGGATTATACCGGCACTCTGGCCGCCGGGCAGAACGGGACCTTATTCGACCCGCAGACTTTGGTCAAAACCGGCTCATGCAGCGAGGCGCCGCCTTATACGGACGCGGAACCCTTGAAATGTGCCGCCATCCCCGCGCAAGCGCCAACCTCCTTTTATGGAACCCAGTGTATTGTCGATTCCATAGGAACAAATGGAGGAGAGAGCTTCGGTGGTCTGGTATCCACCTTTTTCGGTCAGACGCAAATCCAGGCGGCCATTCCCTCCACTCCCGTCACGTTGAACGGAATGCAGGTCAAATGGGATCCCCGTTCCTTGGGCGGCCCGCAGTACATGATGGCCCTGTCCATGGCCCAGGAAATCCTGAATGTGGACATGCAATTTCTGGCCGCCATTGCCGGCAAGGAAACCATGTTCGGCTTCGTCGAGCATGGCAGGGAAAACCTGGGTTCCATTTCGGAATGGGCGAGTTTCAACCGAGACGACGACGGCGCGTTCAGCCCATGGGAAATCGAAGCCACCACCTTCGCCCGCACCATGCAATCCTATCCACAGTTCTACCCCAAATACGGCCCCTGCATGGGTAGGTTTCGGGACGTGACCACTGCAGCCTCCTGTTCCGGAGACAATGGTCAATGGACCGCCGCCTCCGCCTTCTACATGCGTACGCCCGGATACACACCCGCGCCCGGAGCCGGCGGCACCGGCCCCAACTCTCCACAAATCGCCAACTCCGTCCTTTCTTCCGCCCTGGTTTGGTATTGGCTTTATGACGGCCTGGAGCATTCCACCGACCTTTGCTTCGCCGATGCCATAGTCAACGGCAAAGATCCGCGAGTCGGCCTCGCCGCTCTCATCCCCGGCTACAATCTCGGCCCCAATTCCGGTTTCGAGTCCGCCCTCAAGGATCCTAATCTGAAAAACGATCCCCAGGCGTCTCTCAGGTTTCCAGCGGGCAACGGTGATTACCGGACCAATGTGTTCAGGTTGCTGGACGCGCAGGTAGACGCGTCGAAATCCTCCTCCACCTGCGGAGGCGGTAACATAATCTATGACGCGGACATTACCTGGACCGAGATCCGGCGTTTCTTCTATGGGGGAACCGCCTCTCCCGGCACACCCGAGACCCAAGCGGATGGTGGACTGCTCTTACACTTCGACCTCGATGTGGAACAGAGGAAGGCTTTACAGACGGATCTGGAATGCGCCTTCAACCGGCTCAAAGGCAAGGCGCCCTCCACCAACGGCAAGGAGGCCATAAGCTTTCGCTATGACTGGCTGACGATTCTGCGCGTCGCGAAAAACTACCTGCCCTCACGGAGACGCCTGGTACCCGTCCAATCCGATTTCCGCCTGATGGTAGACCGCAACAGCAAGAACGCCCGCACCTGCGCGGGCAAGCTCAAGGACGAAATCTATCCGAATCTCACCCTCACTTCCCCCGTGAAAGGCGCGGCCATAGCGCCCATCATCGATCCCGGGTTCAAGGTGACCTTCGACACCAAGGACAATGAACCTGGAATCAAAGCGGATTGGAGCATGGACACAAACTGGGTCGTCTGGAACGCCGCCACCCACCTTGGCGGCAACAAATACGAATTCCACGTTTCCTGTAAACGTCCCGGTTACCCCAAGAGAGGGGAGAAGGGCGCGCTTTGGGTGCGTTCCACGGATGGCTGCGGAAACTCCACGGTGCAGCAACTTGATTTCACCGCCCATTCCACCGCCATTTGCGGCGATCCCCCCGTGCCCCCGCAGGTGGCCACGCCCACCAACCTGCCTACCATCGGCATCTCAAAGGCCTGGTATCTGGATGAGAACGGCGATGGACACATCGACAAAGCCATCGTCCAATTCGAAAAGGTTCCTCCCTCGGCTCCGGAGAAATTGACGTTCAGGATCACCGGTGAGGACGGGAAGGAATATGTCCGCACTGCCTCCGCCGGAGAAATCACCCTGTCCGGGAACCGCGCCATCGTCACCTTCGTTTCGCCTTTCGATCAGGGTATTACGTCCTTGCGCAATCGGGATTTCTCCGGTCAAACCTTCCGGCAGGATAATTTCCCCTTGAACGACGGCGCCTTTGCCGTGGACGATTCAATACCACCCATCATTCTCGGCGCGGAAATTAAGGAACCCGATGCGGACATTCCCTTGAAACGCGTCATCATCACCTACTCGGAACCAGTGACCCTCTCGTCCGAGGCCTCGCTGCCGCTGGTATTCAAAAGGGACGGCTCGGAACTCCCTGCCGGCGCCGTGGTGATCTTGCGCCACGAGCTGATGGATACCAGACGGGTGGTATTCTTCATCGATGAAAACTCCACCGTCTTTCCCATTGTTGGGGATTCGGTAGCCATCAACACCAATCGCGTAACCAGGGACGCCAATGGCAATTCGCCGTCCATCAAGCTCTTTCGCTTGCTGGACGGCCTACCGCCCCAACCCAAGCCGGTCAAGCTGGTGATCCTTTTCCCCAACGGAACCCGGGAAACAGCTTCCCAGGGAGCTCCCATCACCCATCGCCAGAATGCGTTGTTCATTCCCATCAATAAGGATGGAGCGCCCCTTCCGGGACATTCGGACGGCAAATGCGAGAGCTGTCAGCCCCAACAGGGCGGAATATTCGTGGGACCGGTTTTCCAGATTTTCACGCCGGGACCGTTGGATTACGATTTTAAAATATTCAGCAACGTGGGCGAGTTTATCGCCTCGGGTACCGGTAAAATAAACGAGCAGGATCTCTCCCAGGTGAAATACACCAGCACGGCGTTGGGGGCCAGCTATGAAGTGCCTATCGTCTGGACGGGATGGACCAGCAGGGGAACCCGGGTCGGCACCGGGGCGTATATTCTCAAGGCCACCTTCGTCACCGGCCGGGACCTGAGGACGGGAGCGCAACCGGGCAGGTTCGAGGAAAAGAAAAAATTCGGCCTTATCAGAAATTGAGGTCGGAATTGGTGAAAACACCGCTGGAATAATTAGCTACCGATGAAAAATGTCCCTCGGCGCCAGAGCACATAGCGTCTTAACTTTGGATAATTTGGCTCACATTCGGGATGTTTGGGGTATTTTGGTGAACTATTCTTCATCACATTCCTAATAACCTTGGTGGACAAATAAACGGTTCAGGCATAAATTGAAGTTAGTGATTAGCGTATACGATTATTTGGATTACCGCGCATTTCTGAGAGATTTTTATATCCAACAGAAAAAAACCAGCGCCTTTATTTCCTATAGGTACATTGGGAATAGAGTGGGTATGGATTCCAGCTTCCTGATTAAGGTGCTGCAAGGTAATCTCCATATCGCCGACAACCGGATTGATAAATTCACCAAGGTTTGTGGATTCAACGATCAGGAAGCCGCTTTTTTCAATTGCCTGGTCCACTTCAGTAAAGCGAAGACGGAAAAGGACAGCAAAATCTATTTCGAGAAGATGCTTTCCTTAAACAAGGCAAAATCCGACAAGCTTGGGAAAAATCAATACGAATTCTTCCAAAAATGGTATTACTCGGCGGTTTGGTCTCTGCTCTCCGGGGAATCCTTCAAAGGAGAAGCCAAGGATATCGCGACTCAATTGGCACCTGCCATAACCGCAAAAGAGGCCAAGGCTGCTTTGAAATTGTTGGACGATCTCGGTCTCATTAAAAGGACCGAGGACGGGGAATTCTATGCCGCCGGACTCAATCTGACTACAGGCAAGGAATGGCAATCCTTGGCCATCACCGAATACCAAAGGGAGATGATTCGCCTGGCGGAGGGATCACTTGAGCGATTTCAAAAAGAAGAACGGGACATATCGACCTTGACCTTAAACATTCCTGAAGCCGCCATTCCGGAGATCCGGGAATTGGTTGGCGAGTGTCGCGAGTCGCTCAAGAAACTAGCCAATAGCTACAGCAATCCGGACCGGGTGTATCAAATGAATTTACAGCTTTTCCCGCTTACCGCCAGACGGAGGAATTTGAAATGAGTTGCAGGTGGCTCATATCAGTTGCCATTTCCAGTGTGGCCGTTATCTTCTGGGGTTGCTTCGAAAGCGGCGCCGGCCCACATGCGGGTGGGACCATCGAGACCACAAACGGAATCACCGCAATGGTGATGCGTCCGGACGGCGTGGTGGCTTCGAACACAAAGGTTTACCTTTTGAATGAGAAGGAATGGGTGACCAATATTATAAACGGCAACAGCATCGTGATTGACAGTGCTGTCACGAATGATTCAGGCGTATTCAAGTTCAACGTTGATTCCGGAACCGTCGCAAGCATCATGGCAAGCGATGGAAGCAACGGATTCCTAATCCGTGAGGTCTCGCAGCAACGGCTGAATAAGGAGTACTGGGGAAAAATTTCCATGCGTGCGCTGGTAACTTACAATGGGGTGATCATGGATTCTTTGGCCGCCTCCAAGCAAGTGCTTCTTGCCGGAACGCCTTTTTCCGCGGATGTTGACGAATCCACGGGCGGGTTTTCTCTCAAGTCCGTGCCGCAACAGCATTATTCCGTCCTGATTCGGAGCGTTAAGGCTGATGGCAGCGAGGTGTTTTTCGTCGCCGACGAAGTTGAACTGGACGGGAGACTTGAGACGCAAGTAGACACAATTGTTCCAACACCACGCAAGTTCGTCTTATTAGATGATTTCGAAGATCGAGACAACCGTAACAGCATCGGCCCGCTACTTGGCGGCGGCTATTGGGACGCCTACAGCGATGAATACGTCGGTGGCTCCTCCAAGCTGCTCATGCCTTTGAATGCCGCCCCCCTTAATTTCTCCTCTGCCATATTGAATGAGGGAGGAGAGCGAGGCAAGGCCTTGAAGGTCCTATACACGGAAGGCGGCGCTGGACTCGATAAACCCTATCCTTTTGTCACGGTTGAATTGAATCTAGGCGGTTCCGATATCCATTACAATCTATCCGCATTTGACACTCTCAGTTTTTTTGCTCGCGGAACCGGCAACTTGGTAATCGAACTCATTCAAAACCCAATCAAAGGTGGATATCCCTTACATGTGGTGGCCATGGATTCGGTTGCCCTGACCGCGGACTGGGGACTGGTCTCCATAACTCCCGATAACCTTCGCATAATCGCCTCGGTTTTCCCGGACGCGCCGGAAAAACACCATGCTCAATTCCTATCGGCCAAGCTCCCCCTGTATATCAAAAAGCCGGAGTCATGGCAGGAAATGGGCGGCATGATCCGCTCCATCCGCTTCATAGGCACGGGCGGATCCGAATTCCAGTTAGATCACATCCGCCTGGATGGAATCAACCTGGGCGACATGGTCAAATAGAGTGCGTTTGCTTAAGTGGGTGGTTGCGCCCCTGGCCCTGGTTACGTTGGCAGGGTACGGGCTCTATCATTGCATTTTCTGCTCCGACGCCCAGCGAGCCTCCGCGGTCGCGAAAATTCCGGGCAGCGGGCGCGAAGGGGAAATCGTTGTCCGGCTGCCCAGCTACCCAGCGCAAAGCCTCGAACCCTACGTATGGGCCCCCCAGACCGTTCTTATGCAAGGCACCCTCTTCGAGGGGCTTTTCGGATATGACCGTGACCTCAACGTGGTTCCCAAAATCGCAGATTCCTGGGTCCTTTCCCTCGACAAGCTGACCTGGACGATCGCCTTGCGCAGGGACAAGCAGTGGTCGAACGGGGACCCCGTGACGGCCCATGATTTTGTGTATGGCTGGACGCGTTTCTGCAGCCCGGAACTGCCTTCGCCGACCTGGGCCAGCTTCTTCCCCTCGGTAGTCCGCGCCATGGATTATAAGGCCGGCACCGTTCCAGCCGACTCCGTGGGTTTCAAGGCCCTGGACGATCATACCCTGGAAATCCGGCTGATCAAGCCCAAGGCCCTGCTGGGCTTTTTGGCGCTGGCTTCGGCGCTGCCCATGCACAAGCCCAGCATCGAAGCCGCCCAGACCCGCGGCGAAGTCGAGAATTGGTGGATGCCCACGCATTTCGTAGGTAACGGGCCCTACGTGCTGAAAACCTTCGTTCCGGACGGCGAGTTCGAATTGGTTGTTAACCCGTATTACGTCGGCCCGCGCGGCAACGTGGATCGCTTCGTCTTGAAGTCGATGAACATGCTGGCCCAAAGCGCACAGATCCAGCAATACGAAGCGGGCGAGATCGACGTCGCCCACGTGCAGACGCTGGGCGACTACGCTTATGCCACCAAAGCGAAACACCTGAATGAGCATGTGGTTCTGACACCGGAAATGGGATACACGGGCATCCAAATCGCCCGGACCGTAAACCCGTTGATGAACGATGACGATTTGCGTCGTGCCATCGCCATGGCTCTGGACAAGGGAGACATAGCCCACAATATCATGGGTGGACGGGTGACGCCCACCTCCAACTTTGGACCCATGGAAGATACCCTGATCAACCTGGGGATTAAGACCGAGAACCCGGACAAGGAGGCCGCCAAACGCTATTTGGCCCGTTCGTCCTACCGGGGCGAGCCCATTTATATCTTCACGCCACCCTCCACCGACATCAAGGGCCTGGGAACCGTCGCGGAAGCCATCCAATCCCATCTGAAGGCCATCGGCCTCAACGTGCTCATCGAAAACATGGAGGAGGGCATGCTCTCCACCTATATGTGGGGAGGTGGCTATATCGACGATGTCCGCTACACCCGCCCAGGCCTCACTCTCTTTCCGGGCAAGGTGTTGTGGAAGGATCCCATCATGATGCTCCGTCTGGCTGACCACTCCTGGTTCTGGATGAATTTCGACTACCCTCTGAAGGAACTCCGCAAGCGGCTCACCGTGGAACGCATCAACATCAAAAAGGAGAACAAGGGGGACAAGCCGGAAGATTGGCGGGAGTTGCAATCCTTGCGCGATTCCGCCGCCCTCTGGTTCGCCCAAATCCGGAAGGCGGAGCCGGATACCGTGTACCGCAGCAAGGTTTTGGAACTCGACTACTCTGCCCAATTCGATCGCATCGTCGCGACTTTGAATGACGGCGCGACCCGGGAGGAAAAAATCTCCAAGTGGCAAAGCGCCAAGGATTTGCTCCTCGATGCCCATTTCAACTTCCTCACCTATTTTCAAAACAGGGCGAATTACGAGGGGAACCGGATTTTCGCGCACCTGGAAACGATGACCCTGGAGGATGCCGAGGCACCGCGCCTGATTCGCGAATTCATCCAGCTCTCCCTTAAGCAGAATTGGATCATTCCCATTTATTCGGAAAAGCTGGTGTACTTGCGGCGCCCCTTCATCCAGGGGGAATCGATCAACAAATTCGGAATGTGGAACGTTCTCTTCAATTTGCAATACATCGAGGTGGACAAAGAGGCCTATCTCTCCCGGGCAGGCCGAATGGGATCTTCCTAACATGAATCTGCTCAAGTTTTTCGCCAAGCGCATCGTCTCCATCGCGATCTCCCTCGCGGCCGTCGTAGCCATCACTTTTTATCTGATGCACGCCGCCCCCGGCAATTTTTTGGAAATGCAGCAGGTGCGCGAAGCCATGGCGGCCTTGGACAGCAAGGGTAAGGAGGCGCAGAAACAATACGAGGTGGAATTCCAGAAACGCTATGCCCTGGACAAGCCCATCTATATGCAAATCGGAATTTTTCTGAAGAACGCCGCCACCTTCGAGTTCGGCCCCTCTTTCGTCAATCCCAACGTGCCCATCGAGCAATTGGTCAGGGAAAAATTCAGTGTGACCCTTCAGGTCGTGGCTATCGGTCTGATTCTGGCCATACTCATCGGCATCCCCTTAGGGGTGATCGCCGCCTTGCGGAAAAACACCGTATGGGATTATTCCCTGATGGGGCTGTCCATGATCGGACAGGTCATCCCCTCGTTTATCATTGCGGTGGGCCTAATCGTCCTTTTTGCCGTGGTGCTGGGCGTGCTCCCCACCTCCGGCTGGGGACAGTGCAACCATTATATCCTTCCGTCCCTGGCCATCGGCGCGGCCCCCATCGCCACCGTGGCGAGATTCATCCGCTCAAGCATCCTTGAGACGCTGGAGCAGGATTTCATCCGCACGGCGTATTCCAAGGGCTTGCGCGAATCCCAGGTCATCGCCTCCCATGCGCTGCGCAACTCGCTCATTCCCCTGGTCACGGTGATGGGCCCCCAATTCAGCTTCATGCTGCTGGGCAGTGTGCTCGTTGAGCAGATCTTCCGCATTCCCGGGCTGGGATCCCTGTTCGTGTCGGCGGCCCAACTCCGGGATTATCCCATGCTGGTAACCTCCACCCTCATCTTCGCCGCAGCCATCATGCTGGTCAACCTGGCGGTGGACGTTATCTATGCAATTCTCGATCCGCGGATCAAGCTGGAGTAAACATGTCGAAGGCAGACACCCAAAATGCAGACGTGGAAGCCGTAGGCGCGGGGCCGGAGCAGGCCCGGTACGGAGGTTCCGTCGGCTTTTTCAGGGACATCCGCCGCTTCCGCAGGAACAAGCCGGCGGTTGCGAGCCTCATCTACATCATCGTCCTTTTTATCGTAGCCTTTCTGGCCGACTGGGTGGCGCCGTTCCACTACGAGACTACCAGCCCCGCCCACGCCCTGGAGGGCTCGAGCTGGCGGCATTGGTTCGGCACTGACGAACTGGGCCGCGATTTGTTTTCACGGATAATCTACAGCGCGCGAAACGCCATCATCGTCTCTTTCGGCTCGGTGCTCATTGGGCTTCTCATCGGCGCCGTGATCGGCGCCATATCGGGCTATTACGGCAGATGGCTGGACATACTGGTGATGCGCATCGTGGACATCATGTTCGCCTTTCCGCAGTTTCTTCTGCTTATCATCCTGGTGACGGCCATGGGACGCGGTCTCATGACCATGTTCATCGCCATCGGCATTACGAGCTGGGCTGGGTACGCACGCCTGGTCCGCGGCCAAATCCTGAGCGCGAAAAACAACGATTACGTGGAGGCCGCCCGCTGCCTGGGTTCCAAGGATGGCCATATCATCCGCAGTTACATCGCCCCCAATATCGTCGGCCCCATCATCGTGGCCGTGAGTTTCGGCATTCCGGCGGCGATGATGGCGGAAAGCGCCATGAGCCTGATCGGAATGGGACTTCGACCGCCCATGCCGAGCTGGGGCAACCTTATCAGTTCCGGCATGATGCAGATGTATGGATTTCCTCACCTGGTGCTTTGGCCCTCCCTGACTTTCGGCCTGACCCTTCTCGCCTTCACCTTCATCGGCGACGGCCTTCGGGAGGTGTATGGAAAGGAATGACGCCCCCATCCTGGAGGTGCAGGATCTGAAAGTGGCCTTCCAAACCGATACGGGGCTCCTGAAAGCCGTGGACGGGCTGGATTTCAAGTTGCGACCCGGGGAGGTTTTGGGCATAGTCGGCGAATCGGGATCCGGAAAATCGGTGAGCATGCTCAGCATCACCGGCCTCATCAAAAAGGAAGGGCGGGAAACCGGGGGCAAGGCTTTATTTCTGGGGCGCGACCTGCTCAAGCTCAACGCCGATGGCCTGGCCAAAATCCTCGGCAAGGAAATCGGGTTCGTGTTCCAGAACCCCATGAGTTCCCTCAATCCCACCTTGCGCATAGGCCCGCAAATCGCCGAAGGCATGCTGCTGCACGGGAAAGCGAAACGCTCCGAAGTCAAAGACATGGTCGTGGAACTCCTCAACAAGGTGGGCATCCGCGAACCCGCCATGCGTTACCGAGCCTATCCCCATGAACTTTCCGGCGGCATGCGCCAGCGGGTGATGATCGCCATGGCCCTTTCCTGCGGCCCCAAACTCCTCATCGCCGACGAACCTACCACCGCCCTGGACGTGACGGTGGAGAAGCAAATCCTGGAATTGATGATGCAGATGAAGGACGATTTGGGCCTTTCCATCATCATGATCACCCATAACCTTCCCGTCGCCCTGAATTACTGTGATCGTGTGCTGGTGCTGTATGCCGGCAGGATGATGGAAAAAGGTTCAGCCTATCAGCTCGTTTCAAAAGCGGGACATCCGTACACCAAAGCCTTGTTCTCCTCCAACATGGAGCTGGGCAGGAAAGGGATACGCATCGAGCCCATCAAGGGAAATATCCCACCCCTCACGCAATTGCCGGAGGGATGCCGGTTCCACCCGCGCTGTCCCGCGGCCAAGGACAAATGCCGCTCGGAGGCACCGGTTTTGCTTCAGGCAACGGACGATTCCCATTTCGTGAGCTGCCACTTTCCGAATTAACCAGGAACGAGTTACGAACATGGCTGACTATATATTCGAGGCGAACCACATCAGTAAAACCTTCGGCAAGGGCGGACAACGTGTCGTTGCAGTGGATGATATCAGCCTGCGCATACCCCGGGGCAAGACGTTGGGTGTGCTGGGAGAATCCGGATCCGGAAAGTCCACTCTGGGCAGATGTATACTGAGGCTCATCGAGCCGGACTCCGGGGAGATCAGGTTCAACGGGGAGATTATTTCCGGAATTACCCATAGGCGATTTCGACCCTATCGTCGTAATATGCAGATGATTTTCCAGAATCCTTTTTCCTCCCTTAATCCCAAGATGAGCGTGGGTTCCGCCATCGAGGATCCGATGAGAATTTGGGGTATAGGCGATAAGGAATCCCGCCGGAAAAGGGTGAAGGAGCTTATGGACATAGTGGGTATCCATCCCCGGTTCGCCTACGCCTTTCCGTACGAATTCTCCGGCGGGCAACAACAGCGCATCAACATCGCCCGCGCCTTGGCCCTGGATCCTAAATTCATCGTATGCGACGAGGCGGTATCCGCGCTGGACGTGTCCATACAAGCCCAGATCGTCAACCTGCTGATGGACCTGCAGAAGGAACTCGATCTCACCTACCTCTTCATCTCCCATAACCTCGGCGTCGTGGAATACCTAAGTGACGAAGTCCTCATTATGCGGAACGGCAAGTTGGTCGAATGTTCGACGGCGGAAGATATTTTCCTCAACCCTAAAGACGAGTACACGCGCAACCTGATAAATTCCGTACCGTCCATGCCCACCGCGGAACAACTGCTCGCCAAAATCTCCCGCTGAGGAGGAGCACCCGCATGGTCATGAAGGAAACCCGCACCAGCTCCTGCCCTCCGGACAGGGTCTCTTCGGGATGGAAAATCGAACTCCTCGATACAGGCCATTCCGCCTCCCGAATGTGGATTGTCGACCGCACGATGCGTATCGGCGGATCGGAGGTGAAGATCGGGGGGATTTCCTCGGTGGAGACGGAAGAAAAATACCGGGGACAGGGCCTCGCCAGCCGGGTTATGAGGGGCGCGTTGGCGCTGATGAAGCGCGAGGGCTACTCGGCCACTATCCTCCACGGCATTCCGGATTTCTATCACCGTTTCGGATACACCTGCTGCATCCCGGAATATGAACTGCGTATTCCCACCCTTTCGGCGGAAAAAGTCAGGCCGCTTTTCGGCCGTTCAAAGGCAAGTTCCGGGTTGAAGGTTAGAGAGGTGCGCCGGGAGGATATTCCCGCTATCGTGCGCATCTATAACCGGGAAAACGCGGCCCGTACGGGCTCGATAGTCAGGGACGCTAAGGCATGGCAGGGCTTTCCCCGCAGCGCCGGCTTTTTCACCAAACCGGGAATGCGCGCAATTGTCGACGGAAGGGAAAAGGTCGCGGGTTACCTGGTTTTCGATGATGAGGCGTCCAGGTGCAGGGCCTCCGAGGCCGGTGGGACCGGATGGGACGTTCAGGCGGTCATCCTCGAGTTTCTGGCGCGCCGCGCGGTGGATCTGGGTAAGGAGGAGGTGACGCTCACAATACCGCCCGACCACCCTTTCGCACTCTTCTGCAGGGAGTTCGGGTGCGAATCCCATATCCGCTATCCCTGCAACGGCGAATTCATGGGACTCATCCTCGACTTGCGCGCCTTCATGGACAAAGCGGCGTCCGGAATCGCAAAGGCCGGGCCGAAGGGGCGCTTGGCCATTTCCACGGAGCTGGGCAATGGTGTCCTGGAGGTCGGTTCCCGCGGTTCGAGATTCTCGACCGGATCGGGACGCGGCGCCGTGAAAATCCCGCATAGTTTTTTGTTGCAAATGGTCATGGGCTACCGCTCGGCCCCCGATCTGACGGCGGCGGGAATACTCCGGATGACGAAATCCCAAGCCTCCCTTCTAAACGCCTGGTTTCCCCTTCGCCATGCCCACATGTGGTGGGCGGACAGGTTTTGAAAATATTAAAAACGGTGCGAATATCCGGGATATCGCTTTTTCTTTCTGGACTATTGTCATATGTGCGGCTGCCCAGGGGAGAATGTCGTTTTGGGCGCGCGTTTCTACATCCGCAAGCCTGATTGTTTACACATGCCGGACTTATTCGGTGGCTGCCGGCAAGCTCCATTGGGGTCCCGGAGGCGGGGTGACCATGGAGTCTCGATTGATTCCACGCAGGCCGCGGAAAAGAGATACCAGCAACGATTTGCTTTTATATTCCACGTCGCAGAGCATGTCCCAGAACATGACCCCGGCGTATTCGCTGTTCCGCACGTATTCGCCCCAGACGCGCTGGCTGGGAAGCCCGTTGAAAACGATGATCTCGTCGTTGCCGAGAGCGAATTCGCTCTTGGTCTTTTCGTCCCACATGATATTGTAAGGCACCGCTTCGAACTGCTTCAACAAATCCTTCCATAGCCAAATTCCGTCGTGGCCGCTGCCCTTGCCGGTGTAGGTGGAGCCCATGCCGGTGGCGCCGTCGAAAGATTTGCCGTAGAAGGCCGCGCCCAGCAGGAGCTTGGATCGGGGTATGCCTCGCTCCTCATAATATTCCAAGGTGGCCGTGGACATGTCGAAACCGGAATTGGGAATGACGTACTTCTCCCACGTTCCCATATAGTCATAGGTCATCACGTTGAGGTAATCCAGCAACTTGAAAGCCTCGTCGGTGGAATGCCGAGCCCACCAGTCGCTGGCCGGAACGGCGGCGGTTAAAAGTATTTTCCGGGGCAGCTTATCCAAGGCTGCGCGCATTTCCCTATGCAGCTTTTCCTGGTTGTCACCGTCGCCTTCCGCCGGGTATTCCCAATCCAGGTCAATGCCGTCGAGCTTTAGATCCTCGGCTACTTTGATGCAGTTCTTGATGAAGTTGGCGCGCGATCCGGAGCTTGCGGACATGGCCTTAAAGCCTTCGGACTGCGAAGCCCCGCCGATGGAAAGCAACACCTTGACACCCTTGGCGTGGGCGTTCTTGACCAGCTTCTTGAAGTTCTCCCCGTCGAGGGGATCCGAATTGGATATGTTGCCGCCGTTGTCGGTGATGTAGAAGGCGTATAGGATGTGGGTCAGGTAGTCATAAGGGATTTTGTCGGCAGTGAAGCCCGAGTAGTGGCTCCAGTTGGGATAATATCCCATGAGGAATTTATTTTCGGTTTCCGCCGGAACCGCTTGCGCCTGCATGTCAGCCGCCTGAACACCCGTCAATAGGGCGGCCGCCACCACGGATGCCATCGTTGGAATTTTTCTCATGTTTCTTTCTTGTATGAAATTGAGGCTTTGCTCGATTCTGAAATTGAATTTTGTGAGAACCCCATGCGTAATTTAATCTAAGAAAAAATACGGTTGATGAATGTTTATCTTCTTTCACCTGTGCTTTCCGTATGATGGAATCCCGATCCATACCTTTTTCTCTTATGACGTTTTAACCCCTAAAATATTGGGGTATTGCGAAAAAATGGAAGAATTAGTGGTGAAAAATGATTCATCACTTTTAAACTGCGGTCCATGGACAATTGCTTCCATCCAACATAGGTTTAGTGAGTAATCGATTCGGCATAGGCTTATCGCCCGATCGACAATATTTTCACAAATGGGAGAAGGAAGATGAATTCGAAGCAGATAAGAACCACCCTGGGTGGGTTGCTCCTGGGCGTTGTGGTGATTCATGCCAACGTGCTAGTTGATGATTTCACCAATACCACCGGGGCCAACAAGCTTGGCGGGAATTGGAGCGCCGATTCCGACATCTGGCCCGGCGTCGGTGGCTCATCCAAGGTTCTCGACATCTTCACCGGCAGTGATTTGGTTCTAGGAGAGGGTTGCGCGTCGGGTTGCTATGCAGGACACAACATCGCCAAGGCCTATGACGGTGGAGCGCTGGTCTCAAAACTAAAAGTAACCGCCGATGCGGGCGTTGATAAGAAATGGGCCTATGCAGGCTGGGTGATGAATTTTAAGGCTGAAGTCGGTCCGGATGCTTGGGAAAAACTGCCCTGGGAAAAGGGAAATGAGGTCAATATTAGTTCCTGCACCGAGCTGGAATTGGATATCGGTTTTACTGCCAACCGCCAGCTTTGGATCGGTCTTTACAATCCCTGGATCGAGAAGGACAGCCCCACCAGCCCGCAATATGGGTGGAGATATCAAGGAACCGGCGCAGTTGAAGTCGGTAAAAAATTCGCCCTCACTTCCGGATTTGTCGGCATCGCCCCCAAATGGATCGATCCCGCCGCTGCCGCTTTGGACCTAACCAAAGTCACACGACTAATAATTTTCTATGAAGGCCAAACCGGTTTGGTCGCCGCCGAACCTGCGCCATATGACCAAAACGAACACACCCTGACCGTCAAGAAAGTAGCTCTCAACGGAGTCAACTGCCAGGTCGTCCCCAATGCAACTCCTAACTCAATTTTTGAAATCGCAGCCGGTAAGCACAAAAGATTTTCCATGAACATCGCCGACGGCGCGCTTCATTTCACCGATATTGCTAAAATCGGCACGATGGAGGTCGCTGTTAGGAGTCTATCGGGTAAGGTCATGACCTCCGGCGTTGTGTCTACTTTGCGTCCCATTATGGACCTATCCATGTTGGACAACGGCGTTTACATGGTCCATGCGAAAGTCGGCAACGAGAATATTTCCAATACCATCACCCTGTTAAAATAAATCCAAGTATTTCCATGGGGGGCAAGAAGGCCACCTTCCCCTCTTTTCATTTTCTATAAAGATGTAGGTAGTTTCGAGTGAAGGCATCACGAACCTTTTTGGCCCTTCAATACGCAAGCCCCATATTGGTCATGCTTGGATTTGGCGGTACCGCCATAGGTGGTTCGGAAACTGAAGCGCTCCTAGAGAGCAAAGATACGCTTTCCCTGGAGACCATGCACGTACGCGCAAAGCGAGCGATTTCAGGGACTACGAATTTCCAAGGGATTCGAAACCGTTCCTCATCCGTCCTCAATTTCCAGCTCAAGCGTAAGAACCGGGATCCCAATCTGGCCATCGCATTCGTGGACGATAACATGGTTCCCGGCGCGCAGGTCTGGATGTATCCCGATGGTTCCGGTTATCCCAGACCGGCCATGACCGACGTTCAGGCCAAAGACGGACGGTTTTCGCTGGAAGTTATCCTCAAGGCCGACGCCTATTCCGGCGGAGCCGTTTGTTCACCCGCTCCGGTGGACCTGTCCCCCTACCTGGAAACCGGCGTGGTGGAATTATGGGTCAAGGGCGCCGAAGGCCAGGAGGTGTTCAGCGTAGGGCTGCTCGATAACGGAAACAATCCGGCCGGACGCGCATTGCAACTGTGGGTCAACTCCCGTAGCTTTGCCAAAGTATCCAAAGAAGAGTGGAAACGGGTAAGGTTTCCCTTGAGAGCGCTCGGAACCCGAGGCAGTTATTGGAGCGAGGAAGTGAACGCCCGCATTTTCAACACCTTCAATTGGAAGCAGGTTTCCTGCTTCACCTTCGATATCGACAAGGAACGGCACAAATCTTTCAAAATATGGATGGATAACGTGACGATTTTGAAAAAAGGGCCGGAAGGCTCGCTGGTCGGCGGTTCGGGTTATGCCATCACCAATGAGGATTTCAAGTGAAATGCATGAGAATGAGGGAACTCCTCATATTTGCGGCGGCGGCGCTGTATCCATGGACCGGCGGACCTGGAGCAGAAGAAGCTCCCGTCGTGGCGGAATCCTCACCGGAGCCATTGGACGATTCCCCTCAAACCACGGCATCAGCGGACGCGGAACCGGACTCCTTGCTGCCGTTCAAGGAAAGGATCGCCTCCACCAACCTCGCCAACGCGTCCGACAAGGTCGGCTTTTCCGGCTTTCTGGTCAATCGCGCATTCAACCACCGCTACGATGAATTCCCCGCTTGGTTGGGGACCGATGCGGCGGGAACCTTCATGGACGCGGAGCTTACCCTCAAGGTCAACGTCAACGCCTATTCCTTCATGAAGGTCTGGTCCATGTTGACCTTCGGGTACGGATTCCAAGGCCATGACTTGAACGAAAGGTCCTGGAAGCATCCGAGGTGGGTCACCACACCTAGTGGTGCCTCCGGCCTCGACACGGTATTCAGCGACAAAAAACGCTTTCCCACCAATCAGGACAAACAGCGGGAAGGATTGGGGGTTTTCGAGGATATGATGGCCGGGATGGAAATCCGCACCGAACCCGTCGACGCCTACTTGCGCGCCGGAAGCGCCCTGTGGCTGGAAGGCAGCCCTTTCACCATCTGGAAAAGGGACCCTCGCCAAAGGCTCGCCTGGTATTATGAATCCTATGAACCCGAGCTGTCCTCCGCCCAATACTATAACCAGAAATTCTTCTATCGGAGAAACGACCAGGGACGGTCCACTTGGCCGAAAAAGCCTTTCGGCGGCATAGAGATCGACGCGTACAAAATGCCTTTCGGCCTCGGACTGCAATTCGACGTAGCCCAACCTTCCAACATTCTACCCACCAATACCGACGGTAACACCAATTCCCACCTCGGCGATGCCGAGGCCCTGGGTTCAATTAACAGCATTGGGGATTTGTACTACGGCCGACTCACCCGACAAAAGGTTTTCCGCGACATCACCCTCGGCGGCAACCTGCTTTGGGTGCAACTCCCAGAAGACATCATCAACCAGAGGGTTTTCTCCCCCAATCCCGTGCAGGGGTTCAGGTACCAGTTCCGGGGAGGACGCCAGCCTTTTTTTACCAACTCCAGGGTTTTTTCCTTAGATGCCCGCGGCAATTTCAGCCCCACCCTGTTTATCCAAGCGGATATCGCGTTGGCCATGGAAGACAGCGTCAAATACTTGCGGGTCCAGGATCCTTCCCAGCCCGACGTTACTATTTACGACGGTAGAAGCGGAACGGAAAGGGCATCCAGCGCCATGGCTCCGGCCGCCTACCTGAAGTTGAACAACACCGGCAGTCATCCCTCGGAAACGGAGCTTTTTTTCGCTTCCCGGAATTTCTGGTCACCATACGCCATGACCGAATACGCCGTGCCCGTGCGCAAGGACGAAATGAAACTGGGCGTCGGTAGCTTCAGTTATCAATCCAATCTGACGGGAATCAACTTCAAGGCGTCGCCCAAGGTTACCAACGGGTTTTTGGCCGTAACCCTGGGAAAACACGTCCAGGTCGGCAAGGGCAAGGACATACTCCGCTTTCAACATAATCTGACCGGAAGGGATTTATGGTACGCCTCCGGATCCTGGTCGCGCACCGACCCGAGACGCATGCTGGACGAGGGGCTTCCCTTCGGCAATCCCAAATACCAGGCACGCATAGGCGATCTCGGCCCGGATCGCAATCTGGTGCACGCCGGCCACCAACCCGGCGGCCTGCGCGGCGACGACCTGGAACTTTGGGAGGAGTTCGCTGCCTACGAAAGCGTCGAACAAGCGAATGCGGGAATCGTTCCCCGCCATCAGAAATTTTCCACTACCCTGGCCGTTGACTGGGGTAGAAACATCAACCAATGGTTTGGGCTGGACCGCACCATTCTGGTCGCCCTGTATGGTGCGTTTAGTTCCATCACAACCGACGCACTCGGTATCCTTAACTCCGACAAAACCCTGCTCTGGTCCGGTCTGGCTAGGCTGGAGCCTGGCATCGCGCTCAGCCCCTCTTTTCACGTTATCGGGCTGGTGGGCGCGGAAACGTGGAAATCAGAAAAGTCCTATCGCAACGCCCTTTACAATAAGACCAGCGCGATCACCCCCACTTATAACAACATCAACTACTACGAGCCCATTTCCAGCCTCGATATCAATTCTCAGAACGCCGTTCCCAGGGTAGTCGCGGTTCATTCCCCCATCGAGTACCTGCAAATGGCTTACGGCCTCGGCTTCGACTGGGATTTCAGCGAGCGGGCAGGCGTCCACGTCCGCTTCAAATACGCCACCCATGACGACGAGCATCTGCCATCCAACAATTGGCAAGGAACCTTCTTGTTCGCGGAAACAAAAATATGGTTTTGAATAAAATCACAGTTACGGCACTAGTGATTCTCGTTGGACAACTCGCCTTTCCAGGCGACGCCTTCCCCTTGCCAAACCGCCTGGAGGACGCATATGAAAACGTGCTTTCCAAGAACGGGATCGAGATCGGCGGCGAAATCAATGCCGAATACCTGAACTCCGGCCTGTCCGGATCGGCCCGAATAGACACCAATTACGCCAACGAGACTACCCAGTTCACCTCCTTCGATTTGGACATGCATTACCGCCCTTACGATTTCCTTGGCGCGCGTGCGCAATTCCGGTTTTATCAGGATTGGCAAACCTTTTTTTCCACCCGCAGCCGCATTCTCGCCTCCCGCTGGCTCAGTGTGGACGGTAACCTGGCGAATACCCTCGGCTTCAATGCCGGCGATTTCAAGCAGAAATACACGCCCCTGACCCTCTGGGCTCCGGAGCTCGACCTGATTTATGAACCCCTCATATTCTCCCGCCCGCGCGCGGAATTGATGGAGGAACAGTTTCTGGGCGGCAACAACCGGGTGCTCCAAGGTCTGAACTTCAACATGGCCAAACGCTTCGACTTACCCGTCAGCGAATTCCGCGCCGACGCCATCGGATCGCGTTTGCGCAGGGCCGAGTTCCTGGACCCGGACGGACGCCATGGGTATGGCCTTTCCCGGTCCGACATGGATCGCTTCTTTTTGGCCTTGAACTCGCAAATCCTGGTGCGGGACAACCTCCTGTTGGGCGGCTCCTTCCTATCGATTTTCGACGACAGGGACAGTTATGAACTCATTCCCTATGGACCCGTGGTTTATAATTCTGTCTATCCCGACGGCGTTCATGACGGTCGTTCCCTGAATGGGATGGATTCGGTCATCGCCCGGGATTTACGGATATTCGGCGGACATGGAGGTGCGGATATCGCCGGGTTCCTGGGAGTTTCCGAGGTAACATTGGAGATCCTGGGCGAGTTCGCAACTTCTGGCGAATTTAACCGCTATGCCTGGCGATTCAAAAAAGAAAGTGTGGATGGAATTCCCAGGAATGTCGAGATCGAGGCGACGGCTCCCGGAAAGGACGGCACCGCCCTCAATCTGGAGCTGGGCGCCGGTTACCAACCACGGGATGGAGCTTACGGGATATTCCTAACGGCTCATTATCTCCGCAACGACGCGTCCTTTCTCAATCCCATGGCCCAAAGCCCCACCTTTATCGGCGAGCGCGTTCTGAATACCGAAAACGATTTCGCTACCAGCCAACTTTATTCCACTCTGGATGCCCTGAACAACGGTGTATACAAATTCAGTCCTTCACGCAGGACGGCCTCGAACCAGCATGCCCCATTCACCAAAACCTCGTATAACCGGGCCGTACTCTCGCCCGAAGATTTATCCCGCGTTCATCTCGATCCGGTCTTGCAACTCGCCCTTCCCTTCGGATTGGCGACTCCTGACCGGGCCGGCTTCAAGGCTCGGATTCGCGGCCACTGGGCCAGCACCTTGCATGCCTCCATGGATGCAGTGAAGCTGGAGGAAATCGAAGGAAATCCGATTGACGGCATACCGACTCTCGCTTCCTTCACCCAAATCGGCGCAGGCTTGAAGTTGGAATTGGATAAATCTTTGGGATTGAACCTGCCCTTGGATGTTTCCGCCAGTTACGCGCGAAACCAATCCACGCGCGGTAGCATCGGAACCGACCTGGGGTCGCCGGACGTGACCGCTGATTTTTTGATGGCGGGATGCTATTACCGGTTTTTCCGCAAATGGGCTTTGCTGGGAGGTGTACAGCAAGCGACCCTGGAATCCACCCTGCGGAACCAGGAAACCTCCGTCCCGGCCCAACAAGTCGTTCATCAATATTCCAGGGCTGAAACCCAGAGGCATTACCGCGGGGGATTGGAATATGCTTTAGGCGAAAACGCCTACTTGGTAGTCTCGGGAGGCATGATCGACGTGGAACGGACTACCACTCATCTGGGCAGCGCCCAAACCGGAGCGGAAACAAATGCGGATCCGGCCAAGAATCGCCGGACGGACTTTTCGCAGTTGTTGACCCAGTTGGTCATCAACGTAAAGTTCTAGGCAGAAAGGGATATACCGGTGTTTAAGCAGCATAGGATGGCGGGCGCGACGGCCATCGTATTATTGGCCCTCACCATGGGAGCATGGTCGCAGCCGTCCCACCCGATTCCGGGAATATCCCAGGATACCCTCCGCAAACTGGAGGATGAGGAGATCGGCGTCAGCCTCACGGGCAAGGCCAAGTCTGAATTCCTTCGCTCCGCGCTTTCCGGCGAAAGCGCTAACCCCGAACACCCCGTCGGCGAGAACGCGGCATTCACCCAGGCCGATATCGGCTTGATTGCGAGACCGAGCGCCCACACGCGCGGACGAGTGTATTTTCGCGTGCACCAGGATTGGCAAAATCATTACCCGGAAGGTCCCAATCCCATTAGCACCCGTTGGTTCGACTACGGTGGATCTATTATTGATGGAAAGGTCGAATTCGCCATCGGCGATGTATTGCAAAAATACTCACCCCTTACCATTTACTCTCCCGAACCGGAACTCTTGTACGAACCGGAAATATTCGCCCGCCGTCGCCAAAACGCCATGGACGAATGGTTCCTGGCCGATAACCGCCGTCCCATCCAGGGCTTGAACGCCGTATACCGCCAAGGCCTGGGCGAAGTCCTGGGGTTCGAAGCAGGCCTTACCGGAGGCAGATTGCGAAGCGCCGATCCCGGGGTAGGCTTAGGGTGGCTTTTCAACACCGGACCCACGGAAAAATTCATGGGGGGAACCTTCCTCAAGTTGCGGGCTTTCGAAGCGCTCGAAATCGGAGGTACTCATGTCCGGGCCGTGGACGATATCGGAAGCAGTCGGGCCCGAAGTAACGTCCATTTTACCTCATCAAAAGGGGTACTTCCTCAAGTCCTGTATGAAAATGTTTTGGTAAACGCGATTAATTTAAATTTTGATGGTGAACATTTGCTCGCAAGCCGGAATCTGACCCTGAAACTCGGCCTGGAAGTCGCTTTTTCCAACTATCGCCGGAGCCGGGAAGGTCTCGATACCTTGGGATACTACCCCGACTCCACTCTTAACCCGCAATCGGGCATGTGGACCCCCATTTCCCGGCCTCTCACCGGCCCCAAGCTGATAGAGTTGCAAGCTCTGGATGGAAATGCTTTAAATGCCGGACTCGAAGCCGGATATACGTCGGGTGAATCGCTTTTCGCTGTCGGCCTCAAGGTGGGTTTTCTCAGAAATGGAAATGACTTCGTCAATGACCTTGCCCAATCCCCCGCCTTCATAGGCGGGCGTGTCCTTAATTCCAAAAATGGTGTCGAGGGCATAGGCGGCTACAGCACCTTCGATGCCCTGTATCACCATGTGTACAACGTGGATCCCATCACAAATATCAATACCTCGGAATTCTGGGGCCAGGGAGCCGCGTACCAGTATAACGGCACCAACAATTGGTACCGGGCTCCCACCTTCAAAAATTCCTACACCCGCTCGACTCTCACTAAATTGGAAAGGGAATCTCTGGCGGGAGCCCTGGATCCGCATGTCCAATTGCTGCTTCCCTACGGTCCTGCCACCCCGAACCGCTCCGGCTTGACCTTGGATTTGGAAGCTTCGTTTTTAGAAAGCAAAATCGAGGTGCGCGGACTGTATGCCGGTTTGCAAGAACTGGAAGGCCGGGACATGGATACCTTGATCACGAGCATCGCCACCTACGGGCGTCTGGGCGGCGGCCTAAGCGTCCAGGCCGGAGAATTTTTGAAACTTTCCCGACCTCTGGCGCTTTCCGGCAGCTATATTCGGGAAGGACGCAACCAACCCGCTTTTACGGACAAGGGAATATCCGTCTCCCAACAGGATTTCCAATCCGCCATGGTAAATGCCGGCGTTCAGGTCGGCGTTTCGAATAACCTGATCCTATCGGCCGGGTACCAACAAATCGCTTCGAATCCTTATCGGGAAACCGCCCGGGACGCAGGCTCCCGCACCTTCGATGAACTCGACCTGGTTCAATCCCAATGGTCCGTGGGGCTGGAAATTAAGCTTACCCACGGCGCCTATGTGACCGCGGAATATGGCGTACTCGACTTAGACGAATCCGTAACCGGAACGCGGTTTTCCCAAAACCTGTCCAGTCTGTTTCTGACGGTAACCTTTTAATATGAAACTCAAACTTACCGAATGCCCGCTCGGCCGCGAATTGACCCGTCTGTTTCCGGATTCCTTCTCATTAAGGAGCGGAACGATTTGCCGATGGAAACGCGGAGGGAACGAAGGTTATTCCATCTCCCTCGCGAAGGATGAAATTCTCATCACCCATTCCGATACCGACGATCTAGTCATGGCCTTGGGAGAGCTGATGACTTATGGGCTCGCGGCTCGTCAATCAAAAATTCCGCCCTATCGGTTTCGCGGCATTATGTTGGATGTGAGCCGCAACGCGGTGGTACGGACCGATTTCCTTAAGGAGAGAATCGCCAAACTGGCGTTGATGGGGTTAAACCGGTTTTGCCTCTATACCGAAGACACCTTCACGGTACCGGGTGAGCCGCTTTTTGGATACGCCCGCGGTCGTTATTCCTCCGCGGAAATTCGGGATCTGGTGAAATACGGCAGAATTTTTGGAGTGACCCTGTTTCCCTGCATCCAGACCCTGGGGCATATGGAGCACATTCTCAAGTATCCCCACTATACTCCGCTCAAGGATAACGATGCCGTCTACAACGTGTACGCCGATGGCTTGTACGATTTCATCGAAAAAACCATCGACGCCGCCAGGGCGCCCTATGACACGGATCTTATCCATGTCGGGATGGACGAAACTTTCGGTTTGGGCCGGGGCCTGGCGTTCAAAGAAATGGAGGGAATCAATCCCCGCAAGCTTTACGTGGATCATGTCCGCAAGGTGACGGAAATTTGCCGAAAGAAGGGGCTTAAACCCATCATGTGGGGCGATATCGTTTTGGGCACCACCTGCGAGGCGCGTATGCAGGGAGAGGAGGCGCGTAGGTTACCCAAGGACGTCGCCATGAACTACTGGGAGTACGCATATTGCGATGTCGAAAAATACAGCCGGGATCTCGCTGATTTCAAAAACATGGGGTATGATCCTATGGTATCTCCCGGAGTCTGGTGCTGGTCTCGTTTCTTCCCGGCCTATTATAAGGCCGAATCCAATATCAGCACTTTGCTCGAATCGGGCAAGCGGAACGGGGTCCGGTCCGCCCTCAACACGCATTGGGGCGACGACGGCCACGAATGTTTTTTCGACTATAACCTGCCTGCACACACCTATTTTTTGGCGCAATGCACGGAAGTGAGCGAAGTGTTGTCTCATGCAAAACGAAAGTTCGCTGCCGTTTTTCAATTCGATTACGACGCCGTTCGGTCGGTCGAGAAAATCGATACGGCAGGCTACAAGGTGGAATCCCTACTCCCCTACAACGTGGGGAAATGCTTTTTCTATGAGGATCCGGCGCAAGGTCTTTTCAGCGGCGCGTCCAAGGTACGTCCCGCCGCAGGATTCTACCGGGAGCTCGCCAAGGAAATGGCCGTGCATAGCCGTGCCCAAAGCCCCTTTCAACCCTTGTTCCGTTTTGCGGAAAGTTTCTGCGATTTCCTCTCCGTGAAAAGCGATTTACGTCGAAACCTCGTCGCCGCATATCGGAAAAAGGATAAAAAAGCCATGAAGCGGCAATTGGAAGAAATCGCTTCCGCGTCGCGGAAACTGGCCAAAACGCGCAAGCTTTACCGTGAATACTGGCTGAAGGAACGCAGCCCGTTCGGATTAGAAGTCATCGAGGGCAGGATGGGCGCCGTGGCAGCCAGGCTGGATTACCTCGCTCACATCGTGGGGGAGCATCTGAGTGGTGCCTTACCCCGCCTTGAGGAATTTGAGTTCAAACATTATTCCATGTTCCACCAATCCCGCAATCCCGATTACCACCCCTCCGTGTGGCCAGAGTACATGCTCCACTATTCCGCACTGGCCAGCCGCAATACCATCAAATGGTGGTGAAGTAAATTTCACCACATTTGCATCCGGGTCTATGGCCAGAAATCCGTCCCCGCCATAGGTTAAACCAAAATTAATGTCGTGCAATGAATTTCACGGATTGCGGAATTCCCGAACGACCGAATAGCCATAGAAAGAGGATGCATGTCGGTATTGATTAGGTTCTTATTGGCTTTTTTATCTACAACAAGTTCAATTGCGGCTGCTAACTTTGTACATCCGGGGCATTTGATTAATCTAGAGGATTTAAACAAAATCAGGGAAAGAGTTTTAGCAAATACGCAACCTCAAAAGATGGCCTATGATAGGCTGATCGCCTCCTCCCTTTCGAACAAAAACTATGCTCCCCGTGCGCAGGCCAGGCTGAATATTGGATATAACAACAACCCTGATGATGGTGGTGCGGAGTTAGAGGGAGATGCGAACGCAGCCTGGGCCCAGTCCTTGTTGTGGTTTATTACCCGAGAAAAGGTTTATGCTGAGAACGTACTGAAAATCATGGATGCATGGGCCAAGGTCCTAACCCAAGTGACGGGCGATAACAAGGATTTGGTCATAGGCTGGTGCGCGGCGCCCTTTTTCCGGGGAGCGGAAATAATCAAATATACGTACCCGGATTATGATATGGCGGTGGAGAAGCGGTTTTTGGAAATGACGGACAGGGTATTTTTACCCACTTTACTTTCCAGAGTAGATCATGAAAATAATTGGATGTCCACCATAACCGAATCCCTAATGACAGTTGCCATATTCAAGGATGATCTTGACATGTTTAATCTGGCGGTGGAAAGGTACCGATTATACCTGCCCGTGAATATTCCCTTTGAAAATGGCCGGCCTTTGGAGTTAATGCGCGATCTGCAGCACACTCAAATGGGTCTGGGTTCTTTGGTGCAAGCGGCGGAAATTGGCTGGACGCAGGGAATAGATCTGTATAGTATTCTGGACAGTAGGCTTGCCCGAAGCCATGAATACATAGGCGAACCCTTAAAGAATAAATCCGGTGGATATAAAAGCAATTCTCCGATTGCCAGCGGGTGGGAGATGGCCTATAACCACTACCATAATCGCCTCAAGATGGAAATGACGTATTCTCGTAGTATCGTCGAACGCTTGAGGCCGGACATGATTAGTCGTCAATGGGGCCTCGGGACTTTACTGAAGGGCGAGATGGATGTGAAAATTCCCCCAAAAGTTTATGGTTGGCGATTGCCTGAAACCTATACCGGTTTGAATTACTCCGCACCCCTGAAAACTTATGGAGGGGGATCCATAAAAGCTTGGTCTGTTGCTGCGGGAAGCTTACCTGGAAATATTTCCATCCAGAATCCGGGCATCTTGGTCGGGCAAGTCAATGCCACTCCCGGATCCTATGAATTTACGCTCAGGGCCGAGGACAACGGAGGTGGATTGGTCGAACAGAAATACCTGCTCGTTGTGAAGCCTCTGATAACATATGAGGCGCCGAAGGAATTGCAGCCCGGGCTTTTTTATGAGTATGCTCCGGATATTTTTGCAAAGAATCCGGGAAATTCGGGATCATTGGGTACCCGTTCCGGCGTCACGCCGTATTTTAATTTTGAAGTGGCCGGGGGGGATATACAATATGGGTTGAGATTCTCGGGGTATCTTAATGTTGAGAAAGACGGGATCTATACTTTTTATCTTAGAACCGAAAATCAATCGGCGCTCTATATCGGTAATACCAAGTTGGTCGAAAATTTTTTAAGGGACAATCGTGGGCGTATGTTTTGGAAGGATGTAGGGTATCCTATTGGTTTAAAAGCCGGAAAGCATCCTTTGTTCGTCGTTGTCAATAACGGCAACTACAGAGCAATGAATTTACACGAAGACTACGGTTCCATGAAAGGGGATTTTCACGTTTTATGGAAAATTCCTGGGCAAAATTCTTCGGCCGAACCGATTCCGAAGGCATCCTTGTTTCACAACGGAAAGGTAGCGACTGTAAAGACTGTAAATATTGCGAGGGATCAATCATCTCAAGCCTACTCTTCTCTCTCGCCCCGGGTCAAAAAAATTCGCACTTCTTCGGGCATGGTTATGCAATTAACGAATCACCCGGATAAACCTACCGGCTTTTATTCGCTTCAGGGTGAGTGGATGGGCGCTCAGGGCCTCCAGGAAATTAACGGAAAAAACCCACGAGAATAAAATAGTTCACTTCGTCTCGTAAAAAATTTGATGGGAAATTACGAAAAGGGGGGGGATATCGTGCAATCAAATCATAAAAAACGGGGAAAAGCTGGCTACAATTTTATCGCTCTAGTCGGTGGCCTGTGGCTTAATCCCTTATTGGCGGCGGAACCAACTCCCGTTATCTGGATTGATTTTGAATCGAAGTCAAATTTTTCTGTCCCTTCAAACAATTTCCTGACTACTCTTCTCCAGCATCGTAAATTGACCCTCTCCGAAACGATGGGTGTCGGTAACTCTACCGCTTTAAAGGCTGAATATGTCGGAGACTCCAGAGGTAGCGAGCGAATCGTGGTTGATCTTAGATTGCCTAAAAATTTGATGGAAGCGACTCTTTGCTTCGATGTGATGTTTGAGAAAAATTTTCAATTTGTAAAGGGTGGGAAATTACATGGCCTGGGCCCCGTGAATAAGATAACCGGAGGCAACCCAATCAAGCCCGATGGATGGTCAGCGCGGGCCATGTGGGGTAATGGAGGAAGTCTTATAACGTACACTTACCATCAGAAAATGAAAAAATCACATGGAGAGAATGGTACCGGCGTAAATGGTTATAAAATGAAAAAAGGCGAATACCAATCGATTTGTCAATATGTAAAAGTGAATAAGCCCGCCTCGGCTTCCAATGGAGTTTTCCGCTTGTATGCGAACGGTAAGCTCGTCCAGAAGCGTGAAAACGCACAATTCCGTAAGCTCGATAATGCAGACGCAGAAATTAACAAGGTATTATTCTCCACCTTTCTCGGAGGCAACAGCCCGGATTGGGCGCCCAGGAATTCAAACGGCACTTACGCCACCCAGTATTCCTATTTCGATAATATAGCCGTGTATGAGGTCGAACATGTCCGCGTTGGGCCGTCGACTCAATATTTCCCCCATGCCAGTATACGGTTCGAGGAGCTGCGACAAAATGCCCGTCCTGACAGGCCTCTTCGAATATTGAGTTTGGATGGTCGGATTCTAGATACGTATTCCCCAAAAAGTGAGGATAGCGGGCATCGCTCAAAATCGCTCATTTTCCTTTGGTAAGTATTCCTTCAATCGTATCGATTTCGGGACCAAATCTTGAAGGTCTAAGTGCAGCTCACTATACATTGCCCCCCAAAGGGTGTTTGCATTGTCGCGTTGAACTTACTCCGATTCTAAAATTTCGAGTCCGATATGGATGTGATCTCTAAAAGCATAAACTGTCACGAAAATAATTTCTTTTTTAGCGGCGAAAATTGGATTGCGTCGTTAATTTAACGAATAAATAGGAGTGATTCAGTTATGCTAAAATCCTATGTAATTTATTTCATATTGATCGGGAACCTTGCACGGTTGACGGCGGCACAACCCTACCAGCAAGCCATTCTCAATAACCAAAACCAATTGGAATACATTAAAGGTCGAGTCGAGGCCGGGGTCGAGCCATGGAAAAGCGCATTCGCAAAGATGCAGTCGGATGGCTTTGCTTCCCTCATTAGGTCTCCGCGTCCCAGAGCCAATGTGGATTGCGGTTATTACTCCATGCCTGACGTCGGTTGTTCCGATGAAAAGGATGATGCCAAAGCAGCTTATACCCAAGCGTTGCTCTGGATGTTCACCGGAAAAGTGGCCCATGCTTCCAAATCCGCCGCCATTCTAGATGCCTGGTCCACGGTGCTTGAATCCCATACGAACAATAATGCGCCCTTACAGGCTTCCTGGGTTGCACCTGTTTTTGTGCGTGCAGCTATGATACTCCGAAACACCTATCCCGCCTGGGGTGAGGCCAGCCGCAACCAGTTCCAATCGATGATGAACAAGGCCTTTTTGCCTTTAGTCAGGAACGGGGCCGCGACTCGTAACGGCAATTGGGAGTTGTCCTTCATCGAGGCAACTCTTTCGATCGCGATATTCAACGAGGACTCCATCGCCTTCAATCAGGGCGTATCCCTCTGGCGAAAAAGGGTGCCGGCCTATTTCTACCTTACGTCTGACGGGCCCCTTCCCCTTAGGCCTGCTAACACCAAAAATTTTGACGATCCCACGAATCTGATCAAGAGATGGTATTCTCCCAAGATTTGGCCGAATGGACTGTGCCAGGAGACATGCCGGGATTTCGGCCATACCCAGATGGGCTTAGCCGCTCTGATCAATGGAGCTGAAATCGCCTTTCATCAGCGTATTGATCTCTACGGCGAAGAGGCGGACAGAATCATTGCAGGCATGGAATTTCATGCGAGAATTCTTTTAGGAAACTCACCCCCCGCAGGCCTCTGTGGTGGAAAGCTAGCTAAGATACGTTTGGTAGATACCTGGGAAATCGGGTACAACCATTTCCATAACCGTATGGGGCGGGAGATGCCTTTCACGAAGCAACTAATCATCAGCAAGATTCGCCCCTCGGGACATAGCACCCACCATATGATCTGGGAAACAATGACACACGGTGAGTTGGGGAAAGAGGGAGTTATGGGAATCCAAGAATCTGTAGGTCGCCCTGATGTGAAAGGATACCGTGGCTTGACTTTGTTGGGAAACAGCCTGTCCATAATTCGGGATGGCGTTCGCTATTCTCTGGAAGGTAAGCGGTTATCGGCACAATGAAACAGTTGAAGCGCAAATAGGCATGGACATTTCAATGGCATGCAGGCTGCTGAATTTCCGATCCTTGTTCTCAATGTCCCCTGTTCGGTTATCAGTAAGACCAGAATAATGTGCTGGATGTTTTGGACTTCAACAATAAAAGCGAATTGTTCGATTTGGTGATGACGAAGGCGAACCCGCCCCTATGAGACCAAGCTCAATCCCAACTATCCGAACCCGTACGATCCCATGACAACGTTATGGTTTACCCAGTAGGAGCAGATCAAAGTAGTGTTTTTTATCTAGGATACGCGAGGATGCTTGGTGCATAAGTTGATAAGGCCGCAAAAGTTTTTCGTGCCGGGCCTTATCCCATCAAACTTTAGGACGCGTCAAGGTGGTGAACATGAGCACCCAGAAGCAAAGCACGATATTGAAAAGCGGAACTTGCAGGGCGGAAGGCAAGGCATAGATAATCGCGACTGTGGGCATCCATACGGCCCAGGTACCCAGCAACGCCGCGGGCAGGGTCCGGCGGAAGAAGGCAATCCAGTTGCGGTTCTGCAAACGGTTTAGGCGGAACCCTTCGTCTTTCCACAGAAAAACCACCAGGGCGGTAGGTGCGGTCCAAAATGGGTTGTAAATGAATTGGTCTACAGCCACTTTGGCCGCAATGGTGGAAATATCGGGATGGGAGCCGAATACCAGGGCCTGCAATCGATACAGGGCATCTACTTCCAATCCCTTGTATCCCCAGAAAACCAAGTAAAAGAGAAGATAGGCCGGGGGAGTAGAGGCGCGCGTGGCCGGATGCAATCGGAGATAGAGAAAAGGGATTAACCCGCCGAATAGGGCGGTGGCCACCAGGCTGTACCACCAGCCCCATGCGGTTTTGAAATCGGCGATTTGGTTGAGAAATGCCTGAAAAGGTGGAAGGAAATAATACCCGAATACGATGGCCAGGGCGAAGCTTTGCAGAACCAATCCTGGAATAAGATTGGCGCGGGCTGCGGCCAGGGCTTGACTCCAGGGCCCGGGTTCCTGCAATTTAAGAAGGGAATTTTCCCTTCGAGTTTCTTCCACTTTTCCTCCCAAAGGGTCGGGAAGGTAGATAAAAACCCGATGGTAGGCTCAGGGTGTAGACGGCTTCAACCAAAGAAGGAAGGATCGGCGGCTCCCCCCTTGTCATAACCATATAACCAACGTGCGGAGGTGTCGCCTAAATTGCGAATGGAATGGCGGGCCCCCGCGGGAATCCGCAATTCCTCTCCTATGGCCGGTCGGTGGCGCTGTCCCTGGATTTCGAATTCCACATGCCCGACCAGCACCACCACCAATTCATCCATGTCATGGATGAAATCCTCCCACTTGGCGCCGGGAGGCTCAACCCACATATCGCAGCTGAAACCGCGCAGGCGCCAGTCCGCTTCGATTTCATGTCTTTCCACTGCTTGCATATAACGCCTCGCTAAAGGGAGATAATCAGCCGACGTGAGGCGCTCTGGCCTTGTGCTTAACCTAAATCCTGGGGGAGGCCATGGCAAGAATTTCCCGTCTGCTTGGGAGCTTGCAGACAGGGCGACGGTTACAATGAATTTCCGTCGTAGGCTATAATCGCGCGCACGAACTCTTCGCCATAGCGCTCCAGCTTCGCGTCGCCGACTCCCGATACCTCGCGCAAATCGGCCAACGTCACGGGAAGCTTGGTGCACATCTCATGCAAGGTCTTGTCGGAAAAAACCATATACGGCGGAATGCCCTGGCCCGCCGCCAAGGTTTTACGCAAGGCGCGCAAGGCTTGGAACAAACCATCGTCTCCGGTGGGTTCGCTTCCGCTATCGGCCTCGCGGTTTTTCCCCGCCTTTTTCCGTTCCTTGACTTCGTCCCTGCCTTTGAGAATCTCGAAATTGGCTTCGCCCTTGAGCAGAGGGAGGCAATCCCCGGTCAGCTTCAAAATCGGGTAGGGGCCGGGATCCAGCGCGAGAATATTGCGTGCCACCAATTCACCGGCCAAAAACCGCCAATAATTACGGTCCTTATGCTTTCCCACGCCGTGGGTTTTCAAGGCGTCATGTCCGAGATCCCGTATCCTCTGGGTATCGGCTCCCAGCAGGATGTCGATGACATGGCCCGCGCCGAAGCGTTCACCCGTGCGCACAATGGCCGAAATCAGCATTTGCGTTTCCCGGGAGGCGTCCACGGTTTCCACCAGTCCTTTGCAGATGTCGCAGGAGGCGCAATTTTCCGTTTGGATAACTTCTTCGAAATAGGCCAGTAATTGCCGTCGGCGGCAGAGGAAGCGGGACGCGAATTCGGCCATCTGGTTCAGCTTTTTCAGAGCGGAATCTTTTTCCGGACCCTCGGGCATTTGATCCAGAAAATGCCGCAGCTTGGGAATGTCGCCGCCCCCGTAAAAAAGCACGCATGCGGAAGCGTCGCCGTCGCGTCCCGCGCGACCGGTTTCCTGATAGTACCCCTCCATGCTTTTAGGCAGGTCGGCATGCAATACGAACCGCACGTTCGATTTGTCGATACCCATACCAAAGGCTATGGTGGCTACGATTACCTGGGCTTCGTCGCGGCTGAAGGCTTCCTGATGCTTGACCCGGGTATTTTGCGGCAGTCCCGCATGATAGGGAAGGGCATTGATCCCATGCTTGGCCAGAAATGCGGCGGTTTTTTCCACCGAATCGCGGGTGGTGCGGTATACGATTCCGGGATCTTCGGGATGCGAGCGCACAAAATCCAGGATCTGGGCCTCTACCTTTTGCTTGGCTCGCACCTCATAATAAAGATTGGGGCGGTTGAAGGAGGCTCTTACCAGATAAGGATTGCGCAAGGCCAGCTTGGTGCGGATATCCGTGGCGACCAGCGAAGTCGCGGTGGCAGTGAAGGCGGCTATGGGGATTTCGGGAAAGTGGCGGCGGATGCCGGATAAACCAAGGTAATCGGGACGGAAATCATGACCCCATTCCGAAAGGCAATGGGCTTCATCCACGGCGAAAAACGAGATGGGCATCTGTTTCAGGCTTTTCACGAAGGCTTCCAAGGCGAAGCGCTCCGGCGAAATGTACAGCAAATCGAGAACGCCGCTTTGCATTTCCCGGTAAACCGAGGATGCGTCGGAAGCGGACAGCGAACTGTTCAGAAAAGAGGCGGCGAGATTGTTCTGCCGGGCCGCGTCCACCTGGTCCTTCATCAAGGCGATAAGCGGACTGATAACTACAGCGGTTCCGTTCAGAACCCGTGCGGGGAGCTGATAGCATAATGACTTTCCGCCTCTGGTGGGCATGACCGCGAAAACGTCGCGCCCATCCACGATATTCCGTACAATTTCAAGTTGGTGAGGACGGAAGACATTATAGCCGAACGTATGCGTGAGGGCCCGATGCAATTCGGCGGTTTGTCCGGCCGCTTCTTCGGGTAATACCCCGGTTTCCGAAACCGTCACGGGCGGGAATTCGGGGCCGGTGGGCTCGAGGTTGGGAAATGAAATCAGAGTATCCACGTGGAATGGTAATTTAGCAATAAACGCCCGTGAACGTACCAGGCGGCCGGCGGCAGGCTCCCTGTCGGGAGGATTGAGGAAGTTGTATCGGCCTAATCGGCGAAATTGAGCGGCAAGGTCAGATATTGATCCTCGGGTGATTTATGTGTCGGGAATTTCCAGGTCAGGATCTCCTTCATCAAGGCTTTTACCAATTGGGGCTTCAACAAGGTATCCATAATCGGAAATACCCAGCCCACTTTACCGTCAGCCTGTACGCCGATAAAAAATAAAATGGAGCTCGATGCGACTTTTTCCTTAACCACTCTTTCGTATGCAGATTTAATATTCGGCAAATAGGGCGTTACCGCTTGGAGTAACGATTCCTTGGAGCGTTCGGGATCCACATAGTCCACACTCCAAAAACTTCGAGCTGTATCGAGTCGGCCTTGGCTATAAAATTCCCGATGAAGCGTATCACCCGCCGCCGTAAGCTTCACATGAACGCCTTCGCGCCAACCGTCTTTAAGCCCGATGCTTTCGCGTACTTTATCCCTCTCATAAATATCCAGCCGACCCGTCCGTGGATTTTCACCGGAGGCATTCCATTTGGAAATTTGCTTGCCCGTGCTGTCGAAATCGATTCTTTTTTCCAGTAATAGGTTGTTTCGATCGTAATTATTGCGGGTTTTCACTTGGCCATTGGAGTGATACTGCTCATAGTCCCCCTGAATCAATCCGTCGGAATATTCAATGCGCTTATGGATTCTCCCATTGGGAAAGTAAAGTAGCACCGTTCCCTGTACTCTGCCTTCGACACTGGGAGCTGAACTTCTCACCTTCCCGTTGGGATAGAAGGTCTTGTAGGTGATTACCGACGAATCCGCGTTCCATTCGATCGTCACACTGCGGTCGGATGATGTGGACGGTTTAGCCGCCATGCTCATGCTGATGAGACAAACCGGTATCTGAAACAGGATGAAGAGTTTCCGCAAAAGAGCCTCCGGAAAAAACGGGAACATGCTGCGCTTCCTAAAGGCCTAATCCTATCCTTTTTTCACCGCGATTGACAGATAAAACAAGAGATTTGCTTGTTTGAAATCCGATCCAAGCAAGCCTTCGTATTAAAATGCCGAAAAATAGACCCATTATCTTCGGAAATCACCACGATTCCTTATAAGAACTCAAATCGGGATGGCTCTGGGTGGTAGTCAAGCTCTATAATAGTAAGGAGAGGATTACCGCATGTACAATCGCTTCCACCGCATCAACGGGAGTCATCCTTGGCGCGTGGCCGCCCCCGACGGCTTCGTCGATTATAAAGCGCGTCGCAGGACAGGCGGTAAGGTCTTGTATTTCAATTTTGCCTTGGCTCGCGAAATGGGATTGATTCCCGTTGAACATCCGGATGCGCTCAACCCTACCTTGGAAAAAATCATACTCGACACGTTTTGCCTGGAAATTCTGAACGAATGGGATGCGGAAAACCGGCCGGAGTTATTCGATAAAGTGGAGGTGGCGGGTCCTTTTATGGCCACCCGATATTTGCAGCAACAACACCGCGACAAACGGGGCAAAACCTCGGGGGATGGCCGGAGCATTTGGAACGGATGTTTACGCCACAAGGGGAAAACCTGGGACCTTTCCAGCCGGGGAACGGGGGCGACTTGTTTGAGTCCGGGAGCACAAGAAGCCCGGAAGGTAATCCAAACGGGGGACGAGACGCAAGGGTATGCCTCGGGACGCGCCGATACGGACGAGATGTTGGGCGGCGCGGTGATGAGCGAAATTTTTCATCGGCGCGGGATCCCCACGGAAAGGTGCCTGGCCGTCATCGACTTTCCGGACGGCTCGGCGGTGGGAGTGCGTGCGGCGCAAAACCTGATACGGCCGGCGCATTTGTTCCGCTATTTGAAATTGGGCAGACGCGAAGAGCTACGGCGCGCCATGGAATATTTTATCGAGCGTCAGGAGAGCAACGGGGAGTGGGAATTGCCGCGGGAAAATCCGGCACGGCTGAGCGCGGCGCTGGATTTACTGGCGGAGCGTTACGCCGCTTTGGGCGCCCAATTGGCCGAGGAATATATCTTCTCCTGGTTCTCGTGGGACGGAGACAATTTATTGATGGATGGCTCGCTGCTCGACTACGGATCCATTCGCCAATTCGCGGCATTCCACGATCAATACCGTTACGAAGACGTGGACCGGCTATCCGCTTCATTGCCGGAACAGCGACGGTGGCTGCGGCGCATTTTGCAAACGTTCGCGCAAGGTGTGGAGTTCATTATTTCCGGCGAAAAGAAACCCCTGGCGCAATTCGCCGACTCGGGTTGCTTGCGGCGCTTCGACAAGGCCTTCGATGCGCATGCCGGACGCTTGTGGATTTGGCGGTTGGGTTTTACCGACGGGCAAGGACAGCAGATAACGAAAAAAGACGGCGCGGCGTTACGGGAGATACGGACGCTTCTGGGACGCCTGGAAAAAGCCAAGGTAAGCGGCGGTCTCGAAAAAGTCCCCGATGGCGTCACGCATTTTCCCGCGTATATCGTGAGAAATCTTTTACGTGAATTCCCGGTTCAATTGGAACGGAATTGGGACGGAGGGGACTCGGTTCCCGGCCTTCCACCAGAAGATTTGGATGGAATACTAAGGGCTTCTTATGCGGGTGACGACGACCTGGCGCTTACTGATTACCGTAAAAAGCAATTACGCCGATTCGAACAATTATATCTCCGACTTATCCGGGCGGCGTCGGATGCTCCGCAAGAGGCGCTGCGGGTGGTAAAGTCCCGATCTCAGGTCATCAATTTCGATTGCCGCATGACAGGGGACGGTTTGGTGTGGATAGTAAAGGATGCCTTGGCCGCGCGGAAGAAACTCGACCGCGTCAGGTGGCAGGGAGTAGTGGATTTAGTGATAGAATCCCAGGTGCTTTTGCCCGGGCAGTGGATGCCGCTCGAGCGGAGGCGTTCACCCCTGCGGTCCCCGCAAGATAGATTCGTCAATACCGTTTTGCGTAGGTTGGAAAGCTACAAGGAAACCTTGTGAGTAGAACCTAATTCCGTCGCCCGGTTTCCAAAATGGCGAAGATGGAATCCGCGAT
>JBGTHM010000010.1:0-20761 GCA_041746255.1 Fibrobacteria bacterium | reverse complement strand
GGATTGAGAAGGACGAAAACCGGTCACTTTGAACCGGATTTTCACCCTCGGGTCAATCGTCCGAACCGGTCATCTTGAACCGGATCGGCCGGTCACTTTGAATCGGATTAGCCGGTCACCATGAACCGGATTTTGCAGCTTTCCCGTCCGCCGCCGATATTGAATACTTCGGCTACGACAGGATCCCGGAAAACTTCGTCAAAAGCGGAGATCAAATCCGAGGAGTGGATGTTATCGCGTACTTGCTTTCCCTTGTATCCGAAAATGGTATAAGGCTTTCCCGTTGCGCAGCATTTCATCAGATAGGCCAGGAAACCGTGGAGCGCCGTTCCGGAATGATTGGGTCCGGTAAGACACCCGCCCCGGAAAATGGCTGTTTTCATACCGAAATACCGCCCGTATTCCTGCACCATTATATCTGCAGCTACCTTTGATGCTCCGAATAGGGAATGTTTCGACTGGTCAATGCTCATGTCCTCGGTAATGCCCTGCTGGAATCGATGACCGGGTTCAATTTCCCAGCGCTTGTCAGACTCAACCAAGGGCAATTGATTAGGACGGTCTCCATAAACCTTGTTTGTCGAAGTAAAAATGAACACGGCATCCGGACAGTACAGCCGGGATGCCTGTAGGAGATTAAGGGTACCATTGGCGTTTACGGTAAAATCGGAATAGGGATCGCTGGCCGCCCAATCATGGGAAGGCTGCGCAGCCGTATGGATGATCAAAACAATGTCCGACGCAAACCGAGAAAAGAGCTCGTTTATGGCCTGGGTATCTCGAATATCGAGTTCGTGGTGAAAGTACCCGGGGACTTCTTCTTCCAGCCTTTTGCGATTCCAGGAGGTAGATGCTTCCTCACCGAAAAAAATACCTCGCATGTCATTATCAATGCCGATAATCCGAAGCCCTTTTTGGGCGAAATGCCGCACGGCTTCCGATCCGATGAGACCGGCTGAACCGGTAATGACAGCAATGCTCATTGGCTCTACTCAGGAATCGGACTGGGTATTATTTCAAATTGAAATACTTTGAGGCGTCGAAATTATAAGCGAGATAAAGGGTACTCATTAAATAGCCCTTTTTTTCAATTTCCGGTTTTACATTCCATAGCAGGCCGTACCGAAGGGCAAGTGAAGAAATGGGACGAAAGCTAAAACCGGCCTCTGATTCAAGTTCAATTCCGGTATTTGCACCTAAAACAACCATTTCTTCATAATAGGCAAAAACCGAAAAGTTAAACAAGGAGGGGAACTCTTTGGTGGAAAGCTTAAAGGATGGTCGGTAGCGAGATTGGGTATGTCTGAATATATCCGGCCTCTGCAAAATCCTTCTCTCCCATCTGCTGATATGTTGTAAATTCAACCAGGGGGAGATGGGGTAGTTCACCCAAGCGCTCGCACGGGGCCTCGCTTCGACAAAATCGTCGGGACCATAGGCGTATTTGCCTTCTTCGAACTGTTCCCGATGGACGAAGTAAACCTCCGTCGACATGCCTAAGGAGAAATCCTTTATGGTTCCGAGATTCATGCTTATGCCGGGCACAAAATCCCAGCCCCAGAACCAAAAATGGGAGTGCCCGATAAAAGGCCAGGGCTTTCCGTAATAGAGCGCCCCGAACCCGCCAATGGAAAATCTATCGGTAATTTTAATCGAGACTGAATTTAAACTACGGTAATGCATACGGTACGAGTCTTCCGGTGATATGAGCAAAGGCGCGGCCCCTCCTCCCCCATGGCCATCTTGGCCAAAGACTTTACCGCTTAGCGAGAATATTACCAGGCAAAACAGCAGGCCTAATTTCAACCCCGGCACGCCTAATCGTTTATGCATTCCTTGACATTTCATTTACTTATCCAGCCGCTTGCGTCGAAAAAGTAAGTCACATAGAGTGCGGCTAAGCGGGACGTCCATTGGGCCCTATTGTCGGTGGGATCATTGCGCATTCGGTAGCCTAACCCTGCCTGAATGCTGGATACGGGACGAAAATTGATTCCACTTTCAACTTCATACCGAAAACTTGCTTGCTCTATTACAAAGCCTTCATAGTAGGCATAGAGTTGCAGACCCATCAGGGAGGAGAATTCGCCGGTAGAGATTCTAAAAAGCGGTCGATACATTTTAGCCACCGAGCGCCTCGGTGAGGTGATGATGCGGCGTTCCACTCGGTTGCGATACTCAACGGAAAGCCAGGATGCGATCGGGAAGGATATGGAAAAAGTAACCGTGGGCCGATATTCCTTATAGTCGTCGCAATCAAAGGCCCAAGTGGTATCAGCCCCAAACAATTCCGGGGTTCCACAGGAACTTTTTATTACCGACGAATCCAAGGTACCTGGAACAGAGCCTGGAAATATATTCATCGAGTCTCTCCCGCCTGAAATATTGTGGCGTTCCTGAAATCGATAAAATATCTCGGTATCCAAGCCTAACCGAATTCCATAAAAATCGCCCAGGTCGAAAGTTAATCCCGGTTGAATATCATAGCCTGCAAACCAAAAATTGCTCTGTTTTACATAAGGGTAGGGCGTCCCATGAAAATGGCTGAACTTCACGAACGAGGTTAAATTTTCAAATAATTTGACCTGGCCCTCGTATTGTCCTTGATAATGCATTCTTGGCGCCTCTTTCACGTCTTCGGACACCATAAAAGCCTCTGGGCCGCCCATTGATTCCTCTTGCGCCAAGGACATAATGGGAAAAAACCCTATAAAAACCAATAAAAGCCTAAATCGAAGATTAGACATTGTATTCCTTTTTGTGAGAAGACTCCTTTATTGAAAAAGGAGTCGTTATAACAGGGGCCGACTAAAAATTATCTAAAAATTAATTACCGGTTACAACAATCTTATTGGATTGGATGGATTTATCGTCCCGGATGTGAACAAAATAGAGACCCTCTTTCAGATTTAAAGGGATGCTCTCTAGTGTTTGAGAGGCATAAAGGGATTGTCCGCGGGTATTGAATATTTCTACTGACGCATTGGTTCCGAAATCGCCCTTGAATTGCAAAGTGCCGGCAGCAAATGTCACATGCCTATCGCTGGAAAGTTTTGCCGCATCCGAGTCGATGGAAGTGGAAGCGCCATAGGGCGGAGCGTAAGTGCCCTGGCCTTGAGCGGCTAAAGCGCCTCGTTCCCAATATTTAAAAATTTGGGGGCGGTCTTTGCAGATATCATTTCTTTTACTGTCGCTATGGGAACCATCGCTTTTAAAATTCGCCATTCCTCCGCCTGCGCCAAGGGGAACCAAAAAGGAGGCTGCATCCGACATATCCGGCGTCTTGGCGTATTGAATTGATTTCCACTTGATATGGGCTCCGACATTTGAGGCTTTGACAATATCGACATTCAAAAAATGGTTTTCATTACATGAATTTTGGACTATCCCTTTTTCGCCGATATCCCCGATGTTGTAAAACGCCACCTCACTGGTGGCTCCAACTTTGTAAATATAGTCACAAGCCTTGGGTGAACCGGTGCAATTGGCGGCGTTCTTGGGAATCACCCAATGGGGAATAACGCGAATGTTGCTTAATGCCGTCTTTGCCGCAGGGGTATTTTGCGCTTTGAGATAGTGAATGATTTCGGCCATTTCGACCAACTCACCCCAAATCGAAACGAACAATTCACCCTTTTCGGCTTCTTCGATAAATTTTTTCATGCTTTCGAACTGGGGGTCATTGATATTTTTGGGAGGCTTGCTCTCATCAAAATCCTTGTGGCAAAAAGCGGTCTGATAGAGGGGAATATCTTCCTTGTATCCGCCATAATGCTTATTCATGTTGGCGACTTCTTTTTTATAATCAGCCCAGTGGTTCTTAAGGAGCCAATCCTTGGTAGTAGGGCAAGCCGAAGCTGATCCATCCGTATCGATTCCGACAACGACTCCGCGCAAGTCCATTAAATTGGATAATTGTAAAAGCATGGCCATGGCGACGAGGTCGTCCTGATCGCCTCCGGTATTTGGCGGATGGATATCGGAATGGACCCAAATTCTGGGAGGTGTTTTAGGTAATCCTGTAACAGACCACAAAGAAAATGAATATTGCACCGAAAGCGCCAGGGCTATGGCAACTTTGGTGGCTACCCCCATCTTCAGGGATAAAATCAGATTACCAAACATTTGTGGGCTCCTTAGGAAAAAACACGTTCCAAATTCTGCTTGAAATATATACCGACCCGGAAAATTTCGTAGTTTATCGCTCCGAATTCTGTTGCCAATTGGGAACACTTTTGATTTTACCCCTATTTCGTAGCTTTGTCACCCAAAATGCCGCTACCAGTTATTGTTTCATTCTAATCAACGGAAAAGCCCGAGGAGATTCCCGAGGCCTAACTGCGACAAATGCCCGGGAGTGCACTCCACCCGTTAAAATGGGTTCTGCCGGTATTTAAGGCCTCCAACAGAGCTATTAGTAAGGTTTTCGATCTTCAAAATAGGTGGCTTTTGGATAGAGTTCGGTTGGGAATGATTAATTCGCCGCCAGGTGAAAATTCATTCCATAAAGTTTTCCCCTGTGAATCCAACAGGATACCATGCGTGGCCGATGTCGATCGATCAGCTGTTTGGAATAGGGGAGTGAGTAACCCAATCGAGTGCTGAAGTGGTTATAAGCTATTTCCCAGGCCGCTCCACCTCCTCCGTTGGGGGGGGGTGATGCCGGAGGTGTTGCTCAGCCTGGCTTTAACTACGCCGTCACAGATGTAATCGGATGCTTTTACGGAACGAGTCATCCAAGTACCATGCAATTCCATAAAATCCGTCAGTCGTTTTTTATTGGGTTCAAACAAATCAAAGCCCTGTTTCCAGGCGGTTTCGGCAGCATAGGTCATAGATCCGAATCCAAGGTTTACGTGACCCAGGTCGCGGCAGGTTTCCCAACACAGTCCGTCCACGAATTGATTACCGCGAATACCGGTTTGCCACATTTGCAGTATCTGGGCATCCGTTCTCCAGGGTGCTTTATTCGGAATCGAACCATCACTTTTTTGGTAAATATATATCGGCAGATAAAACTGCTACCGCTTTAGGGCTCTAGCCAGTTCCTCATGATCATCCTGGAAGATGGCAATGGCCATTTGGGCTTCATCATGGGTTGTATCCAATTATTCGCGGGGATTGAATCGATTTTCAGAAATACCATGAACTTGTCCAGCGTCACATTCAATTTTTCAGTATTTTTTTCACTCCAACCGGAGTTTGTATACCGAAGAATCTCCGCGGCGTTTACATAATAGGACGCAGCCCAGCCTATGACCAGTCTGGAGTTGGTATTGATATTTTTCTGGTATTTTCTCGTCTAACTCGTAATGATACTCCGAGCCTTATCGGCGTGTTCCTGCTTTCCTGTAAGTGCCCAGATTAGCGAATGGGTATAGGCGGAAGCGGCATCATCATTGAATTCATTACATCCTTGATTTGGATTATTATATGATCCGCATTCCACTATCTGAAATGGCTTGGGCGTATAGGATAATGATGCGAGTGTGGAACTTTGCATTCTTACAAATGCATTTTTCCCGGGCTGTTTGCCGGCTGAGATTTGTTCTTTAACAAAACCCAATTCTTCGGTGCTGTGTAAAATTCCGGGATGGCGCATTGCCCAACCGTGGGATTGTAGGCAGCATGAAAAAATAATTAATTGTTGCGTTACCAGGCTAAAGCTTTTAAAGGCTCATTACCCTTTTTATAATATCCTCGAAATTAATATTGGGCTGAGGTTTTTTGAGAATGGGTGAACCCTGGTCACATTGACCAAATAGATTTCCATCGATATCGAGGAAACTCTGCCATTCATTCCCGATTTAGGCTAATTTATCGAGTAAAATTCCGTGAAGGCCAAACTCCGGGGAGCTTATGCAAGACCATTCCCACACCAATCAAGACGGCCAGGCCGGGCTGGGTAAAATCGATCCTATTTGCGGTATGACTGTGTTACCTGAAAAGGCGGCCGGTCGAGTGGAATATCAGGGCGAAACCTATTATTTCTGCGGGAAGGGTTGCGAAGCGAAATTCAATCGAGAGCCGGAAAAATATCGGAGTGCGGCAACAACCAAGCAGTCAGCCGAACCATCAGTCCTTACTTCACTCCACAGCTCGGTTTCCATGCCTACGGGAGACGCGCACTCGGCTAAGGCGAAACCCGGGAGTTTCCCTAAACCTATGGCAAAGCTATCAGGGGCCCAGACTATCTATACCTGCCCCATGGATCCGGAAATACGCAGGGATGCCCCCGGTGCTTGTCCGAAATGCGGGATGGCCTTGGAGCCGTTATTGGTGACTCTGGAGGAGGAGGAAAATCCGGAGTTGCTCGACATGCGGCGACGTTTTTGGATAAGCCTGAGTCTGACAATTCCCTTGCTAATCGTGGCCATGGGACATATGTTGGCGCCTATTCTGTTCCGCTGGCTTCCGCATGCGATTCGGCCCTTTGTGGAGTTGCTGTTGGCCACACCAGTGGTATTATGGGGAGGATACCCCTTTTTCCAGCGTGCCTGGGATTCGCTCCGTTTCAGGAGCCTCAATATGTTTACTCTCATCGGTCTGGGCGTAGGCGTGGCTTATCTCTATAGTCTGTTCGCGACCTTGGCTCCGGGTGTGTTCCCCCCTGAACTTCGCGACGCCATGGGACAGGTTGGTGTTTATTTTGAAGCCGCGGCCGCTATCGTAACCTTGGTGCTGTTGGGACAGGTTCTGGAACTCCGGGCACGCAGCCAAACGGGTACGGCCATTCGCTCATTGCTGGGGTTGGCGGCCAAGTCGGCCCGCCGTGTTCGTGACGATGGAACCGAGGAGGATGTGCCCCTCGAAGACGTCCATCCTGGGGATACCCTACGCGTGCGGCCTGGTGAGAAGGTACCTGTGGATGGCGCCGTGCTTGAGGGCAAAACCGAGGTGGATGAATCCATGATGACCGGCGAGCCCGTGCCCGTGGCAAAACAGGAGGGAGATCCGGTCATTGGCGCTACACTTAATGGGCGAGGCTCCATTCTCATGCGGGCGGAAAGGGTTGGCCTCGACATGCTGCTGGCGCAAATCGTGCAAATGGTGGCTGAGGCTCAGCGCAGCCGCGCCCCCATTCAACGATTGGCCGACAAGGTTTCGGCGGTTTTCGTGCCCGCAGTGGTGCTGGTGGCGTTAGCCACATTTCTTATCTGGCTGGTATGGGGACCGGCGCCTTCGCTGGCATATGCCGTTGTCAATGCCGTGGCGGTTTTGATAATCGCCTGCCCGTGCGCGCTGGGGTTGGCCACTCCCATGTCGATTATGGTGGCGTCTGGAAAAGGCGCCGGTGCGGGAGTTCTTTTCCGGAATGCCGCATCGCTGGAGCTCTTGCACCAAGTGGATACCGTGGTGGTGGATAAAACCGGTACGCTTACCGAAGGCCGCCCCGAATTGGTGGATGTCGTCTTGGAGGAGGGATTCACCGAATCGGAGGTACTGGCTCTGGCCGGAAGCCTGGAGCAATCCAGCGAGCATCCACTCGCGGCGGCTATAGTCAAGGGTGTAAAAGGACGAAGTATAGGCCTATTTCCCGTAGCGGATTTCGAATCGATCACGGGTAAGGGCGCCAAGGGCAAGGTCAACGGAAAAATGGTAGCGGTTGGGAACGCCGCTCTTTTAGTGGATTTGGGAATCGATTCGGGTATGGTGCGCGAGCGGGCCGAGTCCATGCGGCGCGAGGGAAAGACCGCCATGTTCGTGGTGCTGGACAATCGCGCTGCGGCGGTACTGGCGGTGGCCGATCCGGTGAAGGCGGGAACACCCGATGCCATCCGTAAATTACATGCGGCCGGTGTGCGTTTGGTGATGCTGACGGGAGACAGTCGAACTACTGCCGAAACCGTGGCTCGCCAATTGGGTATCGACGAGGTGGTGGCGGAGGTGTTACCCCAGCAAAAGGCGGAGCATATCAAGCGGCTGCAAGCGGAGGGGCGGAAGGTGGCCATGGCCGGCGACGGCATCAACGATGCGCCGGCGTTGGCACAGGCCGATGTAGGCATAGCCATGGGCACAGGAACCGATGTGGCCATGCAAAGCGCCGGCATCATTTTAGTGAAGGGCGACTTGAACGGCATTGCTCGTGCCCGACTTTTGAGCCGTGCTACGCTGGGGAATATCAAGCAAAACCTGTTTTTCGCGTTCCTGTATAATTCGCTGGGTGTGCCCATCGCCGCCGGCGTGCTATATCCAGCCTTCGGATTGCTGCTCAGCCCCATTTTGGCTGCTGCTGCCATGAGTTTTAGTTCTGTATCGGTAATTGCAAATTCCCTTCGCCTCCGCAAGGTTTCGCTTTAGTGGAGCGGTTTCGCGGAGGGGTGTGAGGTTTGCTCATTATGCAAGATACGGATTCTGAAAGCAAAATCGTCCTTATAACCGGTGCGAATTCGGGGATTGGCAAGGCGGCTGCAACCCGCTTTGCAACTGAAGGCTGGACAGTCATTCTCGCTTGCAGAAACCTGGAAAAGGGAGAGGCGGCGAAGCGAGAGATTCAATCGGCCACTGCTTCCCAGAATATCGGGGTCATGGAGGTGGACGTCGCATCGTTCACATCCATCCACAAATTCTGTACCGAGGTCAAACTCCGATACTCGCATATCGACGTTCTCATCAATAATGCCGGATATTTCAACCACGGAATAAAAACCTACCAGTTTAGTCCCGACGGCTTGGAACTGACCTTTGCGACCAATGTATTCGGCCCCCTACTTTTGACTGAACTATTGCTCGGCCATTTGGAAAAATCCCGGGACCCCCGCGTGCTGAATGCTTCCAGTACCAACATTAAAAACTTTTTCGATCCCAAACGTGCCATAGAGTTCGATAACCTCCGGGGTGAGATTTCGGATAAACGTCCCTATACAGTCTATAAAATGTACGGGGATTCCAAAATGGGGCTTATTTTGTTGACGATTCGCATGGGGCAGGAGTATCGGAAGCGGGGTGTCAAGGTCAATGCCGTTATGATTCCTGTGACCAGGATATCCAGGGAAACCATGAAAAATTTCTCGGGTATTTTTCGGATTATCGCTCCTCTCATACAAAACCTGAATCCCTTCGCACTCTCTCAAAAGAGAATGGGCGAGTGTTATTTTCGCATCTGCACCTCCATGGAATTCCGAGAAGTTAACGGCAAGCTAATCGACAGCGACTACCGGGTTATGCTTCCCGCTCCGAAAGGGAAAATGAATCCTTTTCAAATTATACGCGAGCTTCTGAGAACACGACACGCACCAGCATATACCGATGACTCTGAAAACATCGAAATGATGTGGAATTTAAGCCAAGAGGTCATCAAGAACCCTTTGCATCGCCGGTAACACTACCCGAATACGGAAACGTGAAAAGCAAAATCCTTTTCGAGCCCGGCGCGCATTTCGGGGTGAAATTTTAACCCACGCAATTCCCATTTGCAGGTTAAATTTTTGGGAATGAGAATTGGTCCTATCCACCGGGGTGAAATGAAACCGATACTTGCCGTCCTGATTTGCTGCTCGGCGCTATGGGCGCAAGAGAAAACCATAAAACGCTACCTTTACGTGGCTTCACCCGGAATTCGAGATTATCTCCTTCCCAGCGGTGGCCACGGTGTCCTGGTTTTTGACGTGGAAAACGATTACAAGTTCGTTAAAGCCATCCCTACGCGGGGATATGCCTCGGGAACGGTGCCGGACAATATCAAGGGGTTCATGGCCAGCGCGGTCACCAATCGCATGTATATCGCCACCCTTAAAAAACTGGAATGCATCGACTTAGTGACTGAAAAATCGCTTTGGGAGATTAATTGTACCGGAGGTTGCGATAGGGGAGCCCTCTCTCCCGATGGCAAAATAATCGTCCAAGCACCGCTTTACCAAGACTATTGGGTCATCTACGACGCCATCACTGGAAAGGAAATCCGAAAGGTTTCCGCCGGAAATGGGTTCCGCTCCCATAACACCATCTTCAACCAGAACGGGAAAGAGGCCTACTTGGCCGGGATAGGTTCAAAGCACTTAGCGGTATTGGATGTGGAAAAAATGGAGGTGGTGAAGAAAGTCGGTCCTTTTACCGAGGTGATACGCCCCTTTACCATGAACGGCAAAGGCACCCTCGCCTTCGTCAACGTGAATCATCTGATTGGTTTCGAGGTGGGAGACGTGACCACGGGAAAAATGCTCCATCGGGTGGATGTCACGAAAGAAGGTTTTAAGCCCTATCCCCGCGGCTCGGATTTGGCCCGCCACAAGCCTTCCCCCAGTCACGGAATCGCCATGACCGCCGATGAAACGGAAATCTGGGTAGTGGACGGGGTGAACGACCACCTTCACATTTACGATGTGACGGTAATGCCACCCAAGTATAAACAGAGTATCGCCACAAAAGTCTTTCCGGGGTGGGTGACTATGGGTTTGGACGGTATGGTAGCCTACCCTTCCTCGGGTGAGGTGATCGACGTGAAGACCAAAAAAACCATCGCCAACCTGATTCGTCCCATGGACAATGAATTGAAAAAGTTGCTGGGGACAAACAGTAATGCTCCTCTTGAGGTCGAAGGAGAGAAGATGCTCGAAATCGATTTTATCGGCTCGGAGCCCGTACGGGCCGGAGATCAATTCGGTGTGGGGCGGGTGGTAGATGGGAAAGTGATTCGCGAAGGGTGCATGGAAAAAAACAAAGTCAATTATGATCCCTTGGCCAATAAAGTATGCGATGAATGCTGCGGCTCCGAAAGTGTCGGTATCCGGGGTCTTGCGGGCCCATTGTTTCATGGAGAGCCAGGGGACGGAATGCTCCGATTATTCGATTTGTTGGGCAAGGAAAAGCCCTTGTATCATCCCGGAAACGTTTACCACTTTCCAACTCGGTAATCGGGAAGGAGGGCCGGTCAAAATCGCCCAACCGGATAGCCTGAATAGCCACTAAAGGTGAATGAGATATTTACATTGACTCATTCCAATGGGTATCCTAATCCCAGTGGGCATGGCAAAAATTGAAGTGAACGCCTTCGGGCCACCCAAATCACCTCTTCCCGGAATCGAGGACTCGCGTCTGGATTCGGCCCTGGCCCGAACGGCCAGGGGTATTATCCGCCGTAATGTGGATCCCTACCAGACCGGACTCGTGCATCGCCCCCAATCCGAACTGCCCGGTGATGCGGTTTCGGAAGGTCAAGCCTATGGGATGATAGTCGCGCTTTATTCCGGTGATCAAACCAACTTCAACCGGATTTGGGATGCGGCGGAAAAGGCCATGTGGAACAATTCGAAAAAGCGGTACGATTGGCGCGTGGACGCCAAAGGCAGCCTAATCGGAGAGGGAATGGCAACCGATGCCGATCAAGACATCGCATTATTCCTACTCTTCGCGGACTCTTTGGCTTCCAAAGGACTATGGAAGCGGCATACCGGCCCAAAAGGGGTGACATATCAGCAAAGGGCCAAAGAAATTATCCGCAGTATCTGGGATTTTGTGGTCGTGGAAGGAAAATTCCTGGCTCCCGACGCCGGATGGGGTGGAAAGGATTTCATCAATCCCGGCTATTTTTCCCCAGCCAATCTCAAAATATTCGCTAAGGTTGATCCCGATCACAATTGGAATGCAGTGGTTGACCAATGTTACCAAACCCTTTTCCTCAGCCCCGGCGCCTCCAAGGGGCTCTTGCCGGATTGGATGCCGCCACGGCTTTTATTGGGTGTCCTAAACGGGCCAATTTCTATACCATGGATGGAAACCTGATTCCGGAAAGCGACACGTTCGTTTTGGGAAATGGCCAGAAACGTTCAAGGCGTGAATATAGTGAACTCACGGTGGCCATGTGGGCCTGCGCGGCATTTTCCACTCTCGGGCCGTCGGGTTCTAAAGACTGGGCCGAAGCTTTGCTGGCTTTCGCGTCCGAACAGAGAGATTCGTGGGGAAACCCATCCGATAAAAATCTTACCGGTCGTACCGGATCCACTCCCAATGAAAATTACTTTGAACAATTTCTTGCCTGGTTCGGAGCCGCAGTTTTGTCGGGAAGGTTTTCCAACGTCTGGGACGATTTGATCAACCCGGTTTCGCACACGCATTCGGCCTAGTTGGTATTCGACTGAATAACGAAACCAATGGCAAACCATGAAAATTTTCCAAGCGCTATGGAATCGTGAAAAAGTTGTGAATCACGAACTCTGCTAACACGGACACTGTGCTCTCAGGAGTACGGCCTTGTAGGCCCACAACCTGAACGAATACCTTTAATTGATTTTATATTAGAAGGTGAACGTATATTTTCAAAAATGCTTTTTTTGGATTTAGGAGTAATGCTATGCGCGGATTAACTCTTGCGTTACTAGGCCTGATGACAGCAGTGGGATTTGCCCAAGAGGGAGAATTAAAACGCTACCTGTATATGAGCCACCCCGACAAATCACAGGGCCCGGCCAATAATACTCCCGGTTACATGATTTTCGACATAGATAACGATTTCAAATTTGTACGGCGGGTGTCGTTCCCCGTTTTCGGAAAACACGGTGGTCTCAGGGGATTCGAGCCCAGCCTGGCTAACAAGTCCGTTTATTACACCACCAACATCGATAATCAAAAGGGTCTGGTTGGGCGAATCGATCTGACTACCGACAAACTGGTTTGGGAAAAGGAGTATGCGGGTATCGGGGATCGCGCCAGTGTTAGCGTAGATGGAAAAAAATTATTTGTTCCGACAGGTTGGTGGCACCGCGCCCTTGACGGCGGTAATGTGGTGATCGATGCCCTCACGGGAGCCAAGCTCCGCTTTCATAAGTATGGTTCCTCACCCCATAACAGTTTTGTAACTCCCAACGGTAAATACATGTTCATGAACGGAGCTCATTGGCTGGCTTGGATGGACACGGAAACCGAAGAACTGGTCCACATGTTCGGAAATCCAAAATTGGCTTGGGATACCAAAGTTCCTATCAACCAAGACCTTGGCAATGGCGGTGTTTCGCCGCTTTCGGCGGATAGTAAATTGGAATTCGCCTATTTTTCCCATCGTGATGCGGTAGGATTTGATATCATCGATTTGAAGAATAAAAAGGTTGCCCATCATGTAAATGTATTGGAGAACGGCAAGATTATTCCCAGGCGTACCCATGGTGTGGCTCTTACTCCCGATGAGAAGGAAATTTGGATTAGTGACACTTTTGGTACTCGACTAATTGTATTCGATAATACCGTGAGTCCCCCGGTCATGAAACAGTCCATTCCCGTACGTCGCAACGGACATGGCTGGGTATTCTTCACTCGCGACGGCAAGTACTGCATACCCCATACCAGCGATATCATCGATGTAAAGACCAAAAAGAAAGTTATCACCTTGGTAGATGATAAAGGCACCCTGGTTGAAGGGTCTAAATTTTTCGAAGCGCATTTCCGTGGTAAGGAATTGATATGGGTCAGCAGCCAATTCGGATTGGGTTCAGCCCATTCGGATCCAGTCACCAGCGCCAAGCCGGGCCAGTCCTTATATGGGAAGTATGATCTTTCCAGCAAAATCAGTGAAGCCTATGTTTACGGTGCCGACGGCCGGGTGGTCAAAAGAGTCGCCCATTCTATTTCTAATCCGGACCAACTTAAATCCGGCTTGCCGTTTGGCTTGTACCATTTGGTTCTGAAGTCTGAGGGTAGGGTTATTCGGCAGAAGATGATGGTCATACCCTAGACTTTCCCGAAATTGCTGGAGGGGATGAACTCACTCTGAAACCAGGGTGCCCACCCCTTGCATCAAATCCCCGAATTGATTAAATTACTGCCACGCCAATTCGGTGCGGGGTGGAGCAGCCCGGTAGCTCGTTGGGCTCATAACCCAAAGGTCACAGGTTCAAATCCTGTCCCCGCTACCAACAATCGCGGTCTTCGGATCGAAAAAAGCCTTCCAATTAAATGGAAGGCTTTTTTATTGCCCCGAATTATGAAAAGGGCCCTCAATGGGGCCCAAATTGTATTTTAGCGACCGTTGGTGAAAACTTCCATGGGAGCGGACCGTGCTTTTCGGTTTCCGCTGTGGGTTCCGTTGGTACCCCCGAATTGGGTGCGGGTATTTCCACTCTGATCCGGCTGCCTTCGGTTGGGCTCTTCTTGACGAAAGCGCTCCGAATTTCCCCGGCTACGGTCCGAATTTCCCCTTTGTGGCTGCGAATTTCCGCGCTGACGGTTGGAATCACCCCTTTGCCTTTGCTGCGAGGGACGGGCTTCCTCGCCACCCGGAAGGGGAGCCAGCACCATCGAGGCGATTTCTGCAGGCACGGAGGCCTCCGGAAGACGGATGCGGATCAGTCTTTCGATGTCGCCCAGCAGGCGACGCTCATCGCGGGCACAAAACGAGTAGGCCATGCCCGAAGCTCCGGCGCGAGCCGTGCGACCGATGCGATGGACATAGGTTTCCGGCACTTCCGGCAAGTCGTAGTTGACTACATGCGACAAGGCATCGACATCGATGCCGCGAGCGGCGATGTCCGTGGCCAGCAAAACCCGAATTTCACCGGATTTGAAACGGCTCAGGGCCCGCACGCGCGCGTTCTGGGATTTGTTGCCGTGTACGGCTTCAGAGCCGATGTTATAGCGTTCCAGCACTTTGCGCAATTTGTCGGCTCCGTGTTTGGTGCGGGTAAAGACTAGGGCGCTGGTGATGGTGGGGTCTCCCAGTACATGGGCTAAGAGGGCTGATTTCTGGTTTTTTTCCACGAAATAGACGCGTTGGTCGATGCGCTCGGCGGTGGAGGATTCGGGGGTAACCTGTACTTCCACCTGTTTGTTCAGGAGACCGTTCGCCAAATCCCGGATTTCGCGGGGCATGGTGGCGGAAAAGAGCAAGGTTTGGCGCTTGGCGGGAAGCAAGGCTGAAATTTTACGGACATCATTGACGAAACCCATGTCGAGCATGCGGTCCGCTTCGTCCAAAACAAAAATTTCCACTTCGCTCAGCGAAAGGCAGCGTTGCGAAAGCAGGTCCATCAGGCGGCCTGGCGTAGCGACCAGAACGTGTAGTCCTTTACGCAACATATTGCGCTGGGGCAAGTCGCTGACTCCACCGAAAACCACCGCGCTGCGTAAATTGAGGCCTTTGCCGTAGGCGACAAAACTTTCTTCGATTTGCAGGGCCAGTTCGCGGGTTGGGGCCAGAATCAGGGAGCGGACCTTTCCCGGACCCGGATTGTGGGGGTCATTATAAAGGGTTTGCAGGATGGGAAGTGCGAAAGCGGCTGTCTTACCGGTGCCGGTTTGGGCGCAGCCTAAAAGGTCGTGACCTTCTAGAATTGGGGGAATGGCCGCAGACTGAATGGGAGTGGGGGTGGTATAACCCTTTGATTCCAAGGCAGTTAATAGGGGGGAAATAAGATTCAATTGATTGAAATGCAAGGCGAACTCCAGGGTTGCCGGTTACGGGTGCAGGTTAAAACCGTCCGTCAAAATCGAGTCCCCGACGGAGGCGGCTGCCTGTGTGATGTTGGAAAAAGGAGGTTTTGGATCCGATGTCCGGTAGGCGAGGGTATGGGGGGGTGCGCTGGCCTGACTTCACTATAGGTAAATTCGGGCCAGATGGCAAGGATCCGAATGCATTCCATGCAATCCGTAACAATTTTGAGCATATATCCCTTTTTGAGGCCGTTTCTATTATAAAACAGAATATTTCTCCAACTACCCGATAATTGGCGGCAAAACCGAAGGCGGAGGTGCATTTTTGCGTAATGGCCCCGGTAATATTTTGACTCCTGTCGGTGAAGGACAGGAAAACATTTGCATAAGGCATAAGAAAAGGGAATAAGGAGCGAAACGATGAAAATAAGCTTGTTGGGATGGATGCTTATCGGGTTGTTGGGATTTGGGTTTTCCCAGACGCAAAAACCCAACATTATTTTTCTCCTTACCGACGATCAACGCTGGGATATGCTGGGTGTCATGGGGAACCCAATTATCAAAACCCCTAATCTGGATAAGCTGGCCGGCGAGGGCACACTCTTTGAAAACGCCTACGTTACCACGGCAATATGCTGGGCCAGCCGGGCCACAATTTTCACCGGTCAGCACACCTCCCGTCATGGCATAGGTAATGGCGGTGCGGGTTCCCTGAGCCGCGCCCAGGTAGCCAAAATCTACCCCTCCTTATTGCGCCAAGCGGGCTACCGCACCGGATTCATCGGCAAAGTGGGCGTCGGGGGAGTAAACTCCTCCGATTTTGACATACAATATGAATTTGATAACAAATATGAGATCAAAGAAAATGGGAAAGTCGTTGGGCATGTCGACACTAAAATGGGCGACCAGGCCATCGACTTCCTGGATAAGACTTCCCGTTCCCAACCCTTCAATTTGAACATCAGTTTCAAAGCACCTCATGAGGATATCTCCGACCCGCGCCGTTTCATCCCGGATCCAGCCTTCAACGGTTACTATGTGGACGATGTGATTCCCGTTACAAAAACCATGGACCCGGCATTCTTCGCCGCCCTACCCGAGTTTTTGCGAAACTCGCTGATGCGGACGCGATGGAACCAACGCTTCGCCACGCCGGAAAAGTATCAGGAAACGGTAAAGAACCACCATCGCCTGCTGACCGGTGTGGATGCGGTGGTGGGAAAACTGGTAGCTAAGCTTAAAGCGATGGATATCTATGACAATACCATTATTGTTTATATGGGAGACAACGGTTTTTTCCTGGGGGAAAGAGGCTTTGCGGGCAAATGGATGGCGTATGAACATTCCATCCGAGTTCCGCTGATTGTCTATGATCCGCGCAATTCCCAGAATAAACGGGGGATACGCAGAAAGGAAATGGCCCTAAATCTGGATATAGCCCCAACCTTGCTCTCCGTTGCCGGAGTGGAAATCCCCAAACAAATGCAGGGCCGGAACCTGCTTCCCCTGATCGCAAACGAGGTGACCGAATGGCGCAAGGAATTTTATCACGAACATCCCATCGACATGTCCGTCATTCCCAAATCCCGGGCTATAATCGGGGATCGATACAAATACATCGTTTACTATGAGCAGAACCCTCCCTATGAGGAACTGTACGACTATGTGAATGACCCCGATGAAGCTAATAACCTCATCAAAAGCGCGACGCACAACTCCATCCTGGCTGATTTGAAAGGTAGGCTTGCCGCCCTGCAGCCCGCGGCGGCTTCAGCCGATGAGGTGCCGTTTTTGCAAAAGCAGCTGGTGTATGGATGCATGAATATTACCGACCCGAAATACAATGGTTCCGCTAATGTCCATGTCCGGGAATCCTGCGAAGGTTCATCCGGCATTTTTCTGAGCGAAGCTGTAAAAAAGATTCAGATTAATGGCGCGTCCATCACCATTCCCATGGGTTTCCGCCATTCCATTCGAATCACGGATATCCGAGGCCGCTTGGTTTTCTCCGCCTCCGGGGAAGGGGCCCAGGAATATTCACTTTCTACGTTAAAAAACCCGGGATTATATATTGTCAAAGTAAATTTCCCAGAAGATCCAAACATACGAATGGAAAGGGTCATTTACCAAATCGGCACGATTTAATCCTGCAAATGGGCCGGCGCTCTCTCCAATCTCCTCCCTTTCCATAAGGGTTCCCAAAAAGAGGATCTATTGCAAGTTTTGGGAAAAGAAGGTATTTTATTGTATGTCGCTCATGGATTTCCGTCAATTAGAGGGGATACCCATGAACCCAGCGACTAGGAATGATGGCCAAACCCCAACCCCGTCGACTGACCCTGATTCGAGTCCCTGAGGATTTGAGGATGCCTTGTTTCCTTTCTTTTCTTGTCTCACTCAAATCTCAAAGGAACTATTCATGAATATCTATGTCGGCAATCTGTCTTATGAGGCAACTCAGGAAGACATCACGGAAGCGTTCAGCGCTTTCGGCCAGGTGTCCACTGTTAAAATCATCACCGACCGCGAAACCGGAAACCCCAAGGGTTTCGGCTTTGTCGAAATGCCCAACCGTAACGAGGCTCTCAAGGCTATCGAATCCCTCAACGGATTCGACCTGATGGGTCGCGCTCTTTCGGTTAACGAGGCTCGTCCTCGTCCCGAAGGCGGCGCCTTTCGTGGTGGCCAGGGTGGTGGCGGCGGTGGCGGTGGCTACGGCGGCGGCGGCGGCGGTGGAAGAAGCGGTGGCGGCGGCGGTCGCAACCGTTGGTAAATAATCCTCCGGCTCTCTGAGCCGGGCTTAAAATCTCAATTTGAAAAGGCGGAGGCTTGAAAGCTTCCGCCTTTTTTGTTTAAGCGAGGGGTAAGCCTTTTTTGCGCTCCAAAAATCTGAATAAAGGTTCCACCTCAGCCCGGAATTCCGCATACGACATGTCATTGAGGTAAATGGCGCCGTAAGCGCGTCGCAGCATGGGATGGGCATGGCGGTAGAAAAAATCCCGGCCCAACCACCGCACGAGGTCGGCATGTTGCCCAGCCCAGATCTTTTGGGCCAACTCACTGAAGGTGCCTTCCAATTCGGGACTGGGGAAGGAAGCGGAACGCTGGCTCAGAAAACAGGTATCGAACATATTATGCAAGACCGCGAAAGAATTGAGCGAGACCGGGACGATGGTATTCACCTCGGCAGGATGGTAAGTCGACCAGATATTGCGATAGCCCCATACTCTCACGTCATCGCGACCGGTTTCCCGTACATAATGTTCCAAGGCTCGCGTCACCGCTATCAGACACTTGAAGTGGGTATCCGGTCCGCTTCCTTCCGGGTCCATGGCCAGGGTCACCACTGAAGGTTTTACTTTTTCCAATAGTTGGACAATGGGAAGGATGTCGCTTTCGAAGCGGGGATCCTCGGGAAAAATTTCCGCCGAATAAAACGGTAGGCGCATGTGGCTGACATTATCTCCATGCAAGCCAAAATGGGCCCAAACCAATTCGGCTTCCCATTCGCGTAGCCAACCTTTCAACTTTTGAATGGGAGGAGGTTCGCTTTGTCCCGGGCTTAGGTTGGCCAATGTCAATTCGAATTGCCGCAGGGCTTCGACTACACCATAGTCATGGGATTGTTCCGGGGCAGTCGCAGTCGAGAAATGGTTGGCCATGACGCGGAACAGGCGGCAGGCCAGGTAAAACGACTGGGTTTCCGGCTTTTGCTGCGCGATGGCATTGAGATAACCATGGATATCGTCCTGGCCTAAGTTAGGATCCGCTAAGTCGTGGCTGGAAAATTTTCGGAACAAGGATCCGTTTTCCAGCAGCAGGCGTAAACCCTCCAAGCGCGAATGTAAATAGGCGTTGGTCACCGATGTGAACCCGCTGGTCAGATAACAGAAATGGTTTTCATTATGGACGCTGCGTACCAAGTGATGGACAAGGGGGAAATAAGCCAATTCAATATCGTCATGATGCGGAGCGGTATGCAGTATACGCTGGTTTTTGGGTACCTCAAGGCCGCGGGTGATTTTTTTCAACAGCGAAGCCTGAGCGGAGCGTAACTCTTTCGTTACGTCCTTTCCCACCAAATCCAGAATTTCGGAAAGAGGCCCGCTTGGCGCCGCATCCAGGTTTCCCTTGATGGCCTCTGCGAAAGTATGGCCGCTTTGGGCCAGGGCATCGAGAATCATCCGCTGTTTCTCTTGTGGAGGCAGAGGCTTATGGAGGCGTAGGTTTTTTATGCGACGCTCGCTCAAACGTGAGGCCGCACCAAGGGTCAGGTAAAAACGGGCGCCTCCCAGGTTTTGTAGGCAACTTGCCGGGTTCTCCAGGCAAGCCGGCATTTCCACGGAGCGAGCGACTACACCGGCTTTGGATTCGCCGGCGGCCATGATGATGGCTACGGCATTGGAGTTGGCGGTGATTGTTCCCAAGCCGATGGTGATGACCGCTTTTTGACGCGCGGCCTCAATGCCGCCCAAATCCACGGCTGCGGTCGCCATGCTTTCATAGTTCAGGCGCGTAAGCCGTGTCGTGGAGAAGTGGCTGGATCCCCGGATATTGAAGGCGATATGCCCGTCGGGCCCGATTCCACCCAGAAAAAAACCAATGCCGCCCCAGTCGCGGATTCGCGCTTCATATTCTTCGCACAACTCGTCAAAGCTTCGGATAATGATCTGTTGGGCTTCCTCCAGGCGACTCGTGGCATGACGACTGCGGAGAGTCAAATCGACATGGCCGTCGGGAAAAACTTCTTCCAAATGGGCGTAACGATGACGGATAGATTGCGCTGCGGGAGGGATATGATACGTATCGAGCAAGAGCGCCTTGGATTCATCCAGCTCGAATCCCTGTAGGTAATATCGGCGCACAAAGCGCTGGAAGCTGCGTTCATGCTTGGGATTCATGGGAAAAAACTCGTCCAATTGAACGAAGCGAAGATTCCCCACGTGAGGCAGGGCTAAGCGAGCAAGTGAGGGTCCGATTTCCTCCCGCAGGCCCTTGACCACTTCCTTCGCCCAATTTTCCCGGTAATACCGTACCCATTTGATGAAATATTCCGGGGTCCTGCCTGTCGGTAGGGCTACTACTCCTTCGGGGTTTTCTCCCACCCATTCCAAAAACCGCAGGGCCGTTATCTGTCCCAGTTCGGCATAATCCCCGACGGTAATAACCTGCACACGTTCTTTTTCCCGGGAAACTTCTGGAACGCGGGAGCGCCTTAGAAAAAAATTTTCCACTGGGCTGAGCGGAGCCGCTTTGCGTGCATCGAGCATCATAATTCTATAAGGTACTCGCCGAGATCAGGCATTTCCATATAAAAGATGTACTCGACTGGTATGAAAAACCGGATTAGGTCATTCAGGCCGCATATAGCCGAAAGTCGACAAACGCGTGTTCTGTGCGCTGC
>JBGTHM010000009.1:0-2539 GCA_041746255.1 Fibrobacteria bacterium | reverse complement strand
GGATTGAGAAGGACGAAAACCGGTCACTTTGAACCGGATTTTCACCCTCGGGTCAATCGTCCGAACCGGTCATCTTGAACCGGATCGGCCGGTCACTTTGAATCGGATTAGCCGGTCACCATGAACCGGATTTTGCAGCTTCCACCTGCAGAGCGGGAAAGGAGACAGCAACGGTCAAAATGGGAACTGAAAGGGATACAATGGCCTTGGATAAAAAACCAATTGGATTTCGAAACATTCTTTTCATCTCGTTATAACTCGGGATTATTTGGGTGAGCAAAATAAAATCCCGTCGGCAGGGAATTCCAAGATGCGTGTTTGGCATGCGCATCGCGAAAAAGTCGCCCCCTTAAGTCGATTCGAATTGAATTTTCGGACCTACTTCCTGACAACGACAGCCAGGGTTTATAGTGCTTTCCCGAAAACCCTTCTAACTGGGAATCTAAAGGGCTTTGAACGGAAGTGACTCCCGCCGCGAATCCGTCCTTAATTGCGGTCATCAAGGACATGCCTCCCTTGGAGTCCTTTGAGATTTCCCAAATCATGACGCCACCAAACCCGAATTGCGTGACGAAGGCCGATTTCCTCTTGATGGTGGTCGGACCATTGAAATAAATGTTCGCCACCGAATCGGCGTCAGGGTGAGGACGATAAGTAGCCACGATTTTGTCATAATCCATGTTGGATCCACCCTGATTGAAGTTTTTGCCGTAGAAAGGAACGCCTAGGACTATTTTATCCTTGGGAATTCCCCTTCCCCGCCAATAAAGCATGGAGTTGGTGGCATGAGAATAGGCTGAGTGTTGGCCGTGTATGCTACCAGGAAAACTACCGGTATAATCATATGACATCACATTGTACCAATCACAAATATCCAGCGCGGATTGGCTGAACCATTTCCCTTTTTCGGCATCAGCCGGCAGATCGATGGCCAAAAGCAATGAGCTTCCGAATTGAGCCCGGATTTCTTTGAGGAGCAGGGTTAGATTTGCGCTATCAGCGGAATTTTGGGGGAACTCCCAATCGATATCAACGCCATCTAAGCCGTTATTCTGGCAGTAGATTTTCAGGTTACGGGCGAAATTTCCACGGGCGGATGCATTAGACACCAGGCTTGAAAACTCGGAAGATAGAGTGGCTCCACCCACCGAGACAAGAGTCTTGACATTTTTGGCCTTGGCAGCGGCGATGAAACTTCGGGCATGCGCGATTTCCTCGCCGGAGAAGTCGGAAATTTCGCCCGAGGCGTGCGGATTGAGAAAGCAAATGATGACGTGCGTAAGCTTATCGAATGGTATCTCATTGACGTCGAAACCGCTCCAGTAATTCCAGGATCCGTAGAAACCAACTACTCTTTGAGGTCCAGGTTGGGCCTGAACCCAGGCCGCTGAAAGAATCAAGAGAACAAGAATTAAGATGATTTTTACGAAAATACTTTTCATACTGCCACGTATCCTTCACCATAGTTTTTGTCAATAAAAATGTGTTATTTGAGGCTTTTTAGAACCCGCTGTTCATGTAATACTCTTTCTAGTCTTATGATAACCTATGTCGAGAGATAGTGTTTTTCCATGGACTCGGATGCGAAAGTGATGAACTAAATTTCATCATTATTTACCCCGCCACTGAAATCCCCGAGACGATGCTTATAAGGCGATATAGGTAAAACTTCTGATTTTAACGTTACCTTCTAAAATTCAATTAATAAACCCAGCTCCCCATTGGATTGTTATTCCTCATCGGATTCCTGGAAAACTTTCACTCCAGGCACAATCACTGCGGCATCAGGGGGGAGCGAAAACATTCAGATATCAGGTAACGGGAAAGAATTCAATTTCTTCTGGTTACGGGGGAGGTGTAGATTATATCAACCCTGTTATACACTCTAGACCACCCCACCAATTAGGAGGCCTAACAGTTCTTCAACCCTATCAAGGCAGAATTGCACTGGGAAACACCAACTGGCTTAACGCAAATTCCGTATCCATTCAGCCAAGAAGTCCATCACCCAAAAGGTATCCTTTCGGCATTAATCAACAAAAAGTTGGTGGCTTGGATAGCTTTGAGCAAACCCTGAAATTCTCCGGATGCCTTATCGGAATCTATCCTGGTGCGGCATCTCTTCCCGGTCGTGACGGTATGTGCCATTGAGGAACCGGCCTATTCGCGTCTTTTAGAAGTAATGGTTATTTGAAAAAAAAGAGCTTTTCCGAAAATCCCGTCTATTTCACCAGAATCATCTTCCGGGTTTTGTGATATTTTCCCGCCGCGAAGCGGTAGAAGTATTGGCCCGACGGTACGATGGCGCCCAGGTCGTTTTTAGCGTCCCAGGGGAGCCGGTAATGGCCCGGAGCGAAAAACTTATCCGGTGTGATAAGCTTGCGCACCAAACGCCCCCGCACATCGTAGATGTAAAGCGCCACCTTGGTTCGTTCCTTCAAGGAAAACCGTAAAGTCGTCATCGGGTTGAACGGATTCGGGTAGTTGGGATAAAGCTTGGTTTCCAAAGGCGCCTCCGCACGCGCAAGGGCGGGACCGA
>JBGTHM010000008.1:0-41887 GCA_041746255.1 Fibrobacteria bacterium | reverse complement strand
CCTTGGGAATCCATACGCGCCGGATATCGCCGGGCCTATAGCTTCCATCAAGAAGGAATTGGATAAGTTCGGGTTTGATGGACTCCCAATTCGCCTGCACCTCCTCCACGGTTTGGTGGTTGGGCCCTGCCGTGCCGTGGTTTGAAACCACGCTCAACAACGCCGCCTCCAATCCCGCGCAGACACTTTCCATCTCCGTGGGCCCACTCTTGCCGGTCATGTCCGCAAACAAAGGCACCCGGGGCATTGGAACCGTCATACGGTCCGTATCCCGCTCTCCCCGGGCCTTGGTCTTGGCCTTTACGGCTTTTGACTTCGCTTCTGCCGACTTCGCGAACAGGACCAACTGTGTGCAGCCCTCTTCCACCGCAAAGGCCTTCCCTCCCCTTGGCTCATTACGAGCCTTGGTTGAGCGTGACTTTCGTCCCGCTTCCGGTACTGCGCCTTTGTCCTTCCTCCCACGGGTCATGGTCATCGGTTCTTGTGTCCCTTTGACTTCCCGCTCATGCGGGGACCCCTGGGAGAGCCTTGGGTAAGAACTATGGACCTGATGCTACATCCCGCCACCCATACTCCTTCGGCTACGAACGGAAATCGGATTTCGCCGCTGGTGACCAGCTTGTCCGCCGAATTAGCTTTACGGTGATTCACTTGCGTTCGGGACACGCATCCACCTACGACTTCCACCAGACGCCTCCTTACGGACAAAATCCTTGCGGATACACGCCCTTGTCTCATCGGTGTTGGATTCCCTCCGTCAGGGCTCCAGGTCTGGATTTGATACCTCCTATCCATAGTTCATGCCAATCGCACCACCCAACTTAACATAAATGATAAGTTGGGTGATTAAAATTTTGGGGGCCGCGCCAAGGGTAGAAGTTGAACCTGCCTCTTCAAACCGGATTTTTGTTGTCGACTATCAAGGAGCGCAAAGAAAATGCTAACCTTTGTGGAATTACACCTGGAAATTAAGAGAAGAATGCTTGTGTCGGTAAATTTCCTAATGGACATTCCGCCATTTGCTACAACGCAAAAGGGCTGCCCCATTCAGGCAGCCCGTTCGAGATTCGTTGTAAGTCCTGGTTATTTAATTAGCACTCTTTTATTGACCGATTTACCCGAGGCGATGACCTTAACAAAATATAGCCCTGGCTTAACTTCGGACAAGGAAAAGACATTGGGGCCGTTGTGTGATTGGGCGATTACCGTTTCGCCCTTGATATTTGAGACCTCTACTCGATAGGGATTGGGATAGGTAATAGCGAGACTGCCCGGCGCAAACTCAACGAAAGCTTCTTTAAGCGCCACCTTACTGATACCCGTTGTGATACATGCCGAAGGCTGTGGATTCTTGCAGGCGGCATCATATTCTTCAAAGCCGGTAGTTTTACAGCAAGGAGTGTTATCCTCTGAAAGGTATCGCATCCAGGCCCAGGTAGCTTTTTTAATCCAGCCGCCTTTAAAATCTTCCTGATTATGCCCGAGGCTGGTATAGACATACTCCCCCTGCTTGATTTTTTTAACCCAGGTAAAAGGATGATCAGCAATATTCGTGTTGGCTTTATTGACGGTTTGCAGCATGGTAACACCCGGCTTACCACGGGGGTTCGTTGTTAGGATATAAATTTCGGTTTTCTGTATTGAAGTAAGATTACCCAGACCTTCTTCTGTCCAAACTTTATCCATAGCCGGATTCTTTTTTATTTCCGGATCTAAATCCAAAAGAAACGCGCTGTTACCATGACTTGTAAATCGGGTCCCGCTGTGAAGTTCAGTATCCCACCAAGCCCAATATCCTCGATGATCACTGGAAGCGTGGTAGCCTATAGCCTTGCCGCCACCCTCCATATAGGCGACGATTTTTGCCCGAATGGCGTTATCACTAAACGAATTTTGCCCGGCATTATTGAATACGACTAAATCAAAATCATCAATCTGATTCAATCCATTTTGGTTGCTGACATGAGAAACCGTGAACCCCTTTTCCGTGGCCAGCTGGTCAAGCATAGTTTCAACAGGAACCCATGCGTCCTTGTGAGAATAATTGCCAAGTTTATAAACGTGCAGAACTTTTTTAGGGGCGGCAATCGCTGCGGATGCAAGTATGATACTTACCACGAAAAAAGCAAATGATGATTTAATGTTTCGCATAGTTATGCCTCCCCTTTATGACCACTTTAAATATTCAGCTCTGTCTGCAAAACCCAGTAATAGCTACCCTGGCTCTTATTAGCCGATTCGAAAGTGGGGTTACCAAAGAAATTGTAGGTTCTGATATAATCACGGGCGAACTTCAAATTAAATGCCAACCTGTCCAAAACGGTTTTTTTCGCAGAAATACTCCAAAAAATCGTCCCGTTGTCATGGGAAGCGGCATCTTGTATAAAAGTTTCTGGGGTTTCCTCCCAAATTGGGCGTTCGTATTCGTATGTGCTCTTAATGTGATTTCTGAACTTGTTTTTGTAATGCTCGACTTCAAGGTTCAGCTCAAAACCGGGTAAGGGGACATTCATACCTGCCATTATCGGCAAGCGTTCGGATTTTTTTTCATAGTAAAATGGATAATCATTTACACCCAATAAAGTGACTTCCCCATATATCGCCATCCGCTCCAACCCTTCTCCGAAAGCCTCGAAAGGGGTAAGAGATAATCGGCCCATAACCTTGGTACCTCTATAGGTATAATACTGAAGCTGGGAGTTTGGTGTACCGTTCTCCGCTGCGGAGTAATATTTGGGGATAAGCCCTCGTCCAGCTAATTCAGAAAATCTTGGGTGATCGGAGTCCAGCGATTGACCCAACCTTGGATCGCTTTCCGAAACAATTAAGGAATCATTTAATTCTAACCCCGGGCTAGCCTGATCAGGCCTGCTTAGTGGCCCGTTAGCGGTGTATGCATTTAAACGCGATTTAGGTGTAGTGATATCTTCATTGACTGAAATCAAATGCGCGAAAACCGCTCCCCCTCCAATTTCCAGAAAGTTGCCCACTTTATAAGACGCTACAACGCCAGGAGAAATATCAAAATGCGGCTCAATCCCATGCTCCAAAAAGGCGGTCAAATCCACCTTAAGTGAATTTTCGAAAAACGACATGTTAGCCATGATGCCTTGACCGTTATAGCTCGCCCCATTGATTAGGGTCCAAAAGTTACTCCAAAGATACCCGGGATAGGTGCCGGCTGAATAGAGGTGGCCACCCAAATTTTTGGCGGGAGAGTAGGAGTATGGCATATCCCCAATTTTAAGCGTTAAGTATGGCGCCTCGACCTCGCCGAATTTATAGGACATAATGGCATGACCCATGCCGGGTGACAAAAGCTGGTTGCGAGTAAAGGCCGACCCACGCGTCACAGGAAGGGAATTCCACTTCATTAACGCCAATAAAAGGGAGACATCTAATCTTTCGTCGACAGTAGCTCCTACAGAAATCCAAGCTCCTAGCCGGGTAAATGGCTGATTTTCCAAAGCACCGAAGTTCCCTTCAGACTCTACGGTGTCTCCATCAAACATGCCAAAAGACGTAAAAGCCCCAAAATGGGCGGGGTGAATTTCAATTTCGGAACTAACAGCGGTTGCTGGGTTGAAAAACACCAAGACTGAAATAGCCAAAATAGGATAACTGAATTTTTTCATTCTCTCACCTTAATCATCTAGTTGGGGTGGTCTAATTTTCCAGGGGTAAAATTTAATATTAATCCCTACGAAAAATGGCCTTTAGTCCTTTTAATTTACCTCAAAAAGGTGAGAATGGACTTCCCCCAAAGCCTCCTAATTTGACCGAAGCGTATCGCTTGGGTAGCCTTGCCCAATTCGGCGAACCGTTCAATTTATCAGCAAAGCTCGATCCCTATATCTGTCTATTATATCGTCAAAACATGATTTTAGCATGCCAATTTAGAGGGTATCATCCCGCAATTTAGTCTGCGAAAAAAGAAAACAGGCCGGTTTTAAGGGCCGTGCCAGGATTTTAAAAGATTGCATGATCACCCGCGAAAGGCAATTTTACCTACTCCTGCACCATGCGTGGCGCATTGTGCAATAGGCCTATTTGGCACAACCCTTCCCGAAAGAATTGGAAATGGGACTCTCGCGCAGGGATTTTTTAATGCAAGGAGCGGCGTTATTCGCTGGTAGTACCTTCTCAAAATCAAATGGGGCGAATCCTTTCCCCATTATGGCCACTAGGCCCTCGGGACCGACGGAACCTATAGGCTCAGACCCTGAGGAAAGCCGATGGGAGGCGATTCGGGCCCAATTCAAATTGGTTCCGGACCTAATTCACATGAGTGCTTTGCTGATTTCCTCCCACCCGGCACCGGTGCGTGATGCCATCGCCCGGTATCGTCGTGAACTAAATCACCGTCCAGCAAATTTTCTGGAACGGGAAAACCGGCAAAGACAGCGGGCGGCGCGCGAAGCGGCTGCTGAATATCTGGGTGCGGATTGGGACGGCATTGCCCTAACCGACAGCACCACCATGGGGTTGGCTCTGATTTATTCCGGGCTGGACCTTTCCGAAGGCCATGAGATTTTAACCACGGAACATGATTATTATGTCACGCACGAATCTCTGCGGCTTTCCGCCTTAAGAACGCGGGCAACGATTTCCCGCGTTTCGCTCTATGACAACGTGGCAACGGCCTCCAAGGATGAAATCGTCGAGCGTTTCAAAAATGCATTGAAACCGTCTACGCGGGCCGTAGCGCTGACCTGGGTGCATTCGGGCACTGGCATTAAACTTCCCATTTCGGCTTTGTCTCTGGCGGTATCCGAAGCCAACCGGAATAGGGACGAACGGGATCGAATTCTTCTTTGTGTCGACGGAGTGCATGGATTCGGAGTTGAAGCGGACACGGCTTCTGATTTAGGTTGCGATTTTTTCATTTCGGGTTGCCATAAATGGCTATTTGGTCCGAGGGGAACCGGAATCATTTGGGGACGAAAGGAAGCTTGGGCACGCGTCAAACCGACTATTCCCAGCTTCATCGACTCGGAAAGCTGGTCCGCGTGGATTAGAGGAGACGCCCCCGAAGGCCCCAATTCTGCGGCACGCATGACGCCGGGAGGCTTTAAGACTTTTGAGCATCAATGGGCTCTACCCGAAACTTTTGCCTTTCACCAGAAAATCGGGAAATCGCAAATAGCCGGCCGCACTCACGACCTCAGCATGCACTTGAAAGAAGGGTTGGCAAATCTGGATTCGGTAAATCTGATTACTCCTATGGATAAAGAGCTTTCAGCCGGAATCGTTTGTTTCGCAATGGACGGACATTCACCGAATTCGATAGTCGGTTTTCTGGAGAAAAGAAAAATTGTCGCTACTACCACACCTTATGCCATACCTTACGCCAGACTCACGCCCAGCATTCAAAATTCCCACCAAGAAGTCGAGAAGGTCATTGAAGCCTTACGGGCCACGTCCTGATACACCCGCCAAAGGTGAAGCCGAGTTGCGATGATCGCTTCGCAATTCCTTGCGTGTTTTTTATTGCTCTAGCAATCGGCAAAGCGTAGTTTCACTTTATGGCGCCGCGCCAAGCAGAACCTACACGGGAATCATCATATGTTCCGACTTCCCACAATGCAATTTTCGGTTTTCCTATGCGTTTTTTCGCTTATGCTTCCGACGGGATGCAACGGCAATATCCCTCGAAACGTGCAACAAGGCGATTCCACCAGCGACTCCGGCCTACCGCTATCGGAAGCCAATTCCGGAAACGCATTCGAAGTTGAATTCGAAAGACGGTTCTCGGTTGTCGCCAATTCCGCGCTACCGGCCGTCGTCAGTGTACAAACCGAACGTGGAAGAAGAAGCGCTCCCTTTCAGCCATTTGGTTTTTTCAACGACCCCTCCGACCGGCAGGGAGCTTTCGATGAAAGGACGGTTGAAGGTTTGGGATCGGGAACAATAATTCGCGAGGACGGTATTGTCCTGACCAATTACCATGTGGTCACCGGGTCCCGAGGAATCCGGATCAGGCTTTCGGACGAAAGGGAGTTTTCCGCGGAAGTGGTGGGTACCGACGCAGAAACCGACCTGGCCGTACTCCGTATCGAGGGGGATATCGGAATCCTGCCGATTCTTCCATTGGGAAATTCCGACGAAGTGGAAATCGGGCAATGGGTCATGGCGATCGGATCGCCATTCGGACTTTTTCAGAGCGTAACCACCGGAATCATTTCGGCTACCGGCAGAGTGGGTACGGGAATCACCACCTACGGAAACTTTATGCAAACCGACGCGGCCATCAACCCGGGCAATTCGGGCGGGCCTCTCGTCAATCTCAGGGGAGAAATGATTGGCGTTAATACCGCGATATTTTCGCAAACGGGAGGCCATCAAGGCGTCGGTTTCGCCATCCCCTCCAATCTCGCCAGACGAATCGCGGAGGAGCTGCTTCGCGATGGCTCGATTACCCGCGGGTGGTTAGGCGTGTCCGTGCAACCCATTACACCCGAGGTTGCGGAAGCGCTTAACCTGGATCTCCGGGACGGAGCCCTGATCAATGACGTCGTACCGAAGGGACCGGCCGCTCTCGCCGGGCTCCGGCAGGGCGACGTGATTACCGCCATAGATGGAGACCCGATTACCAATGTCAACGATTTACTCAACCGCGTCGCCTCTATTTCCCCCGGAACCCGCACACGGCTAACGGTTCTCCGGGAAGGCGCCCGTCGGATTCTCGATGTGAAAGTCGAGAAAAGACGGGTAGGTAGTTTCTCCCGGATTAATCCACCAAATGCAACCGCCCCTCCCTCTTAACGCCGAGCACTCAATAACCATGAAGTGAGTTTAGAAGTAAACAGGAGAACCAGAATGCGCAATTTACTCGCGTCGAAATCCACCCTGCTATCAGGCGCCCTGTTTTTATTAGTAGGATGCGCCGGTTTTTTCGAAGGCGCGGGCCGGATATTGGTATCGGAAGAGGAAGAACGTCGTCTCGGCGAAAGCTTCCACAGGCATCTATTGACCAATGACACCGCCCGACAACAGTACCCGGTATACGCGCCGGCAACGGCGGCAGAACGCGAATTCCAGAATTATGTGGAAGGGGTTTTCAGGGAAGTGCTCGCGGCGGTTCCTCAAGGGGACAGACCGGGATATCCTTTCACCTTCACACTACTTAGTTCTGAGGAGGCCAATGCCTTCGCGGTTCCCGGAGGATATGTTTATATCACCACGGGAATCATACGTACGTTTCAAAACGAGGCGGAATTAGCCGGTGTCTTGGCGCATGAAATCGCCCATATCACCGGGCATCACTATCGAGAGGCCTTGGCCCGGAACGTGGCCTTGGCTTCAGCCTTACAATTGGTGTTGACGGGAACCGAAGCCGGCCAAGTCGCCCAGATGGCGGCCGGCACCTTTCACCAATTGGTAGGTCTACGATTTTCGCGAAGCAATGAGGCGGAAGCGGATGCTTTTGGGGCCCGCTATTCCGGTCGCGCCGATCGAAATCCCATGGGGATAGCGACTTATTTCCAACGGCAAAGGGGCCCCGGTATTCCCGAGTTTTTAACCACCCACCCCGGACCCGCGAATCGTGTCGAACATGTGACGAGAGTGGTGGAAAGTCGTCCGGAATTAAAACAGGTCGCTGCCGACAGCGCTCGTACTAATTATCGGGAGCGGTTCCAATCCCGGACCCCCTGGTGAAACGATGCACTGGAAGGTGCGCCGTTTTCTGGTTTCTGGTTGCCTTAGGGGCCGGAAATGTTTGCGCCCAGTTCCGAATATCCATTCTTGGAAATGAGGAAATAAGCAATACCCAAATACGGAATATTCTGCCGACTGCTCCAAGCGCCTATGCGGCGTATATTTTGCGGTCTTGGGAAGAGGAGGCTCGAAATACCCTCCGGGAATATTACACCTTGCGGGGATTTCTCAACGCCATCATAGACGTGCGCATCGAACGAAGACCTCTGGAAGAAGGCCTGATCGCATTGGTGCTTGTGGACGAAGGCTCACGTTTTTCCATCAGAAGCGTAGAGGTGCTTCCCGTGGATGAAGCGGAATTACTGGTGGGGGAGGAAAATCTTCAGGCCCAGTCCGGTAATCTTTTCGATTATGATTTCGTTTTGCGGGACAGACGTTTTATTCTTTCTCAATACGCTGAGGTCGGATTTCTCAATACCCAGGTAGGCGAAAGCCTGGATATCCATCCCGAGGACAATAGCGTAACCGTCACTTACGGAATTGAGCGGGGAGCTGCCAGTTTATTCGATACCCTCATCATCCGTAATTTCCAGGGCGATCCTCCGGATGAGGTTAAGGGACTCACCCGCGGGAATCGATTACGCTCCCTGATTCCCTATGCCCAGGGTGATACCATAACCCTCTTGAAGAACCAGCGCGTGTTGAGAATGCTGCGAGCCACCGGAGTATTCGATTCCCTGGATGTGGATATCCTTCCCTCCCCACGCATCCCAAACGATACCATGCAGGGCGAAACCGCACTGGTATTGGTCGCGCGCGAAGCGGATCCCACACGTCTTCGATCATCCGTCTTTTTCGATGCCCGCTTCGGATTCGGCGGGTCGGTGGATCTGCGCCATGCCAATATTTTCGGTACGCTCAATCAAGCCGGCATCGGCGCCCTGACCGCCCAGCAACGGCAAAGTCTTTTTGCCCTCTACACTTCGGCCCTGACGCTGGGCTATTTGGTTTTTTTTGAAAACCGCATTGAACTCGATTGGCATCAAGACGATGAAATTCACCAGGTTCTGGAAACGCCTTTGTTTGAAGGTGATTTTCAGTTTCAAAACCGTTCGCAAGTCACACTTCCCATCCACGACCGATATCGCTGGTTCGGGAGCTTGGAACTATTTGCCCGCAGCCGCCTTGTGACTCCGGAGGAGCGTAGAAGAGGTCTTTACCTGAACCTGCTGAATGCCTTTGAATTTTCCTTGTTGGACCGCGCCCTCGATCCCACGCGCGGCTCGCGCTTTACGCTGCTATGGGGCAATGGCGGGCCCTTGGTGCTCCAGGATCAAATCACCCTTACGGAAGCGAGGCATAACTGGCTGGAAGCCCAAAGCGCGTACTTCTACCCCCTGTTTGAGCAATTGATAGGGGCCGCACGCATCGATGGTGGATTTTTTTTGTCGGAGGGGGGAATCAACACGGCCCGATTTTTTCTCGGTGGCGCCCGCTCCGTGCGCAGCTTCCGCTTTCGCGAGCTTTGCCCGCGAACCCGCACCGTCCAATTCAACGGCCAAACCTTTGCGGTTTGCGAAGAAACCGATGTGGTTCCGGCGTATTATTTAGGCAGCATCGAATTAAGGTTGTGGCCGTTCGCTTTCGGAGAGATTGCAGAATTCGGAATTCGCCCCTATTTGCGACCCTTAAGCACGGTCCTCTTCACGGATTACGGCAACGTCTGGGACTTACAACAGGATTTTTTATTGAGCGGGCCGGGAGCGGGAGCCGCATTCGGTTTCGGCTTCCGCTATCCCGTTGCCCGCAATACTACTCTGCGGCTGGACTTCGCCTGGGGATGGGGAGGCACCCGCGTCGCGCCCTTTGCCTGGGTCATCGACTTGGCGAATGCCTTTTAAAATCATCCAGGCAGATGATACATGACACCCACTCCAGCCTTTATCCCGCGAGGCTCCCAACTGTCTATCGTTGGAGCGATATCCTCAAGAATGTCCATGAAACCGTAGGTATACCGGAGATTGCCCAATAGGTGCCATCCTCGCGTAATTCCCCAGCTTCCTCCCAGGCCGAAATCGCCCAACAGGCTGAATGGACGCACCTCTTCGCGCGTGAATTCCGCCCCGTTGGGCAGGTCTCCGGTCGCATTCAAGTTGAACGCGAGGTTCGGACCGGCAAAAGCGAAAACTCTGCTGGCTTGGGTTACCTGAAGGTTACCTCGGATGAGAACCGGAACCTGCAAATACCCGAATTCACCGGTGCCTTCGAAATCACCGATGGTAAAGTTAGCGCCTTCGACCGCATACATGGGCTCGACAGCCAGACTCAAGGGGCGATTCACTCCGAATTCCGCGATGCCCCCAAACATCGGAAGTGCGCGAATTTCCGTCGAAATATTCTCTTGGGCAACGGCGCCTCCGAGATTCACACCTCCCAGCGCTCCGATTCCGAGCGTACCCGGCTGCCGGAATTGTTGGGAATGAACATTCATCGCCAAAACCATTGCAAATACCAATCCACCCAGGCAACCCTTGCTTAGATAATTCATGGTTTCCTCCTTTATTTTTTCGTTTTTCGATCCCGCCGGTTCTTCCAGCGGCGAATCTTGACGAAGGCGCGTTTCTTCCGAAGCCGCACATCCCTCCTTAAAAACAACTTTTCCCCCGAAACAACCAATCTTTTTCAATGGAGGCTTTGAGGCCTTTCACTGTTCCTCCCGACGCTGTTCAATGTCCTCGTGACGAACGGTATCGGTAATATTTTCTTTCTCCACATTGGATTGTTTTTTCACCTTCACGTTTTCAACGATATGGGATTCCTTTTCCAAGACCGCTTCTTCCCTGCGGAGAGGAATAAAGATCTCCTCCTCACGAAAATCCGGCGATTGGCTTTGGTCTCCGGCCTTGGTCCGTTCGACCACGATATCTTCCTTTTTAAGCTCCACCGGCTGGTTGACGATTTCAGTTCGCACAACCTTTCGCAATCGCACGCCACCGCTATCTATTTCGCGCTTACTTACGTTAAGACGCTCTTCTCCCAGCGGTATGGTCTTTTCTTCGCTCCCATACTTTTCCATGTATTCGGGCGTGCGTTCCCGGTAATCCGGTTCAAGATGCAACCCATGTAAGGCGTAGTAATCGTATATCCTATCTTCCGAAGGACGATCGATTTCGTCTTCGGCATAGAAGGATGGCGCGTCTTTAACGACATCCTCTTCATAGGGAAGCATGATTTGCTGCTTTCCATGGTTCACGCTGGCCGATTGGGTTGGAATGACATTCGCCTTCCCGATTCCCAACCATCCGGTTTTTACGCCGATGAAGGCCGCCTGGCGGGTGAAATCCTCCCACAAAGCCTCAACGCGGCCTATTTTTTTCCCGTGTTTGTCGAGAACATCATAATTCGACAAGCGCTGTAAACTTTCGATTTCCATCGTAATTCTCTCATTGGCCATAATTCACTCCTTTTTATTTATTACATCCGTTATGCTATCGCATATTCATAAATAAACTCCCTGGCGACCAAAGAAAAACGATTCCGCACTCAGGGTACCCGTCCAGGCTGAAGCAAATAAAAAAGGAGGCCCTGAAACAGGAACCTCCCTCACTTGGCGCCTTGGAAAGCCTTACGAAGCGGGCTCAAGGGTTCCAGGTTCCAACAGCAAGACTTCCTGGGCGATGATGGCCGGCCTTCCCTCGTATTGATTGAGCATCGCGTCCAATGGGTATCCGAGTTGCCGCTCCATCTCGGCCGCGATGAAAGTCGTCACTGACCCTGTAACCTGAACCACGGGATCCCCGGAAAAAAAATCCTCAGAGGATGTTCCGGTAATTTGGGCCAATTCTCGGGCGCCCACAACGATAATGTCTCCACGATCAAAAACAAAGGCATTCGGCCCTATGGCTTCCTGGATTTCGCCGCTCACCGTCACGGTCTGACCGATATAAGCTTGGGGATTACCCTGTATATCCTGAAGCGTGACGCCTACTTGCGGGCCTGCCGGTTGACGGAATGCGGCCCACAAAGCCCATATTATCAATAGAGCTGCAAGGAGCCCCAAAATCCAATACCAAGCGGGTGAACCGCCCTTACTTCTGCCTCCTCCGGCGGGTACCGCCGCATTATTCGCACCCATTTTATCCTCCTTGGATGTAAGCCGATTTATTCACTTGTAAAAATCAATTCCCGGGGTCACAAGTCAATCTTTTTTTAGTTCGCCCACTTTTTCCTACGATTCGATTTTTTCTTTACCAGAAAATTTTTCCCATCGTGGTTTTACCACACCGCCCCCAAGGTCCAATAGTGGCGCGATTCTCCGTCTCCGATTCCGATCCCCTCCCAGTTCCGGGCCCAGGCATATCGTAAAACGAAATATCCGAGATTCAATTGCGTTCCATACCCATATCCCAAACCCATAGTATCCAAGGCCGCATTGAATCCAGGATCCCAACTCGACGCCTCCCAGGCCCCTCCATAGTCCACGAAAAGACTCCCCATCAAATAACGGATGCTGATGGGCAAGGGCCAACCCAAGCGTAATTCCTCCACGAATGGGAAACGGAATTCCAAATTGGAAATGAAGGCCCGGTTTCCGCGAAAGTCGAAATACCGGAAACCTCGGATGGGCAGTGCGAATTGGAAAAACACCGACTCTTCCAACCCCGTCGGATTGTTTTCACTGGATACCGGTGGCGCCACGATGGGAATCAAATCTTCCCCTCCCGCTAAAAAGAAATGGGGATTTTCATAATTCTGGATTGCCTCGGACGCCCCTGCGAACAATCGCCCCGCCAGGGTAAACCTCCTTCCGAATAACCAATAACTCCGGAAATCGCCGGTACTTTGCACATAGGAATAGTCGTCTTGGAATACCGGCGGTACATACGTCGCTCCCACCCGCATTCTTCTCCCCACGGCGGGACCGACAATACTGAATAAGGTGTTGTCATTCACCCACCCCACATAGGGTCGGAACAAATTCACTTCCTGGGTCGGGTAGGTCGGTCGGTTCTCGACAAGGTCCTCCCAAAATCCGCGGGATAAAAAGACCGTTTCCAGTCCTCCCTCCAAACGCGTGAAAATCGACAGCGGGTAGTCCACAGCCAAGCCTCCGCCGTAATATCGATCAAAAACCAGGCGGTTTCCCGCACCGAGGAGAAAATTTCCCTGATGAAATCCATAGAGCCGATAATCCGTTCTTTGCGGCAGGTATTCGTAAATCATGATGGCATCCGTCGCCCGGAAATCGTATCCGGCGGATGCCAGGTTGAAATTGATGCGGTGATTTCCCATCAGATCCGCGATCGTCAGCACCGCTCCCCCGGCCAACCCTTGGCTGAAGGTGCTATATCCGACATCGGCCCGCGCGGCTTCCAGTCCCCAGTCCAAGCTATACTTGTTGATTTCATAGTCGGGCGGCCTGTATGTCAACTCAGGGTTGGTTTCCATCGTCCCACCTTCAGTGGGTATCCTATCCTGTCCTCCCGCTTGCTCCTCGGCGGACGCAACCGCCGCCTCGGAGGCGGGAATCCACGCTCCGGTTTCCACTTGAAGGGTATGCCATTGGAGGCGGTTTCCCGGGCCGGGCGCAAGCCCCCCCCGGACATTCCCATTGCTATCCATTATTGAAATCGAATCGATGATTCGATCACGCTTATATGTATTCAAATTGGATAAGGGCGGAAGGGGCTCAAAAAGCCTTCTGTCCGGATCCTCCAAAACCTGCATGAATACAGTTTTGGGCAAGGGCCCATCAAGCAATTTTTCGAGTGGGTTTTCGATTAAGAAAATGTCGTATCCCCGGTTTTGAAAAAGGGAAAACGCCAGGAGTTTTCCGTCCGGCGTCCACGAGGGAGAAATACTTTCTGACAGGAGATTCGTGAGAGGACGTGGCTCCGCTCCGGGTAGGGAAAGGTCGACGATGTAGAGATTGCTGACTCCCGAGCGGTTGGATACGAAAGTCAACAAAGAATCGGTAGGACCGAATCGGGGCATTCTCTCGTCATAACTCCCCCCCACCATCAGCTGCGCCGCTCCACCGCCTGCGGGAATACGATAAATATCACGGAAAGATGAAATTGTTCTCATGCCCCCGAAACGGTTGGTTTCTCCCTGGGGACGCCCCGATGCTTGACGGTTCGATTCGAAATAGATCCATTCGCCCGAAGGTGAATAAACCGGATTGTCATCCAGCGCGGAGTCTTCCGTGAGCCGCGTTAGGCGGCTTTCCCCCCTATGCCAGGTATAGATATCCCCCCTACCCTCCCGGGTACCGCTGAATACCAGACGACTTCCGTCGGGGGACCAGCTCGGCGAAGAGATGGATCGGATTTCCGGGATCCGGATGGTTTCCAAAACCCTTCCGTCGCGCGCCCTGAGGATGTTGATGACATCCGCTCCCACGGCCTCGCTCACCATCGCAAGCTGTTGGCCGTCGGGCGACCAGGAAATATGCGATTGCCTGGGATTGAAGGTAAGGTGGCCCCTCTCCCTGCCCGCGGTAAGCAGAGTGCGTCTAACCTCTCCGGTCTTAACGTCCATCAAGTGTACGGAGGTGTGCACGTCACGATCGCTGAAAAATGCGATCTGGGTTCCATCCGGCGATAGGGCAGGCTGCAGGTTAAAGCTGGACGCATCCTCCTGGTGGTTGGTGAGCTGGCGGCCAACCCATTTTCCGTCCTGCCTTTTCTCCAATTCGGGCCAGTAGAGAGTGCGCAATTGCCGCAGCCAGATATCCCCTAGTTCCTTTAGTTCCACCCCGGTTACCCCTTGAACGGATCTCCCCAAATTTCCGGTCATCATCACACCCCTATACAGTTTGGGGATGACCTCCCGGCCAAAGGATTCCTGCAGGAAATAGAAGAAGGATTGCCCCCCCTTGTAAGCCATGAATCCGGGTAATCCCATGGCATGCGCGGGATTGTTCACATACCCGTAAGCGGTTGCATCGAGCATATAGCGATCGGAATCCAAATCCCATCCCAAGGCCAAGACTTCGGCCGAACCCTCGGCAAACCAGAGGGGCGTGCCTCCCATCAGAACGGCCAACCCTCTTTCGGAAACTCCGAACATATCGAATTGGAAAGCATGCACAAGCTCATGCGTCAATGTATGTTCAAAATCCGGATAGCCGCCGTCGAAAGGCAGCACCACGCGGTTGCGGAAAATCTCCGTGAATCCCGCAACTCCCTCGGGAAGGATTAACGGAATGATGTTGGTGTTGCGGAAGTCGCTGGCGGTCGAATAGAGGACCACCGGAACGCGTCCGGTCAATCGGTGGTTCAAGGCCTTGGATAAGGAATCGTAGTATCCCTGGATACGTTCCGCCGCGAACTCGGCAGGTATCCCTCCTTCTTGGTCGAAGTAGATATTGAAATTTTCCGTCTGGATATACTGCCAATTTTTATGGTGTGTCTGTATTTTGTTCTTTCCGAACGATAACAGGGATGGAAGTGAAGCCAAAACGCCCAGGAAAATCCAACGGAGGAAATAGAATGGAATTATGCGCATGGCTTTCCTCCGGTTTCCAAGACGGAATACGGAGGAAAAAAAAATTCTGAGCCTCGGCGCAGCAAGCCCTTTCGGGCTTCGCCGCCTGTCCACTGCGGAAAGTCCGCGCGGTTATTTTATGCCGCGGCTCGAACGATAGCGTCTTCCAAAATGGCCAGAACCTTTGCGCGCACCGTTTCGGGAGTGAAGGGTTTAGCCATGAACACCTCGGAACTCATCTCCAGGTTCGCGCGTACCGTCAGGTTTTTGGGATAGCCCGACATGTACAACACCCGCATTTCCGGCCGTAATATGCACAGATGTTGGGCCAATTGGATTCCATCCATATGCGGATCCATGAGGATGTCCGTTAAAAGCAGGTGAATAGGGCCTGCATGATTCTCACTCGTCATGAAGGCATCTCCGCTGTCTCGTGCGGGGAGCACCCGATATCCTTCCGATTCGAGTATATGCACAACCAGCTTCCTTATCGACTCTTCGTCTTCCACTACCAAAATCGTCCGTTGCTTTCTCATTCGCGACCTCCTTAATCGGTCCTACAGGATCTACGAGTACGGCATTTCAGTCGAATTAAGAATTCGTTATGAAACAGTTATCAAGAGTCGTGCCCAGCGGAAAACACCCGGAACCTGGCCTATTTAGACGATTTATACCTGTCTTTAGGTGACAAATTCGGACATCGCTCCAATTTGTCAATAATAGCGTCACAATTGATCCGGATTTGCGAATGCGGCGGGGTAAAAAGCTATAATTCCACCCTATGACCCTACAATCCTACTTAGACGTTGCCATCCGTGCCTGCTTGGAGGCCGGCGCCAAAGCGAAACAGATGCAAACCCGGCTCTTGGACATACGCTTCAAGGGGGAGAAGGATATCGTCACCGAAGCCGATATCGCCTGCGACACCTTGATTCGCGACATCCTCACGTCCTCTTTTCCCGAGCATAACATCATTACCGAGGAGGATAAGGAAATCTCCCACGGCAGTCCCTTCACCTGGTATGTCGACCCGATTGACGGAACAGTGAACTATTCGCGCGCCTTGCCCACTTGGGCCATTTCCGTAGGTCTGGAAAAGGACGGGGAAATGGTTGTCGGCGCGGTTTACATGCCTATGTTGGACGAAACCTATACCGCAATTCGAGGCGAAGGCGCTTTTCTGAACGGAAAGCCAATCCGGGTGAGCGCCGTGGCGGATGTGACTCAGGCCATCATTGCCCATGGGGATTTCAACGTGAGTATCGATCCCAAAAGCGGGAACACGCGGAATCTGCTTTTCCGTGCCCGAGCCCTGGAGGCCGTGCAGCGTATCAAATGCCTGGGCTCTGCCGTGGCCGAAGGCGCTTATGTCGCCGCGGGACGCATGGAAGGCTATTTCATGGAATCATTCAAACCCTGGGACGTAGCCGCCGCCAGCCTCATCGTGGAGGAGGCCGGAGGGAAAATCACGACTTTGTCAGGGGAACCTTGGAACGTGCGCAGCAAGGACGTGCTTTATAGCAATGGCCTTCTGCACCAGGAGCTGTTACGGATTCTGGGCGGAACGGTCGGTGGCGTAGACTAGCCCGCCGAATCGGTGGAAGCTTCCAGCAGCCGCCCCACTTTTTGCAGCAGGCTGTTCGGGCTGAAGGGCTTGGCCAGGAAGTCTGCGGTTTCGTCCCACACTTCCAACTGAACATTCACGTCGGCGTTGTATCCCGAGATATACAGCACCTTCATCTCCGGACGTTGCGGCCGTAAATGCTTCGCCACCTCCATGCCGTTTCCTTCCGGCATGACTAAATCGGTTATCAGCAAATCGATTGCCCCCGAATGCTGCTCGGCCACGCGCTTGGCTTCATCGAAGTTCCGGGCTTCAAGTACCAGGTAATCGTTAATCCGAAGAATTTCGCGTACCAAAGCGCGATTGGAATCGATATCGTCCACTACAAGAATGGTTTGGGTTGGGTGTGCCATACATCGTAACGTAGCATCCCACGCCCCTCAGGGCAAGGATTATGCCGCGGAATAGACCTCCAATTTCCGCATCCGCGAGATATGCCGCAGCCTTTTTAGGGCCTTTTCCTTGATTTGGCGGACTCTCTCGCGCGTGAGGTTGAAACGATGGCCGATTTCCTCCAAAGTGTAACAGGTATTGACCCCTACCCCGAAATACAGCTTGACCACTTCGGCTTCACGCGGATCCAATGTGGCTAGTACCAGTTCGACCTCTTTACGCAATCCCATGCGGTTCACGCCTTCATCCGGGCTTTCGGTGTTTTCGTCCCGAAGCACGTCGCTCAGTTGGCCCTCTTCCTCCGATTGCAGTGGGGCTTCCAATGAGAGGGTGCTGGAGCTGAGTTGCAGGCATTCATTGAGGTCTTTTTCCTTCAGGGAGAGCCGCTCGGAGATTTCCCCGGAAGATGGGGCCCGGCATAACTCCTGTTCCATTTTCACGGCGGTTTTCCCCACCCGATGGATGGTTCCCACCCGGTTGAGGGGAATATTTATGATGCGGCTCTGTTCGGCCAGGGATTGAAGGATAGCTTGGCGGATCCACCACACCGCATAGGATATGAACTTGAACTGTTTGGTCTCGTCGAAGCGCTTCGCCGCGCGGATAAGCCCCAGATTGCCTTCGTTGATCAGATCCGATAAGGGCAATCCTTGATTCTGGTAGTTCCGGCAAACCGAAACCACGAACTTCAGATTGGCGCTGATAAGGCGATTCAAAGCCCGCCGGTCGCCGCCGCGAATTTTCACCGCCAGCTCAGCCTCTTCCTTCAAAGTCAGGTTTTTGGTTTTACCTATTTCGCGCAAATAGACGGAAAGCCCGTTTTCATCCCCAATGAAGCGGAGGGTTTTATCCGTCAAACTTTTACCGTTTTCCTTTTTCGGAGATAACCTTTTCACGGCAAGCGCAGTCGACTCCCTAGTTAGTTTTATGGGGTCGATGGTCATGGGGGCAAATATCCTTTTTGTCACAATCATGCTCCACTCGGGTTAAGAAAATATCTCAAACAGGGCGAGCCAACCACACGCCCTGAATTCAAAATCGATATTTATACCAGCCTATGCAAGAAAATAAACCAAAAAGTACGCGGTTCCGGGCCCCAAACTCAAATTCCGCAAAAAACACCCACTCCCTTGCTCACAAAGAAAGCATATTAGATAGCGTAAGGATGCCTATCGGACAATTCCCAAAAGAGGTAACTCCTGGATAGGCATTTTCGTCACAAAGCCCACTGGCAAAGGATACACTTATGACGAATTTCATCTCAGCCCTGATTTTCGTACTCGGTACAGCTGAACTGGCACGGGCCTACACCGTGACCCAATGGCAATATGCCGGCGAGAAATATGGAATCGCTTTTTTCTTCAAAGGCCAAGGGTTATGCGAAGAGTCCGATGCCCGATTGGTTTTGAAGGTGGTGAACGAGCGCCCATCCCCGGGAAAGATTTCTTTCCGAGTGAACGATTTGAATTGGCAACGCAATTTGGAAATAGAGCTGGATGCGGGAGCCGCGGACTCGACATGGTCGTTCCATCCCGGGGATAGGGCCTGCAGACCCTTCATCAACAATATCTTTGTGGAAGAAACCGGGGTTGCGGAAGAATCCGCTCCAACTTCTACCACCGATGCCGAGGGCGAGTTCCCCTCCGAAGTGGATTGACGCGGCTACCCTGCATGACGTAGTCTTGAAGCATGGATAGGGTAGGAGGCTGCGGCCTTCTTCGTCCGAAAGTTGGAGCTGTTTTCCATATGCAACGAGAAACTATTTTACTGGTTGAAGACGATACTTCTTTGCGCCATGCCGCCAAGATTTTTCTGGAGCATTCCGGTTACAAGGTTTTGGAAGCCGCCAACGGGGTGGATGCTCTTTTTATCAGCTCCCAGTTCAAGGCTCCCATTCATTTATTGCTCACCGATGTGGATATGTCTCCCATGCCGGGCACCCAATTGGCCGAGCAGATTCTCCTGCATAGACCCGAAACCCGCGTGCTTTTCATGTCGGGCTATTCCGAAGACGATCAAGTAAAGAACGATATGCTGGTGCTCGAAGCGCACTATCTGCCTAAGCCATTCAATCCCGCCATTTTGGCGGATTCGGTGCGCAATATTCTCGACATTGAGCGCTGAATTCGACGAGTTCCCTTCTTTACTTGACCCTCTCCCCTTTACCGTCACGGCAGCTTGGAAAGTCTTGCCTGATGGAGAGGGATTGCCGTATTTATAGTGGAATACGCAAGGAGGGATAAGATGACGGCATCTCGAAGCGGAAGGCTATCGGGCCAGGGCGAACGGGGCGTTTTCGGGCGCCGCATCCCTCTTTTCACCTTTTTCGGATTTCGCGTAGGCGTCGACCCCAGCTGGTTCATTTTATTTTTGCTGGTAACCTGGACATTGGCGGCGGGATTTTTCCCCTATTATTTCGAAGGATTTTCTTCCTCTACTTATTGGACCATGGGCATTATCGGGTCGCTGGGACTGTTCGTATCCATTCTTCTGCATGAGTTTTCCCATTCGATAGTAGCTCGCCGGTACGGATTACACATGAAGGGCATTACTTTGTTCTTGTTCGGGGGGATGGCCGAAATGCCGGAGGAGCCGGCCAACGCCAAGACCGAATTTCTTATGGCTATCGCGGGACCCATTGCCAGCGTAGCCTTGTCCGCCCTTTTTTATGGTGGATATTTGTTGGGGCAGTCGGCCGGGTGGGCGACTCCTGTTTACGCTATCCTGGGTTATCTGGCCTTAATCAACCTCATTCTCGCTATTTTCAACATGGTTCCGGCCTTCCCTTTGGATGGTGGCCGGGTTTTACGATCGATCATTTGGCATTTTAACGGCAGCCTGCGCAAAGCCTCCCGGGTCGCGGCTGAAATAGGCGCCGGATTCGGAATATTACTGCTGCTCTTGGGGGGATTACGGATTATCGTCGGCGATATTATCGGCGGCATCTGGTTCGTACTCATAGGGCTATTTATACGCTCCGGCGCGAAGCTGTCGTATCAGCAATTGGTGTATAAGAGCGTGCTCAAGGGGGAACCAGTGGGAAAGTTCATGCATACCGACGTCGTGACGGTCAACACCCGGACATCGGTGCGCGATTTGGTGGAAAACTACCTCTACCATTACCATTTCAAAATGTTTCCCGTGCGCGACAACGGACGCCTGTTAGGCAGTGTGGGGACCGAGCAAATCAAGAAATTGAGCCGCTTCGAATGGGAAGAAAAAACCGTGGGCGACATTTACGAGCCCTGCGATGCCGGCAACTGCGTACCGGAAGACATGGACGCCATGGATGCATTCACCACCATGAGCCAAGGCGGAAAATCACGACTGATGGTTGTGCGGGAAAATGAGGTGGCCGGTATCGTTACCAATAGCGACTTGATGCGCTTTCTCACCCTGAAAATGGAGCTGGAATCGGACAAGAGCCCTGTTCAAGGCTAATTAGAAAGCCTGCGCCAAATCCAATACCCATTGAAACACGTCATCGCCCCGTCCATTTTGCCCCCAGGCGAAATCCAGGCGGAGATTGAAAATTCCGAAAAGCGGGTAACGGAAGCCCAGTCCATAGGCGATTCCCGCGCCATTCCACTGGGGACCCTCTTCTCCATCCAACCATAAGACCTTTCCATGGGGCTCCGTCCAGTCCCAAACCCTGCCGTAATCCGCGAAGGGAACCAAACGCATGGGCGCTAAAATATTCCAGAGATTACCCCGCCTGTTCATTCCCATGGAAGGGATGCCGAAATGGAATTCCAACGAAGCGAGGTAATAGGCGGGTCGCATGCCATCGGTTCTGCAAATGGATCCTTTGGCAGGTTCCTCTGGGTCAAATTCGGTTTCCGGGCAAAGTTGGTTATACCCGAAACTACGCACACTGCGCGCTCCGCCCAGCCAAAAGCGCTCCGCATTTAAACCACCGTCCTGAAAGAAAAAGCCACCGTCGAGGCGTGCGGCCAAAGAGGTGCGGAACAACAAGGGGAGATAGGCCGCGGATTGGGCTTGCAACCAGTTGTGCCGGTAGTTCCAAAACGCGATTTGACGATCGGGATAAAGCGGGCCGCCGTTTCCCCAGGTCAGCGCCAGCCGCGTACCCCGATTCGGATTCAGCGGCTGGTCCAGAAAATCCATGGCGTAGGTGTTAACGAAATTGAGGAGAATCTCACGCTGTCTTTCCAGAATACCGGGACGACTGTCCCACTCCACTTCCGCGCCGCTTCGGAAGTGCGACCAGGAAGTGACGGGGCGCGAAAGCGAAGAGGAGTTCGTGGCGCGGAATTTTCCGTCATAAAAGCCCGCTTGGGCATATTCATCGTCTTGGTACCAATTGATGTCGGAGGTATTATCGAAACGCAATAATTGTCCGAAGGTAAGTGGAGACCCATAGCGCGCCCGAAATCCTTGTTTCTGCCTGGCAAACACCGCCCCGACGCCCACTTTTTTCAAGGTTCCGAGAAAATTCCCATGCTCCACATCGGCCGATACACCCGCCCCAAATTGTGTTTCATAGAAAAGGGAGGAGTGTACGCGTCCCGGTACGTTTTCGCGTACGTCCAGGATCAGCGCACTGCGATCTCCCGCATCGGAAAGCAAGCTGTCTTTCATGCGAACATAAGTGAAAACGGCGGTGCTTTGCAGCTTTTCGATGAGGCGGTTGCTTTGGGATATACGTACGGTATCGCCCCGGTTATAGGGAACCAAATCGCGCATGACCTTTTCCGGCGTAATTCCAGCCCTGGGAGCCCCTGCCACGGCAGGGAGGTTGAGTATGATCAGGGTATCGAATACCACGGGGTAAGAGGGAGCAATAATGTATGCGACATCGACTTGGGGAGAATCGGCGCGCAGGGAGAGCCGTTCCTCTACTTCCGCCCGCACGAAGCCGGCGTCTCCGTAACGTCGCAGGATATGCCGGACATCCTTATGGACATTATCGCGTTGAAGAGGTCTTCCCGCTTGCGCGCTCAAACTGCGGGGATCGATGGTTACGGGCGCTTCCAGGGTATCCAGGGAGGAAACCGCCTCGCCTTGTTCATCCAGGGGATCGGAAGATTCGCTTACCGCGATGATGCTAACTTCGCCGTAAGTATAGCGAACCCCTTCTTCGATCCGGAAAACCACCTCCCATTTCCTCTCGCCCGCCCTTTCCGTTTCGGGGTCGATGTGGGTGATGTCCCCTTCGATAAGTATGTCAAAAAAACCGTTTTCTTCGTAGAGATCGAGCATGGCGTCGATGGCGTCCTGCTTCCAGAAGAGAACGGACTCATCATTACCCTCTTCCGGAGTAAGCGGGAATTGGTTTTGTAGTCTACGGTCGCCGAAAAAGCTGTTGCCTTCGATTTTGCTGGAGATGTCCGCGCCGCGGATGAGAGCCGGCGAAAGCAGGGCCAGGAAAAAGCCCCAGCGAACAACCCTTCTCATAATCCCAGATGGAATTCTTTTTTCAAAAGCATTCATTTGAGAAACCAGAAATTCCAAAAGTTGTAATTGTAATCCAGGCTCACCTTGCGCTGGAGAACTTCTTCGTTGGGATTGGTTTCCAGGGAGGGATCGCGTTCAATCGCGGCTAAAACACTTACGTTATCGCGGAGGCGTCGCTTCCAAGCGTTACTCCTGGCTAATCCAGCGAGGGGTGGGCGCCATTCCAACCCCACCATTTGCTCCCAGGGATTATGCACGTTCTCGCCCGGATTATAGCCCGCGCGGGCCCGGAAACGTGTGCGAAGTATTTCCTTGGAGATGATTTCCACCGAAACCGCTTGGGCGGAGTCGCCCACAGCTTCTTGCGATTCCCCCCCCGCCTGTGTGAGAGCTCCCAGGCCGGAAATCTGGGTGGAGGCTATCCAACTGCCCGAGTAGCGGCTTAATAACCGGGAAAGCTCCTGGCTCACGGGAGCCTCGAGCAGAGTCAACGCGCGCGATCCGAGCGACGCGCCCGTGCCGCCCGCGGCAAAGGAATCATCATAACAACCGCGATGCACCGATAACAGCAAGGCGGTTACATCGGCGCCGGCGCCGAAAGAACCGCCGCAATCGGTTTCATAGGAAAATTGCAAATCCTCCAAGGATCCGCCGAGTCGCGTGTAAACCAGGCAAGAGTCCTGCTCATTCCTCTCGCAGGTGCGCGCTAGGTTCTTTTGCGATTCCATCGTCATACGCCCTTCTTCAAGGGGAGAGTTCTGCCATAGCACCTCCAATTGGTTGATGTCATAACTTTGTTTTTCCAATCCCATTTCGCCCGATACCGCGCTGATACGCCCCCTGACCAATGCGTAGGGCCAGATTCCCTGGATGTTGACGTCGCCCACCATGTTCATGCGCAAAATGTCGGTATCGATGCGATTTTCGGTACCTTCGGTTTGGATGTTGATGCGCACCTGCATGGGGCGTGAGGCCTCCTCGGGACCCGCCTGCCGCGTGGGCCGGGAACTGCGTTTTCGAAAGAGGCCTTGTAAAGCCTCAATGCTTCTCAAACGGTAGCGTATGAGCGAACTGTCGAGGGTAGCGGATAAATTGAGTACGGCCGGCTCTACCTGCAGAATGGCATCCCGGCGCCTGCCGTTGACGCCTCCGTTCGTGGGTGGGGCCCGCATCTGCATGGGGCTGCGGTAATCCAGGGAAATATCGCGCACTCTTCCCGATATCCGGGTAGGGGGTTGGGTTACATTGAGTGAGGCGTTACCTACTTTAGCCGTAACGCGCATGGCGAGTGAATCCAGATGCAACTGCGCCTCCAAATCCCGCAAGCGGAAACGGGTTCCGCCCTGCACGGCCCCCGCGAAACTTTCGCCTTTCAAATCGACGCGAAGACCTTTTCCGCCCGATACATCATAGCGCGCGCTTCCCCGCAAGGTATCGCCCGCGGCGTTATGGATCCGCAAATCGGGAACCGAAGCGATGCCTTCCCTTACCGAAGCGGCCACTTCGAAATATTGAGTATCCAAATCCGGAACCGCATACGTGCCGCGAAGACTTTCCACATCGATGCGCATGGCGGCAAGCGCGTCCTTAAAGGGAATGTCGAGCCGGGCGCGTAAATCCAGGTCTACGATTTTCCCCGATCCTTCCGGCAGATCCACGTCGCCTTGAACGTTCAGATCTCCCTGAATATCCTTGAATTGATGGGTAAGTCCATCGAAACGCGCCGTCAATCGCTCTCCGACCATGGCACGGGCCGTAATACTCTGTACGCTGTCCATTACTCCCGTAACCGCTACGGTGAGGGAGTCGCGCAGTAACGCCTCCTTTTCAGAATCGGTGCGCACCAATACCAGCAGGGTATCCTGCAATCCGACTACCTTGAGCTCCTCCACGCGCAAACCTTCGGGCAGACTTTTGTGCTGCAATCCGACTATGCGCAATTCCCCGGTAAACCCCGATTCGGAACCGTAAGCCAAGCCCCCCTCCAAGCGCCCCCGGGTCTGGTCCGACTCTTCTTCCGTGGCCAACTCCAAGGCCTGGCGTAAATCGAATCCGTCCGTCGACACTTCCACTCGCCGGAATTCATCCAACCCCAAGCCCGCCAAATCGTAGAATTGCCGTCCGCCCAAGGCGACCAAGAGGCTGGCTTTCAGCCCGGATTCGCCCTGCCGCACAAATGCTTCCGAAACTCGCAGCGAATCGGCGTCCCAATCGCCCGACACTTCCGCCATTATTTTGCGTTTGCGGAAAACCGCCTCCGCCCGCAAATCGACATCCCCTGCTTGCGTCAACATATTCCAACGGAAAATGCCCGTGGCGCGAGGCGCTGCGACGGGAAGATCCTGCAAATAAACATAGGGAATTTCCGCCAAGAGGAGGTTATCCACTTCGGCTTCCATGGCGTCTCCAGAAGGCATGTAGTAGCGCGCCGAGCCATGCTCCGGATGATGCAAGGTGAATTCGAGCGAAAGTCCGGGTTGCGTTTCGACATATCCCGCCAGATTGAATTCATTTTCACCGCTATAGAGCGATGAGGAAAGCAATTCATAGCGCGAACCCGCATAGCGATGCACGGCGTGCAAAGAATCGGCGCTGACCTGGTAGGCCCGAACTTGATGCGCCTGCGTGGAAAAGCGGATGGAAGCCCCCTGCATTTCTCCTTGTACGCGTAAGGAGGTAAAAGTGATACTCGTGTCGATAAATGGCTTTACCCATCTCTCGTTGGCCGCGATATCGCCCTGGAAGCGTCCATCCCATTCTCCCTCCCTGCGGCGCATTTGCGCGGTAAGCTGGGAACGCTCACCGGTAATCAAGGCGAGAGCGATACTATCCGCGGACAAGCGCGCCTCGGTTACCTGGATATCCGCCGTCACTGTTTCAGCCCCGACCACTAAAGGGATACCCCGGATGCGGCCTTGCAAGGCTGCGGTAGCCCTTTCCACGGCCGCTCCCAAATGCGCCAGCGAGTCGTATGCGCCCAGAGAAATAGGGCCGGACAACTCCACTCTTTCGCCCTGCTCTCCCCGGCTGATCAAATCCACTCGACCTGAACGGCCCTTAAGCTCGAGGTTCAGGGAAATTTTCTGGGGGCTCAAGCGATAAGCGGCGGTAGAATCGAAATGGCTCACCCGAGTCTGGAGTTCTCCCAGCAGCTCAAGTGTTTCCGCCCAGCGAACCTTGACCTGAAGCTGCGTCGAATGGGCGCGCGGCATGGCCTCCGCGCTATCCATAAAATTTTGTGCATAGGGAAGCGAAGATGCGATTTGCGCGTCAAGCACATGCTCACCACGCAACAAATCCGTTTTATCCATGAAAGACGAGAGGGCGAGACTGTCGTGGCCCCGGAAAATCCGGGCCTTCAATTCCAATGAATCGGGTGCTTGCCAATCGACGTAAAGCCGGAGATTCGGCTGCAAGTCCTGCGCGAGGGGAGAAAAAAGCGAGTCTATCGACAAGAGCAACGACCGTTCGCCGGGGTTGTTGAGGCGTATGCCTTCGGCGGCGGCCAACAAACCGGAGTCGCCACGTGCCTCGAGGCGCTTAAGCCGAATGTCCACTACGGCGGGAATCTTGAAATCGGGGAATGCGGGTGGGCCCGATTCCGGTTTTTCCTTTTCCGGAGCCTCTTCTAAATAAATTCGAACCGTATCGATATTCACATCTGCCGAAGGGGAAAGCCGGAAAAGGCTTCCGAAGAGATTGGCTTCGGCGATTATGCCTCCGGAGACCACCCGCAGTCCCGGAGCCTGGTAATACAGGGAGTCGGCGCGGACATTGAAACCCCAGGTCAGATCGGCATTGACGACGCGCAGGGTGGCGTCTGCGATTTGGATCTCGTTGGCCAGATATTGGCTAAGTAGGTGACGCCCGGCGAAATAGCCTACCGGTATGGCTACGGCGCCTAATAATAAGAGGGAAATCAATCCCCATTTCAGGATTTTCCGCATTATTCATTCACGTAACCGGTAAGTGGGTCACAATTTACCTTTCCAGCGATTTAAGAGCGAGATGCAATGGAAAGATAAAATCCCGGAAGGTTCCGGGAAAGCCTAAATTAGCTAAACCGGGCAATGGGACCCTTGAGAGCGAAACACCGTCTCGCCCAGCACGCGTTTCACAGCGGGAGATTTCGTAATAACCCGACCACGAATAGAATCAGTAGGATTGTACCGCCAATCACTACCCAGGTTGGGATGCCGTAAAAACGCGGGGTGGGAGGCGTTCCCAACAATTCCCCCAATTCTTTTTGTACGCTTTCGGTATAATCGTCGTCGTCCGGCAAATCGATACCGTCCATATAAGTGGATTCGGACCAACCGGTCGCTTCATCCGATCCGCAAAACTTACAACTTGAGGCATCGGACTCGATGTCTTCGCCACAATACGGGCAGGGAACCCACTCTTTTTGGTTTTTTCGAGTCACAAGTGCTCCGAAAACAGGCTTGGCGCCTTGGCCTGGCGCCCCCATTACATTAGCTAAATAGATAACAATAGGCGACCAACCGGAAAAGCTTCCCCAAATGGGAATTAGAAGTAGATTTTTACCACAAACAGCGTGATGATCAAAGTCCGCCATCCCCCTGCAGGAGCCTTTATGCCAGGTAAGAACCCAATCGCCCTTTGCACACGGTACCAGCCCAACTTTCTGTCGCTGCTCCTTTTACTGCTGATTGTGTTAGGAATGGGGAGAGAAACGCATGCGCAATCCTATTCCGCGGATTCATTGGCTGTGCGGGCCATCCTGGATATCAACGGACTGGATTCCATCCCGGTTGAGGCCGTCACACCCGAAAGAGCAGGTCGCATCCAAATTCTGGCTTTTTCACATCGACCCGTCACCACTCTTCCAAAAGAGTTGGGCGTTCTCACGGAGCTTACGCAACTGTATGTGGACTCTACCGGATTAACCGCACTTCCCACCGAAATCGGGGAATTGACCAAATTGCAAGTACTCTTCATGGGAGGCAATCAATTAACGGGTCTTCCCGCCTCCATCGGAAACTTGAAAAAACTGACCACCCTGACTTTGGAGAACAACAAACTCACTTCGCTACCCTCCGAAATCGGAGGGCTCGACAGTTTATCGGTTTTAAATCTTCCGCATAATTCCCTCACTTCACTGCCAACCGCCATTACAGGACTGCCAAAACTACAAGCCTTGGTGGTTTCGCATAATCAACTCTCGGCCTTGCCGGAAGCGATCGGCGACATGTCCGGCTTGCTGTTGCTGAATTTGCAAAACAATGGTCTGGAAAATTTGCCGGAGAATATCGTGAAATTAAAGGCCGAAAAGGTGCTCTTGGGCGGCAATAAATTATGCAACCTCTCCGAAATCATAAAGGCCTGGGCTACCCAAGTCGATTCCAATTGGGAGGCGGGTCAGAGTTGCAACGGAACCGCCATCCGAACCTCGCCCGCTAAGACAATCCGCAACGGCACCCATGAGCCCGGCCGTATCGTGGATGCGCGGGGAAAAACCCTGGGTTATTATTTGACCGATGCGATTTTGGAAGAGCCGTACAACCCTTCGCGCAATTTCCGGATACCCTCGTTTTCCAAGTAGTCATCCAAGGTGGTCAGCCGGTCGATGACGCCTTTGGGCGTTATTTCAACAATGCGATTGGCGATGGTCTGGATGAATTGGCGATCTTGGGAAGTGAAGAGAACCGTTCCGTCGAAGTCGCGCAGGCCGTTGTTCAGGGCCATAATCGACTCCAGGTCGAGATGATTGGTGGGCTCGTCTAGCACCAACACATTCGCCCCCTGCAGCATCAATTTCGAAAGCATGCAGCGTACTTTCTCGCCCCCCGATAACACATTGCATTTTTTCAGGGCCTCTTCCCCCGAAAAAAGCATCTTGCCTAGGAACCCGCGCACATAGCTCTCCTCCTGGTCTTTGGAGTATTGCCGCAGCCAATCGACCAGGTTCAGATCGGATTCGAAGTACTTGCTGTTGTCCTTGGGAAAATAGGCTTTGGAAATGGAAACGCCCCATTCCACCGACCCGGAGTCCGGTTTCATCTCACCCATGACGGTTTGAAAAAAGGCGGAGCTGATCAAATCATCTCGGCCAATAAAGGCGATTTTGTCACCGGGATTGACGTTGAGATGAACGTTACGGAAAAGCGTTTTTCCTTCCAGGGTTTTCGTGAGGTTTTCCACCACCAGAATGACCTTGCCGGACTCACGCTCTTGCTTGAAGAGGATGTAGGGATATTGGCGATTTGAAGGTTTGATATCCTCCAGGGTGATTTTATCCAACAATTTCTTGCGCGAAGTGGCCTGTCGCGATTTCGAGGCATTGGCGGAGAAACGCTGGATGAAGGTTTGCAAATCCTTCATCTTGTCCTCTTTTTTCTTGTTGGAGTCGCGCTTTTGTTGCAAAGCCAATTGGCTGGACTCATACCAGAAGCTGTAGTTGCCGGTGTAGGTGGAAATCTTTCCGAAGTCGATGTCGCAAACATGGGTGCACACCTGGTCGAGAAAATGCCGGTCATGCGAAACCACGATAACCGTATTCTGAAAATTGTAGAGAAAATCCTCGAGCCATTTGATGGTATCGATGTCGAGATGGTTGGTGGGTTCGTCCATGAGTAGGATTTCGGGATTGCCGAAAAGCGATTGCGCCAAAAGCACGCGGATTTTTTCGCCCGCTTCCAAATCGCGCATCTTGATGCCCTGCCGGGGTTCGGGTATTCCCAAATTGCCGAGCAAGGTGCCAGCCTCGGCTTCGGCATTCCACCCGTTCATTTCCGCGAACTCGGTTTCCAGCTCCGAGGCTTTGATGCCGTCCGCTTCGCTGAAATCGGGTTTGGCGTAAAGGGCGTCTTTCTCGCGCATCACCTTGTTGAGACGCTTATGTCCCATGATGACGGTTTCCAGTACGGTGAAATCGTCGAATTGGAAATGGTCCTGGGCCAGGGTTGCGATGCGGGCGCCCGAAGCCTTACTGACATGCCCGGAGTCGGCCTTGATTTCGCCGGAGAGGATTTTCAGGAAAGTCGACTTACCCGCCCCGTTCGCGCCGATAAGGCCGTAACAATTGCCGGGTGTAAAAGTGATGCTGACGTCCTTGAAAAGGGAACGTTTGCCGTATGAGAGGGAGATTCCGGCTGTGGTTAACATAAGCCTATATTTCTTCTGGAGGGTTTAGGTCGGAAAATGGAAGTTTTTGGGAGGCCACCAAGATAACAAAATCAGGGGGGGCTGCAAAGAATGGAGAGGTTCGAGATGGCGGAGCATCGGGTGGAAAAAGACAGTATGGGTGAGGTTAAGGTGCCGAAATCGGCCTATTGGGGCGCGCAAACCCAAAGAGCAGTGGAGAACTTCGCCATCAGCAACAGACGCTTCTCCCGCGAATTCCTCAAGGCGCTGGGAATGGTAAAGCATGTCGCCTGCCAGGCCAATCGCGATTTGAAGTTGCTCGACGGCCGTCGCGCCAAGGCCATTCTCAAGGCCGCCGAGGAGGTTTGGAAGGGGAAGCATGACGGCCACTTTCCAGTGGATGTTTTTCAAACCGGGTCGGGCACATCCACCAACATGAACGCCAATGAGGTTATCGCCAACCGGGCCAATGAAATTCTCGGCGTCGCAAGCGGAGAAAAAAACGCGGTCCATGCCAATGATCACGTGAATATGTCGCAATCGAGCAACGACGTGATCCCCACCTGCCTGCATGTGGCCGCGCTTTTCCAACTGGAAGAGGAATTGCTGCCGGCCTTGAGCGCCTTGGAGAAAGCCCTCCATCGCAAAGCCAAACAATTCCACCCGGTGCTTAAAATCGGCCGCACGCATTTACAGGATGCGGTTCCCATGCGATTGGGACAGGAGTTCGGCGGCTATGCCTCCATGGTGGCCCATGGGAAAATCCGGCTGAAAAAAAGCGGCGAGGGGCTGCTGGAATTGGCGCTGGGCGGAACGGCCGTAGGGACGGGCCTTAACGCGCCGAAGAATTTCGCCGCCTTGGCCATACGCCACCTCAATAAGGCGAGCGGCAAGGCCTTTCGCGAAGCCGACAATCATTTCGAGGCGCAGGGCGCGCGCGACGCGGCGGTGGAGATGAGCGGCAGCCTCAAAACCGTGGCGGTCAGTCTTTTCAAAATCGCCAACGACATTCGCTGGCTGGGATCGGGGCCGCGCACGGGAATCGGAGAAATCCATATACCGGCCGTGCAGCCGGGGTCGTCCATCATGCCCGGCAAGGTGAACCCGGTGATGGCGGAAGCCCTGATGCAAGTCTGCGCGCAAGTGATAGGCAACGACACCGCCATCGGGTTGGGAGGCATGGGGGGAAATTTTGAACTCAATGTGATGATGCCGTTAATTATCGATAATCTGCTGGAGTCGCAGCGGCTGCTTACCCAGGGAGTCATGGTTTTCACCGAAAAATGCGTGCTAGGCCTGCAGGCTGATGATGAAAGATGCCGAGGCATGATCGAAAAAAGTCTGGCCATGGCGACAGCTCTCGCCCCGCGCATCGGCTACGATAAGGCGGCCGCAATCGCGAAGGAGGCCTACGCGTCAGGCCGCACGATACGGGAAGTGGCGCAGGAGGTGGGCGTGCTTCCGAACAGAGAATTGGAGAAGCTGCTGGATCCCCTATCCCAGGCGGGAAATTAGGGGACGCTGATTCGCCGGACCTGAGGGTTTTGACTCCCAAGCAATTCGATGAAGTAGACGCCGCTTTTAAGCATCGCAGATTCGTATCCCTGGGCCGCCACATTAAGTTCCGCCAGGGTTACCCCCTGAATTCCGCTCACCTTGATATGTATGGCATTATTTCCCGGATTGTGGAAAACCGGCCTTCCCTCATGCATGAGAAAACGGAATGCTGGGCTTGACGAATTGAATTTGTCCCCACTACCCAGGTTCGCCGTTGTCAGTTCCTTAACCACGTTGATTACGACGCGACGGTAATCCGTCATGGGGACGATACTGTTCTTATCCTGCACTTCGAGGATCAGATGGATTTCGGAGTTCAAAGCGTCATTGGGAATGGTCAAATTGGTTTTCACGGCTTTCGCGTTGAGTATGGTGATATTTTTGGTGTAGGTTCCCGCTTCCTGGTATATCCACCAGTTGAATTCCAATCCATCATTGTCGGGATCGGTCGTGGCGGAGGCATCCAGGTTCAATTGCTGGCCCGGCAACGCTTGCAAATGGATAATCGTATCGGCCTTGTCTCCGTTGAAAGCCGCCACGGGATTATGATTGGCCTGGGCGAATGGCTTGACGCACCAATCCATCCTGGCGCGAAAGTCGTTCCACATGGCCCGCCGGAAGCGCCAAACCGGTACGTCGGAATCATCGAAAGTCTGGCCATGCACCGGGTCGGTCCATTTTTCCTTTTCGGAGTCCGCGTCAAAAACCCTGAACGTCCCGAATTTCACTTCGTCGCTTTTGATGTCGGCATGGCGTGAGTAGACGTTCGCGGTTTTGACGCGCGCGAAACGTCCGCTCCAGCCTCCCCAGTACAGATGTTCGGGGTGGGCCAGGCCGTGGTTGGCCAATCCCATCCAGGGAATAGTTCCACCGCCTTCGATGAACCAGTCGCCGTTATTCTTCCGGTACGGAAACAGGGCGCCCAGGGGCCCGTGTCCTTTCATGATATGCTCTTGGGCCCATTTATGCTGCCCCCAGGAGGTACGCTCGTAGGGCTCCCAGGTATAAGGACCTTTAACGTCGTTACCATTGTCCGGTCCACCATAGGCATAGGTTTGATGGTTGCTCCGGTGCCAGGCTATTTCGGGGTATCTATTGACGATCCAGGCTCCGGAGTTGTCCTGGGCTCCGTTTTCGAAAACGATGACGCGCCGGCACAGTGCGTCCATCTCCGCTTTGGTGCGGGTCTTGTTCAGATCCACCAGAGCTTGCGCCAGGGTATTGGTACCCGCGTTTCCTACTATGTACAGTTTCCGGGGATCGTCCTTCAGTATCGCGGCTTCGATGAGCTTGGAGGCTTCGTTGGATTCGCCTTCCTTCACCGCGGCATTTCCGTAAACATTGGTACCCGCCTTGACGATGCTTTTCAGATAGGCGGGTGTGGGCCAGCCAGAGGCTTGTTTTTCCAGGTTATCGAGTACTTCGCCATAGGCATCCACCAGTTTGTGGAACAACTCCGGATGCATCTTCCCCCTGGCTCCGGCTTTGCCCGAATGCAGGTATTTACCTGAGCAGGCGATCAGCCCTTCTAAATCGAACATGTTGGAGTACATGAGCATGTGCATCATTTGCTGCTCTTCGTCGGGTTCGTTTCCCATATCCGCCATGATGATGAGGCGGGTTTTGGAATACTGGGCGTGAGTAACACTCAAACAAAACATCAATAGGAGAAGGGGATATTTCATGTCCGTAAAATAGGCACGAAAATATCGTAGACGTGGTCTCTTTTCGGGGACTTCCGATTAAATTGGGGATTTTTCGTCCTCATGGGAAAACGGCCGACGATATCCATCGTTCAGAGCAAAATGGGTCAAATCGAGCAGTAGGAATTTCAGAAAAATGGGATTGAATAGCGCCGTTATCACGAAATTGCCGGGCCTGACACGAATGGGTAATTAGGCTATTCAAGTGTCCAGAATACTCCAGATCTTGTATCCGCCTGGAAGCTTGAACAGGGTTTTAAAGGCAGGGAATTCATGCTCTCCTCGAGAGTCCCGAACCCAAAGGCGTACGCCTCGCAATAGGGTATAGTGGTCGCTTTTTTGCTCATCTCCCTCGATAGTATATCTTGAAAATGCGAGTCCCTCGGATTTGGCCCTATCCAACCACCGATCCAGGTGTTTTTTATTTCCGCTAACATACATTTGCGCAATGAATCCGGGTGAATTCGGGTTAGGATCGGCATCGGGCATCAAGGGGTAAATCGCCTCGTATTCTTTGCGCTGCACCACCAGGGAGGCCACTAGCGCGGTATCCTTCTGGAACAAGCCATCGAAGAACCCTAAAATCAGGGAGTCCACCGATGGTTGCAGGTTTTCCACTTGAATAGAATCAATCTGCGACGGAGCTTTATCGATGGCCGCGATATCCTCTGTTTTCGCTTCCGGTTTCTCCGTCTTATTACACGCAGCCATTAAAACCATCACCGCCAAAATCATTAACTTCACAAATTTCAAATTCATAAACCTCTCATCTTTCATCTAACGATTCGCGGTTTTTAATTCGCGATGCGCGCGGATAGCCTCGTTTTGTAATACTAGGCCCGCAATAAGGCGGCGCTGTGACAGAGTTATTTCAACGATATTCCACAGGCTGTTTTCACCGTTTTATCAACAGTTGCGTAGCTATACTATAGGCCAATATGACGGTAAACCCGCGCTGATGTTGGATAAACTTTTCGTTCATTATCTCAAATTATCCGGGAAGGAATATCTTGTCCCTTTTCTCAAAGGCCTCTCCCATCTCGGCCGACCCGCAACCGTCCTTTTTCCCTACGAGCTTCTGGAACAGGGTTTGGCCATCATTTTGTCCGGACTTAACAATACCATGGCCATTCAAAGCAGCCCGCATTGGGTCTGGCCCTATTGGGTGGAAAGACAAATCAATCCCGACGGAGCCGAATTCATACCGACGGCCATCAACCTGATTAAAACCAACCTGACTTCCCGTAACTGGACTTCCATTGGCCTTCCGGACAGTCCCAGGGAAAGCATGGTCGACCCCGTGGGCATGCTGACTCTCAGGCCCTATGGCTGGTCGGTCTTCCCGTATTTACGCATCGACGGAGTCAATCATTTTCCCCCGCGTATGGTCGACTGCGCCCGCCAATCCTTGCTGGAGGGAATCTTCCCCTGCGTGATCACATCCTATCCGGTCCATCCCTCGCTGGAATGGAAGTCCGAAGCCCGCGCCCTTAAACTTGGAGGCGAAGAGCTCATCCTGTACAGCCACTCTCTACGGAACCGCTCCCGCAAAACCCTATCGTTCCGCTTTGGCCTTGCCATACGCCCGTATAATCCGCTTATGGTGGGTCATATCAATAAAATCCATTTTAAAAACCGCTTGTGGCGTGTCAACGGACGACCGGGTCTGCTCTTGACCGAAGACCCCACTCGCGTGGTGCTGTCGGACCGGCATCATGGTGATCCGCTGCTTTCCGAATTCCGTGGCACCCGGCATCCCTTTTTGCGCTCCAGTTCGGGAATCGCGTGCGGAATTGCGGAATATGACATTGAGCTTGCTCCCGACGCGATGCGTCGGATTGAATCCTTGGGTATCATTGAGCATATCGGACCCAATCCCAAATCCAAGTTCGCCTCCCTCACCGCGCAAGGAATCGAGGAAGCGAAATCGGAGCAACTCAAAAACTGGAAGACCTCCAAAAAGAACGGACTCTCCCTTTCGTTTCCGGACAAAAACCTGGAGAAGGCCTTTTACGCCGTTAAAAATCATATGCATGTTTTTGACGACGGCGGCCATTTTTCCCCCGGTACCTTTCTCTACCATAATCATTGGTTTCGAGACAGCGCCTATATCGCGTTGGCCTTTGAAAATATCGGCTGGCCGGACAAGGTCGCCCCGAAACTGCACCGTTACTTCGATTCGCAAACCTCGCAAGGGTTTTTCAAAAGCCAACGTGGAGAATGGGATTCGAACGGTCAGGCTTTGGTCACTTTGGTCAACCATGTCAAGCGGGGCGGAGATCCGGATTTACTGGATGCCTGGTACCCTCGCATGGTAAAAGGGATAAAATGGATTGAATCCATGCGGGATACAACGCGTAAATCCCGTTCCCCCCATGCGGGGCTGTTACCCGCGGGGTTCTCCGCCGAGCATTTCGGCCCCAACGACCATTATTACTGGGATAATTTCTGGAGCATTGCCGGAATCCAGGCCGTGCGCTGGGCCGCACTCAAAATTGGGAGAGCCGAAGACGCGCTTTGGTTGAATGGAATTATCCAGGATTACTCCCAAGACTTGGGCGCGGCCATGAACTGGGCCTTTGAGCGCATGGGCGACCAATTGCTTCCGAGTTCCCCATACCGTTGGATGGACTCCTCCGCCATCGGAAACCTGGTTGCCGTTTCGCCGCTGGGAGTGGTACCCCTCCAGGATCCCTGGGTTGAGAAAACCGTTGAATTCCTGATTGAACATAATATGCGGGACGGACTTTTTTTCCAGAAAATTGTGCATACCGGTTTAAACCCCTATCTTTCCGTACAACTGGCAAGGGTACTGCTTTTACTTGGCGATGCCAGGTGGAAAGACGTCCTTACTTCGCTTATAGCTAAAGCGACGCCCACGTATACGTGGCCCGAAGCCATGCATCCGCGCATGTTCGGTGGCTGCATGGGCGACGGTGACCATGGATGGTCCGCCGCGGAATTCCTCAATCTGATCCGCGACATGGCCGTATTGGAAAGACCGAATGAACTCTGGTTGGGCGCCGGTCTTTTTCCGGAATGGTATCACAGCGGAACGCGCATAAAAATCAGCGGAGCCCGGACCTTTTTTGGAACGGTAAACTATACGCTGGAGCAATCTGTTCAGGGATTGCAGCTCGATTGGAGCATCAAACGCCTACCTCACCAAGACAAGGTCAAGGCGTATTTTTTTCTTCCCGAACACAGCCGGCTCAACTCCGGAACCGAAGCCCTCCTGCAAAATAAACGCTACCGCATCCTTTTACACGGTGATGCCGGTACGATGACCTTTTATTCCGAAGATAGGATTGACTCCAAAATCGGCATTGAATTTGTCGAAGCGGTTATTCCTGAAAATAACTTGGAGAGGATTTAATATATGCCCAACATACCCTTCCGCGTGGAAATCAAAAGCGAACTGGATAATCTCGTTACCCGTCAACAATCGACCTTGGCCGCGGATCCCGGTGATCGCCTCGTCAAAATCGATTTGCATTGCCACGACAAAAACAGCGACGTTCCCGACGAAACTCTCGGAAGGATTCTTCGTGTGTCTGAAACCTGGCTCGAAACCGACCAGCTCATGCGTACTTTGAAGGATAACGGGGCCGAAGCTTTCACGATAACCAACCATAATAACGCCCGTAGCTGTTTCGACCTTTTGGACAAAGGCCATGACGTGCTGGTGGGAGCGGAATTCAGCTGCACGCTACCCGATATGAAAATCGGCGTCCACGTACTCACCTTCGGATTTACTCCCGCTCAGGAAGCCCGGCTTATCCGCTTGCGGAAAGACATCTACCGGTTCCTGGAATACACCGTATCCGAAAAAATCGTCACCGTTTTATCCCACCCGCTGCACTTCTACAGTTCCGGAAAAACCCCGAGCCTGTCGCTGATGGACCGGCTAGGCATTCTTTTCGAAAGGTTCGAAGGCCTAAACGGTCAGCGTGACCATTGGCAAAACCTGCTTACCTCCACTTGGGTTGAAGGTATGACACCGGAATATATTGAAGCGATGGGGAAAAGAACCGGATTGAAACCGGGAACTTTCAGCGAGAATCTTTTTCGCAAAAGGCTTTCCGGTGGATCGGATTGCCATTTCGGAATTTTCGCGGGCCAAACGGGAACCTTGCTGCGGATTCCAGCCGACTCGCAAGGACCCATGTCGAAACTTGCCTTGGAAGCCATCCGTCGCGGTGATATGGCGCCGTATGGTTCCTGCGGGGAAGAAGAAAAACTCATGGTAGCCTTCCTCGACTATTTCTGCCAAGTAGCGCTCAACATGAAAGACCCCGGGCTTTTGCGCATGCTGCTACACCGCGGCAGTTCCCAAGAGAAACTATTGGCATTTGTGATATCCAACGTCATGATGGAAATGCGGCGCCATAAATATACTACGCGCTTTTTAAGTGTCTTTCACGAATGCCTCCAAGGCAAAAAGCCCGGCTTGTTCGACTCTTTGATGACCAGTTCCGCCTTCAAGCCCATTTTACAGGACGTAGAGAAAATCGCCATGGTCCGGCGTAAGAACCCAGCGAATCTGGGAGCCGTACTCGGTGAAGTTATTCCAGGGATGTTTCGTAAACTCAACCTGATTCTCGCCGAACGCATTACGGAAAAAGGACGGAGATTGGAACAAAGCGGCGCTTTCGCCAATACCAATTTGGAACAACTGATTCATCGTTTGGAAGTTCCCAGTCATTTGCGTACCCTTTTCGGCGATAAACCAAAAGGCGGCCGCGCGGAGAACCTCACCCCCATCGATTTGGGAAAGCTCAGCGACGGTCTCCCCTTTCCCGCGCTGGCGGCAGGTGTCATCGGAGGCGCGGCCTTCGCCGGCGTGAAAGTACTCTATTCGCAACGGGGTTTTGTCGACGGCTTCGCCCGGTCCCTGGGGCGGTTTTCCCATCCACGCCGAGCCTTATGGCTGACGGATACCCTTACCGACAAAAATGGCGTCTCTCATGCGCTTTCCACCATGTTGGAGGAAATCCGGCGTCGCGACCTCCCCATGGATATTTTCACCTGCCACTCAGAATTGGAGGAAGCCGATCACTTGCGGGTTCTTAAACCCATCGCCGATTTCAAACTTCCCTTCTATCCGGACCAATCCTTTCGCCTACCCGACTTGCTGGAATTGCAAAAGCTGTTTTTAAATGGAGCATACGACCGTATCATCTGTTCCACGGAAATGTTGATGGGGCCGCTGGCGCTTTACCTCAAGCAAGCTTTCAACGTGCCCGCTTACGCCTATATGCACACCGACTGGTTGGATTTCGCCAAGCGCACCTTACGCTTCGACAGACAGATGGTGGACCGGGTCCGGCGTATCCTAAGATCCTATTATCACGCCTTCGACGGTGTATTCGTTCTCAACCATGAGCATCGTGCCTGGTTGACGGGAGATGACATGAATCTTTCTCCGAAAAAAATATTCAACACCTCCCATTGGGTATCGGATCGATTTTATCCCCGAAAAGACTTGGAGCTTAATTTGTTTCCGGGAGTCGCGCCCGATGAAAGGACCGTGCTTTTCGCCGGTCGACTCAGCCAGGAAAAAGGCGTTCTGGAAATTCCCCGTATTTTCGAGAACATCAAAAAAAAGCTGCCGAAGGCGCGCATGGTTTTCGCCGGGACGGGGCCGGCGGAAGAGACCCTGCGTTCGCTGCTTCCCGATGCCGTCTATCTGGGGTGGGTCGATTCCGACCTGCTCCCGGCTGTCTATTCGACCGCCGATGTGCTCTTGCTTCCGTCCCGCTTCGACACTTTCGGATGCGTGGTACTCGAGGCCATGAGTTGCGGAACGCCGGTGGTGGCATACAACACCAAGGGGCCGCGCGATATTATCCTGAATGGGCTTAATGGATTTGTGGGCGAAACGGAAAGCGACCTAGCCGAAGGGTGCCTGCGTCTGCTTGCTAATCCTGACTTTTTGCATCGGGTTGGGCTGCAGGCCCGTAATCGCGAAAAAGATTACAAGGCCGTGGATATCATGGACAAAATGCTCAAAGACATGGGATTGGTTTCAGTCCCGCTGGCTATGCAGTCACCGCTATCGGAAGCGGTTTTTCTGTCTTAACTTCCATTTCTCCAACGCGTATTTCTGCATATCGGTAACGGTATCTTTCTCGTCGATGATTTCGAAGCCGAGAAGGGTTTCGATGATGTCTTCCATGGTTACGATTCCATCCATGCCGCCATACTCATCGAGGACCAGGGCGATTTGCTCCTTTTTGTCCAGCAGTTCCTCCCAAGTGCCCAGCAAGGATGCGGAATCGTGGATGACGATTATATCGAGCTTGATGTCTTTCAACTTAAGCTCCCCATCGCCTTCCGCCAGCTTTTCGAAAACCGCTTCCCGGAAAATATATCCGGTTACCTGCTCGACGGATCCCGCATAAACGGGTATCCGCGAGTGCCGTAGCTCATCCTTTTTTTCCAGGAATTCTTTAAAGCCCATCTCTTCGTCGGCCATATTGACCACGACCCGGGGTGTTTTGATTTCGGCGACGCGGATTTTCCGCAGCCGAATACAATTTTGCATGATCTCGTTTTCCATCGCCCCGAAAACCCCTTCCTCGGCGCCTATGTTCGCCAAAGCCGAAATTTCCTCCCGACTGGTGATCCTCTCCTTTTCATTTTTAGAAATCATATTGGTAACATAAGCCGATAATTTAACCAATGGGTAGGTGAGAAAAATCATGAACTTAATGGAGTATGCTGAAACCGGCACCAATTCCCGGGAATAGCGGGCACCGATGGTTTTGGGGATGATCTCGGTAAAAACCAATATCAACAAGGTCAGAACAGCGGATACGACTCCGAAATAAGCTTCTCCGAACACTTGGATCGCTTGCGCCCCTACCCCGGCCGCGCCGACGGTATGGGCGACCGTATTCAGGGATAAAATCGCCGAAAGCGGTTTATCGATATTGCGCTTTAGGCTTATGAATAATTTCGCGGATTTTTCACCGGCATTTTCCTTCGCGCGCAAGTGGGAGAGTGGGGTCGAAAGCAAAACCGCTTCCATGATGGAGCAAATGAACGAAACCGAAAGCGCTAAAGACAGGTAGAAGAACAATAAGGTCATCCAGCTTGGATTCCTATGGGGAAAATAGGGGGTACTACACCTCTTTAAAGTTAATTAAACAGCCGTTGGGACGCATTCAGGCACTATTTCTCGAAACGTCCGGGCAAGTTTGTTACTTTGCCTACTTCACTTTTTAGCGAGAGGGGCATCAGTCGGGAATGTTAAAAATAGCGCTTGCCTTCCTTACCTTTATTGTCGCCTTGACGACGTATTGGTTAACCATCGCCCCCACCTTATCCTTTTGGGATCCCGGCGAATATATCGCAGCGGCCCATATCCTAGGCATTCCCCACCCCCCTGGCGCGCCATTTTTCATGCTGATGGGAAGGTTTTTCATACTCTTGCTGCCCTTTGACGAAGTCGCCTTGCGTATGAATTTTCTTTCTGCCTTTTACAGCGCGCTGGCGGTGGCAACTACCTTCTTGTTCACAGAAAAACTGGTCAAACTCACGCTAGGTGAAACGTTGAGTCGGTTTTCCCGATACTCCGCTGCGCTGATAGCCGCCTTTTTGGTGACATTTTCCCAAACCTTTTGGTTTAACGCCGTCGAAGCCGAAAAAGACGGTTTTTCCATGTTTTTCCTGATGCTGGTTTCTTGGCTTTCGTTGCTCTGGATTGAAAATCGGAACAATGCCACTGGCACACGGTTGCTCATTCTCCTGTTTTATCTGGCCTTTCTGGGTTTCGGAATACAAAATTTCACGGTCATGACTCTCCCCGCTATTCTGGTTCTCATTATCATGATGGACAGGGACATACGGTTCAACGTGCCGTTGCTGGTGATCTTCGTGGGAGCCCTGGTACTCATAGGCGATACGGGGCGATTCATTCCCGAAAATCTGCATTTATTCGTTCAACTGGCTTTACTGGGAGGAGCGATTGCCGCCGGCGTCGCGTATTTCAAAACCATCGACCTCGACCGTAAAACCCATTGGATGATGGTGGGCTGGTTTTTTGTAACCGCGGTTTTCGGTTTTTCCACCGAAGTCTCGATCTCGGAATCCGGGCTGGCCCTATACCTGCTATTGACGGCATCCCTTCCGGCTTGGCTTTTTATCCGGCATATATGGACTGGATCGGGACGGTTGCATATCCCGATTCTCGTTACCGGACTATTGCTTCTTTCCGTCATTTACGACGTCGGCAACTTCCAATGGTACGCGCTGGGCGCATTCGGAATGGCGGTAGCTGGTTGGATATTCAGTTCCGATGTCGCTTGGAAGGGGAAATGGTCGCTTTCCATGTGGTTGTGCATCTTTTCCTTCCTGGGTGCATCGACATTCGCATATATCCCCATTCGTTCCAGCCTCAACCCGAATATCGACGAAAACAACCCCGAAACCTATGCGGCCTTCAAACAATTCGTGGAACGCAAGCAATATGGATCCGAATCGATGCTTCGTCGCGCATTCCACCGACGTGGTACACTCGAAAACCAATTCCTCACCCATCCCCACATGGGATATGGCGGCTTCCTGTTGTCCCAATACCTTCCCTGGAAAGTAGGGGACTCTTCTCCCCAGACCCGCAGGCCGGTAACCCGGGGAAGTCTTGATTTTTCTCCACAAATGGAATGGATGGGAGGAAACCGCGGGCTACAACTTTTTCTTTTCCTGCTTTTCCATATTCCCGTCTTCCTGGCCTTGAAACGCGCATATCGCGCCAATAAGCCGCTGGGCACTTATGCTTTTCTTCTCTATTTTTTAACCAGCTTCGGTCTCATCTTTTATATGAATTTCTCCGACGGAACCCAAATGGAACTGCGGGATTATCAATATTGGCTGGACTCGGGCAAGAACCCCCAGCAGCAACCGGCGCCCACAACGTCATGGTGCTCGAGAAGCTCGA
>JBGTHM010000007.1:0-46614 GCA_041746255.1 Fibrobacteria bacterium | reverse complement strand
GAGGTGGAACAGGTAGCATTTGATTGGATAGAAACCTGGTACAATCTGCGACGAAGACATACTTTTATCGGCTACAGTAGCCCGGCCGAGTACGAATTGAAATGGGCTGCATAATCTGTCCGGAAAATGGGAGACAGTTCACATCGACTACGCGAATGGGTTGGTTGAACTGATTGATTATGATAAATGGGGGAGGGAAATTGCTAAGAGGTCGCTGCATGCGGATGCGGTAAGTATTAATTTGAATAAGACAAGTTATGTGTTTTGTTCGAATGAAAGAGTGTCTTGCCCACAAAGCGCTGTAACCGCTATTACCACGAGTTCAGATGACGTTCAGGCAGGATATCTTTTAAAATCCATTTCTTATTTTGACGTCATTGGCAGGGAAGTTCAAGCCGCTAGCTTGACCTTTGACGGTCGCTACAGCTTGGTTAATACGGAATACGATAGCCTCGGCAGGGTGGTAAGAAAGAGCAACCCTCATTTTGTAGGGGCCAGGTCTAACGAAAAAAGTTGGGCCAGAAATTATTATGATCGAATGGGTAGAGTGCTAAAAATTCTCACGCCGGCGGGAAAAACGAACAAAAAGGAATATGCAGGATTCACCACCATTTCTAAAAATGCCAAGGAAATTGTAAAAAAAGAACGGGCGAACGGTTTTGGTGAATTGGTAGAAGTACTGGATGATAACAATTCGTCTATTCAGTATTCGTATCATTTTGACGGGGAATTGGAATCCATCACGCCTATGGCTCATGAAAACACCCATCCCTTTTTAGGCGATGCTGTTCCAGGGCTATGTAAACAACCTACCACCCGTCACCAAATCGTAATCTGCTATGACCGTTTGGGCCGAAAAACCATGATGTGGGATCCCAATAAAGGTCTGTGGAAGTATGAGTATAATGCTTTCGGAGAGGTTATTAAACAGACGAATGGAAACGGTCATTACTCCGAAATCACCTATGATTTGTTGGGAAGGGAAGTTTCCAAATCGAATTATAGTGCTGCTGGAGTATTAGAAGGCTATACCCACAACCATTATGATCACAGCGATGACGCTGGAATTCCCAAGAACAATTCCCTGGGAAAAATAACAGCAACCGTATATACCGAAGGGAGTAAGGAGGCAAAATGTGAAAACGAAAGTTACTGTGAAAGATATACCTATGATGATATCGGAAGATCATGGGGCACACAATATATTCTTCCCGATCACGCCGTTGACTTACAGCCATCCGGGAAACGATTTTTTTCGAACATTGAATATGGAGAATTTGGCAGGGTTTCGAAAATTACGGATCCGTTGAACTTTTTAGTGAAAAGAAATTCAAGCTTTATCACCTCTGGCGTCCAAAATCATTACAATAGCTTCGGATTTTTAGAAAAAATCACCGATTTAGACGGCAATCAGGAGATAATCCAAAATAAGGAATATGATGCCCTGGGTAACTTAAAAGCCGCAGTATTAGGCGGAAATTTAAATGCAACTTATTCCTATAGCCAGTTGACAGGTGAATTGATGGCGCAAATCGTCAAAAATGGCACGACAAAGTTGCAGCATAACTCCTATAGTTGGGACGAGATAGGAAACCTTAACCATAAAAAAAGCTGGAACCATGAGATTACGCTGAATAAAGTGCTTGAAGAGAGTTATTGTTATGACAATATCAACCGTCTGATAAAGGTCAATTCCAATACGTCATCCACGGCGAACTGCCCCGCTCTTCGAGAAACCAATACCAGCGGATTCCATTTTACCTATGACGATATGGGAAATATTCTTTACAAAAAAGATGTCGGTATTTATAGATACAACGGTATGCTGATCAACGGAAAGTATGCCGGGCCAAATGCTGTTACAACATTGCTTGAGAACCAGGATGTTATTCTCAACGATTACCAATACGATAACAATGGTAATCTCCTAACGGACGGTATTCGAAATTTTACCTATTCCACCTCTGACAAACCCATACGAATGCAAAATGGTTCAAGTACTACCATTTATAAATACGGCGCAGGGGGTAAACGGTATTATCGCAAGGATAATACAAGCAAGGGGACTGAGACCATACGATATATTGGGAACATTGAAATGGTTACCCGCCCAGACGGAAAAATAGAATGGCGGCGCTCCATTCCCGGGGGAGGACAGCAAATCTACACAACCAGCGATATTTTCGTAGAAAGCGCACCCAAAAAGCAGAGGTGGATTTTGGTCGACCATTTGGGATCAACGGATGTTATTGTAGACCAAAATTCGGTTAAGGAGCATTTCAGCTTTGATCCTTGGGGAGAAAGGCGTACCCCCTATTTCTGGAGTTCCTACAGCCAGCAAACAAAAGAAAATTTTGACAACGTTGATACTCACAAGGGTTTCACGGGCCACGAAATGGTGGATCCCATGGGTGTTATACATATGAACGCCCGTATATATGACGCCAGGTTGGGTAGATTTCTTCAGGCGGACCCGGTTCTTCCTAATCCCACGGATTTGCAAGATTTCAACCGCTATTCTTATGTTCGAAATAATCCGTTGAATTTAACGGATCCTTCCGGTAATCATCCGGTGGCGGTTTTTGTCGTGGTCTCGGTTTTTAGCGCAGGAGTCGGTTACATGGCTCAGCAAACTGGATATGAATGGCTCACTGCAGCATCAGGTTTATTATGTATTGGTTCTGCAAACCCTGTGGCCTGCGGTTCTGCGGCGGCATTTGGAACAACTTTTGGCGCGACCGGTGATTTTGGACAGGCTTTGAAATCCGGCGCTCTTAGCGCCGTAAGTTCAGCAGCCTTTATGAAAATAGGGGATCATTTTGCAAAGTATCATAACGACGCCAATCCAATTAAATTCGGACAGTATAATTTAAAACCTCATCAAGTCGCAGGCCAGATCCTCGCTCATGGAATGGTAGGGGGAGTTGTGTCTGAACTACAGGGCGGTAAGTTTGGGCATGGATTTTCTTCAGCGGGATTATCTAAGCTCATTATGGGTTCGCTGCAACAGAAAATCGCGGGCGAGACGGATAAGAATATCAGGGCATTAATGGCTGGTGTGATTGGTGGAACTACTTCGGTGATTAGCGGCGGGAAGTTTGCCAATGGAGCTGTCACCGCGGCTTTTGCCCAAATGTTGAATGGAGATGGAGGTGGAGAGCGTCGGCGGAAAGAACAGGAAAAAGAGCAAGAAAAACTAGAATTACAAGTTTCTAATGCAGCTCTTGCGTTCGGTGCTTTGGATGGATTTTCGAAACGCGTCACTGGCTCAAATATCCCCTATTTAGGCAAGAGTATGGGGGCTTTATCGGGTGCTTTAGAAGCAAAACAATTCGTTCATGGGGCGGTTGTAGGTGGTGAAGCTGGTACAATTATTATGCTTGATGCAGTAATAGACGGATATTTTGTGGCAATTGGTACATATGGTGGATATCCAGGTCTTGCGTTATCCACTTTCTATGGAGCTATGGATAATTATGGCTATTTCAATGCCGCCGGTTCTTTTATCGCCGATGTGTTAATTGAAATTAATTATGGCGCGGAACTTCGAGCTGTCTTAGGGAACCACCCCCCATTAGTGACACCCCCACCAGCGACACAATCCTCATCCGCGCCAATTCCATGGTATTAAATAAGGGGTAATTACGCTATTCATTCGTAACCGTTCCATGGGCTCATCTTGCATACCCGTGTAACGGTTACGCTTTAAGTTGCAAGGATCATATCGAGGACCAATTAGGTAAAATGAAGTCGGTTTTCTTTCATGGTTGGATCCGAAAAATTCTAATCCGTGCTGATCTATTTCAGTTCCACTTTCGAATCCCCGCTTCGGCTTTGAGACCGGGGAAAACAACCGGTACAGGAATGCTGGATAGAGACGATTTGATTTTGACATTCTTCAAATGACCGAACCAAATAGTACCGCTGTGTTGGAACCGGAAATTTTGACAAATTACGGAACCCTCTACACTTCCTTCGAGCTGAACAAAACCCGGAGTAAAAATTAGGCCATGTAAAAAAACCGCTGAATCCACCCTAATCCGTACATCCGAGTTATAGTCAGGGATTTCCCACGATGCGTGCATAAAAATGCCTTCACCCTGGTAGTTTCGAGCATATAATTCTCCGATGTAAATCGAATCGGTCTCCTCACCTACACTTGGCCTACCATGGACGTAGAAAACGGGATAACCATTTTGAGGAACCCCCAAATCGAGCACCAAACTATCTCTTGCTAAAAATTGCCCCTTTAGGGATGCTTCTTCTCGGATACGCATATTCCGGGAACTATAGACCAGTCCATTTTCGATTTGAGCATTACCCTTGATTTCCACCTCCTTCGCCAGAATGGTGCAATTAAGCAAACGGGCGCCCGAACCAATAAGCAAAAGGCCAGAACCGACAATTGTGTGGTTTTCGAGTAAAGTATCCGTTAACTCTGTGCCATGTGGTGCGCGCCAAAACGGCAATCCTTTTCTTTCGGAAACTAAAATATCATCCTGGATCAGCGCATCCTGGACTTCCATCCAGCTATGAACGCGGGTAAAATCGGCTTCCATGTTATCCCATATCACGGAAGTGCTGTCCCAGACGGGTCCGATATGACCAACTCCGTTTTGCCAGCGAATTTTTTCACTTGTGGCCTTCCTGACTTCTCCACGCCATAGCATCACTGAACCATGGATTTCCGAGGTTCCAGCCAATACAAGATTACCTTCCCGATTCAGTAATCCAACCGCCGGAAAATCGCCCAAATCAAGAAGTTGTTCGATCCTTACTGATTGTTTGGCAATCAATGCAGAAGTCTCAGTACCATACTTTACTTTTCCCTGGGCATAGGCCTGCAGGAAAAGGCCAAGTGGTATAACATCAAGAAGAAAACCTAGGCGATCCCCGTCGATTCGAAAATTCAGATCGGAAACCGAATAATTGAAGTCGCTCTTCCCGATACTCTCGTTGATTTTGAAAAGTGCATGGTCAACACCGGAATGAGAGAGCAGTCGTGCTTGAGACAGCTGCATTTCACGCACGGCCAAACCTTCGTTTTGCCGCACTAAACGCCAGGTAATGCTGACAAGAATTCCCGTCACCAATAATAGCCCGAGCACGTATACCAAAGCGGCGCCCTTTTCGCCCGCCCCACGGCGTTTCTTAGAGTGCGGATAAGCACCCACTTGTAATTCAAGCATATTCAAAAAAAGTATAACGATTCCTTTAAATATTAGGTGCCTATGTATCAAATTTAATATCTTCTAAGATTATCTCTTGACCTGTATGATTCCACCCTTGTCCCCAACAATAAGCTACCCCAAAAGGTCAGAATAGCAGAAACAGCAACTAATGGAGATGGTCTATAGACGGGTTCGCTAAAAGCACCGTCAGGGTCGACTGTATTCATCGGATTCGAGCTGTAGGCGTAGAGACTCGCAAACTGGAGGGTTCCCTGAGGTACAGGTTGGCGCAGCGGCCTTGAATTATTTCAGAATTTTAGAAAAATCACAATTTTTAAGCTCAACAATCCCGGAGAACTTCCCCCTACCTACCCCCTGGCCCAAGTTACTATCTTTAACTTCCCGTCAAGGTGGTAAAACAGTGACCTCTTTAATTGCTCTTTTTATAACGGCCTTAACCCTATTTGTATCTGGATGTGACCAGGAACTCACTTCCGCTGAAACCCAGCCGCGCGTCAAATATATCGTTATCGTAACCGACAGCTCCACGGGTTTACCCCTCGATTCCGTGGAGATCTCGATAACAACCGTTTTCAAGGAAACCCGCAAATACCATTCTTCCGCTCCGGATGGGCGGTTCGAATTGGATGAAGTGGAGAGTTTTTGGAATCGATTCAGTATTTCCCGTGTGGGGTTTACCACCCATGATTTCATCGATACCCTCTCCGAAAGGCGCGATTCCCTCTTCGAGTTACCGATTTTGCGCCTGGTCGAGGTTAAGCTTGTCCGCAGGCCCGGTCTGGAGCCGGCGCGGATTCAAGTACGTATCCTGGTTCGTGACTTGTGGCACAAAGTTCTTACCCGCGCGACCGTTCAATACCGCGATAGCCTTTCCATTGAAAGAATCGGGTTGGATGAACAAGAAACCGGGGTAGTGGGCCTTAGTGGAATGGCTTCCGGTAAACAACTCGTCCTGGTTCAGCACCCCGGGAATTTAGGTCGGTTTATCGAAGTATCACCGCCCGTTATGGCCAGTAGTACTCCTGCTCCAGCCTCTCTACCGGCCATAACGGTTAATCTCATGCCACTTGGAACCGCCTTGTCAGGACAGGTTTTCCGTCGCGTACCTGGCCAGGGTATTTTGCCTCTCGGTGGAGCTCGCATCGTTTATGAAATTGGGGGCGATAGTTTGGTATATCCCCGGCAATTTGAAACCGTTTCCAATAGCGATGTTGATTCGTTGGGGTATTTCCGAATCGATTCCCTTCCGGAGTTGGCCGGCAACGTTCGGTATTACTGGGATGACAAAGCAACCCAGCCTAGCGAGGTGCTGGAAGTTTCTTTACGAGATATTCAATTAGCCCGTGCGCTTAAGAATATTGTGCTTGAGGCCGCGGGGGAAACGGGAGCGCCCGTGCTCATGTCGGGTCCTCCAGATACCGTATCCAGCGGGGATTCCCTGGTTTTTCGTTTTAATTTGCCTGTGGATACCGTTAAAAATATTACCCTGCGTGAAATAAACGCCTCCCGGGGGCTGTTGGCCCAATTCATTTTGGATTCCGATCGGAAGGGCATGCGGGTTTTTCTCAAGGGGGAGAAATTCAATCCCGGACGTAGGTATGAATATGCTCTTGATCTACGTACGGCTACCGGGGAACGCTTTTTCGTACCCGGATCCGGAAAGGAGTTGCTGGAAGGGCAAGTACAAATCCGGGAAGCGGTTTTGCCCCAGACGCAGGTGATTTTCCCCCATAATTTTCGTCTGGCCTATTTCAGTTCCAGTAAGTTGCAGTCCTTTCATCCGGAGCAGGATGATACCAGTCCTTTGGCTGATTCCACCAGTAATATGGCCCGACTCGCATGGGATTGGCCCGCTTCGGAAACGGCCAGGGCCGATTCTTTGGATAGCCTCGTTGTGGCGTTCAAGGATACCCGCGACCACTCCCAATGGACAGTCTGGCGGACATTTGCTGCGAGGGGTGATTCGCTGTCGCTTTTTTTCAGCGAGATTTATTCCACTTTAGGCTTTCCGGATGCCGGGAAGAGCCAGTTTCCTCCGCTTCGATCGGGAGGCGATACCCTTTGGTTGCAGGTACTGCCAAAGCATAAAGATCAGATATTTTTCGATAAAGAGTCCATACTTCCACCCGTTTTTCGCGCCATGGGGCCGTCGCTATGGGCGCATTATAGCTTTGAAGATACCCTGTTTATTGGGCCGCAGGCGGGTAAGGATACTCTGCTTGTCACCTTTTTGGCGAGACCCGGAGAAATCCATTCGGTTTTCTCCCTCGATACCGCCTATTTGGATAAGGTAAAGATGGGGGAACGTATCACGTATCGCAAGCCCTCGGGTATAAATGCTTCCGTATCAACCGAGTGGGAATGGATAAATACCCATTCAGGTCGCATCATTTATACCAAATCGACCGCCAGTGAAACCTTACATGGCGCCCGTTTCTCCGTTGACTTGACGGGCGCCCTCTCTCTGGGTAAGCCGCTTTGGCAACGTAACCGTATCACATCCTTCGTGGAATTGCGTCAGTAGCCACCATGAATTGGCAAAATGCCCTCAAGGCCGCGCTGGCCGACTTGCGCGTAAGCGGAGATGGTTTAGGAGAGTCCCTGGAGCGGGTGACCGAAGGGAAATTTTCCGCCGGAAAAATACGGGAAGTGCTGGTCGAAGAATTGGGCGCGCGCCTAGGAAATCTTGAAGACTACCGTCCCGGAACGGACGTGTTGCGTTTGTTGCCCGCCGACACCGCACGTTTGCTCACGGTATTGCCGCTGGCGGTGGAGAGGGACACTCTGTTACTCGCAGTCGTTGACCCCACTGATCTTGATTTGTTGATGGACATCCATGTGATGACCGGGTTGGCCATCGAACCCGTGGTAGTGGATAGACCCGCCTTAGAAAAACGGATTGCTTTTTATTACAAAGGGAGCGGACGCGAAAAGAGCGGAAACCAAGATACGCTCTCAGGCGAGGTGGGCGGATCAGGCGGAGGCTTTATCGATTTCACCGCAGTGCGGGCCGGTAGAGGCGAGAGTGAGAAGGCCTCGCCCGGCAATAGAACGGCGCAGCCTAAGTTGATTCAATCGGCGGGACGATTGGATTCACCTATCGTGAAATTGGTGTATGAAATCATTTCGGACGCCATTCATGGAGGGTCTTCCGATATCCATTTCGAGCCTTATGAAAAAGACATGAAGGTGCGCTTGCGTCAGGATGGGATTTTGCGAGTGCACCGTACCGTCAACAACCGATCGAAAGCCGAAGTGGTTTCGCGACTGAAGGTGATGGCCGACCTCGATATCGCCGAAAAAAGACGACCGCAGGATGGCCGCATCCGCATGCAGGGAGGTGGACAGGGAATAGATATCCGCGTCAGCACTTTGCCCACCGAGCATGGCGAAAAGGTAGTTCTGCGCATACTCGACAAGGCCGCGGTGCCTCTTGATTTGACCCACCTGGGCCTGGATGCGCCCCGCCTGGAAGTGCTACACAAATGCCTGCGCGCCCCCTTCGGGATGATTCTGATGACCGGACCCACGGGCGCCGGCAAAACCACCACATTATATAGCGCTTTAAACCTGATTCGCTCTCCGGAACTGAATATCGTTACCGTCGAAGACCCCATCGAGTATAAGTTGGATGGCGTGACGCAGACGGCGGTGAAAAAGGAAGTGGACTATACCTTCGCCAACGCTTTGCGTACCATTTTACGGCAAGACCCGAATGTCATCATGGTGGGCGAAATCCGGGACCGCGAAACCGCTGAAATAGCGGTACGAGCCGCATTGACCGGGCATTTGGTGCTTTCCACCCTGCATACCAACGATGCGCCGAGCGCGGTGACGCGTCTACTCGATATGGGCATCGAGCCTTTTCTGCTATCCTCGGCTCTGACCTTGATTGGCGCGCAGCGTCTGGTGAGACGTCTTTGCCCTCATTGCGTCGAGCCAGGCCAGGATTTCGGGACGGGCCCCTTGGAACCGGAAACACTTGCTGGAACAGAATACCCGGAAAGCGGACCGATGCTTAGGCCAACCAAGGGGTGTCCGCTTTGTCACCATACCGGCTATTCGGGGCGGCTTGGGCTTTTCGAAATATTACCCATTACCGATAGTATCCGATCCCTCATTTCGGATAAAAATACGGCAGGGAGCCTTCGAGAACAGGCTATAAAAGAGGGAATGGTGAGCTTACGCGAAGACGGCTTACGTAAGATTCGAGCGGGACTGACTTCGATGGAAGAGGTATTGCGGGAGACGGCTTGAGAAGCGAGTCGGGTATTTAGAAATGCTACCTTTGAGAAAATATATTAAGTGCTGCGCACGGAAAAAGATGGGCTAAAAAAGTGAAACTGATTACAGGTGTGGTTACAGTCCTCCTGCTACTTCTGGGTAATTCGGTTTCGGAGGTCGTAGCGCAAACTCAAGGCGAGAATCCGCAACTTTCTCCGTCCGAGCGAAGAGCTTTTATCCGGGACTCCTTGCGGCATGAAAGATTACAGGCAATTGAGGGTCAACAGCGGCGCGCATCCAATCCACCCTCGGAACAAATGACGGACCCCGGCAACGATAGCCCCTTTACGGCGGAGGTCCAGACTGATGAATCCGGAAACGAGAAAATTCCTGAAAACACGGAGGCGTATGATACACATGCAGCACAGGAATCTCAGGTTTACCAGGAACAAAAGCAATATCAGGAACCATCGGGAGAACCGGAAGAGCAAGGAACGGTTCAACCGTCCGTAGAACAGGAACTCGCGATGGAATTACCCATCAACGACTCGGTGATCGTGCAATCACTTAATGTGCGTGATACCGAAATACGCGACGTATTGCAGGGATTGGGAATACAGCATAAGGTCAACATTCTCATGTCTCCCGAGGTGAGCGGCCGTATCAGCATCAATTTACACAAAACAAAACTCAAGGATGCGTTGAAGCTGATCGCGGAGGAAAACGGATATCGACTGAATGTCGTGCACGGGTCGGTCAAAGTTGAGAAAAAACCTGCACCCGCTCCTCCACCGCCCATCAAGCCCCGCTTCGAAGTGAGTTTTAAATCAGGGAAGCTGTCGGTGGACCTGCAGAATATTCCGGCGCAACAGGTGGTGCGGAGATTGGTGGAAGAGACCAAGCGAACGCTTTTGATAGAGGGGGGCGCGCGCGGAGAAATGACGGCTTTTTTCCAAGACCTTGAATTCGATAAAGCCATACGCCTATTGGCGCATAACAACGGCTTCCTCCTGCGCGAAAAAGACGGTGTCATTACTTTGGTGCAGGAGTCGTGGCAATCCGCTCCCCAAGTATCTGGAGCCCAGGGTGGTGGCCGTATGCGCATATTCGTAAAGGAGGATAAGGTTTCGCTGGAAGTAACCCAGGCCCCCATTGCCGATATTATCGCTTCCATCGCGGCGCAGTCGGGAATCAGCACGGTGGTATACGGAGAACTTTTAGGCACTTCCACGATGAAGGTCAACGACGTTTCCATTGAAAGCGCCCTGCAGTTCCTTTTCAGAGGCACGGATTACACATTCTGGGTGAATAACGGCATTTATTTTATCGGACCCCAGAGTATGCAAGTCGCCGATAACTCCCGGCTTATTGTTCTCAAGCATTTGAAGGCAGAGGAGGTCATGGAGATACTACCCGAAAGTTTGATAAAGAACGCCCAGCTAAAACTGGTAAAAAGCCAAAACGCAATCATGGTATTGGGAACTTATGAAACCATCGATGGCCTCAATCACTATGTGAACCAGGTGGATTTACCCGTCGCCCAAATTCTGATTGAAGCCCTGGTCGTCGATGTCAATTTGGACAAGATACGCCGCTATGGCATGGATCTTTTTTTAGGCGATTATCGTAAAGTGCAGAGCCGGGAAACGCTCTATCCCGAATTTGAACAGGTTCTTAACCGGGAACGAAGCCAGGATATTTTGGATCAAATACCCGGTTTGCGCAATGTCATCTCACTACCCAGTAATTTTGTGGCCAAAATTGAAGCCTTGGAACAGGAAAAGGTGCTCCGAGTCAGATCCAAACCGCAGATCGCCACATTAAACGGCAGCGAAGCGGTATTGCGCATCGGGCAAACACAATATTTTCTGCTGAAATCCGAAACGGATGTCGGAAAAATAGATGGAGTTACCACCCGTACTACCCAACGCTTCGAAAAAATAGAGGCGAATGTCACTCTTACCGTTACGCCGTTTGTAACGGGGAAAGGCGAAATCACTTGCGAAATCGTGCCCGACTTTTCCGAGCCGGAAGGGTCGTTCGATCCGAATGTGCCTCCCACGCTGAATCACCGGATGCTTAAATCGAAAGTGAGGCTCCGCGACGGCGAGACCATAGTTTTAGGAGGATTCGTCAAGGAGAGTCGCAACCGGGTTTCGCGGCAAGTGCCTTTTCTCGGGTCGATTCCATTCCTGGGTTGGCTTTTTAAAAATAACGATATCGTCAATTCGCGCAGTCAGATGCTTATTTTCGTGACTCCGCACGTGTATTACGGGGCCGATGCCCATGTTGAACCCGGCACTTATATAAAGAAAAATGCCAACCTGGATAAGTGATTGGTTTACGCCTCGTTGGCACTGGGGCGCTGAATTTTTAAGCGATGAAGTTCGTCTCTTTTCGGCGCGCGACAAGTCTTTGGCGCCGGGTCTTTCGTTCAGGGGATCTTATGCCGAGGCCGAAATTTTTGCACGGAAGCATGGCCTCCGTTACCAAGGTTTCGCTTCTATGGTTTCGCATATCCCTTACCGAATACGTTACATGGGACCCTTTTTGGAAGGAGAGAACGAAGACGAATTCGATCTCGAGCAATTGAAACTCCCAGGAAGCCGAAGCGAAGATTTCGCCATACAGGTTTTTCCTTTAAGTGATGCGCGCTTTTCGGTAATCTGCAGCGAGGCCGCACTTTCAAAATTTCAGGAAGAATTGCCGCATTCACTCTCGACCCTCTATGATTTAGGGCTGGGCCCCTTACCTGTACTTGATGCCATTGATAAAAACGCTCTCCTTGAGACCAGTGTTTTGGTTTGGCCCGAGCCGAAAGAGACGCATATTTTATTTTTACATCGCGGAAACCTGCGCGTCCATGCGAAGATTCACATGGGTCTAAACGATGCCCGGGAAAGAGGACCGGACCTTGCGCGGGCTTTTCGGAATGTTCTAATCTATTTTTGGGAAACCAAAGCACCGGAAAGCCCCATCCAGGCGATATACCTTGGACGGGACGGCGTTAGTGCGGAGATGCAGGCAGCGTTGTCTTTGCTTTCGGAGGACGGGTTAGCCATCTTATCGCCTCCCTGGCTTCCCGAATTCACGCTAGTGGCTTCTGAATTCCGTCCCGTCGCGGCCCTTGCGCATCGCCATGCACGAGGGGAGCTTGCCCCTCTGTCCCTTTCCAATCTGAATGGGGATTTAGCCCGCTCCCACCGCAATTGGCTGGCCCGCTCCCAGCGTCTTTTTCGCATTGCACTCGTGACTATATCGTCGCTAACCGCTTTGGCCTTGTCTCTAGGGCTTTTCAGCGGAGGATTGCATCTTTATAACCGGGGCAATATTCAATCGCATTCAGGACAACTGCAACAGTGGCAACGGGTGCAAGTACAGAAACAAAGCGCGGAGGCGGAATGGAAACGGCTGAAACCTACGTTTGATAAACGTACTTTGGAATCAGGAAACCTTTTACGCATTGCCAACCTAATTCCGGAGGGCCTATGGCTAAAAAGCTGGACTTTAGAGCGAGAGGCAACGGGACCGTCACTCTATACCCTGAGCGGATACAGTTTGGAAGAAAGTAGCGTCACCTTGCTGCTGGCCGCCCTCGAAAGTCAAGGCGGTTTCAAGTCCGTCAAGCTTCGCTCCACGGAAATGGTACCTGCCGATAAAGTCGTCAAGGAAACCAAAATTCCGGACAATAATCGGAATTTGATCGCATTTCAAATCATGGTGCAACCTTGAAATCCTTTTTCGAGGTGCCGGATTGGATGCTCCGCTATTGGGGACAGCTGGTTTTTTCACTGTTATTGATATTTGGATTGGCGACGGTTTCCGGGATTTCTTACGTGGGATTTTATGGCTACCGCCAGACCATGGGCGAAGTGGCGGACTTCATGGCATTCCGCTCCCTTCAAAAAAACCTGGAACAATCCGATAGTTTGGCGATACATTACGCAGACTGGTCGAAAAAGCTGCGAGCTTTTCACCAATCCTCACCGGAGGAAAATCATGCATCCCATGTGATGCATCTACTGGTGGACCAGGCGAAGCGGGAAGAAATCATATTGACTGAGGTGACCGGTCTGAACGAAATACGGCAATCGACTTCCCTGGAATATCCTTTCGAACTCTCGCTTAGAGGTGGTTTTCCGAGCTTGGTGCGCTACATGCATGCGTTGGAAAGCCAGGATATGGTCCTGCGGGTAAGACGTTTTTCCATCCATTCGGAAGCCATGCATCGCAATGATATTACGGCCCGCTTCAGCGTGAGTGTTTTTCTTCCGTCCTATTCGGTGACTCCATGAAAAGGCTGTTCTTGGCGCTGCTAATGATGGCTTTGGGCGCATGGGGTTATGTGGCATGGCAAGTCGTAGATGTTCTCGTTCGTCGTCCTGACTCCCGAGTAACCACAACGGATAAATCCTCTTTACCAAAAGAGTTTCTTTCCGCATCCCTTTTATCCCCCGATTCGCTTATCCGGGATCCCTTTCAGTCCTTTCTCTATAGTGAAAAGCCGAAGCCGAAGGCGATGTCCAAGCCGGTGCTGAAAGTTCCGAAGGTGATAGCGCCTCCTGAAGCGGTACTTACCGGAATTTTATGGGGCGAGCAGCCGGTAGCTATACTTCAGGTAAATGGTAAAAGCGAGCTATTAAAAAGCGGGGACGAAGCCTGGGAATTCAAAGTGGTGAAAATCGAACGGCATCAGGTGACTGTGTTGAAAGAAGGCCGCAAATTCATCCTCGGGTATTGAGGTAGCCGGGATTCAGCATGGAAACGAACCGGGAGCAATCCTTACAAAATCGCCGGGACAGAGGGGCACCGCGATGATCAAGGTTTTTTCCAAAAAATGGAAGTGAAAATCCGTTCTGAACAAATAGGCTTCACGTTGGTGGAAACCTTAATCGCAATGGTGTTGGCTACCGCCTTTTTGGTTCCATTGAGTACCTGGCTATATAAAAATCACGTCAACCAGCGCGCTTTGAATCGGTTTTGCGCTTTATCGTTGCTTGAAACCGAGTTGCATCGCGCCTTTTTGCAACGAGAAGAAAAAACGATTTTCAAAGAGTACGAAGTGCCTTGTCGCTGCCGGGTGGAAATCGAACCCGAACTTATCGGGGATGAGGTAAAACTGTCAGGGAAAGTATTGGGCTTGTCTGGACCGCCATTAGGACGTATGACGATTAGCTATTTCGGGAGAAAGAGTCCGCTAGTGCCTAAGACGTCCACTTGGAAAAGTAGCTTATGAGTTCAGGCGCTAAAATTGACTATGCGGATGGCCAAAAAGGATTGACACTCCTGGAATTGCTGGCCGCGCTCACAATCTCCTCCATGGCTATCTTAATTGGCGCTCAAATTTTCGGATGGAATCAAAATCAATTTTATTTCCGAATGCGCGAAAGTGAGTTCTTGCAACGCCAGTACCTTTTACAAGAAACCGTTCGAGGGCAATTAAAGCATGAAATCGTTTCCTGTAAAAGCGATCATCTGGTCGTGTGGAATAAAAAGGAAGAATGGGAAGTCGTCACCGCTCTTCGTAAACGTTTTCCCGGTTTAGAGACCCTGACCTTCAACTGCATTGAGGTGGATGAGCACGGAGCCCTGATACTCTGGAATTCCGGGATACAGCCTAAGCTTGTTGAATATGAGTGGATTTTTACCCACAAGGGCTTACGCCAAAGCCACCGGGGATCCTGGCTGCTTTAAAACCCGTGCCCCACCTATCAATACCGATACGCGAACGACATCATGGCCCGATGCTCACGGTTTTCTTGATAGAGATCGGCATCCTGCAACTCCCAGAAACTGAATGAATATCCCAAATCCAAGCTCAGCGATCCGCCCATGATGAAACCGACCCCGCCCGCCACCCGATGGCGATTATAGGCGGGATTGAAATCCTTATCCGGCAGTAAGTTATAGGTATACCCTCCCCGGACCACGCCTCCGATAAGCGGAATGTACTGTTCCGCTCCTACCGCCAATTCATGCTCGTTACGGTACGAAACCAAATCGGTGAACTCGACGTCGTTTCTTCCATACCGATAATTTTCCCAATTATGCGTTTTGTAGGAAAGGCTGAGCAGGTGGGATTTTCCGAAATGGGCCAGGCCCATTTTCAGGGTCATGGGATGCTTGACCACGTAATTGCCTTCCGAATTGCTGGTTTCATCTTCGAATACTTCTTCCAGACCGAATGCCTCCTTGATTACCAGCGAGGCGCCGAAGCGCAGGTTGTCGTTGAGCCGTAGCAGCAACGCCGGTTCCAAATTGTAGCCTCCATAGGTGCGGAGGTATCCATAGCGACCGTTGTCTTCCACGCGTACTTCCTCTCGGCCATGCACATATCCGGCCGCCACTCCCAGTACCACGCCTTCCGCGATATCCACGGCCATGCCGGCGCGGTAATGAGTCATATCCCCGGCGGCGCGGTATTCATAAGGTCCGACCGTTGCCGATTGCGCGTCGCGGAAGGAAATCACTTCGTCGAAGGTACGGGGTTTGTACATGCCGAATGCGAAGCTGAGGCCCCCTCTTACGGTCGGTACCGGAACGAGATATCCCAGGGATTGGATTTTCAAATTCTGCTGTTCCAAAGAATGCGGAGCAAATCCCCCGCTGCGGCCGGTCCCGGAGAGCCGGTCCTGTTGCAGGCTGAAATGCAATTCATGTTGCTTCACCGACGTCAATCCCGCCGGGTTATAATACAGCGCCGTGAAGTCGTTCGCCACCGCAGTATATGCGCCGCCAAGTCCCAGCGCGCGGGCTCCCACATCCTGGTCTCGCCCCAGATTGAAAGGCGCGGATTCGGCCCATGAATTCGCCGTTAGCAAGGCTACCGCCGAAAATATCCAGGCTGCCCGATTAATACCACTTTGTATGGTTATCCTTTTCATCGTCTTTTTCCCCGCGCTGGTACGGACTTGCCTTCGTTTGAATTTTCCGATTCCGAATCACTCGCCGCAGGAGCGGACGAAGAGGAAGACTTCGGAGCCGGCTCATTTTGCGAAGAACTTTGCGGCTGCCTGCGTTTCCCCTTGCCCGGCTGGTTCTGCGGAGGAGGACTGTTGAAAAGGCGTTTGTCCGATTTATAATTGGGATCGGAAGGCGGTCTTACCGTACCTCCTGAGCCGCCCTTTCCGCCGCGAGGCGGGTAGTAATAACGCCCACCGTGGTAATAGCGCCCGTGGCGCGGGTAATAATAATGGGGATGATCGTACCAGTAGTACCCTCCGTAATAGTCTCGGTAGTGAGGGGAATAGAATCCCAAGGAAAAATCCCAATAGGTTCTGGGGCGTTCTACATGGTAATAGTCGTGCACCACGACGGTACGCTTGTTTTGCACCACCACGCTATCCTCTTCGGCTGCAGCCAAAGAGTCGCTGTAAAGGCTGTCTTCGTATAGCATCGGATCCGCGGGAGGCTGGATATAGCCGTAGTGATGGCGTACGATTTCGGACCGCGTATGCAGTTTGGTATAACATCCGCTGAAGGCTAAGGCCGCCAGCCCCAGCAGGGCGGCTTGTCGGGACCGGGGTGTCGGTAAACAGGTTTTCACAATCCACCTCATTGCATAGTGTTTAAATAAATTACATGCAAGAGGCGTGCCGGATGCCTGGTTAGCCTGGGAACCCGCAGGTGCGCGAAAATGGCCCTATTTCAAGGGGGAATGCGCTGATCAGTGTCCACTAAATGGGCGGTGTCCAATTTATGGACGGGAAAAGGCCTAGAAGCTGGACGCAAGGGCGGCCTCCGGCTATTCCGGTATTTTGGGATCCGAATCCCGTATGCCGTATTTGGCGAGTTTGTTATGTAAACCCTGGCGGCTGAGGCCCAACATTTTCGCGGCTTGGGAAATATTGCCGGCGGTCGATTCCAACGCCTTTTCGATCCAATCCGTTTCCAGCGCGGATATCGCCTGTTCCAGGGTGATATTCGGCAATTCTCCCTTGGGGAGGGTGCGTGGGTTGGAAGTCAATCCGACCGGTGTGCCGTTTCCCCGTAGCAGCTTCTCGGGTAAATCTTCAAGCTGAATCTCGACCTTATCCCCCGAAATGTTGAGCGCGTATTCCACCGCGTTTTCCAATTCGCGCACATTGCCGGGAAAGGGGTAGGCGCGCAAAGCGTCTAGCGCGGTCGGGCTCAATCGGGAAGTGGCGCGTTTCAATTTGGCGCCATGCTTGTGGAGAAAGTGCTCGCACAAAAGGGGAATGTCTTCGGGTCGCTCCCTCAAAGGCGGTGTGTGCAGAGGTATGACGTTGAGCCGGTAGAAAAGATCCTCACGAAAGGTTTTGTCTTCCACCATGGCTTCGAGGTTCCGATGCGTCGCGGCGATGACGCGCACATCCACTTTCCGCTCTACGCGTCCGCCGACCTGGGTGAGCGTGCCTTCCTGGAGAAAACGCAACAACTTCGCCTGCATGGAAAGCGACATGTCGCCCACCTCGTCGAGAAAAAGCGTGCCGCCTTGGGCGCTTTCGATGATGCCCAGACGATTGTCCACGGCATGCGTGAAGGCGCCTTTCACATGTCCGAAAAGTTCGCTTTCCAGAATGGAGTCGGGCAGGGCCGCGCAGTTCTGGGCCACGAAGGGTTTGTCCTGCCGGGAGCCCGCGAAGTGCAGGGCGCGCGCCACCAATTCCTTGCCGGTACCCGATTCTCCCGTTATCAAAACCGTGGATTGCGAGGGAAGCAGGGTTTGCACTTTCTTTTTGAGCAGCAACATCGATTCGCTTAAGCCTACCAGTTTCTGGAAGGTTTCATGTTCTTTGATGGTGTCGACTTTGAGCTCCAGGTTTTCGCGTTCCAGCGCGCGATTGCGTTCCCGCAGGGCCTCTTCCAATCGCTTATTCTCTTGAGCCAATCCATGCACGCGCGCGGCTTGCTTGACGATAAGCTCCAGCTCGAAGGGCTCCCAGGGCTTATGGAGGAAATGGAAAATCTGGCCTTTATTCACGGCCGATACCAGCGAGTCGAATTCGGAATAGCCCGTGATGAGAATGCGGATGGTATCGGGGTGCTTTTCCCGTACCCAGGCGAGAAAATCGGATCCCGATTCGCCCGGCATGCGCTGATCGCTTAGTACGCAAGTGATAGGCCGGCCGTCGAAGGCTTTGCGTCCCTCTTCCGCATTCAGGGCTCCCACGCATTGGTAATCCTCTTCGAGAGCCCGCGTTATGCTGCTGATGATGGCGGGCTCGTCGTCGACGATAAGTACCACGGGTTTCGCGTTCATCCTTTTTTCTCCCTCGGTAACTTTATCAAAAATTCCGCGCCACCGCCAGGAGCCGGTTGCGCGGTAATGGATCCGCCGTGGGCTTTCATGATTTCATAGCAAATATGCAGGCCCAGGCCGATTCCCTGGCCCACGGGTTTGGTGGTGAAGAAAGGCTCGAAAATACGATCCCGGTTTTCCGCATCGATTCCGGGACCGTTATCGCGTAGGGATACAGTGACGTCGTCTTCCTCAATGCCGGTAATGATCGTGATGCGCCCCTTCTCGCCCAATGCCTGGCCTGCGTTCACCAGGATATTCAAGAAAACCTGTTGGATTTGCGTTTCATCCACCAGGACCGAAGGGAGGCGGCCGAGATTTTTCTCCACAACGATGTTTTTACTGAAATTGGTGCGAGCCAAAAGCAGGCTTTTTTCGAGCAGGCGGTTAAGGTCCGAAGATTTTTTCTGCAAGGGACGGGCGGGGTCGCCGCTGCCGCGGCGCGATATCCCCCAAAGGTTCTGTACGATGTCGCGGATGCGTACAGCGCCTTCCTGGCTTTCCTTCAGGGCGAGTTGCGCCTTGTTCAAATTGTCTTCGGAACTGTTGTCCGAGACTTTGCCGGATTGACCTTCACGAAATTGCAGCCGATCCAGATATTTCTGGATTTGGTGCAAGTTGGCGTAAATGAAGCCGATGGGATTGTTGAGTTCATGGGCGATACCGGCCACCAATTGACCAAGGCCGGCCATTTTTTCGCTATGGATCAATTGCCGCTGCGTGTGGCTCAATTCTTCCAATAATTGCCGTAACTCGGCGTTTTTGGTTTCCAGCTCCTGCGTGTAATGTTTGCGGGCCATGCTGCGCGCCATGGCGCGAGCCGAAGCCCGTAATACGATTCCCGTAAGGATGACTCCAATCAGGGCCAGGAAAATAAATCGCCGACGCTGGGGATCGCGCGCGCTTTGGTAGGCAACGCGCAGGCCCCGGGCCCATAGCGCCGCTACCACTCCGCTTTCATGGACCTCGACAACCACACTTTTGGTGGAATCCGGAGGGACCCTGCGCACCACTACCTTGCCGGAAGGAAATTGTACGCGCACCCGGAGATCGCGGCTGGTGTCTCCGTCGGCAGCAAAAAAATAGCTGCCGAGATAGGAGCTGAGATATCCATGGTTCCCGTGAACTTGCAGGCTTTGCTTGAGATCCCAGGGCAACTCTTTGGTTGCCCCGAGGTGTCTCTCCCAAAGGCTGAGATGCGCTCCTACGGCGTGCGAATTGGATCGCACGCCCTTTAACTTCACTTCGATCATGCGTTTTCGCGGCATGGGTCCGGGTTGCACCGAACTGGAACTGTCGCGCGAGGCGAATACCATTTCATAGCCGGGAGCGGGCAGCAAATCGGCGAACATGAAGCCGGTATTGTAGCTGGAGCTGGGATTGGAAATCCCCACTTCTTCCAAAGGACGCCGGTGGAATCCATTTCCCGAGTTCTTGAAAAAGACGATGGGACCGCGGCTGGTAACCACCAAGTCAAGCCGACCATCGCCCTTGAAGTCGGCGAATGCGCCGCCGTAGCTATCCAACGAATCGCTCAACCCCCACTCCAACCCCCTTTCAAAGAAGAAGGCGGATTTGGGAGGAAGATTCCAGGCGGAAGGCGAAGCGGCTTGTTTGGATGGGTTCAATTGATTGACGAAAAGCCAATCCCGTCCATGGCGCACGGTAACCAGGAAATCCACATCGCCGTCATTGTCGATGTCACCCGGAAGGATGGCATTGGTGCGTACATCGATGCTATCGGGTAAATCGACGGGGATGGGACGGAATCGAAAGGGCGCAACCTGCTCGTATAGCCGGAGAGGATGTTTCCATCCGGAAATAGCGAGGTCGAGGCGTCCATTCAAGTTGAAGTCGGCAAACAGCGCGCCTTGAGAACCGGAATCGGATGCCAACCCCGCAGAATCGAGAGAAATGGAAATCAAGCGCACGCCTTTGTCGTTGCGGTAAAGGCGCATGGGGCCGGTTTCATTGGTCAGCAGCAGATCAGGGAAGCCGTCGCCATCGAGATCGCCCCAGATTCCCATGTTGGCGTCGAGGTTGTGTCGGAGGCCCATTTTTTTGGTGACGGAGCGGAAGGTGCCATCACCTTGATTGTGTAGGAGATCCAGCGATTCGCCCCATCCGCAGATGAGCAAATCCACTTTACCGTCATTGTCGAAATCAACGGCACTGGCTCCCAATTCCAGGTTGCGTATGCCCTGTGGCATGAGATTGCCTCCCACTCCCGCCGAAATGGACCGATCCCGAAAGACACCTTCACCCTCGTTGATGAGTAGGCGATTTAAAGTGCGGAATCCGACCAGGTAAATATCGGGCAGCCCGTTCTGGTTGAAATCGGCTATCGCTACGCCATAAGCGTCGCGAATATCTGGGATGTCGGCGTGGGCAGTGCCGGTCCGAGCAGGGGCGTGGGAAAAAAGGATAGCCGCAAAGGCTGTAACGCTTAAGCGCGGAATCAACGGGAAGAATTTCAAAATGGAATGAAGTGCTCCGGGCATAAGATGGTCTTTAAACTAGCAAAATGGAATACCGGGTCCGGAGTAGGATCCGGCCCGGCACGGAATAATGCTTCGTTCAGCGATGCGCACTGGCAAAATGCGACTGGCGCTGGTGTTTTTGGCCGCGTTCCTGTTTGCCATGATGTCGGGAATCATGGTGCTTTGAGTCGTGCTTATTATAGCCCCCGTCGCGCTCACCGTGGTGCTTACGTTTGTGGTCCGATTTGTGATGTATCACCACCTTTTCTCGATGGTGATGGTGTTTTTCCACTACCACCACCTTGCGCGCCGGCGGATTACGATGCACGACAACGTGTTTCACAGGCGGAGCCCGGTGCACAACGACGTGTCTAACCGGAGCGGGTTGATGCACCACCACATGTCTGACGGGAGGAGCATGGTGGATCACCGTAACCCTTTCCTCCACCCTGTTGCAATGGTCGTTGTGGTAATGATTTTCCGCCACTACGGGTTGGGGATGTCCCCAGGTATTTCCCACGGATATGTGGCCGTTCGGAAAGCCCACCGTGATTTGGGCATGTCCGTAATCGCCGGCCTGGGCGGCCAAGGGAAGCAAAAAGGCCGTACCCAGCCAGCCGACGCGGGATCGTTTGAATAAAGATGTGAACATAAATCCTCCTGGTTTTGGAATTTCCCCCCGCCGGAACCCAAGGAAAAGGTTCACGCCAAAGGTTGTAAGGAGAGCTAATCAAAAGTCGGGCCAACCCCGAATCAAGAAAAGCACGGACGGTAGCGGGGTGGTCTCACCCCGATTATCCCGGAAAACTCCCGAAAGGAACGGGTTGGCCAAGCCATGCCGTCAAGGGGGTGGACAGAGGTGTCCAAGATACTTGCTTGGGCTTTCGCTACGCGTCGTGCTGGAATAAGTCCAGTAATTCACAAACGGGCTTATCCTCGAGTCGCGCGGCATCATGGAAAAGGTTAATGATTTGATGGGTTTTTTCGGGGTGAAAACGGGAGGAGATGTTGTTTTCCAATTTCAGCTGCAAGGGATCCAGGGCCTCTTGCCGACGCCTCCGATGCCCCAGGGGATATTCAATCTCCACCTTTTCGGTGCTTGAACCATCGCGAAAAAATACCTGAACAGCGTTGGCAATGGAGCGTTTTTTTGGATTCAGGTAATCGCGGGAATAGCGGGGATCCTCCTCGACCCGCATCTTATCGCGGAGCGCATCGATTCGGGGATCCTTCGCTGTTTCCCCGCTGTAATGGTCGGCGGTGAGCTTTCCGAAAAGCAGGCCGATGGCCACCATATATTGGAGACAATGATCGCGGTCGGCGGGATTATGCAAGGGTCCCGTCTTGTCAATGATACGTTTCGCCGATTCCTGGGTATGGATTTCGATTCGGTCGATTTCCTCAAGACGCTGATGAACCCGGGGGTGCAGAGCGAAAGCACATTCTACTGCCGTTTGCGCATGAAATTCCGCGGGGAAGGCTATTTTGAAAAGAATGTTTTCCATGACGTAGCATCCGGGGTTCTGATCGAGAGCCAGAGGTTTGCCCGAAAGGACAACATCGTTAAAGCCCCAGTGGGGTGCGCTTAAGGCGGCTGGATACCCCATTTCCCCGCGCAGGGTTATCAATGCCAGCCACAGGCCGCGCGCAGAGGCATCGCCGGCGGCCCAGGATTTACGCGAGCCGGTGTTGGGCGCGTGCCGATAGGCGCGTAGGCTGCCTCCGTCGATAAAGGCTTGGGAGAGGGCGTCTGCGATGTTGTCCCGGGTACCTCCCAGTATTTGCGTTGCCACCGCCGCCGAAGCCGCCTTTACGAACAGGACGTGATCGAAACCTTCCCGGTTCAGGCTGTTCTGCAGGGATAAAACACCTTGGATTTCATAGGCTTTGATGAGGGAGAGTAATAAGTCGCGCACGCGGAAAGGTTCGCGGCCTGCGGCGGTTTCACGTCGACTGCGATTATCGGCTATGGCCAGCAGCGCTCCCAGATTGTCGGAAGGGTGGCCCCACTCGGACGCAAGAAAGGTATCGTTGAAGTCGAGCCAGCGGATAAGCGTGCCGATATTGAAGGCGGCGGCGACGGGGTCGAGCCTGAACCCAGTTCCCGGAATCGGCGTTCCCTCCAAAGTATGGGACTCGGGTACGATGGGTCCGAGCATACGCATGCATTCGGGGTGATTCAGAGCGAGCATCGCGCACCCCAGACTATCCGACAGACAAAGTCTCGCCGTTTTCCAGGCTTCCTGCGAAGGTTCCTGATAGTCGGCGACATAATCGGCAAGTCTTAAGAGTATATCGTCGCGGCGTGGGAGCGGGGAATCGTCATGGGACGGATTCATGCGCGCGTCATCGTCTTTCTGAAATGAAAGTGTACTCCCTTTGGGTGGGTCCCACATAGTTACTCACGGGGCGTATCAGCTTGTTGTCGCTCCTTTGCTCCAGAATATGCGCGGACCATCCGGCCAAGCGCGCTATCGCGAATAGCGGAGTGAATAGGGAGGTGGGTATTCCGCAGAAGTGATAGGCCGCGGCACTGTAGAAATCAAGGTTGGGAAAAAGCTCCTTCTCATCCCACATCACCTTTTCGATACGCTCCGAGACGGGGAATAGGACCTTGTCGCCGGTTTCCTGGGCCAGACGCGCCGCCCATTGCTTGATGATGTCGGACCGGGGATCCGAAACCGTATAGACGCGATGCCCAAACCCCATAATCTTCTCTTTTTTCTTTAAACTCGCTCGCAATCCCGCTTCGGCAGCTTCCGGGTCACGGAATTTTTCTATGAGGTCCATGGCGGCTTCATTGGCGCCGCCATGCAATGGTCCCCGCAAAGCGCCGATGGCGCCGGTAACGGCGGAATAAAAATCGGAGAGAGTGCTCGCTATGGTCCGCGCTGTAAAAGTGGAGGCGTTGAATTCATGTTCGGCATAGAGCATGAGCGAAACGTCCAGGCAACGGGTGGCGCTTTCCGAGGGCGCTTTGCCGCTCAATCCCTTCAGGAAAAAGTGCGCGGTAGAACCCACCCTTTCTTCCAAGGCGGGCATCAGGCCTCCGTGGTGGTGCTGCCACCAATAGAGAATCATGCTCGGAACACAGGCGATGAGCCTATCGGCTACTTGCCAACCGGGATTGGTTTCGCTTTCGGGTTCCAGGCATCCCAGCATGGAGCAGCCGGTTCGAATCACATCCATGGGATGGGCGTCCATCGGAAGACGAATCAAAATTTCTTTGAGAGAACCGGGTAAATCCCGCAAAGTCGCAAGGCGCGCGCGATAGATTTTAAACTCGCCGGGGGTGGGCAATTCGCCCCGGGTCAGCAGCCAAGCCACCTCTTCGAAATTACTGCGCTCGGCCAAGTCGTGGATGGAATATCCGCGATAGGTAAGGCCTTGGCCTTCCAAGCCGACGGTGCAAATCGCGGAGTCGCCGGCTACAATGCCCGCCAGTCCGCCGGTCTTCGGTTTTTTCGCCGTTTTCGTTTCCTTCATACCGACCTCCCTATGCTTTCGCCTGCTTTTCCTTAACCTACTTTTTCCCATCCCCGGAAGCATCATTTCTAAACAACGCATCCAGTTTGCTTTCATAGGCGGAATAATCCAGGAGTCGGTACAACTCTTCGCGGGTTTGCAACTTTTTCAGGGCGTCTTTTTGCGTACCCTTTTGACGCAGAAGACGATAAATCTCGGATGCCGCCTGGTGCATGGCGCGGGCGGCGGTGAGGGGATGGAGGATGAGGTCTATGCCGGCCCCTTCCAATTCTTCGCGGGTGAAAAGCGGGGTTTGCCCGAATTCGGTGATGTTGGCCAATACCGGAAGGCCCAAGGCCGCGAAGTCCCGGTACTGATCCAGGGTTGCTACAGCTTCCGGGAAGAGCATGTCGGCGCCGGCTGCGGCATACGATCGGGCCCGCTCCAGCGCCCGGTCCATCCCCTCTCCGGCGAGGGCGTCGGTGCGGGCCATTATCACGAAATCGCTCTTTGACCGGGCGTCGACCGCGGCCTTGATGCGGTCGACCATTTCACCGGCGGAGACGAGTTGTTTGCCGGGGCGGTGTCCGCAGCGCTTCGCCTGGACCTGGTCTTCGATATGCATTCCCGCCGCACCCGCCCGCTCCAGCTCCCGCACCGTGCGGGCCAGGGATAAAGCCGTTCCGAAACCGGTATCGGCGTCCACCAACAGGGGAAGCTCGACCGCGCCCCTGATGCGCCGACAATCCTCCAGCACGTTGTCCAGAGAGGTCATGCCGAGATCGGGTAGGCCGTAGGAGATATTGGCCACACCCGCCCCGGAAAGGTAGAGAGCCTGGAAACCGGAGTCTTTGGCCATGAGGGCGCAGAAGGCGTTCGGCACGCCAACGACCTGGAGAGGCCTTTCACGATGGAGCGCTTCACGCAGGCCGGCGCCTGGATTTAGGGGAAATTCAGCCTTTTTCACCCTATCAGTATAAAACCTTAACCGGCCCCAGGGCTATAGAATCGCAACATTCCCCAAAAAGAAAATTTCGCAGGAAAAAAGTGGAGCCGGTTTGAAGGCGACGGTCCGGGTCCCGGCCCTTTCGGAGACCACCATCTTGGGTGGTTGATTGGCGATCCCAAAGGACCAAATTACGTGAGAAGTAACGGTCATTACACTAATACCCCAAATAATATTTGTGGGTAAAATCGCGTAATTACTTGCCTATAGCCGTTTCCAGGTAGGAGAATCAAGGGGTTCAGAGGCTTTATGACGCACAACCATGCCATCAACAGAAATCAATCGGTAATGTATATCACCGTATCGGTGATATTTCCCGTGTTGGCCTTGTGCGCCATTCCCCTGATTCTCAGCTTCGTCAATTCGGACAGCTATTTTGGCATGAGTCTGCCGGCGGCCTTCGGCAATACCGAAGAAATGTTCGCTCTCAATGCCTTCATGGTACGCGCTGCAGTGGGATGTTCCGGTTTGCTTTTCTTGTTGCACCTGTTGGTGGGCCGTAAAGTGAGGGAATGTTGTTATGCGGTATATACCGTAGCCATGGTCCTGGGATCCATTCTCGTTCCGCTGGGCATGACCTTTCTTTTCATCAACGCCCGGTGATTTTCCGGGTTGCTTGCCTCTAGTCGTTCGACATTGAAGCCGAAGCGGTATGGGCTTGGGCGAGGGCCGATCGCAATTGCGCCTCGCTGAAATTTCTATGCAAATAGCTCACGACCGTATCCCTTTTCAAAAAAATCAGGGTGGGAAAGGAGCGGATGGCATAGGCCTCATGCATCTGGGCGGAGGCATCCTGATAAAGCGGGAAAGCGTGGGAGAATTGTCGTTGAAAATTTTCCAAACCCGAACGCGCTTCATGGCTGACTCCCACAAAAATAAGGGAGTCTCCCCCTGCTATTTCCCGCCATTCCGCCGCGACCTTATTGACCATGGGACGCACTGCATGTGAAATGGGACACCAGGTAGACCAGAAGTACAGAGCGGTTATTCCCGGGGGAGTCGAGAAGTCAAGGGAATCGCCTGCATAATACAGACCGGTAAATACATGCGCCTGCTTGCCCACCAAAGCCTCCAAGGCTTCTCTGGCCGCCGTAGAATCGTATCTGGAAGTGTCGCGCAAATCGGGGCAGACCCTACCGGCCGCGGATAAACTGTCTCCCGGAACCTGCGGGATGGAATCGGTAACCGGGGGGGCAACCGTGTCTTCGGGAGCCACCCATTCCCAAGTTGTTTCGCAAGCTGCGAACAGCAACGCCAGGAAGGTAAGCAGCGCCCAAGGGGTGAGTATGCCTGATTTACGTAGCGAGTTGATCATGTCATGCCGTTTCGGAAAGCGGGATTGGATAACTTAACCAAAGGTAAGAAAGTGAATTCAGTCGCCGCAACAATAATTAGTTTGGAAGTCACCCCGAAAGGAAAAAATGCCGGAGCCATCCTCAAACCCCGCTTTTTCAGCCGTCGTTTTGGGAGCCACCGGCGCGGTGGGTCGCCATGTGGTCATAGAGCTGGCCCGTTCCTCCCATTGGGGCAAGGTTACCGCCCTGGGTCGGCGCCCCTTGGAACTTTCGGGCACCCCACCCGAAAAGTTGCGGCAAGAGCAGGTGGACCTCTACGATCCCGCTGCCTATGAAAATTTTCTCTCCGGTCATCAAGCGGCTTTCTGTACCTTAGGGGTGGGGCAGCCTTCCAAAGTATCCCGCGACGAATTGTATCGAGTGGATGTAGAAGCCGTTGCACTTTTCGCTGAGGCTTGTCGCCGACAAGGGGTTGAGCATTTTTCGCTGTTGACTGCAATTGGAGCCAACCCGGGCTCACGCATCTACTATTTGCGCTTCAAGGGAGAAATCGAGGAAAGGATAAAGGCGCTGGGTTTCACCCGGGTCAGTTTTTTCCGGCCTTCGATGTTGATGACGCCGAAAAATCGTTATGGCTTTTCCCAAGCCATGCTGCTTCGGCTCTATCCGTGGCTGGACAAGGTGCTGGCGGGTCCGATGCGGAATTTCCGCAGCATAAAAGTAGCGGACCTGGGCCGGGCCATGGTAAAAAATGCGGAAAAACCCGGATCGGGCGTAGAGATTCTCCATTGGTCGGAATTCAGCCGCATCTGATTTTTAAGCATATGATCCTTCTAGCTTGACATTTACTCCCACCGGATATTTTTTGAAGTCACTTATGCTGGATTTCATACGCAAAATTCGCCGGGATATTTATCTGCGTAAACTGGTAGGCCGGGGCCTCAAATTGGGAAAAAACGTGTATTTGAACGATGGCTTTTTTTTGGATCCCGCGCATTGTTTTCTGATCTCCATCGAAGACAATGTCCTGTTCGGCCCTTGCGTAAGGCTCTTCGCCCATGACGCCAGTTCCCTCAAAATCATCGGTAAAACCAAGGTGGGATTGGTTCGCCTCAAGCGCAATTGTTTTATCGGCGCCAATACCGTAATCCTTCCCGATTCTTCCGTGGGAGAGAACAGCGTACTGGGCGCCTCTTCGGTTTTGTCGGGGCACATCCCCGCCAATGAAATCTGGGCCGGAAATCCGGCCCGTCGTATCATGAGTACCGAAGATTACCGGGAAAAATTGCTTGCCAAAAAGCAGATCGATTTCAGCGAGGAATTCTATAATATGCAAGTCATCACGCCCACAAAGAAAAGGGAGATGCTAAAAGCGCTCGAGCTTTATCCCTTGGGATTTATGCATGCGGGGAGCTTGCGTCGGCCACATCCGCCGAAAAGCGCCCTGCGGCCCGCTATTTCCGGATTAGGCCGGTCAGTTGGGGCAGGCGCCCCCTGATTCGGGCCAGCCCTTCCTCGAGTGGGCGCGTCGTGTCAAGCACCAGATGTTCGGACTCATTCAATTCCTCCACCGCCTCCCAGCCTTGCGCGAAGGCGTCTAAAAGTTCTTCGCGCCCGTCGCTGATGCTGGGGCCGAGCGCCCGCTCGCGTAATCTTCGCTTAAGCGTTTCGACATCGGCGCGGCATTCCAGAAACAGAAAACCGGCGCCTTGATTGTGCGCGGCTTCGCGTAAGGCCTCCCGATGCTTACGTGAGCGGAATGAGGCGTCAACCAATATTGAACGACCCGTAGATAAAACGGTCCGTGCGAGGCGAAAAATCTCCCGGTAAACACGGCTCGTCATTTCGGGAGCATAACTTCCCTTTTCGATTTCGTCCGCAAGCCGCTGCGTCGGATGCGCCCTTAGCAAATGTTTACGAGTCCGGTCCGAACTGAGCACGGGTGCGGCCATTTCCAAACCCAGTCGGGTGGCCAACGTACTTTTGCCGGATGCCATCAAACCTCCCACGGCCACCAAAACCGGAGGCGTCAGGTTGCGGCGAAGGGTGGCCAAGGCCAGCAGGAAATACCGACGCGCTTCTTCTTCAGCCCGCAGTCGTGCCGCAGGTTGGATTTCGTCGTCGGCTGCGGTGAGCAAGGCGACTTTGCCGCGCACGCAGGCGCGATAACTTTCATAGAAATCCACCACCCGGTATAAATCGAAGTCTTGAGAGGCTTCGACATAAGCCGCCAGAAAAAGTTCCGACAAATCCACCCGGCCGTGGGCGGCCAAGTCCATGGATAGGAAAGCGATATCGGCGGCGACATCGCCGCAACGATAGCGCTCATTGAATTCGATACAATCCAGAATCGAGGCATTTCCGGTTTCATCGAGGTAGATCTGTCCCAGACGTAAGTCGCCATGACCGTCTCTCACATGTCCCTGGTGAATCCGTTCAGCGAATAGTCCGGCGTTATCCCGTAAAAACGCGCTTTGCCGGTTTTCCAATTCGAGGGCTTGTTCTTCCGATAATACCGTGGAAAGTTTGGCTCGTACCGCGTCGAAATTAGCGCGCACATTTTCCGCGACCGCGCCCACCGTCCCAAAGGCTGCCGTGTGGGCATCGCTACGCGCCCGCGAATGAAAGTCGGCCAACTTGCGCGCGAGGGATTCGAGCTGGGATTTTGTCAGATGGCCGTCGGCAAGCCTGCGGTCCAAACGATGGGAGTCGGGCAGGCGTTGCATCAGCACCGCCCAGTCGACAGTCCGGCCTTTCCCGGCAAAGGCGTGGCGGCCTGCTTCATCCCGCGTAATGGGAATCACTCCCACATACACTTCGGGCGCCAAGCGCCGGTTCAACGCCACTTCGGCTTCGCAAGCGATGTGGCGTTTTTCGGAGGTGGAAAAATCCAGAAACCCGAAGTTAACGGGTTTTTTCAATTTCCATACTTCGCGCGCGCCCAATAGGACGCGGGAGATATGGGTTTCCTCGAGTTGCATTCCCGGTTGTTTCAGGTCCTCGAGAAGTCGACCCACGTGTACCTCTATGAATGGATTTGTTTAAATCTGTTTTCCTTCTTTGGCGGCCTTTTTCAATTTATCATTGGCCCAAATCGCCACTTCGACGCGTCTATTGGCTTGTCTTCCGGCAGCGGTTCCATTATCGGCTACCGGCTGGCCTTCGCCATAACCGGAGGTGGTGATGCGACCGCCTTTAACGCCCTGGCCCTTGATATGATTGGATACCGCACTGGCCCGGTTTTCCGATAATTTTTGATTATGCGACTCGGTGCCGGTGGAATCCGTATGGCCTTGCACCATGATTTCGGTATCCGCGTATTTGTTCAGCACCTTGGCTAAATCCGTTAGGTTTGTTTGCGCTTCTCCACGGAGCTGAAAGGAATTGATATCAAAAAGGATACCGGATTGAAAAGTGATTTTAATGCCTTCGCCCACGCGTTCCACCTTGGCGTTCTTCAAATCCTTCTGAAGATCGGCTGCTTGCCTGTCCATATAATGTCCGATGGAGGCTCCCGCTGTTCCGCCGATGGCGGCGCCGATGATGGCTCCGGCCGCGGTATTACCGGATTTTTTACCGATTAATCCGCCCAGCACGCCACCCGCTCCCGCACCGATCAGTCCGCCTGTGCCCGCGCGATTCGCGCAGCCCATTAGTATCGCTATACCGACAATTCCTACCAACCATTTACTTCTATTCAACATATGACCTCCCACGGGCTTCCCCGCTGCCTGGGGGGACCGTGCCCGCCAAAGCAGCAATAGAATAACAAAAAATACCTAAGCCGAAGTCTAGGTTCCACGTGAAATACTAAATTCACAGGCCATGGTAAAAATTCTTTTGCTAACGGCGCTGGCGGCTGCGGGAGGCGCTTTGTGCCGGGTAGGGGTTTACCGGTATTGCGCGCTGTATAGCTTGCCGATTTTCTGGGCTACCCTGTTTGTCAATGCTTTAGGGTCGTTCGCTTTGGGTTTCGCCCTGGTTTTCACCTCATCCCGGTACCCGTCCATGCAGGTTTGGTTGCTGCCTTTAGGGGCGGGTTTTATCGGAGCCTTTACGACTTTCAGCGCTTTCAGCAAAGATCTGTTCGAATTGCTGGCCACTCGACATTATGCTTATTTGATTGTCGCGACGATGCAGGTGCCCCTGGGTTTGGCTCTCTACTTCGCCGGATTCAAGCTGGCCCATTGGCTGGGTTCCACACCCGCTTGACTTTCAGCGTTTGTCGCTATATTGCGGTTCGCCGATTTCACCCGACCCCGAGAGGATGACCAGGTCGACGCGGCGGTTGCGCGCCCGCCCGCCCTCGGAATCATTATCGGACACGGGGCGGAATTCCCCGTAACCGGTGGCGGATATTTTCTGGGCGTCGATTCCATACTCGCGCACCAGGAGTTTCACCACATTGGTTGCGCGCGTGGTCGAAAGCTCCCAATTGGAAGGAAAGAGCGCCGACCTAATGGGAACGTTGTCGCTATGGCCTTCGACTCGGATGGGGTTGCGGTATTCCTTGAAATACAGCGCCAGTTCTTCGAAGACCTCCTGTCCTTCCTTCTTCAATTCCGCCCGGCCCGACTCGAAAAAACCCGCCTCCTTCAAGCTGATGACGAGGCCTCGCGATTCTATCTCAATGTTAACCCGGCTGAGCATGCCTTTGGTCATGAGAAAGTTTTCCAGCAGACGTTTGATGCGATGGAAATCCTCACTACCGGCCTGCTTCTGATCCTCTCCATCCGTCGAACCGGATTTACTGGAAACCAGGGTGGGCCGGTCCGAAGGAATTTGAATGAACTCCAGGCTTTGTTGAGGGATCATGTTCGTCGATCCGCTGCCGAAAGACATGCGCAAGGAAGCCGCGGCGGCTTCGAATTTCGTGGTATCGGCCTTGCTCATGGCGTATAAGGCTACGAAGGTGGCGAAAAGCAAAGTGATGAAGTCCGCATAGGAAACCAACCATCTTTCATGGTTGACATGTTCCTCATGTTTATGTTTTTTCGACATGCCGGTCTAACGCTAGTGGGCTTCCGCCGCTCCGCCTTTGTGATCGCCGCTCAAAAAGGCGCGCAGCCTCTGTCCCAGGAAGTGGGGGTTCTCGCCGTTCTGCAGCGCAATCAAGCCTTGCAGAATCATGGTTTTCTCGTGGGTCATTTCCTTGGCACGCATCTTCAATTTATTGGCGATGGGAAGACAGATGAGATTAGCTATGGCCAATCCGTAAATGGTGGCGACAAAGGCTACCGCGATACCGGATCCCAGCATGGAAGGATCGTCCAAGTTCTCCATCACATGGATGAGTCCTAAAACCGCGCCGATGATTCCGATGGTGGGTGCATAGGCGCCTCCGGCTTCGAAAACCGGAACCGGCATTTTGGCATGCTCCTCGAAAGTTTCCAGTTCGGTTTCCATGATGGCCACCAGCATGGCCGGATCGATACCGTCCACCACCAGCGACAATCCTTTGCGGGTAAAATCGTCGGTGTGCGATTTGGCTTTTGCTTCCAGCGCCATGATGCCGTTCTTGCGCGCGAACTGGCATAGCTCGGTGAGCTCACTGATGGTCTTCTCATGGTCGGCCTTGGGCGGCACAAAGGCGACTTTCATGCCTTTTAACGCAATCATGATATGTTCGAGGGGAAAACTGGCGAAAGTCGCTCCTATGGTTCCTCCCCCCACGATGAGCAAAGCCGTAATCTGCACCAGGGAGCCAAGGTGTCCGCCTTCAAGGACCAACCCCCCAAGGATTCCGACCAGAGCGATAATGGGTCCGAGAAGAGTGGTTATATCCACGGGTAGAAACTTCCTTTTCGCCACCGTAAAAACGGGTGTGTACAATCGATGGTTCAGCTATTATCCCACCGTTTCATCCCCGCTGACAACACTACTTGAGCGCGAAAATCACTCTTTCAAGGGCCGTTGCGAATACATACCTTCGGAATGGAATCGAAGTTGCAGTGAAACTTGCAGTATGAATTGAAGGAGTTTGTGAACCTTCCCGTAAGCGCATTTCGTCAGGCCATAATCGATTCGCTCCGCGAAGAGGGGAGGCTCATTCTCTCCGCGCCGCCGGGATCGGGGAAATCCACCCAGGTTCCCCGGTTTTTGCACGAAGACGACCCCGAGGCTCGCATTATCGTGCTTCAGCCGCGGCGCATAGCCGCCCGCAGTCTGGCGCGACGGGTTGCCGAAGAATGCAACGAATCCGAAGGTGGACGGGTCGGCTATCAAGTCCGGTTCGAAAGCAGGCATTCGCCCCGAACCCGTATTTTTTTCCAAACTTATGGAGTGGCTTTTCAGCAAGCGGTGGCTGCACCGCTGCTACCGAAAATCGATATCCTGGTTTTCGACGAATTCCATGAGCGCACCTTGGAAGCCGACGCCTTGTTTGCCTGGGCCTGCCGTTTGCGCGCCACCCAAAGACCCGACTTACGTATCGTGGTCATGTCGGCCACCTTGGAGGAAAACCAGCTCGCCCGCCACCTCGGCGTACCGGGAGCGCTCGATATCCCTGCCCGCACCTATCCCGTTTCCGTCGAATATCAGACTCCCCGCTTGAACGAATACCTCGAGCCGCAAATACTCCGCGCCTTGAAGGCATTGGTCGCGGGCGGTCTCGAAGGCTCGGTTTTGGTTTTCCTGCCCGGCCAGGGGGAAATCCGTCGCGCCCTCGAAACCTTGGCCCCTTTCTGCCGCGAAGTCGGTTTCAAATTGCTGGAATTGCATGGCAGTCTCAATCTGGAGCAGCAGCAACAGGCGCTAGCCGCTCCGGCACTGGGAACCTGCGTCGTTTTGGCGACGAATGTCGCAGAAACCTCGCTCACCCTCCCCGGCATCACTGCGGTTATCGATTCGGGACTTTCCCGCCAGTCGTCCTACGATGCTGAGAGGGACATCAACACCCTCTACCTCGGTCGCATCAGTGTGCATAATGCGATACAACGGGCGGGCCGGGCCGGCCGCACCGCGCCGGGGCGCTGCATCAGGTTATGGAGCGAAGAGTCCGAACGGCAAATGGCCAAAGCCTTGGAGCCGGAAATCAGCCGCCTGGATATTGCGGGACTTCTCTTGTCGTTGGCGGCGCTGGGTTCGCGTCTCCCGGCAGCGAAGCGTACGCAGGGAAAAATGTGGGCCGAGCCCGGTTTCTGGCTGAGCCCACCCCCTGCAGAAAAAGTCATACAGGCCGAAGCCTTGTTGCAAGCCACGGATGCGCTGGATTCAGCCGGGGCGCTTACGCCCATGGGGTCGGCCATGGCAGGGGTTCCCGCCCACCCCCGGCTCGCGCGCGTGCTGCTTGAAACCTTCGCCCACGGAATGGGAGAGCCGGCGGCGGCCATGATAGCGCTCCTCGAAACCGATAGACGCTCCGGAGGGAGTATCGACCTGCTTGCCGCTGGAATCGATTTCTGGAGCGAACCCGGTTCCCGTCGCCATGACCGCGAAATTCGCCCGGTATACGAACAATTGCTTTCCTTTCGCCCCGCCCTAAATCGCAACCCATCTGAACGAGAGGACTCGGGCGATTCCCCTACAGCGAAGCCCACTCCGGAAGAGGCTTTAACACCGGCCTTTCGCGAAACCATGACGCGGTTTTGGCTGATAGCCTACGGGGACAGAATCGCGGTGCGTCTACCCGATTCCAATAGCTATCAATTGGCTGATGGGCGCAAGGCCACTCTCTCCAACCCAACCCTCGTATCGCAGGGGGAAAAATTTCCGGCTCTGCTGGCGTTGCAATTGCGTGAAACCGGAGGCCGCCATCAGGCCCGGCAAATTTCCATTCCCGTCTATCTGCCCTGTGCGAGCCGCTGGATAGAAGAGACCTTTCCCCAGGAATGTTTCTGGAAAAACGTGAGCGGTTGGGACGAGACCCGGGGGCGCGCCGTCCAAGAGGAGCACCTGCTCTTTCGGGGCCTTATCCTGGCGCGCCGTTCCGCGGCCGGGACCGGGACCACGTTATCCTCCGCCGCCACTGAAAGTGCCGAGGCGCTGTTGGTTGCCCGGCTGGTTTCCGGTCAGGAAAAATTCCCCGGATGGGATGATGATGCAAACCAATGGCTGCTCCGCTTAGCCCTGGCCCGCAAGGCGCATCCCGAATACGGCTTCCCCAAAATGGACGAGGAAGACTGGACCCTGCTTTACCATGAGGTCTGCCGGGGAAAGTCCTCCCTGCGCGAATTGGAAGGCCTTTCATTGGTCAAAGCTCTCAAAGAGTATATCGGGCCGATGCAAGCTGCTTTTCTGGAGACCGAGTTGCCCGTACGCCGTAAGTTACCCTCGGGGCGCATGGCGAAATTCACCTATTTCGAAGGCCACCCACCCGAACTGTCGGCGCGTATTGCCGATTTTTTCGGGATGGAAGGCCGACTCACCTTGTTAGACGGACAGGTGGAGGTGGTTTTCGATATCTTGGCCCCGAACTATCGCACCGTCCAGAAAACCCTTGATCTGTCCGGGTTTTGGCTGAACACTTACCCCGAAGTCAAAAAGGAATTTAAAAGGCGCTACCCGCGCCATCCCTGGATTTGAAAAGTACTCCGATATTCTTAGTTATGTTTCGCATATGGGTATTATCGGAATAGTTCTAATTGTCAGCATCGTAGAGGGGCTGACCGAGTTTCTTCCTATTTCTTCCACCGGTCATATGATTGTTGTGGGTCATTTATTGGGCTTTGACGACTCTCGCGCCCAATCGTTCCAAGTCTTCATCCAATTGGGTGCCATTTTCGCGGTGCTTTCCCTTTACCGCCAAAGGGTTGCGAGCCTGATGTCGTTTACAACCGGCGCTGGTTTCAATGGATGGAATGGAATCCTTCTATTAGGGATTACCACGCTGCCTGCCTTGGCCGTTGGAGGGGTGGGTCATGGCTTCATTAAGCAATACCTCTTCTCTCCCATCACAGTCGCGGTGGGATTCGGAGTGGGCGGGGTCGCCATCCTGGTGGTGGAGCATTTGCGTCCCAAGATGGAGAAGCTTTCGCTGGATGCACTGACGTGGCGCATCGCCTTGGGAATCGGGTTGTTTCAATGTTTGGCTTTATGGCCGGGTGTTTCGCGGGCGGCCGCTACCATCGTGGGAGCGATGTTGCTGGGAGTGGAGCGGAAAACCGCCGCGGAATACTCCTTTTTAGCCGCCGTCCCCATCATGGTCGCAGCCACTGCCTATGATCTCTATAAAAGTTGGGCCCTTTTCGTTTGGACCGACATCCCGCTCTTTGGACTGGGATTTTTTGTCGCCATGGTTTCGGCTTGGGTGGCCATCACGTTTTTTCTTCGCATCTTGAATACGCATACCCTGGTGGGTTTTGGATGGTACCGGATTGGACTTGCGCTTTTCACTTTGTGGTTATTTCTTTGAACCCATCCGCTTTTTTGATTTGCAGCGCCGCTATCCGCGCCACCCTTGGCCTTAAGTACCGGATCATGCCCGGGAGTTGATGCTCTGCTTCCGGGAGTTGAGAGCTTGGTTCACCTTTTCGGCGAGCGTACGCACAGAAAAAGGTTTGGGGAGGAAAACCGCGTCGGCCCGGCTGATTTCTGCTTCCACATTTGCATCGTCCGAATATCCCGAAATATACAGCACCGGCATATGGGGACGGACACGGCGCAGCTGCTCCGCCACCTCCCGTCCGTTCAGTCCCGGCCCGAGCATGATATCCGTTAAAAGCAGGCAGATGGATTGGGGATAGGATAGCCCGAGGTCCAAGGCCGAGCAGGCATCGGAGGCGGATATCACTTCGAAACCTTCCATTTCGAGCACTAATTTCACCATCTCCACGATGGTGGGGTTGTCGTCAACTAGTAATACGGTTCCTCGCGTCGCAGATTCCATGTATTGGTCTATTTTAATATTTCCACGTAAACAAGAACCGGTTTCACCGGAAAAAAACCGCCAAAATTGCTTACAAATTGTGCGTATATTTCTGCGGTACCTTTGCACATTCGCTTACTCTCAGGGGGGGAGGCAGGGCTATACTTGACAGTTATGAACGAACAAAGGCCTGAAATATTCAACTTTCTGGATTACCGGGATTATATCCAGGATTATTGTACGTGGCGGAAGCAAGTGGACGGCTCGTTTTCCATGCGGGCTTTCGCGGGTACCATATCGCCGACATTGCTCACCTCGGGATTGCTATATGCCATCTTGAAGCGCAAGCGGAAATTGAGCGCCGCCATGCGGCCGAAGTTTGTGCGCGCCATGCATCTCAAGGGTCGCGAGGCCCAGTATTTCGAATTGCTCGTGCAATTCAATCAAAGCCGCGATATGGAGGAAAAGAACCATTATTTTCTGCAGCTCTCCCAGTTTAGAAGTTCCCGTGCCCGGATAGTCAGCGAAAGCCAATACAAGTTTTTTTCCTGTTGGTATTTTCCGGTGGTTTGGACTTTCTTCGAAATGGATCAATCGCTCAGTAATCCGGTGGAAATCGCGCGGAGAATCTCGCCTCCCATCAGCTCGAAACAGGTACAGGAGGCCATCAGCCTCCTGCTCGAATTGAAGTTAATCAAGAAGATGGCCAACGGATATGCGGTTACCGACAATCACATGACTACGGAAAAAGAATTCCGAGGCCTCATCGCGAAGCAGTACAATCTCCAGTTCATTCAAATGGCGGGCGATATGCTCGATAAGGTGGATCCGAGCCATCGGCAATACAATACCTTGGTCTTTTCGACCTCCGCCCAGGGTTTCGACATCCTCCTGGAACGCATCATTGCCTTCCAGGAGGAATTGCAGGAAATTATCGGACGCATCAAGCCTACAGACCGTATTTATACTTTAAGCATGCAGCTTTATCCCAACACGAAATTGTCGGAAAAATAGGCAAAGGTGAAAAGCGTGATTCGACCATTCCCTCCTTTCCCTACTTTGATGGGCCTAGTGGGTGTTACGCTCTGCGCACTGCTTATTGCAGGCTGCGAACCCGATACCGTTGCCGGCGGCTCGGTGGGAACGGGTAATCCCACGGAAATCACCTTATCTTTCACCCAAAACGATGTGCCGGTAGCGGTAACCGGGAATTTGCGCGTCTATTCGGGGCGGCATATTCCTATCAGCGGCTTCGATTCCCTCCCCCTGGCCGAATTCCCCCTATCCAATGCCTACGATTTCAAACTCGAGGCGGCTCTGTTGGCGCAGGCCTTGACAACGTCGAGCAAGGCCAAAGACTCCGTTTTTCCAGATTCCGTATGGGAACCGGTTTCCCTCACGGTTTCCGGCGAAAGCCTGGGCGGCATTGATTTCAGGTTCGCCTACCATGTGAAAACCGGGGTTTTTTCGGAGCGTGGTCCCGACGGCGGCGCTTTCGGAGGCAAAGGGTTCTCCGGAAAGGTTCGGATTCCTCTTTCCGAATATGTCGATTACTCGGGAAACCTCACCTTTCCTCCCGAGCTGATGCTCGACTCCGTAAACTATTTGCGCCACACTCTTTTCATACGCGGCACCAACCATCGCGCCGAGGCGACGGCCGGTCGCTTCACTTTCTCCCGCCTTCCCCGGGGGCGATACGAAATCCTGATGGTTTCACTGCATTCTGAAAGGCCCATTACGAATCCTCCGGCGCCGGTACCGCTGTTCTCCCTGGACCGGATTCTGGATACGGATACCAGTGCAACCTACATGCGCCGGAACGTGGCGGAAACCGTTACTCCCTGAATCCCGGCCCGACTTCTCCACCCGGGTTGAATTCACTGGCTCTTGTGCCGGAAAGACGTTAGCTTTATCGTTGCGGCTTTAATGTCTCTTGGCCACACCGGGCCAGGGGCGAAACTTTACGGGGAAGCCGGGATTCGAGGAGGCTTTCGGTGGAAATTTTTACGGGGCGGAATTTAGCGACTTTCGTTTCTCTAATAGCGGCGGGTGGCGCCTTTGCCACGAAGGTCAATGAAATGGATCTTGCTCTCCCGTCGGTCTCTGACCCTAAAATCGTTCGGATCCACAAGGTGCTGGACGAAAAAACCGGAACCGTGCGGCTTGAATCCCAGCAGAGAAGGTGGCATGGCCGGGAAATCGCAGCTATCCAAGCGGACCGGGAAAAATGGAATCGAAAACCGCTGGGAGCGTTGGATCCGCGATTGGGGAAAACCCTTCGACTTGCTCCGCGTGGTCCTAAAGTACGGGTCGCAATAACTTTACGCTCACCCGAAGTGGGTCATCCGGATAAAACGCGCCACTCCTTGGGTGAACTTCGCGATCACAGCCGCAACTTGCAGAACCTCGATCCTCTGGTAAGTTGGGAGAGCTTCACCTCCCGCCACGGGATTAATATCAGCGAGCGGAAGAGCCGCACCCGTGCGCAATTCGAAATGACGGAAGAGGAATTGCAGCGTATCGCTTTCGATCCCGATGTAGCGTCCATTACCGAGGAACGTTCCGAAAAGCCGATGCAATCCGGTTTCGCGCCCGTCGCAGAGTTGGCTCGCTCGGCTTATTTTCCGGGCGGTGTTCCCACCCATGCCGGATTGGGGGTACGAGCGGCGACTTTCGAAACCGGCTTGACCTCCACCTATCTGAATTGCATCGGGGTGGTTCCGGCGAGATGGGATGGGTGGGACGGAAATCCCGTTTCCTTGCGCCACGCGCAATCGGTATTCCTTGCGCTTGCCCGCTCGGCGCCAGGCGCGAATCTCCTTCACCGGCGAAGCCTCAACTTTCATGGGGCCGATGATATCCAATACATTATCGACAACCAGGTGCAGGTCTTGAGTCTCAGCCAAACCCGGGGAGGCATCAACCCCTACCGGGCCACCTACGAAGAGTTCCGCGTCATGGACGACTTCGCTTACCGTTTTCCCTACCCGGTTTTCGTAACCGGAACGGGCAACGACGGATACCAATATGAAATAAACTGGCAAGGGTATAACGCCCTGAGCGTAGGTAACGTGCGTCATATCCCGGTTTCCGGCTTCGAGATGGCCGGCTGCACGCAGGCGCGTAACCCCCGCAAAACCTACGGAAGTTGCCTCTCCGGCCAAGGAGACGATTGTCCCGGAGACCGGCAAATGCCTCACTTGGTCGCTCCCGGAATATCTTCCTCAGGAGCCAACTTTTCCGATGCCTGTTTCGAAGGTTCGGGAACCCTGGGTTGCGGTACCAGCTATAGCGCGCCGGTGGCCGGCGGCGTGGCCGCCGCCGTGATAGCTTCGGACAGCCGCTTGGTCAATTGGCCCGAAAAGGTGCGGGCGGTTCTCATCGCCACCTCGGCGAATGTACACGGAGGACATTGGAGTCACCGGGCGGATGGGTGGGACGGAGCGGGTGTCATTTCGGGGATGGATGCGATGGCTTTCGCTCGGAATCATGCCTCGGTATCCCCAAATAACACTCCCATCGAAGAAGGGATGCATGCCGGCTCTTTCTACGCTTCCGATTTCACATCGGATAAACGGTTTTTCGTGCGGGCGCCCAATCCCTTACCCGCGGGCCGGCACCTGCGAGTGGTACTCACGTTCGATAGCAACCCGGTCCTTAACCAATCGGTCAACGCCCTTAGCGATTTGGATTTGACGGTGCGTCATAATGGCGGGAGCGACGGTTCTTACAGCTGGGACGGAAATGTCGAAATCGTCGATGTCGCTTCGTCGCAATTGACTCCGGGAGGCGTCTATGAAATCATCGTGAACCCGGTTTCCAATCGCATTCCTGCGAATGCGCGAACCCAATATTTTTATTGGGCCCTGGCCTGGACCTGGGCGCGGGATTCCGCCAACGGACAGTAATTGCCTTGTCGATCGCTTTTTGTATTTAAGGAGCTTTGCCATGGGTAAAGCGGGAGGCGAGGCGATGCAAAATTTTTCGGTCAGACTTTTCACATCGCTATCTGCATTATTCCTGCTTGCTTTCGCGGGCCTGCTTTTCAGCGGGGAAAAAGAGAAGGCTCCTTTCCGAATCTTGATTTTGGGTGATAGCCTTACCGAGGGTTATGGGGTTGAAACTGAAGAGGCTTTCCCCGCGCTTGTGGAAGCCGAATTGAAAGGCTGGAATCCACGCATCGAAATCATCAACGGCGGTTCCAGCGGCAGTACATCGGCCAGCGGACCCCGGCGTCTGCAATGGTATAAGCGGGCTAAGCCGAATGCCGTGGTTCTGACTTTGGGGTCCAACGATGGGTTAAGGGGCGTCAAAGTCGAGGAAACCCGCAAAAATCTGGAAAACGTCATCCTGCAGGCCAAGCAAGCGGGCATGCGGGTTTATCTTGCCGGTTTAAAGGTGCCGCCCAATTACGGACAGGAATATGCCCGGTCATTTGAAAATATTTTCCCGGAATTGGCGAAAGTCCACCAGATTCCCTTGATGGAATTTCTACTGGAAGGGGTGGCGGGAGAGCCCGAAATGAATCTTGTAGACGGAATCCACCCCAACGAAAAGGGTCATAAGCGGATAGCCGCCAACCTGACCCGCTTCCTCAAGGGAGTGTTGCCACAATCTCTATAATTTAGGCGGCACCTTCGAAATTGAATCAAATTCGCCCTTTTTCTGAAAAATTGAACCTTAGTGTAACCCGATTCAGAAAAAAATCGTCGGTTTCACAAATTATCATAGATAAGAACCACTATTTGCGCTAAATTATTGGCCTCAACAACCTAAACGGAGGTCTAATGACAACTGTTCGTGACTCTTCCCCGGCTGGCCAATCGGCCTACTCGGAAGGTGATAAGAAACTTTTCTGGTGCTGTTTTATTGCGCTTGTAGCCACTTCCTTCGGCTTCATTGTCCGCGCATTTTCCATCGGGGCCTGGGGTAACGAATTCGGCTTGACGGCCACCCAACAAGGCGAAATCTTCGGAGTCGGCCTCTGGCCCTTCGCGATAAGCATTGTTCTTTTCAGCTTGATCATCGATAAGATCGGCTATAAGAACGCGATGTGGTTTGCGTTGATCTCCCATATCGCTTCGGGTGTCATCACCATTTTCGCTACGGGTTACTGGTCGTTGTATATCGGAACCTTCATTGTGGCGCTCGGCAACGGTACGGTTGAGGCCGTAATCAATCCCGTGGTCGCTACCATGTTCCACAAGGAGAAATCCAAGTGGCTCAACATCCTTCATGCCGGCTGGCCTGCGGGCTTGGTAATCGGCGGTTTGCTGGCCATCACCATTGATAGCTGGCAGATGAAAGTCGCGCTGATTTTCATTCCTACCGTGATATACGGTATCATGATGATTCCTCTGCGCTTTCCGGTCAATGAGCGGGTGGCGGCGGGCGTGCCCTTTAAGGACATGCTGGGCGAGGCGGGAGCCATCGGAGCCTTGCTGGTCGTTTCTCTCATTACTTTGGAAATCGGACGCGTGTTCGGTTTTCCCACGTTCCTTAACATTGCCATCATCGCCGCTGCGACCATCGCTTATGGCGCATACGTCAAATCGTTGGGACGTCCCCTGTTCATCATTCTCCTGCTCATCATGATCCCCTTGGCCACCACCGAACTGGGAACCGACAGCTGGATTACCCCGCTGATGGAAAAGCCGATGGAAAAAATCGGATTGCATGCCGGTTGGATCATCATCTACACCTCAGCCATCATGATGATACTGCGCTTTTTCGCAGGACCCATCCTCCATCGCTTTTCGCCGTTGGGGCTGCTGGCCATGAGTTCCGCAGTTGCGGCCGTAGGCTTGTTTTTCCTGTCCACTTCCGCAGGCATCATGATTCTGGTTGCCGCCACCATCTATGCTTTCGGCAAGGCCTTTTTCTGGCCCACCATTCTGGGTGTCACCGCGGAACAATTTCCCCGTGGTGGAGCTTTGACGCTTAACACCATCGGCGGTGTTGGCATGCTTGGTGTCGGTATCGTGGGATCGGTATTCCTGGGAGCTATCCAGGATAAGTCCGTACAAAAGGGATTGTCGGCCTATGATGCCCGCGAAGGCACTGAGCTTTCACAAACCTACCTAACCGAAGAAAAAATGAGCGTCTTTGGCGCCTATAAAGCTCTCGGTTCGGCGGAATTGGCGGAAGCTCCTCCGGAACATGCGGAAGCTATCGCTGTTGCCTCACAAGAAGGAAAGCAAAATGCTTTGAGCACGGTCGCCATGTTTCCGGTAATCATGCTCTTTTCCTTTTTGGGACTCATTCTTTATTTCCGCTCCAGAGGTGGATATAAAGCCGTCAACCTCGCAGCCGAAGGTTCGGCCGCCGAGGCTAAGATGCACGCGACTTCCCAAGTTTAAATTCGCTTAGCTGAGCGATTTGCTTGATTATCGAGGGCGATCCGGTTTACCGGGTCGCCCTCTTTCTTATATTATCCTCCATGTTGTTAAATGCCACCGGCCTCTCAAAATCCTACGGTCAAACCCATGTGCTTTCCAGTCTCGATATCGGTATCGAAGAAGGCCGAAGTTTGGCGGTATTGGGACAAAGCGGAAGTGGGAAAACCACTCTGCTCAGTATTTTGGCGGGCCTGGAGGCTCCCGATACCGGCAATGTCCGTTTTCATGAATTGGATTTATATGCACTCCCGCCGGACGAACTGACCCGCGCTCGTGGCAGGTATATGGGGATCATTTTCCAGGAATACCATCTGGTTCCATCCCTTACCGCTTTGGAAAACGTGGCCTTACCGCTGGAAATTACCCACGACAAGCATGTGCACACGCGCTCGCATGAATTATTGGAAAGAGTGGGGCTATCCCATCGCGAAGATCACTATCCTCACCAACTGTCGGGAGGGGAACAGCAGCGCGTAGCCATAGCCCGAGCGCTGGCCGCCAGCCCCAAGCTCTTGTTCGCGGATGAACCCACCGGCAGCCTGGACGAGGAAACCGCCGCGGGCGTGGAAGATTTGATTTTCTCCCTTATTCGCGAAAGAGGTCTTACCGCGCTTATCATCACCCACAATCAGGAATTGTCCGCCCGTTGCGATCAAACCCTTCGACTCCATCTGGGTCGACTGGCGTGATGCCGAGCGGGGCCCTCTTCGTCCAGTCGGCTGTCCTTCGATAATCTCCCATGCGCATACCCCTGTTTTTAAAACTGCTCCGTGGAAAACAGGCCTTGATTCCGGCCTTTATCCTCATTTACGGTCTCGGCTTGGCCATTTACATGACCGTCGATTCGCTGTCCCGGCAATTCCAGGCGGAGTTAACCCTTAAGTCCAAAGAGATGTTGGAAGGGGAACTGCGCATTGAATCGCGCCGTAACCTGACCGATACCGAAAACGCGGCGTTGCAGCTTCTGTTACCCGCCGGAACCCAGCAAGCTCAGGTATGGGGGTTTCTTTCCATGCTAAAGGCCGGCGACAAAAGCCGACTGGTGGAAGTAAAAGGTATTTCTCCGGAATATCCCCTGATTGGGCGTTTCGAATTGCAGGGTAATACCCCGGTGGGTGATCTGCGTCCGGGGGAAATCTTTTTTCCGCGCGAATTGATCCTCGGCTTGGATACCCGCGTAGGTGACAGTGTCGATATGGGAGGGCTGCGCTTCCTGGTCAGGGACGAATACACCCAAGTTCCTGGTGGCGGCCTGCGTTTCATTGAATTCGGCAGTAAGGTATTCATTCCCCTGTCCGACGTTGAACGTTCGGGCCTTGACCAAAAAGGCAGCCGGATATTTCGTTACCGGTTTTACATGTTTCCTCCTGGTACCGATCTCGTCGCCCTAAAGAATCGGCTGGAAGCGGTATTAACGGATCCCGAAATCGAGATCGACATCCACTCGCAATCCGACTCACGTCTGGGTCGGAGCTTTACCATGGTGTCGGCGTTCATGCGCATGGTGAGCTTGACGGCGCTGCTTCTGGCCGCCATAGGCGCATCGTTCTTCTTCCACCACCACTTGGTCGGCGAGCGCAAGACGCAAGCGGTTTTGGCGACTCTCGGATTGACTTCCCGAAAAGTGGTGTTAATCTACGCCGGGCAGAACCTGGTTTTGGCATTATCCTCGGCGCTGGTAGGCGGGATAATCGCCTTGGGGTTAAGCCGCATACTGCCGGGCCTCATCCAAAGGCTATTCGGGATTGAAGTGCCGATGGGTCTGGCTTTGACCTCTTTCTCCTATGCTACGTTATTGGCTATCAGCACCGGTTTGATTTTCGGTATTTCCAGTTTCCGGCGTATCGCCCAACTCTCTCCAGCCCTGCTTATCAAACCTACGGAAGATAAAGGCAACGGACTTCCAACCCGGTTAGCCATTTATGCTTTGCAAACGGGATACCTTTTGGGCCTGGGTTATATCACCAGCGGCTCCTGGCAGATTAGCGCCATGTTCATCGGAAGCATGGCCTTGGCGTTCGGTTGCCTCGCGCTGATGGCCTTTTTCGCATATCGGTTGCTTGGGCTGTGGCGTGCCCGCGCGGATTACCGTCTCAAAGTGATTCTGGGGAGTTTCCGGTGGAACAAGGAAAAGTCGCTGATGGCCTTCGGCGCCTTGGGTTTGGTGGCTTTCTCATCCGCCCTGCTTCCGCAGCTTCAATTCATTATTAAAAAGGAATTGGGATCCCCGGAGGGAACCGTGGTGCCACAGTTATTCCTGTTCGACATACAGGAGGAACAATTCGATCCCCTGAAGGATTTTCTGGACAGCGTGGGCTACGCCTTGCGCACTCCGTCCCCCATGATAAGGGCCCGCCTGGAGAAGTTGAACGACGAAGATTTCCGCAAGGTCGTGGAAGCGGGTTCCGGCATGGAAGAACAGGAACGCCGCCGCATTCGCAACCGCGGGTTTAATCTAAGCTTCCGGGATTCACTTTCGGATGCGGAGCAATTGGTGGAAGGGCGGTTATGGACCGACCCGGCCGATTTGGATGCGCCCGATCCAACCGGCGAAATCAGCGTGGAAATAGATTTCGCCAAACGGTTCGGGCTGAAGATGGGAGACAAGCTCACTTTCGACGTGCAGGGCGTATCGGTGGACGGAGTAATAACCAGCATGCGGCGCGTACGTTGGGCCAGCTTTCAGCCGAATTTTTTCGTGTTGTTTCAACCCGGGGTACTGGACCTCGCGCCGAAAACCTTTTTAGCCACTTTGGAGAAAATGCCCATGGAGGAAGTGGAAAATCTGCAAACCATCATGGCGGAGCGATTTCCCAACGTGACTGTGCTTAACGTGCAGGACGTTGTGAACAAAACTCTCGAAGTGCTTGGTAAACTCCAATGGCTGATCACTTTTCTCTCCAGTTTCGCTCTCATCATCGGCCTTGCCATCCTGGGGGTCATCATCAACGGCATGGTGGCTGACGGGCAGCGCAACGTATTGCTCTTACGTACTCTGGGTGTTACCCAGGGGCGACTGGCCCGCATGCTGTTCGCCCAATATCTCGGCTTTTGCATGTTGGCCGGCATGACCGGATATGGTCTGAGTCTGGTAGCGGTGTATTTCATCAACCGCATTGTGTGGAATTTCCCCTGGGGCATGAGCTTCGGGATTATGGGAGCGAGTTTGGCCGCCTCGGCGCTGGTGGGAACTTTGTGCGGACTTTATGCCGCCAAGCGTCAAGCCAAACGGCCTTTGCGCGAAGTGCTCTCGCTCAGCCGCAATTAGCCGGAACATTTGTGTAGTCCGGTCCTTTTCTATCCGGATGCAATTCGAGCACCAGGGCGGTTACGACTCCCAGTCGGCTTGAACTGACCCCCTGACACCGGACACAACATTCAGGTAGATTTACCTGAGAAAGGTGTCCAATGAAAAACGCAAAAAGACGAGCATTTGATGGGAAATACAAGGAACGTGCCGTGGCTTTGGCCAAGGAGCGAAAAAACG
>JBGTHM010000006.1:0-17512 GCA_041746255.1 Fibrobacteria bacterium | reverse complement strand
TCCCCGAACTCCATGATGTTATTATTAGTGACGAATTTTCGCTCTACTTGTCCAGGGCAGGCAACCCTCAATGTGTCATAATACGGGACTGCCGACTTGTTAAGGGGAAGTGCCATAGGTTGAATGACCGGGTCGGCAAATAAGCCTGATTCATCAACCTGAATGGACTTGAACAAGTAAACCCTATGGGCAATAGTCAATCTTATCAGAGTAATGTTTAATGGGTTGCTTCCGACCAGTTCTCTGGAAAGTTCTATGGTTTGTTCTCCTTGGGAGAACAATTTATTGCCGGAATTATAGGTTAATTGGCCATGTAGGTTGTAGGTTTCAATTTTAACGGGAGATTGTTTTTCCGTGATGGAAAAATTAAGGATCCCATTTTTAAGTCTAAGTATTTCTCTAGGTGCAGGTGATTGTTGGTTGATAGACGTTACTCCCGCCAAGCTGAAGCGCCCATCAGAACTTGTCACCAAATTCAATTTGGCCTTGGAAAGCGAAACTGCACATTGTCCGAGGGGTAAACGATTTTCGTTCACTAACCGCCCCGAAACGGATACATCAACGTCGGCCCTAATGTCAGGGATAAGAAGTATCTGCCACAAGAAAACAACCAATGCAGATAAGAACCTGAAGGGATATTTTATGAGAGAGTATTTATCCGTATCCTGCACCTGGCTTTTTGGCATATTACCCACTTGAAATTCCTTAATTTGTTTTCAAAATATTTAATGCAAATAAATAATTTTGAAAAATGGTCTTCACGGAATGACTTATTGTAACCTCAAGAGGAAACCTGAATCAGGTCAACCCCATTTACCAGCTTGCCAGGCCAGATTAATGTTCTCTCACCCGATGCCGACATTTCGGCGACTCGCCGGGTATCGCGAAGGCGCCGTTACCCGCGGTAAAGGTCGCGACAAGCATGGCTTTCCAGATTTGTGATGTATTTCGTGTTTCACTTAAATACTTCCCGCATGAGATAAAGATAGGTAAAGCCGGACGTATTCGACTTCCGCCATTTTACCTGTTAATATAGGGTATCGGGAGATATTTTGTTGGATTTTATGAACCATTTCTGCGTTTCGTTTAGTAGGCAAAACGCTACTCCGTAGGCCGGCCCCGGATCCGCTTAAACTGTCTAGTGCACAAAACATTTTCCCCATCGCAGGTCCGGAGGGGTTGTGTGCCGTTGGAGTTATGGCGGTAGTGTTATCTGGTGGCCTTCCGTCGCAAGGGCCGAGGGGAAGACGGTTTGATTGGGCCACTGAACCGTTTCGGATGGTTGGGAAAGGGTCCCCGACTTACCTATGCTTTGAATTCGTTACCACTATTATATCTACCTTGGAGTTGTCATGCTTTTTCCGAAAATGATACCTGAAGAGGCTGAATTATTTCGTCGCCATCACGGTAATTTCGCCTTCGGGTTTTTCTCTCTTCTAGTCGCTTCCATTGGATTTTCTCAAACGACAAAATTAACCAATCCCCTCACGCTCACCTCCTGGTGCTTGGATAAACCCTATCACCTGCAGACCAAGTTGATGGACTCTCTCGGATATTCCGGGTTATGGTATAATGACGACAATCAAAATATCCCCCTGATTCTCGATTCACTTAAGGCTCGAAATATGCAATTGACAGGGATTTACTTTAGAGGTTTAGGCAATAAAACGACGGAAATCCAAAATATCCTAAAAGTGATTAAGGGTTCCAGTGCCAAGCTATCTATCGGCTTTCCGGGCAGCTACATATCGGATGAGAGCGTATTGAACCACTTGAAGCCGGTTGCCGAACTTGCAAAGGCCAATGGCACGGATATTACCATCTTTCTGCATGCAGGTTATTATATCGAGGCCATCGAAGAAGCGGTTCGCATCATCCAAAAATTGAATATGGATAATGTTAAAATCATGTACAACCTCCCACATGGTTTGATGGTGAATGAAAAACGGAAAACCAATTTCAACCAAACTGAGATACCCCTGCTTAAGGAACATATCGGTTTGGTGAGCTCCATATCCCTTGTGGGGGCGGATAGTTCAGGTGCGGCAAATTTACCCAAAGATGGCGAATTCAAAAAAGTCCTGGGCGAAGGAAATTTTAATGTTCTCGGATTTATTGAAAAGCTCCTGGAATGGGGGTACAAGGACGAATTCGCCATTAAATGCTGGGATGAAAATGGAGAGAAAAAGAAAATTTTGGTGGACGACATGAACCTTTGGCGGGAGTGGCAGGGGAAATTGCTCGCTCCTACCACCCGATTGACCTACGGTTACCATTCGCGCATCAATGCCTGGTCGCTCAGGAAAGAGCGAATTTTTTTCCATCAAGATGCCGTGATTCAAATCAGGAGCATCCATGGTAAGCTGCTTTTGAACCATTCGGGTATCAAAGGAACCACCTTATCCCTGAAGCCCTCGGCAATGAATGGAATAGTCCTGCCATCCAATTAGGAGGCAGGCTTTGGGTCTCGCCGTTGGCTACCGCCCACTGAATGGGCGCCACCCAGTAGAAGCAAAGACGGCATGTCATGAGAGGCCTTTAAAAGATAGTGAGTTTGCTTACGAACGTATTAACGTTTGAGCTTTCCCTGGACCTGATGAGATACATACCCTTTTCCAAGCCTTGGGTTTTGATATCTCCCGCAAGCCCCGACTTAATCAGCCGCCCGTCGGTGGTATATATGGAAACCGGAGATGTCACGGAAACATTCGTAAAATGTATTCTATCCGATCCGCTTTCCGTCCATACCGAGGTAGTGTTGCCCGCAAGCCACTTGTTGACAGCTGTTTCAATTTTTTTGGAAGAACAGTCATCATCACCATTGCCTTCGGGACCCCCGGTGAGGATATACCAGACCATGCCGGCATCGGATGGATCAAAGTCTCCCTTTATGGGATCGTAGTTGGTCGATTGTGTCTCCTGGGCTTGCTTCCATAAAAACTTAACCCTGGGATCGGCATGATCGCGAGTCCAGCTGTATTCACTGAAGGGCTTTTTAAGATTGCCGTTCTGTTCATGAATTCTCACTGCCGCATTTTTCGCCATTCCTTCCAGTGCCAGAATGTCAGTCAAATCGTGAGTCACACCTTTATCGTTATTGGGATGATGAGTGACGATACGGATATACTGCCGTTTACTCTGCTGGGCAGCTTTTACCGCCAGGTAAATCAAATCCGGCTCCCCCGCCTCAATAATCCATAACGGACTCTCGGCGGTGGATGCGTTGATTTGCTCTGTTAAATGGGTGACAGCCGCATTTTGTTGTGTGTGATAATTAAAAAAAGTGGATTTGTCGAACTTGCCCCACAGGTCGGCAGCGCCTTCCAGGCTTTCTTTCAGCATCTTTTCCCGTTTGGCCTCCTCGCTTCCGTTCCTGGAGTCACATGCATAGGTAGCGTGTACCAGCCTGTCTGTCACGTTAAAAATAGCCATCATGGCTACTTGTACTGGAATGGCGGCAATGTCATCGGAATCCCTGTTATTGCCGTCATTGACAAAGGCGAATCTTCCCGGCGGAACAGCGAATACAGCGCTGGTCATAAAGACTGCTGTCAACAATGCGAACCCTGTTTTATATTTCATATCTTCTTTCCTTCGTTGGTTATTTAACCTATTAAAACCGCGCCTGATTATTGCCCTTTAATGCACCGCCAGCTTTTGGGTGAACACCTTTCCACCAGCTTGCAAGCTGATAAAATAGAGGCCTTGTTTCAGGTTATTTCGGGTTTCCGAAATCGTACTGTTCTCTATAGTCTCCAGCCGTTTACCGTCATAGCCATAGACGATGGCCTTATCAAAGGTTTCGGGGGCGTAATGCACGGTCTTTATGCTGACAGGGCTTTGGCCAGACTCCGGCCGTTGGGTACCCTTTTTGAATATGGCAATAGCATCGATACGTACGTCCTCGGAGCGACCCGCGATTTTATAAACATTTTTACCGGCACTTAACTGATAGTCTGGGAAAGTAAACTTACCGTGCGTGGCTTCAACGGTAGTCGCGCCCCACTCCCATTCTCCCCATGTACCTTTTACCATGGTTTTGTAAAACTTTCCGTTGTTCATGGTGCTAAAAACATCGTTGCATTCGTCACTTTTTGCCCCCACGCAGCGCCCCGTTTTGTTCCGTTGGGACAGCAGTTGCACATTGTAAAGCCCGGCTTCTTTTACATCAAAGGTGTATTCCAAAATGCCCGTGGGAGTGCTCTTGTTGAGGCCGGCATCCCAGAACATATAGCCGCTGCCGGTATATCCTGGAACGCTTTTATCCTTCTTCCAGGAACCCGTTGGCTCAATAGACTCCGCTTCGATATACCAGGAGGTTTGAGCGATGGAAGTGGCGGCAAAAATTGCCGGAATGGCAAGTGCGAAAATCTTAGTGAATCCTGTATGCATGGTCGCCTCTTTACTGGACAGGGTTTTATCGCAAAATCATTAGTTGTTTTGATTTCAGGTAATTTTTCCCCTGGACTCGTATGATATACATACCGGGCTTCAACCTGGATTTTGAAAATTCCGTTTCTGTAAAAACCTGTAGCAATTGACCCTGCGTTGAGTAAATGGAAACCGATTCGAATTGGGAAGGAACACCCGTTATGCCGATATCATTATGCTGATATTTTATTCCAAAGGAATCGGAACCTTTCGCTATTCCAGTTGTAACGTATTCCGATAATTTAAAGGTTGATTCGGTAATCAATGCGACCCAATCATTTCCACCTGAAGGAGGTGATCCTATGGATTTTTTTCCGCCTCCGGCAACCGTGCTGACGGAACCTTCCTTTAATGGTCCACCTGTTACCGGATTGTACCATTGCACTTTATATTGTCCTTGACCGAGATCAACATCAACGCTGCCCCCATTTGGCCTATAAGCGGCATAGACTTTTCCAGGCAGCTCCAGTATTCCCTCAGTTTGTTCTTTCATTTCCCAAAAGGGAAGATAGGTGTGGAAAAAATCGAGAGCGTGGCGAGTGTCATTAAGCATCGGCTCGGCCGGGCTCCAATCTTCAGAATGCAAATCACCCCAATCGGGGAGGTGATAACCGAAGTAATACTCGGTGCCTGCACCTCCGGCCATGAGCGCTCCCCATAAAGCGTTCTTCCGCATGTCGGGTCTGTTGCTCATATTTTCCAATAGGCCTGTTCTATTGGCTTCGTCACAATAAGCGGACCACGGCCGCCCTTTGTCACTGGAGCTCTTTATTACCGCTCTGGTATTGTCTATGCAGCGACTCGCGGGGTTGGTCTGCATGGAGGCTGATTCGAAATTTTCATCTCCATACAGTCCACTCCATTTGTCTAAAGCATTATCATGGTTATGCACGGTGATGGGGTGTTTGTAGGGGTCCAGTGAACGGATATATTTGGCGAATGATTTGAGTTGGCTATCTGTATTCTTATTTTCTTCACCGAGATTCCACAAGACGTTCTGATGATGGCTGAAGCGCGCAATGAGCTCTCTATAATAAAGCTGCCGGTCTTCTCCCAGGTTGCCGCCGCTCAGTTTTCTATCATTCTCTACCTCTTGCGTAAGCACATGCATGGCCACGCCTTTGGCTTCCATGTGGGAAAAGACGATTTCCCATTGATCCAGTTTGCTCACGTCGAATCGTGTCTTATCCCCTTTGGGACTCTCCCACATCCAGGTATCCGCCCCGTCACCGCCATCCAAATTATAGGTGATGAAATAAATACTGTTACCCCCTAGGGAGGACAGATAGTTGATGCTTCCGATTATTCCTTTACCTTTGCCGTTGTGCCAGGTCGGGTCACCGTCCTTCCAATGTTTTACATGGGGTTCGTAGCGATGCAAACCGTCCTTGAGGTGACCCGTACTGTGGCCTCCTTGGTCGGTGGTTTGGTCGAACTCGAAATAGCCCAGATAATTTTCCGGGCTGTCAACGCCCCCTTTAAGCCAATAGGTCTTATCACCCGCAAACTGCCAGTAACGTTTGCCGACATATTGCAAAAGACCCCGTGCCCGAAGGTCCGGCACCTGTTTGTCTGAAGCTGCTATGGAGAATGCTCCGGTGGCTCCATCAAAACCCGTAGCCGTTCCGGCGCTCGCTCCGGCGTCCAGCGCTATCTTGGCACCAGTTCGAAAGGATGCCGTATATGTCCAATTTCCGGTTTGATTGGGTGAAAAATGAACCCGCCATTTGTTTCCTGCAACCGCTCCGGATTCACCAGCGTCTCCATCAGCGGCGTAAAAGCCGGGTACAACGATTGTCGTGCCGCTGGCGGCGTGGGCGAAGGTAACCATCAAACGATAATCGGTAAATGGATTGGGATTTCCGGTTTCGCTTGCTTGAGGTCCTTCAAATGTTATCGTATTGCGGTGCCATTGTTTTTTTTCGCCCGACAGCGTCCCCTGGGCAACGGCATAAGATAAAAACATCAAATTGATAAAGACTAAGGTTCGCAACATGGAATTCTCCCCATTATGTAAATGTGCTGTAACTCTTCAAGATCCGATGCGATTTGACGAATGCCAGGTTTTTTCCACATACTCACCCCGGATTCCGCCGCTAGAAGGACAAGAAGGATTGCCGTACGGAGGTATTGTTCATACGCAATTCGCTGATATATATTCCGTTGGGCACCTGGTTTCCTCCGAAGTCGGTTTTATCCCAGCTGATGAAATTTGTCCTCGTCGAAATTTGTTTAATGGCATTGCCGCGCAAATCATGAATAACCAGCACAACGTCTTTTTCATGCAAAGCATCAAAATCCTTGACCTCGAACCGGATGGACTGGCTTCCTCGATGGGCCACCACATTGGGCGTGGACAGGTGCGATTGGTTCGGAGTAAACATTGAGGTGGTGCCGGTGGACGACTCTGCCGTTCCGTTCGCTTGCCCTTTGGTCTTGCCTTCGTCCGTAGCGAAAAGAATCCGGTCTACGACGGCATTTTTTGCGCGAGCCGAAATAAACAGGTCATATTGTTCTCCGCTTTTAAAGTCGTATTTGTTTTGCCATTTTTTGTGGTCATAATCCAACATACCGGACGTCCACACATATTCGTTGCTGGCTCCGCCATAATGTTTTGTGTCTGCCTTCAAGGCGGCAGTGGAGGCGCCACCCTCAACGCCGGTGAAGTCGCCCGCCACCCGCACATAGACGTCGTTACTTTTGTCGGGTGGATTGCTTCCGTGATCCTTCCAAATTTTCGTGTACAAGGTGTAAACGCCGCCGGTATTGATTTTAAAAGTGTATTTAAGCGGGTTTTTGGCGGGTCCCGTATTCATGTCATTGCATTTCGCCTGCCTTAGCGCCTTGCCGCCCTCGGGGTTTTTTCCGGTTTCCACGGTCCAGCACTCGCTGTGGTCCGTTTCCGTGTTTTCCATTTCCATTACCACATAGCCGTTCGCTTCTTGATAAACGCCGGCGGAGAGGTTGGTTAATCCCGCCGTGCAAAACAGGGAAATCATGGCAATGCTATATATGGGTTTCATATTCTATTCCATCGAATTTGGTGTTCTCGGCAATATTTTGACTGCCGGTATAAATTTGAGAAATGTTCGCAAAATTTTGCCTCATCGGTATTTTGAAAGTACCGCGCTTTGCCATTCCGGTGGTCAAAGAATCAAGCGGAGTGAGGAGAAATCGTTTAGCTCACAAAACGATTTGGCGAGGACGCCATCGCCGTGATTTCAAGCGCGGTGGCCATGGTTGCCGATGTCCTTATGGTGGTTTTCATGGTTTCCAGAATAAGGGCTCTTTATTCCAAACAGGCTCTGCTCTTAGAAAACCTTAATTACCCGGCCTGGGTCGGCCGGGAATCATTCAGGGAAGGTAACGCACCCAGAAGGCTCCGGGCTTGATTGTGGCCGGTACGGGCAAATCCGTCCCTGCGGCCGCGGTTTTGCTCCAGAGCTGCTTGCCGTCCAGGGAAAACAGCTGAACCTGCGTGGCGCCGACCGGCATGCGGATGCGGGCCAATCCGGCATAATTCACCAGGAAGGGCTGGAATTCCCCCTGACGTGGATGGCCAATCAGGCCCTTTTTCGTGGCCACGGGAAGAACCTGGGTCCGGGGATTGAGAAGCGGCTCCATCTGGTCATGCTTCAAGCGGAAGGGGTCGTGCCAGTCGAGGGCACCGGTGTTTCTGGAGGAAAGCATGGTAACGTACAAGTTTCCATAGGAATCCTCGGCAAAGGAAGTGGGGCCATTATGGTTCAAATCCGTGGGTTGCCGATAATAATCTTTCAAACTCGGTATGCCGCCCACAACTTTGGCACCCGGTTGATCTTCCCTAATCGCGACGAAGTAACCTCTGTTGACATCGGTTACGAAGTGATACCCATGAAAGGGAGATGCCGGGTCGCCCCGATAAGCGGGCGACATGATGATGCAATTGATTTCAAGGCCTTGGACGGCGGATTTTACTCCGTTAATCGTTTCGCCGCGGCGATGGAAATTCCAGGTGCCGTTGGTAAAATCCTTACATGTGAATTTTCGACCTTGCGATAAGGGACCCGAATACGAATATGGGGCAGCGAAAGGGTTTGATTTGTGGCCGTTATAGGCGAGTCCACTGGTGGTATTCTCACTGCATGGTCCCTCGATTCCTACTCCAAAGCTATTATTATTTTGACCGTCGCCGCCATCGCCCCAGCCGTAATTTTTCCCGGGCAGAATGATATTGACCTCTTCATAGGTTTTTTGTCCCACCTCGGCACCGAGTATGCTTCCGGTAAGATAATTGGCGACTATGGAATAGGTATTGCGGAATCCAAACGCGTAGATCTCCTTTTTGACATCCGGATTGGCGGCATTGTAAAAAGGATTGTCGGGTGGAATGGTGTACATTTTTCCGCCTTCAGGCTTGGACACATCGATTCGCAGCACCTTTCGCATATAATCCGTGCTGTCCCAGCTGTTCTTGCTATAGGAATCCGTGGAGATATAGAGAAGGTGGTCCATTCCGAAAACCATATTGCTGGACCCATACCCGGTTCCGTGTTCCATGGCGATAATGGTGGTATCCCGCGTCAATTTGGTGAGATCTTCCGAAAGTTTCCAGCGCTCAACCACCACCAATCCGGCATTTTGGGCGCCGTCCCCTATGCCGGGCGTGACACCCGTTTTGTAGTGAGCGGTATTTTTGTATTTGTTGTAGATGAAATAGAAATACCGGTTTTCCGCAAAGTTCGGATCAAATCCGCCTCCCAAGGCGCCTTGCTCCCAACCCTTCATAGTGAATTTGTTGAAATCAGCCACTTGCTTTTTGACGTAATTCATTGGACCGGTTGGTTCAATGGTCTCCCCGTCATTCGGATAAAGCGACCAGACGAAGCCGAAATACCCCAATACCAGGAAGTGCATGGGCTTGCCCGGCACTTCGTACATGCCCACCACCGATTGCTTGTCCTTTCTGAAACTAAGGCCCACTTTGGAGGTGTCGTACATAGCCTCAATGGTGATGCCGGTGGGAAGAGAACTCACCTGCGCGCTTCCCAATGCCGCAAGTATCAGGCATGCCATGAGCGCATGTCCAATCCATTTTGAACCTGTCGGGTAATTTGGTTTCATATTCATTTCCTAGGTGGAGTGGGTACTGAAAATTATCCTTACCATCAAAGCATTTGCTACTGATTTCGTGAGGATATGAGTTTCGAATTCAGTTCCACGTATTTATACACGTGGGTGCCGTGATTATCCTGAATTTTGAAAAAATACAATCCGCGCGGCAGATCGGGAACATCGCCGTTACCGCCCTTGCCCCGGTGGATTATTTTTCCCTTACTATCCAGAATTTTCCAATTTTTGGAATTTATGATTGCCGCTAAAAATTCGATTTTATTGCGGGATTCATATTTAGATACCGTCGAGCTGGGTCCAATCGCCGTGCACATGCTGCTATTGCCGCATTCCGAGACGGTATCGTATCGCGCTACATATTTCAGGCTGTTAAAAACGAATCCATTGAAAAAAGCGGGGAAATCCTCCAGGGCTTCCGTTGTATGCGTCCCGCCCCAGGTAATGAACCTGCCCCCATCGGTTTCTTTAACCCAGGCATTGGGATAAACGGCTCGAACCGGAACCGGGTGCTTGTGTTTGCCCGGATCGAATTCGGGCTTGGAAAAATCCACCGTGAGCAGAACCTCGACGCCCGGCTTCGTGCTGGGGTCTTCCTGCCAATAAAACCATTCATCCGTCCAACGCAGGTTGGTAATATCAAGACCTTGCATGACAGGATGGGATTTCGAAGAAACGGTTATATTGGTAGGAATCACATCGGAATGAGGCGCGAGTCGGGCTCCCATTATTTCGTGATAATAGTTCCAATTCTGGGATGCCGTGGCGGCATGGGTGGCGAATACGCCGCCGCCTTGTTTGAACCAATTTTCGAAGGCTTTTTTTTCGGCTTCGGTAAAACCGATGGTGCGGTTCTGGATAAAAAGGACGACTTGGTAGTTTTTCAAATCCTGCTCATTGAATTTTTTGGAATCCTGAACGACGTCCAATTTGAAATTCTTGTCTTTTGCCAATGCCACAAGAGCGTTTACCGATGCCTGGGTCGTGGGGCCATGGGCATTTCCCCGGTTCAATAATATGGCGTTTTTCAGTCTGGACTGTAAATATTGGGGAGGATTGGACCAAAGTTGGGTCGCGGCAAAAAATAGGGCCAATAAACATTTGCTTGTCATATCATCCTCTGGATTGTAACCGCATCATTCATAAGGCAATTATGGATTTACCATAATTGCCATCTCATTCATTCACTCTGGTCTAGCGGTAAAATCGGATTTTTGCCGCCTGTTTTTAACGCATTCACCAAATGCTTAACACCTTCTGGCCGCTCAAAGAATAGTAGCCCCGTTCGAAGGTACCGGGACCAGCGGATGAACCGGGGCTCACGAGGATAGACGCCCCGAGAGGATTGTTTCCGGTGATGTCGGTATCGCGATTGGACCCTGGCAAACGGAAAAGGACGATTTTTGGTTGCCTGGCGAGCTGCCGTGTACCGCGACCGGAAAAATCCGCGAGGAGCACGGTTTTGCCGGCGTCGTCGAAGTCGCCCCTAAGGAGCGATCCCAGCCCCCATTTTTCCGCATCAATGAAATCCGGCCGAATCTGAGTAAGCACCAGGGTTTTCGTCTTGGGCATCGCCAGGCCTTTCCGGTGATGGAAATGGTTATAGGCCATTTCCCACCCTGATGCCCTCGGAGTATCATGTGAATCCTTTGTCTTCCGGGCAAGCCGGGTAAGCAGGGTATCGGCAAGTATCTCGACTGCTTTAGCCAAACGATTGTCATCCATGCTGTACACGTCGACTCCGTGCGTCCAGAACAATTCGGCACCTTGTACCAGTGAGCCCACCGCTTCCTGCGAATGCTCCAGGTCGCGTTTAATCGAGTTTGGAAATCCGTCGTTTTGGGTGCCGCCGCGGACATACTCTTTGAAGTTGCTAATCGCTTTGTTGAACATGGCGGTATCGTTTTTAAAAATCGCGGCGGCTGTATGGGACTCGCCGGCTGCGTGGCCCCAATTACTCGTCACCGGGTAGGGAGTGACAAGCACCGAAAGGAATAACTTGTCATACATGCTCATGAATACCTTTTCAACGGCCGGATCGAAGTCCGGGTACGTGTACTTGAGGATCTCCAGCCCATAAAGGAATATGCCTCCGAGCCATGCGATAACCAGCCGGCTATCGGCCGCCGTAATTTGTTTCAAGTTTTCCCCATAGGCTTTATAAATCCGCATACTGTTTTTGGCGTAAACGGGATCGCCGGTGAGGTTATAGGCGATTGCCTGGAGATATGCGACCTTAGCATCATTACGTGCTTGCGGGTGCCCGATATTCTTCTGACTACGATGGATGAGGGGAACATTGCTGGGTGTCCAGCTTTTGCTCAGATACTGATGGGCCATCATTTTTTCATACGCGGATTTTTGGGGCTCGATTCCCGCCTGAATACGTCGTTTTATTTCCGCAAGGTCCTCCTTGGTGACGTGCCCCCCGGGATGGATAAACTGGGCGGTTGCGTTCAGCATTGAGAACATGCACACAACAAACATGGCAAGCCACATTCTTCCAAATGTCGGATTTCGTGTCGCGTACCGGTCTTTTTCGTGATTCATGCTTTTCCACCTTTTTAGGAGGAGATGCCGGCCATTGCCTGCAGGGGCTTGCCGTTCCGCTTCCACTTCATCAGTCCTTCCGGGCGCCCCAGCCGGCCTTGGCCATTGCTGTTCGGAATATTGAATCTATCCCCCGCTCCCGTTAAAGGGGCGTGGGAATTGAAGGGGCCTGGGAAAAATCGATTAGCTCACAAAACGATTCGACGCCAAGAACGGGGCGTCAGGCACCTAAGGCACCATTTCGCATTTGAGCCTTTTAATCCGCCCAAAGTGAAAAATCGGGATAATAGCCGCCCGAAATGGTGACCGGGGGACCCAGCTCCAGCTCCGGAGGCGTGTAGTTTTCGCTCCTTACCAGAAGAAAGCGGTCCACTTCGCTACCGTCTTCGCGCATGGAAATCGAAATAGTATGCACTCCCGCATCTTTGATATCAAAAAATACTTTTTCTCCAGTATCGCGGTGGCGGCTTGTCCAACGCCAAACTTCGTCCGCAGGTAAAACGTGCATTTTTACATTTGGCCAATTGTTATTAATCCCCATGTGAAAGGTATTGTCGTCTCCGTCTGTGCCCAGAGCCCGTGCCCATATATAGTACCGCCCAGGAATGCGGATGAGCACCTTGTAGGAAATCACTGCCATGACGCCTCCATCCTTGCTATAGGTAACACCGGGGATAATCTTCTGGCCGTCATGGCCACTGTCGGGAAGCACTTCCACATAGGCACCGCCTGATGCGGTATTGTAATGGGGAGAGTCGATATCCGGTTTCACGTCCGGAACCGAAAACGGCGCGGTAATATACCAGGCTTTGGTATTATCGTTGGTTTGGGAAAAAAAGCATTCCGCCTCCACTACTATCAGGGTATCATTTCCGCCAAATATGAGATCACTACCCGCTACCGGCCTGGTCGGAACGCTTTTTTCAAGGTAAATTTCATGATTTTTAGCCGGTTCAACCGTGGCCTGGGCCACATAGTAGCCGCCCTTCCAAGCATACAGCGTATCCAGGGCCGCCGCGACCCGGGCCAGAGCAGCCCGGCCTCCATCAGGTCCGGCGGCCGGCATGCCGCCGGTAACAGGTATCCCGCCCGTGGTCAATAGTACCCGTGACCAGATGTCCGCGCCGCCGGCGGACACGCGTAACACATATATCCCGTCCGCCGCGCGGTGCGGCGAAATCCTTCGACCGGCCAGGCCAAACAAGGAGGCGCCATTGCCTGGTATGGGTAATGGCCTGTAATCCAGCGACCTCTCCCGGTTTATGGATGCGGCCTGAAAGTTAAAAGACCCAAGGGAGTCGGCAGATACGCTCATCTTATCCGATGAGCGGGTGATAAGGGCCCCTGCCACCGGAGTCCCCGTGGCTTTATCAAATATGATTCCTGACTGGGCCGGGCAGCGGATTGAGAAAAGGCTCACAAGGGCAAATACCAGCAAATTAGAGACAGTTGATCTTTGCATGGAGCTATCCTTTAAATTTAAAAAGAGGAGGGAAGAACGCCCCTTGCAGGTCGGCTGGCCTTGGGACCTACGCCGGAACCGGGATGCTCGTAACCCGCTTGTTTGGTCAGGAAAAACCGGTCGAACTCTGCGCCGTCTTCGCGCATGCTGAACATGATCGTATGCAGCCCCGCTTCTTTAATATCGTAAAACACTTTATTCGTCCCGTCGCCTTTGGGTGGTTGAAATACAAACCGGGCGCTATCGTTCCAGTCCCACTCTCCAGTGAACACATTATGCTGCAGGATATATGAGAGATCGGGCCAAGTGTTGTCGATACCTCCGGAAAGAGTGTTGTCTTCCTGGTCGTTGGATCGGATCCGGGTCCAGAGATAAAACCGGCCGGTGGTAGTGAACTTTATATCGTACTCCACAATGGCTAAATCACCGCCATAGCGGCCCGCGTTCTCCCCCCATAGTTTCGGATCGCCTTTTTTGTGCCAGGTATCGGGCAGTACTTCGATATAGGCCTTGCCTCCGGCTTCTTCCGCGGAAGCGGTATCATGGTCGGGCTCCGGCGCCGGAATATGGCCCTGGGCGTTCAAATACCAGGCGCGCTTCTCAATTTTGGCAGTGCGGATAAAGTGTTCCGCTTCCACCGCCACCATGCCGTTTTCTTCTAAAATGATAAGTCTGGTTGAGGCCATAGGCGCGCTGGTGCTGGTAGGAAGCGCTGTCAAATTAACAGTATGGTTTGACACGCCCTCTTGCATAGCCATGGAATAATTGAGATAGCGGTCGGCCCATACATGCAGTGTATCAGGAGCGGCGGCGGCAGCCGTCCTTTTCGCCATTGGAGTGGTGCTCGCATTGCCTGTCGCGCCCCCGCCAAGGTTGGTATGCGTAAAAAGATACCTGTCCGCTTCAATCTTCACCTCAGTGAAATAAAGACCCGGCGACAGGCTGCGGGGGGGTACCAGAGGATGGATCCCTTGTTTGAGTTTGGCGGAAAAGACAGGGGCTATCAGGCGTCCGCCGACATCGTACCTTTTTACCATCACCTCTTTTTGTCCCTGGAAGAAAAGATGCAGGGTGGAAAAATCGTACTTGCAGAGAGATTTGGTTTTGGCCGGACGTTCCACCGCTACTGGGCCGATAGTAAAGCGTCCCTCGGAATCGGTCACTGCTTCCAACTCATCGGAGAGCCTTGTAACAATGGCGCCGGCTATCTTTTTACCCGTCCCCTGTTCTTCCACAACACCAGATACTGTCTGGGGCCAGGCATGGAATACCGCCATTGCCAAGACCATCCAATAAAAAAGAGACCCCGAAGAAAAAATCGTTCGCATAAAACCTCCAAATTAGGCGAAAAAGCCCGTTTTAATGGTATGAAAAAATGCCAGAATGTTCCGGTAAGGTTACGTGTACCGAGGTGTGTTTCAGGTAACATGCCAATTTGAAGCCCTGGAAAATTTGTGACTTCCATGCCTTCCTTTTTTAGTCGAGATTTCGGGAGTAAATTTTAAGCACTCTCTGGCCGCTCAAAGAATAATAGCCCCGTTCGAAGGTACCGGGACCAGCGGATGAACCGGGGCTCACGAGGATAGACGCCCCGAGAGGATTGTTTCCGGTGATGTCGGTATCGCGATTGGACCCCTGCAAACGGAAAAGGACGATTTTTGGTTGCGAGGCGAACTGCCGTGGACCCCGGGCGGAAAAATCTGCGAGGAGCACGGTTTTGCCGGCGTCGTCGAAGTCGCCCCTAAGGAGTGATCCCAGCCCCCATTTTTCCCCATCAAGGAAATCCGGCCGAATGTGGGCAAGGATCAGGGCTTTCGTCTTGGGCATCGCCATGCCTTTCCGGTGATGGAAATGGTTATAGGCCATTTCCCACGCTGATGCCCTCGGAGTATCATGTGAATCCTTTGTTTTCCGGGCAAGCCGGGCAAGCACGCTATCGGCAAGTATCTCGACTCCTTTGGCCAAACGATTGTCATCCAGGCTGTAAACATCGACTCCCTGCGTCCAGAACAATTCGGCATTTTGTACCAGTGAGCCCACCGCTTCCTGCGCATGCTCCAGGTCGCGGCGAATCGCGAGTGGAAATCCGGAGCTGGCGGTGTTGCTGTTGAGGTACCCTTTGTAGTTGTCAATCGCTTTGTTGAACATGGCGGTATCGTTTTTAAAAATCGCGGTGGCCGTCAGGGATTCGTTGCCTGCGCAACCCCAATTATTCGTCGGGTAGGGACCGAGCAGCACAGTAGTGTATAACTTGTCAAACATGGTCATGAATGTCGTTTCAACGGCCGGATCGAAGTCTGGATAGGTGTACTTGAGGATTTCCAGCCCGTAAATGAACACGCCTCCGACCCATCCGATAGACAGCCGGCTATCCCACCCCGATATTTCCTTCAAGTTTTCCCCATAGGCTTTATAAATCCGCATACTGTTTTTGGCGTAATCGGGATCACCGGTGAGGAAATATGCGATTGCCTGGGTATACGCAGCCTTGGCATCCTTAGATGCCAAGGGGTGCCCGATATTCGGTTTTCCACCCCCTCCCCGCTCGATGCGGGGGACATTGCTGGGTGTCCAGCTTTTGCTCAGAAACGGCTCGTTCATCATTCTGACATACGCCGATTTTTGGGGCTCGATTCCCGCCTGAATACGCCGTTTTATTTCCCCAAGGTCCTCCTTGGTGACGTGATGCCCGGGATGGACAAACTGGGCGGTAGCGTCCAACATTGAGAACTGGTACGCAACAAACATCGCAAACCACATTATTCCAAAGCGCGGATTTCGTGTCGCGTGAGGGTCGTTTTCGCTATTCATGCTTTTCCACCTTTCCGGGAGGAGATGCGGACCATTGCCTGCAGGGGAACTGCGTCCTATCATAAAGTCGTTTCCGGGCCGTCCCGGTGTTTGCGGCAGTAGGCTTCCGAAAGGAAGGAAAAGCAAATAAGGAGTTCACCGAATGCTTAACACCCTCTGGCCGCTCAAAGAATAGTAGCCTCGTTCAAAGTGCCCGGGACCAGCGGATGACGAACCGGGACTCACGAGGATGGACGCCCCGAGAGACTGGTTTCCGGCGATGTCGTTATCGCGATGGGACCCTGGCAAACGGAAAAGGACGATTTTGGGTTGCGTGGCGAACTGCCTTGGACCGCGGGCGGTAAAATCCGCGAGGAGCACGGGTTTGTCGGCGTCGTCGAAGTCACCCCTAAGGAGTGATCCCATTCCCCATCTTTCCCCATCAATGAAATCCGGCCGAATCTGGGTAAGCACCACGGTTTTCGTCTTGGTCATTGGCATGCCTTTTCGGTGATGGAAATGGTTATAGGCCATTTCCCACGCTGATCCCCTCGGTCGATCATGTTCATCGGTGGTCTTCCGGGCAAGTCGGGCAAGCATGGTATCGGCCATCATCTCGACTGCTTTAGCCAAACGGTCGTCACTTATGTGGTAAACATCGACTCCGTGCGTCCAGAACAATTCGGCATTTTGTACCGATGAGCCCACCGATTCCTGCGCATGCTCAAGGTCGCGTTTAAGCTCGAGTGGAACTCCGGATTTGTTGACGTTGACTTCGAGGTAAAATTTGTAGTTATCAATCGTTTTGCGGAACAAGGCGGTATCGTTTTTAAAAATCGCGGCGGCTGCCAGGGATTCGTTGCCTGCGACGCCCCAATTATTCCTCGGGTAGGCGAGGTGTCGCCAATCGCGCAGAATCGGAAAAAATAACTTGTCATACATGCTCATGAATGCCTTTTCAACGGCCGGATCGTAATCTGGATACGTGTACTTGAGGATCTCCAGCCCATAAATGAACACGCTTCCGATCCATGCGATAACCAGCCGGCTATCGCTCCCCGTTACTTCCTTCAAATTTTCCCCATAGGCTTGATAAATCCGCATACTGTTTATGGCGTAAACGGGATCGCCGGTGAGGTTATAGGCAATTGCCTGGAGATACGCAGCCTT
>JBGTHM010000005.1:0-143024 GCA_041746255.1 Fibrobacteria bacterium | reverse complement strand
CCAAAGTGACCGGCAATGAGTAACTTCTAATCGGTTGAAATCCGGTCCATGGTGACCGGCTATGACAAGGGTGGCTGTCGGTCACTTTGAACCGGATCGCCCGGTCACTTTCACCGGATTCTGCAATAAGTTCGGCGGGGTTTTGGATAAAGTCGTCCGATTTGTTCCGAATATCGACTTTCGTCGATTTATCCGGGTATCGTCGCCGTGCCGATTTTTACTTCGATTCAGTTTCGATTTTTACTTTGAACCCGTCTTCGGATCCTTCAAGTTGGACTTTGGATTGAGGGGGAGTTGGAGCGGGAGCGGGTTGTACCTTGATTACCTGTGGCGCCGGTGTGGCGGAGTCCTTGCTGGAGCATCCAGCTATAAAGAATACGGGTATCATAATTGCGAGGGCTTTGACTATTGAAGATTTCATGAGTTCCTGACCGTGGATTAGGAACTTATAGTAGTTCCAGATTTCGGATACGGAACAAATAATAAGCCTTAAAAGAAGGCTAAGGAATCGTACTAAAGGATGAAAAAAGGATTAATCCTCTTTTTGAAGCTTTAGCAGCCTGAACTGAGGAAAGGCCATGGTAGGAAGCAGAGTTTGGCCTTTTTCCTGGGATTCCCGCTCATGCCTTTCCCGCAACCATGGTATGGGTATGGTAGGGGTCCAAAGAAAAGTAAAGTGATAAGAAAGGGAGGGGCTATTTCCCTTACCTTATTTCCGCGAATCCAAAACATGATTCATCGCTTCATTGTACCTCTAAGGTATAGCCCCGGCTGAAGAAAATCTCATAGATTAAGTGTGGTGGGTAGAAAGTGGAACGGTCCCTCGTTCCGCCGCCGTCGCCCGTATAGCGTCCGTGTAAATCAATTGGCAATAGATCGAAAACGGGCTCAGTGATTGTTTCCACTTGGGAACAAATTCGACCAAAATCAGGAACATCAAAAAAACAACCCCATTATTATAATCGGTAACCGATAGGTTTATGGGGATGGTAATAGTAGTTCCGGTCTCAATAAATCTTCTACCGTCTTCGGGTTACAAATTTCAGCCACCCTTGTCGGTCGGCATCGCGATTTTCTCTTCATTAACCACATTTTCAGCCTGATCGAGGATATCGCTATCAAAAATAAGTTTCGTGTTAAAACCAAATTTAACGGTTACGAAATGGGGTTCAAATGAATAGACGATTCTTTAAATCTATTCTGATAACAATAACCATCCTGTGTTCATCAAGTAATCTGGCATGGGCTCAGCAATCATATACACAGAAATTCGCCAATGGTATGAATTTATACACACAAGATGGGGCTGACCCTACCTGGAAATCCATCCTTGATAATAAGCTCATACCCATTAATTCAAATTCTACTAAAGGCATAACCGGTTCGAAAATAAGCGTGAAAAAGGAAATGGTTGAGAAGGGTCCCTATTCGACCTTATCGATCGAGAATGATATAAACATTCATACCCTAGGTAATAGCGTAATTCAAAGAGATGATTTTAATAAATGGTCAAGGTGGTATCAGGAAGATCGCAAGACGCAGGCCGGCTTAATACAACCGGTAATGACTGGAAAACCCAACTGCTGGTACCGGCGTCTAGGCAGGTCTTCTCTTGAGAATTTAGAGAATTTATAGGGTATTTTCGGGTTTTTCATGCATACCGTTTCCACTTGGGAACAAATCCAGCCAAGCACAAGCAGCATTCAAAAAGATCAACCCTAATATAGGGATGTGCCACCCTATTAATGGCAGGGGAAAAACCTTTTGCAATTCGAAGCGAACCATGAATAAACAAAACAATGTTGCAATAATTTCACCTTTTAAACTTCTGGTGATTCTCCTTTTCTCCTTCACCTTTTCTGACGCCAATGTTTTATGGTATGGCGATCCAGAAAGGCCTTGGAAGGACAGCTTTTACAATTTGAATCGGGAGCCAGGTGAAGACGGTACCGTAACCACGGTACAGGACCCGGTTCATGGAAATGTTTGGAGGATAAACAAGCCCGCAAGATCAAAGCGGACGGAGTTCGCCAGAACTACCGGTGAAGTCAACAATTACAAAATCAACAACGGCGACAGGGTTTTCGTCGGGTGGCGGGTAAAAGTAAATGTGGCCGGAAGCAAAAAACCCAATGGAGGTTTTGCCATTTTCCAATTGAAAACCCAGGGGAATTTGCTGCAAAACCATCCGGTATCAATTGGTTTTGACGCTGCTAAAAAGAACATGAATGTACAGGGGATAACCCCGGGAAAAAATGCAAGTGAGTCTGTCAGCCCCAGAAAAGTAACCTTTACCAATCACCCGATGAACGAAGACACATGGATGGACATAGTCCTGGGGTTCAAGTTTGCGAAAACCGATAAAGAAGGATTCGTGGAAGTCTGGATAAACGGAAAAAAACAAAATGTTCGCAATCAAAATAATCAACAGCAAGCGCCTTTCCGCACCCATGAAGAAGGGTTGATGTATTTCAAATGGGGGGCCTATAACGAAACATCCAGAGCCTTCAATATCACCGTGGACTTGGATGAAATGAGAGTGGGAACCACTTTGGAATCCGTATTGGATCCTCTTGAAGGCAAGACTGGAACGCCACAATCCAGCATATTCAACCACGGCGGCGGGATAAGCGGAAATGCGTTCACGATAACCCCCCAGTCAGGCGGATTCAAAGTAAACGCCGGGAAGGATCCGGTACGATTGGAAGTGATTGACCTCAGGGGCGAAGTCGCCTACAGCAGGACGGGGGTGTTTATAAACAGTTTTGTTCCTATCCAATCAAAAGGCCTATACCTCCTACGATTCAGGCAAAACAGAACAGAAGTCACTAAAAAAGTGATGTTAGGGAATTAGGGGAGGGGAAGTGTTCAAATTTTCTGTTCGCAAGGAAACGATTTTGAAATACCAGGCACTGAATATAGCGTTCCTGCTTTTTGCCGGCTTCGGTTTCGCACAACCGGAAAATCTTGTCATAGATGTCAATTTCGACAATCGGACCGGAGATTTTCAGGATTATGACGAAGCGGCTGCAAGGCAGGATTTTGGTGCGATAAATAATAGAGGTACGGGTGAGATACGGGGCCTGGACAGCCCCGGAAACACTTGGACCCACAAAACTAAGGCCGGTGAGCAAAGTTTTAGGACGCACTACCCCGCCAATAAAGCGGGTGGGGGCAATTCCGGCGTCCTGTTCGTAAAAAACATTCCCCCTTCAGAAGAAGCGATAATGGAGTACCGCATCAAGTTCGATCCGAATTGGTTCTTCTGTTATGGCGGGAAGCTTCCGGGCTTGGTGGGTTCCGTCGATCCTGATGGATCACTGCCATGGGGAGGCACTACCAATAAGACCACCGTTCATAGTGCTTTCAGCGTTCGCCTGATGTGGAGAAGGAATGATAATCTGGTGGTTTATGCTTATCTTCCGGAACGCATAAATTCCAGCGGAAAAGTCACCAGAAAATGGGGAGAAGATATCGAATTTTTCAAACCCGTGAAGAAGGGACAGTGGTATACGATTAAGCAGTATGTCAAAATGAATACCCCGGGAAAAAGCGACGGTATCCTGGAAATGTATGTTGACGGAAAGAAAACCCTGAGCAGAACGAATGTCCAGTTCCGCCTTCCGGGTAAAGATGTAAAAGTGAATGGTCTTGCTGTACACACCTACCGGGGCGGCTCGGCGGATGATCCGAATTTCCAGTCCAAGAAAACGGAGTACATCTATTTCGATTATTTCAAGGTGTGGTCCAGCAGCAAGGGTGCTGGTTCCAATACATTATTGAATTCACCAAACGGTACTGCCGGAAATGGTCTCGTCGTTGTTCCGGAATTAGGAGGAATCAAAGTGAATGCCGGTCTGGCGCCGATTCAACTCAAGGTGATTAACCTTAATGGAAAAGTTGTTCTCAGCAAGACCGGTATCCTGAATGACAGCTTCATCCCCGTGGAAGCCGAGGGGTTGCATTTGATACGGTACGCTCAAAGCGGAAAAGAACAAGTGCAAAAAGTGCTAATTTCGAATTAGCCCGAGTGGCACGGCCCGCTTTTAGCGGCCCCGTTTCGCCTATCGATAGCTAAAAAAGCGGTTTTTTAGAAAAATATTTCCGTCTCCGCATCCAGGGATATTCCTTATATTTCCAGGAAGTATTTTTCGTAACCAGAGAGCGTAGTAATGCATCAAGTGCCGCAGGTTTTTACCCCCGTAAAAATAATCACATCAATTCCCTGCCTATTGTCCTTAGTCGCCGCACAGGGTACCTGGAAAAACATATCTCATGACAATGATCCCATTGCCCGGCACGAATGCTCCTATGTCCAGGCGGGAGAGCATTTCTTTTTGATGGGAGGTCGCGAAACAGATAATATCAATCAATTCGATTATAAAACCGGCAAGTGGTCGGTAAAGGCGGCGGCGCCGACCAAAATCCACCACTTCCAGGCAACGGAATACCACGGATTGATACTCGCCGTTTGCGCACTAACCGGGAATTACCCGGCTGAGCCTCCCCTCCCGAATGTTTATCTGTATGATCCCCTTCAGGATAAGTGGGTTAAGGGGCCGGAGGTTCCTAAAGACCGTCAACGCGGATCGACGGGCGTCGTCGTGCATGATGACCGAATCTATATCGTAGCGGGAAATAACCGTGGACACCAATCCGGATGGAAGCCTTGGTTCGATAGTTGGGATCCGACCACCAATACCTGGACGGTTTTGACGGATGCGCCCAGGGCCCGGGACCATTTTCATGCGGTGCTTGCAGGTAATAAAATCTATGCATTGGCCGGCCGCCGCAGCAGTCAGGACAAGGGTAGCGTATTCGCCAATACCATTCCTGAAGTCGACGTTTACGATATCTCCACGAAAAAATGGACGACGCTTCCCGCCGCCGATAATCTTCCCACACCACGCGCCGCGGCGGTGGTGGGCTTATTGGCCAAGGAAATCATAGTGGCCGGGGGCGAGTCCATGAGCACCACCGGGACGCACTCGGAAAATGAGGCGCTTAATATCGATACCCACAAGTGGCGTACCCTGCAACCGATGACTTCTTCTCGCCATGGAAGCCAGGGAATTGTTTCCAACGGGGGGCTTTATGTCGCCGCAGGCTCGCCGACTCGCGGTGGTGCGAAACTGGCTTCGCAGGTGGCGTTTTTTCCGGGCGAGGTAACTGCTCCGAAAGGCACTCCCATCCTACCCGGGAAATTAAAGTGGGAAGAGGCGGAAATTATAATTGATGCAAGCCGCAAATCCGAAAAGCAGATGTTTGCTTTGACCCTGGGAATCGCCTCCGGCAATCAGGCCGTATACCTTGAGAAGATCGTTACTCCCAAAGGAATTGCTGTTTCTGGTGTCACCCTTCCTATTCTGGTCATTCCCGGAAAATCCACAACCATTAAGCTGGAATATACTCCCGGGCAAGGAACGCCTGACGCCGGTGAAATCGCGTTGCATTCCTTGATTCCCAAAACCGAGGTTGCCGGTAAGATTCCCGTATCCGTGGGAAATACAGTAGCGCTTGCGAGGTTCGGGTCAAAAAGACGGGCCGTTTCCTTTGAGCGCCATTCCATGACAACGGTATCGCGGTTTTTCCTGGCGAGTGAACAAGCCGCCACTTTTCAGATAGTGGGTTTGAACGGAGAAGTACTCTACCTGGAAAGATTTTCGGGGCGGAAGGGACTGAATACGATTACGGTGCCGCGTTTGCACTTACCCTGGGGAAAATACGGAGTGAAAGTCGTGGGTGATTCCGAGCAAATCTCGCAATTCTGGGACGGGCGCTTCTAGAGCCCAGCCCCGCTTATCTTCGAGACGCGATAAGTCTAAATCCTCCCGCCACAATCAGAATGATGGCGGGATACTGGCTGTAGGTGGCCCCATATTCCAGATGATGGAACCACTTTCCGGCTATGAAATCACCGACATAATCCACGGCATAGAGTGTAACTCCCCCAGCCGCAATTCCGGCGATTCCCGCCAGCCGAGAGCCCCAAACCGAATACACTCCTACAAATGAAAAGACTCCGGCCAAGGCCGAAAGCAAAGGGATAAAATAAACCTTCTGAGCCAACTCATAAGCGACGGAAATTTGGGAGCGTACCGAGAAAAATCCAGCCAGACGATGCAATCCTTCCAGACGTTCGGCTAGACCCGGGGCAGGGATTTTTTCACCCATGGATGAAACCCAGGGAGAAAAATAAAGGTATAGCAATGCGGTGACGCAGAGGAGTTCGATGGCGATTAAGGCTTTTTGGAAATTTTTGGCTTTACCGGCACGAAGACGTCGCATCTTTCTCAAAGTTAGCAATGCCGATAATGGAACCGGCGTGGGATCCGGCCCCACCCGGCCGTCATTTGTAGATTCGACCCGATATTTGGTAAAATAAGACCAGTCCGGCCGCAGAGGCTCGCGAGGCTTACTCCGGCGGCACGAGGTGACCCTATGGTTGAATCGTTGGCTCTTAATATGTCCGGTATCCCCATGGACATCGTGTCCTGGAAAAAGGCCGTTACCCTATGGGCTTTGGGTAGGGCGGTCGTGCTGGCCGAATACGAGGATAAAATCATCCATTCCCCGCGTTTTTCCATGCATATTCCCGCCGTGGTACAATGTCTCGATTACAAAACCTTTCCCAAGAATTTCATCTCCAGCCTGCCGCTTACCAGACGGAACCTCCATGCGCGTGACAACGGGCGTTGCGTCTATTGCGGCCAGTCGATAAGCCTTTCCGCATTCACCATCGATCATGTCATACCCCGCTCCAAGGGCGGAACCACCGAATGGAAAAATCTGGTAACGGCCTGCATGGCCTGTAACAACAGGAAAGGCAATAAGCGGTGGAAACAAGGGGAGATTTTCATGACCCATCAACCCTTTGTACCCCGGCTCACCAAAGCTGCACCCCGAAATCTGGTGAACAAGCTTTGCTTCCGGCAGCCCCAACGAGCCTGGCTGGATTATATCTATTGGAAAGTCGTCTCGCCTGCGGATAAAACTGCAATGAAACCCGATTCGGCTTGACCTGTTCCGGGAAGAGGCTTCGCTGGACTAAACTTGCGTGAAGGGGTTGAAGCGCTAGGGCTTTTCCTGAAAAAATCGGTTTTCCCCGCACGGATAATCCCCAAAAAACCAAATTTCTTTGTAAATAGACCGCATTAGGCCGGACCCGGCGTTTTCCTCCCCAATTCTTGGATGGAACCATGGACATGGCTACCTTTCAATCTCTTTTAAGGTCAGTTCAATGGAATGGTTTCGTAAAGCCAAATCGGGCATAGGCACTTTCATCAAGCGGGATACCCCGGTCGACGTATGGGTCAAATGCGAACGGTGTAAGGAAGTGCTGTTCCGAAAAGAACTGGCGCTGAATCTTTATGTTTGCCAGGGTTGTCAATACCACTTCAGGGTAGGCGCGGAAGTGTATCTCGGCCTCCTGCTTGACGAAGGCAGCTTCGAGGCCATGGATACCGGCCTTCGCTCGTCTGATCCGCTCAAGTTTTCCGCCAAAAAAAAATATAAGGACAGTCTGATCGAAGCGGAAAAGAAGACGGGACTGACCTCCGCGGTCGTTTCCGGATTAGGGTCCATCGACGGTCGGAAGGTTTCCATTGGGGTGATGGATTTTCGCTTTATCGGCGGGTCCATGGGCTCGGTGGAAGGCGAGAAAATCGCCCGGGTCTTCAAGCGGGCGCTCGAACAGAAAATCCCCGCCATCATCGTCTCCGCTTCGGGCGGAGCACGCATGCAGGAGGGTTCGCTGTCCCTGATGCAAATGGCCAAAACCTCCGCCTATATCGCCCTGCTTTCCGAAGCCGGCATTCCCTATTTTTCCCTGATGACCAATCCCACCACCGGCGGCGTAACCGCCAGTTTCGCCATGTTGGGCGACGTCAATTTGGCCGAACCCAATGCCCTGATTGGTTTCGCCGGTGAAAGGGTGATTCGCGAAACCATCCGCCAGAACCTGCCCGAAGGTTTTCAACGCGCGGAGTTCTTGCTCGAGAAAGGATTCGTGGATCTCATCGTTCCGCGGGCCCAGTTGAAAACCCGACTGTCGACTTTACTGGCCCATTTCACCTCCGCGTCCGCTCCGGTTCCTACCGCAGCAGCTGTGGAAGGCGCCTAAGAGAATTCACTTTCAATCCATCCAGGCTTCCTCATGACGGCCGCCATTCTTCCCCGACTCGACACCTATTCGGATTGTCTGGCATTTCTCTTTGCGCGCAATCAATTCGCCATGAAGCTCGGCCTGCACAATATTGAAAACCTGCTGGCCGAATTGGGAAACCCCCATCAAGCCGGCCAATACCTCCATGTGGCGGGAACCAACGGAAAAGGCAGCGTGTGCGCCAATTTGGCCGCCCTATGCGGCGCCTTGGGATACCGGCGGGTGGGGCTCTATACATCCCCCCATTTGGTCAGCTTTCGCGAACGTATCCAAGTGGACGGCGAAACCGTTTCCCAGCAGTGGATAGTCGCTTTTATGCAGCGCGCCGTTGAGCCCATTCTCCGCTTGAACGCCACCTATTTTGAATGCGTAACAGCCATGGCCCTCACCTATTTTCGTGAATGCGATTGCGGGATGGTGGTGCTGGAAACCGGATTGGGAGGCCGTCTCGACGCCACCAACGTGGTACACCCCCGAATCAGTCTCATCACCCCCGTATCGCTCGATCATACCGAATACCTGGGCGGAACGGTTGCCGAAATCTTCACGGAGAAATTGGGAATCGCCAAGCCGGGGGCCGCTCTTATCCACATGGAGACGGATCCGCAACTGTGCAAAATCGCCGAGGAACGTGCACAATCCCTGGGAAGCGAAGTAATCGCCTGGAAGGATTTTGAGCGGCAGGGAAGCGGTGGGTTTCGGGGCCGGTATCGCACCTATGAGTTGCCCGCTGGTTTGCGCTCGGAGAAATACCATTACGATAACGTGCATGCCGCTTTGCTGGCATTGGAAGTCTTGACCGGAAAAGCTCTGCCTCCCGAGGAGGAATGGATGCCGACGCTGGCGGCCGCGAAACTGCCGGGCCGGTTGCAATTGCTGGAGGCTCCGGGTATGCCGACGGTATTGCTGGATGGCGCGCACAATCCCGAGGCCATTGAGAGATTGGCTGCGCATGTGGAGAAAAGCTACCCCCAGCGCGCTATCACCTTCCTCTTTGCCATTATGCGCGACAAGGATTATCGCACGGTTCTGACACGGTTGAGCCGTTTGGCCGGACGTATGGTGTATGTAACGTTGCCGGGCCATGCCAGGGCGTTGCCTTTCGCCGAATTACAAGCGGCGACCCTTTCTTTGGGGATGCCTGGTCCGGAGTCCATATCGCTGAGCGAAGAGTCGTTGTTGGCTGTTTTGCAGTCAGCGGAAAAAACCTCCGGCCCCGAAGCCCTGGTGGTTATTTGCGGTTCCTTTTACCTGCTGGGAGACGTTATTCCGCTCTTACGCCGCCATTACCCGGGCTTGGAATTTTTCCGCCAATTCGAAGCGGAAAGGACTTCTACTTAATAGTTTTAATCCTCAATAACATGCACGACGATAGAGACATCACCAAGCGGGGGGCCGGAAATCCTCTAAGTACCTCGATTTTTGGATAATTGTTTACCATGATGGATTTCAATGAGCTGATTATGCGCTTTTTTGTGCTGGTGCTCGCTCTCTCTTTCCATGAACTGGCGCATGCCTGGGTCGCCTTCAGGTTGGGAGACGACACGGCCGAACGCGCCGGCAGGCTTTCCCTCAATCCCCTGGTTCATCTCGATCCCCTCGGAACCCTTTTCATTTTGACCGGTATGCCGTTGGGATGGGCCAAGCCGGTACCCGTAAACCCCTTTAATCTGCGCAACCCCCGGACTTCCATGTCGCTGGTTGCCTTTGCGGGGCCGCTTTCGAACATTCTGCTGGGCATTTTAGGGTGCTTGCTGTTTTGGATGTATGGGCAATATTCCGGATCTCGGGGCACTTACCTCTTCCTGCTCTTTTTCGTACAAATCAATTTTGCCCTGGCGGTATTCAATTTGTTGCCTATCCACCCCTTGGACGGGGGTAAAATCATAGGGATTTTCCTTTCGGAAAAAGCCGCCCATCGCTATGAAACGACCCTGGAGCGCTGGGGTTTATTGCCGATTTTGCTGCTGGTTGCCCTGGAATGGTTGCCGGGACCCGGTCCTTTGACACTGTGGTTTGGTTTTTGGCGCCCCCTCCTAACGCCTTTTTTGCAATTATTCTCGGTGCCGAGTTACTTCCTATGGTAAGGCCTTGGGTTGAAAAAATGCCGCAATTGAGTATCTTTATCCCCGCTAAACCAGTATCCGGAGGGTATCTTGCCCAATCATAAGTCCGCTGAAAAACGACTCAAAACCGCGGAAAAAGCCCGCGTCAAGAACAAGGCGGCCCGTACGTCCATTCGTACCAGCCTCAAGAAAATCCGTACCGCCGAAACCAAGGAAGTGGCCGCCGCTGAAATGCCTCGGTTGTTTTCCCTTCTGGACCGTGCCGCTGCCCGTAATCGGGCCGGCATGACCAAGAACTCGGCCGCTAATTACAAGCGTAAAGCCCATCTCGCTTTGTCGACCAAGAGCGCCTGATTTCCGCGCTTCGGCGCTCCGCTTTTGCCTCATGAATTGAAACGACTCCTACGGGGTCGTTTTTTTTGCTTCATTTCCGCTATCCCCTTATCATAAAATGACATGCGATTCCCAATGGCCACCAGGTGGGGTGGCCGCAGGATTGGAATTAATCGGCATGATGCCCAAAGTGCTCATCGTAGATGACGAAGTTTCGCTCTGCAGCCTGTTGGAAGTGTTCTTCCAACGGAAAGGCTTCGAAGTGTCAACCGCGCACAACCTCGAGGATGCCAAGCGCCTGCTGGACGGCTTCGAACCCCATTTGGCCTTAGTCGATTTATCGCTGGGACAAGATTCGGGACTGGACCTGGTGCGGATTTTAGCAGCCCGGTTTCCCGACCTGCCGGTGGTGGTGATGACGGCTTTCGGGACTATTGAACGAGCTGTCGAGGCTATCAAGTTGGGGGCGTACGATTTTCTTTCCAAACCCTTCGACATGGTTCTTTTGGCCAAGGTGGTAGAAAAAGCGGTTTCGAATCGTACTTTGCGAGCGGAAAACCTCGAGCTGAAAAAAGCGCTGAAAGGCCGGAAGACCATCGAGCTCATCGGCAATTCCGAGGAAATGATCAAGTTGCGCGGGATAACGGATACTTTGGCCGCTTCCGACAGCACGGTTCTGATTACCGGGGAAAGCGGCACGGGAAAAGAGTTGGTGGCCAAGCTTATCCACCAGAAATCGGATCGGGTTGACAAGCCTTTCGTGGTGGTTAATTGCGGGGCCTTATCCGAGAATCTATTGGAATCGGAACTTTTCGGACATGTGAAAGGCGCTTTCACATCGGCGCATGCTGAGAAAGAAGGCCTTTTTACCGTGGCCGACAAAGGCACCTTGTTTCTGGACGAGATAGGGGAAATGCCCCAGCATACCCAGGTCAAGCTTTTGCGGGTTCTGCAAGAAAGAGAAGTTACTCCGGTAGGGGGCACCCAATCCTTTCGTATCGACGTACGGGTATTGGCGGCTACCAATGTGGATTTGGAGTCGGCGGTAAGCGCGGGACGTTTCCGCGAAGATCTTTATTACCGCCTGAATGTTTTACGGGTTCACATGCCCTCCTTGGCCGAAAGGGGGGAGGACTCGGTGTTCCTGGCCAACTACTTCCTGGAAAAAAAGACGCGAGGGTTAAAATCCTTCTCCCCCGAGGTCCTTGCCTCTATCGCTGCGTATCATTGGCCCGGCAATGTGCGCCAATTGGAGAACACCGTGGAGCGGGCTATCGCCTACAGCCCCGGAGGTTATATTGAAGCCATCGAGATGGATGCGCCGCGAGCCGTGGCATCCGACGCAAGGGCGCTGGTTTCCGGAGGGGGGAGTAAAACCGTTGGGGAAGAGATAGCCTTCGCAGGCGCTCCACCCGATATCCAGGAAATCGAAAAGGCCTATATCCACTGGATACTCAGTCAGAACCAATGGCATAAGCCTACCGCCGCCAAAATTCTAGGGTTGGATATTTCCACTCTTTATAGGAAAATAGAGAAATACGGTCTCAAACCCTGAGGCGGCCTTTTTCCCTAAAGAAATTGATATGCGCATGCGCCTAATCCATCTTTGCCTTTTCGCTTTATCGGTATTTCCGACTTCGCACGCTTATGCGGAAGGAGAACTTATCCCGGCTTGGCATCAGGCCTTGGAATCCCGATGGGCTTTTCAGATGCATCACAAGGACGTCTCCGCGCTGTTCCGGGGGGAGTTGGATTATGACAGAATCCCTCTTCTGCGCGAAAATTTGCGTAGCGTCTCCGCATCCCATCCCTCGCACTGGCAGTTATTCGCCGATGCCTTAGCCGTTGAAAAATGGGATCCCGGACAAGGTCGCACTGCCCTCCGGGCTTTGGCCGGCTTCGCCTCGTTAGGTTGGGCGGAAAGTTTTGAAATGGCGCGCATCCTCTCCGGGACCGTATCCGCGGATTTAGCGGACCCCTTCCGGAAAAGGACGCTGGCGGAACTCGCGATTCGGGGATATACCCGCGTACCGGAACTTGCGAAGGTTGTCCTGGCCCGTGTTCGCGACGATATACGGGCGGATCGGCTCGGGGAGGCTGAAGCGGGTCTGGCTTTCGCGGCGGATTTGGACCCCATGACCCCCTGGGTTCCTTATCTTTCGCTGACCCTGTTGTTGGGTGGGGACGCTCCCTGGAATTGGGATATGGGTCTGGCCTGGAACCATATTCAGGACATCGTCGGCCTATGGTCCTATTATGACAATCAATTCTTTGTGCTTCTCAACGGAGCCCAATGGATGCGATCCGCCTTTTCCCTTTTCCTTTTTTTATGCCTATTGTTGCTTTTCATCCGGTACTACCCCAATATCACCCATCATTGGGCGGAAAGGTTGCCCCGGCAGGTGGAACTGCCTCTCCGATATGCCGTGATCGGTATATTGGTGGGCTGCCTTTGGATAATAGGCTTGGGATTCGTGGTGCTGAGCCTTGCGGGGGTGATTTTACTCTGGAAGCATTGCGGTTTCTCGGAGAAATCGATCTTGAAGGTCGTGCTGGCGGCTCTTTTGCTGCTTCCCCTCTGGCTTGCGGGCGAGCATGCGTTATACCGCCATCTTGACTCCGAATCCGGTATGCGCCTCTATCAGATCGCGTTCAACCGAGGCAGTGAAAAGAATTTAGAAACGCGGTTGGCCGATTTTACCCCTCGGATGGGAAGGGACAGTCTTTACCTCTTCATGGGCCGTTCCCTTTATTACAAGAAACAAGGCGATATCTCGCGGGCGCGCGCTTGGGCTTCGGCCGCGGAACGATTGGCTCCCGAAGAACCTTTGGTAACCTTGCAGAAAGGGAACCTGGCTCTGATGGAAGATGAATTCGTCTCAGCACGGGAATTCTACTCTTCAGCCACCCAGGCCGGTGCGGGTTATGTGGAAACCTGGTTCAACATGAGTCAGATGGAATTATTCGCCAACAATTCTTCGGAACATAAGAAACTACTGGACCGGGCAGGTATGGTTGACGCCTTGCGGGTGACTGCTTTTCTCCAGGATAATGACAGGCTTTTCAGCCGGCTTCCCGTGCAGAGGCGTACCATGGACGTAATGCCCAGGCCCGGCATGTTCTGGAGCGACGCCTATGTCGGATTGAAGCGCCTGGAAATTCTGCCGGCTCCGGTACGCAGCGGGCTCGCGTCCTACCCGCCATGGCTGTATTACGGGGGCTTGGGACTATCCCTTCTCTTTTTGTTTATCCGCTATCACAATTACTCGGTGCATGTGCAAGGCCGTACCCTTTTCGGATGCAAGATTTGTGGCCGCACGATGTGCCGGCAGTGTCGCAAAGGTTTGCATTGCGTAGACTGCTTCAAAACCGTCTCGGGAGTAAGCGATGCCAAGTTACGCATTGAACTTACTTCACATCTTAAATCCCGGGGGCAAGTTGCGGAAGTGTTGCTGCACCATGGATTGAACGCGGTTTTTCCCGGGGCCGGAGAGGTTTACGCCGGAAAGGGCCGGGCCCGCTTTCTTTGTCTGTTTATCACCTGTTTTCTCGTCTCGCAACTCTATGGAATGACGAGTCACATCATGGAGTACCCTGATTTCGTGCTGGGCCCGCTGGCATGGATGCTATGGCTTCCCCTGCTTGCCTTATACCTCTTTTTTATCTTAAGGCTTCTCCTGAAAGTGAGCAAGCTCTCCGTGGCGCCCCGCCTGCAAACGCAGGAAGGAGTATTCGCATGATTCTGGCTGGAGGATTGGACGATTTCTCCTTGCCGGACATTCTGCAATTGCTGATGCAACAGCGGAAGTCCGGCGTGCTTAGACTGAGTCGCAACCGCGAGAAAGCTGAAATCTTTATTTCTCAAGGTAACGTGACAGGAGTACGTGTCGGCAACAAAACTCCCGAAACCAAAATCCAGGATATGTTGGTGGAGTCGGGGCGTATTGAGCGTAAGGACTTTCTGCAAATGCGTGAATTGTCCGAAAGCATGAACCGTTCCTTGATGGCGACACTCTCGGCCAAAGGGTATTTCAGCGAGGAGGAAAAGGAATCCTGGCTCTCGACTGCCGCCGAGGACATGGTCTGCGACCTGTTCGCTTGGACCGATGGAGAATACGCCTTCGATGCCCAGCAAAAAGCGACTCCGGGCGCGCCCTTGCATATTTCCACCGACTTCGCTTGCATGGAGGGAATGCGGCGCATTGATGAATGGGGTCGGCTGAAGGAAATTCTGCCTCATGAAGAAATGGTGTTCAAGCCAACGGGCAGGCCGCTCGAATCGGAAGTCACGGGCTATGAACAATGGGTGCTTGAGATTCTGGACGGCGAAAAGAATTTGCTGAAATTGGAAAAGGAACTCCCCTTCGGATCTTTCCGGCTCTATGAGATACTCGCCCAGTTGTGGAACAGCGGGCATATCCTGGCAGAGGACGCGCCGCTGCCCGGAAACGAAACCAAACTGCCGGTTTCGGTCCAATCCGAAAAAGATCAGAAAACCGCGCTGCTACTGGGTACCGCGGCGCTTATTTTTCTGATGACTTTGCTTTTCCGATTCGCGGCCATGAGCTTTCTGGCCACTGATGGAGCGGGGGATTACTCGGCCGTTATCCATCAGCGGTTGCAGGCCGAAAACGTGGAAATATTCGTGGTCGATTTCGCGGCCCGGCGGGATAGGCTTCCCGAAGATTTGCTGGAAATGGAAAAGGAAAAAATATTGACAAGAGAAGAACTTAAAAAGCGCGGGGGAAGGTACTTTGTCTATGAGAAGTATGAGACGGGAGAATTCACGATAAAATGACTGTAAAGGAACCGGGAATATCCGCGGTCCGCGTTGCGACCGTCGCCGAAACCGTCTATGACAACCCCGTTTGCCGCAACCGGTTGCAGGCCTCCAGCACTCTCGCTTACGCCTATACCCAGATTAAATCGGGCCAAATCGATTTGGCGCGTCACGTATTGGCGGGCTTGCCGACCCGAACCGAACCCGGAATGCAAGAGGTATTGTTCTGCATGGAAGTTTTCATGCAAACCCGGTCGGGCCGGTACGACGAACCCAAAGAGCAGCTGTTACATCGGCTTAGAGTCGACCCGAATCAAGCCAGTTACCTCTCTTTGTTACAGGCGGTGATTTGGGAGGAGTATCAAAACTCGCGTTCGGAGGCTGCCCCCGCTACCCCTTCCGCTGTTTCTGAAGTAATCTCCCCGGCCGCTTCGCCTACGGAAAATCCTGTCGACGCCTTGGACAAGGGGCCATCCCACTCCTCGGAAGATCCGCTGGATCCCGAAGCGTACCGACAGCTTTTGGACGAGGCCGGAACGCTGGAATTTTTCGGTTGGAACCAGAAAACGGGGGTCAGGCGGAAGGCCGGTATTTCTGAAAACCTTGACGGATTGATTGACGTTCTGGATAAAATTTTACCCGGTGATTTATCCACCGCGGTGTGGGACTTGGAAGGCGGAGGCATTCATCGGATTGTCTTGCAATTCGAACGTTTCACGCTTTTCAGCTTGTTCCGGGGAGAGTATGGCGTTGCTTTGATATCCGAGAATCTGCAAAAAGCGCAGCTTTCGCTCGTGCGACTGGAAAAAATCTTTCGTGAGCGCACCCAGGCAGCTACCTCCCTTCCCGGAACGGAATCTTCCCATGTCTAATCCGAATTCACCCGCTACCGGGGGAGCGGCCAATATGGTCGACTCCCACGATCTGGATACCTGTCTGGGCTATTTAAGCCTGGTAAACGGCATGGACGGGGCCGTGGTGTACAGCCAGGAATGCTTGGTGGTTGCCATGGGAGAGAATACGCAGGAAAGCATGCTCATTGAATCGCCCTATTTTTTAGACCGCTATCTGGCCAATTTGAGGCAATTCAAGGACTTAGGGTTCGGAGCCCTGGAAAGTCAGATCGTATTTAGCGATAATAAGTTCTACCAGATCATAAATTTGGATGCAGGCTGCCGCTTTTTTCTCATGATTGCGGGGACAAAAGGTAGCTATGAATTATTTAAGTTGAGAATCGAGCGCGGCGCACAGGCTGTCGCGCAACTTCTGCAGGCGAAGGGATATGCCAAAGGCTGAAATCCGATGATATCAAGTATATTAGAAAGACTTAATCAGATAAAGGGAATCAGGGGTTCGAGCGTGGTAAGCGCGGACGGGATAGAAATCGTCTCCCTGTTCCGAACTCCCGTTCCCTCGGAGTTTATTGGTGCGCTCATCGTTTCGGCGCAACAAATGGCCGATAAGATAATCGCGGCCTCCCAATCGGGGAAACTCATCCAGACCATGATCGAAGCGAGCGAGGGAAAGTTTTTTGTACAGGCCGTGGAATTGGGGTATCTGGTGGTAATGGCCGAAAGTCAGGCTAATACCGGATTGATACGTGTCGAAATCGCGCAGGTAGCGCCGCTAATCAAATAATTGCATTTGGCAAACGAGGTATAACGCTGTGGCATCGATTAATTACGCTACCCGAGAAATAAGCTGCAAGATTGTCTATTATGGGCCCGGTTTAAGCGGGAAGACCACCAATCTGCAGATCATCCACCGTAAGGTTCCCAACAAGGAAAAGAGCGAAATGGTATCGCTCGCAACGGAAACCGATCGCACCCTGTTTTTCGATTTCCTCCCCCTTGATCTGGGTTCCATCAAAGGCTTTTCCACCAAATTCCAGCTCTATACCGTACCAGGACAGGTTTATTACAATGCCACACGCAAATTGGTGCTGCGCGGTGTGGATGGAGTGGTGTTCGTTGCGGATTCGCAAGCCGATAAGCTGCAGGAGAACCTGGAAAGTTTCGCCAATCTTGAGGAGAACCTTCGGGAATACGGTCACTCTCTCGATACTATTCCCATGGTATTGCAGTTCAACAAGCGTGATTTGCCTAACGTGATGTCGGTGGAGGAACTCAGCAGTTTTCTGAACAAATACCAATCGCCTTACTTCGAAGCGGTGGCTTCAACGGGTGTCGGCGTCTTCACGACTTTGAAAGCCATCGGCAAGTCCGTCATAGACAGGTTCAACGCCAAGTACGCGGGATACCAGGGCGGAACCCGCCGTCCACCGGCAATGCGCCCGGGACAAAGCCGTCCGGCGCCAACCTCCGCACCACAAAGTCCACCGGCCAGGCCGGCTCCGCAGGCCATGCCGCCGCAATCCGGTTTTCCGCAGCAAGGCGGCCAATCTTTTCCGGGACAAGCGGGATTCGGCGCTCCCGCCCAGGGTGGTTTTGCCCAAAACAGCGGCTTTCCTGCACCCCCTAAGCCCGCTTCGCAACAGTCGCCCAATCCCTTTCTCCAAGGGGGGCATTCCGGTTCCCCCGGTGGCCAGCAACCGGCCTCCAATCCCTTCGCAGCTCCGCCGCCACAGCCCGGTTCACCGTTTTTGAATCCGGGAATGGGAAATCGACCCCCTGCTCCGCCGGGAGGGTTTTCCGGGCAGAATCCGAATATTCCCGTCGCCCCCTTCGTAGAAGGATTTGGCAATCCAGGCGGATCGGGTGGCATGCCTCCGCGTCCGGCTCCGGGAGGTCCCCCGGGAGGTTTCGGATCTCCACCGCAAACAGGCGGATTCGGTTCCGCACCGCAGCAAGATGGTTTCGGTTCCGCACCCCAACAAGGCGGGTTCGGGTCCCAGCCGCAACAGGGAGGATTCGGTTCTCCCCCGCAACAGGGAGGCTTTGGTTCGCCACCGCAAAATCCCTTCGGAGGTTCCGCACCGCAACGGCCGTATCCACCGCAAGCCCCGCAGGGCTCGCCTTTTGGATCCCCCGGCGGTCAACCCCCTGGCCCTGGCCCGGGAGGGTTTCCTCCAAAATTTCCCCCGGCCGGACCGGGAGGCCCTGCCTTACCGACCATGGATCGTCAAAACAATGCCGGGTTCAATCCGTCTCCATTCGGCAGTCCCCAACCCGGGCAGGGTAATCCGCAAAATCGGCAGGACAATCCCAATCCATTCGGTCCAGGCGGCGGTCAGCAGGGGAATTATCCCCCGCCGGAACAGCAGCCGCGACCCTCTCCTTTTATTCAGCCCCCACCGCGATCCGATCAAAGCGGCATCGTGTCGACCTACGAAGACCAACGCCAGGGAGATTTCAAGACGCGCCGCATCCCCCTTCCTTCCGAAAAGAAGAAGGGCCTGTTCGGCGGGCTGTTCGGAAAAGAGAAATAGGCGATGGGAGATTTCGTACTCTTCAAGGAGGACGTGGAAAGGCTGAATAAGATCCTTTCCCATCTCATCACCGAGAGCGCCTCCAGCTATGTGTTGCTCATCAACAAGGACGGAAACCTCATCGCCCAGGTCGGTTTCAATCCCCGTTTCGACGTGACCAGCTTGGCCGCTTTGGCCGCGGGAACCTTCGCGTCCACCAAGGCTATCGCGGCCCTTATCGGCGAGTCGGAGTTCTCCATGATGTTCCATCAAGGGGAAAAGGAGAATATTCACATATCGCTTGTCGATGAAGATGTGATCATGGTACTGATATTTGATGATCGTACCAATCTCGGCCTGGTCAAAATGGTGGCGGGTCAAGCCAAGGTTAAATTGGGAGAAGCCCTGCAAATGGTCAGGGAAAACGAGATGGAAGACATGATGCCCGACGTCACCCATGGGCAGCAATTGGCCGATCAAATCGACTCGCTGTTCCCCGACGCCCCCAAGCCCGATTAAATCAGAACCTTGCACGGACGGGAATAATTGTCGATTATTCCCGGCATGCGTTCTAAGCCCCACGGCGTATCCTTACTCATTATGGCCATGCTCATGCTGGCCGCCACCGCTTATCGCTTCAGTCTCATAAGTGCCATAGCGCTGCCTTTGAAAGTAGAGCTATTCGAGCCCATTTCGGCATTGCGAGCCACGGAATTGTTGGGTTCAGTATTGGCGGCCGGCGCTTTGGGCATGGTTTTCTGTTTCCCCTTGGCAGGCGCTTTCCTCCCCGCAATCGGATACCGCCGGGCCTTTCAAGGTGGGATAGCGATTATGGTCGTGGGAGTCTTTTTGATTTTGGGAGCGGATGTGTTTGCGGAAGGTTGGGGTGTCTTCATTGCGGTGTGGATGGGAATGTTTCTAATCGGGTGGTCAAACGGGATTATTGAATCCGCCATCAACCCCCTAATAGCCGAACTTTATCCCAAGGCCCGCGCACAACGTATCAACTTACTGCATGCATCCTGGCCGATGGGGCTGGTGGTGGGAGGTGTGGTGGCGGTAGTATTGCAGAATTCGGGCATGGACTGGAAGGCACAGCTCATCACCACCATGGCACTGCCTTTATTGTTGTCGTTGTGGATCCGTCGAATGGCGTTTATTCCCATGGCCGAGCATACGGATAAACGAACCCACCGCGCCCGTTGGCGGGAGCTCGTCACGCCGGCCTTTTTTCTCTGGGCATTACTCATTTTTTTCGCGGGAGCGGCGGAAATCGCGCCCGGTCAGTGGATGGATTTGGTCCTCAGCAATTCCGCGGGAATAAGGGGCATTTGGCTGCTGGTTTTTACCGGTGTGGTCATGACCCTTGCCAGGCTAGGCGCAGGAGTGGTGCGTGGAATACACCCGATGGCCTTGCTCGCAGCGTCGACTTTCCTCGCGGTATTGGGGCTAGCGGTGCTTAGCGAGGCGAATTCGCCTGGGTACGGGTTTTTAGGGGCTGGGTTATGGGGCGCCGGTGTCAGTCTCCTTTGGCCTACCATCATCGCCTGTGCGGCAGATCGTTTTCCCCGTAGCGTCACTCTGGCAATGTCCATGCTGGGTATGGTCGGCCTGATTGCGATTTTCTTCGCCGTCCCCTGGATGGGCCGCGTCTACGATATGGCGACTATCGAGGCTGCGGGAGGAGCAGAAGCCGCTTTAGCGCTATCCGGGGATAAAATGCAGGCGGTTTTGGAGTCGGCCGCACGGACCACTTTCAGGGCAGCGATTCTATTACCTGCGTTGATGTTTCCTCTGCTGGGGTTACTCGCGTGGTTGGATCGAAAAGCGCCTTCCCGCAATTGATATTGTTATACTACCCATTAAAGGGGCCTTAACCGGGCGCATTATAAGGGATTGCCGATATGGATAAGCTGAAAGCGGGGAGGATTCTCCAGGCGGGATTGGACAGAAATGCGGATTTCGTGGAAATCTATGAGGAGGAAACCCGTCACGCTTCCCTCTCCTATCGTGATAGGCGGGTGGAATCGGTTACCGCCGGCACCGATTATGGCCTGGGTATCCGCCTTGTTTATGGAACGGAAGTCCTATACGCCCATACCAGCAATGAGGACGAGAGCCATATCATCCGGCTCATCGATAATCTGGCGCGCAGCCGGGGCATTCTCGTATCCGATTCGTCCGAGCCGACCACCAAACTGGTAGGCAAGGTTTTTGCAAACAACCACATCATCTCCCGCGATCCGCGCAAGCTGGGGCAGGACGACAAGCTGGCTTTGGTGAAAACCGCCGACGAAACCGCGCGGGCATTTTCCCCGAAAATCGTACAAGTATCCGCGCGCGCGGCCGACGTGACCAGCACCATTCTCATTTGCAACAGCGATGGGCTTTGGACTGAGGATGCGCGCACGCGCTGCCGTTTTTCCGTGAGCGTGTCGGCCGAGGACAAGGGGGAGATTTTCGTGGCCACCGAAGCGCCGGGAGCGATGCGCGGCTTCGAATTCTTCGACACCCTCGATGTTGCGGGCTATGCCCGCAGCGCAGCGGAGCGGGCCATACTCATGCTGGCCGCGGGCTATGTCAAGGGCGGAAAGATGCCGGTCATCATGGGCAACGGTTTCGGCGGAGTTATTTTTCACGAGGCCTGCGGCCATTTGTTGGAAACCGAGGCCATTCGCCGCAAGGCCTCTCCCTTCGTAGGCAAAATGAATGAAATGATAGCCCATAGCGCGGTGACGGCCGTCGACGACGGCACCATCGCCAATTCGTGGGGGTCCATCAACGTGGACGACGAAGGCAACCCGGCGCAACGTACCGTGCTCATTAAAAACGGGAAATTGCAAAGTTACCTGTCCGATAGGGTAGGAGCGAAGGATACCGGAATGGGATTAACCGGCAGCGCGCGCCGCGAGTCCTACCAATACGCGCCCGTATCGCGCATGCGCAACACCTATATCGACAAAGGCGAGCATACGGTGGCGCAAATGCTGGCGAGCGTAACCGACGGTCTCTACGCCAAAAAAATGGGTGGGGGTTCGGTGAATCCCGCCACGGGGGAGTTCAACTTTTCCGTGGAGGAGGCTTATCTTATCAAAAACGGTAAGATTTCCGATCCGGTGCGCGGGGCCACGCTGATAGGCAAGGGAGCGGACATTCTTCCCCTCATCTCGATGGTGGGCGACGATTTGGAACTGGCCGCAGGCATGTGCGGCGCCTCATCGGGTTCCGTCCCGGTTACGGTGGGGCAACCCACCATCAAGGTGGATAGCATTCTGGTGGGGGGAAGATGAGCGCCAGGGGAAATACCGCGGGTGGCGAAGCGGCCGCGAAAGCTAAAGGCGATGCAAGTAATGGTGATTCGAGGCAAAAGGGATTCACTCCCGAACAAGCACTCGAATTCATTTGCGAAGAGGCTGCACGCCAAGGCGCCGATAAATACGACGCAGTGGCCGGCGAATCCGAAGCCATGGGCTTGGAGCTTTTCGAATCCAAGGTAAAAACCACGGAAATCTCCAACTCACGGGGTATCGGCATACGGCTTTTCAAGGGTGGGCGTCCCGGCTTCGCGTTTACCGAAAAAATGTCGCGCGAGGCCATTGAGCAGACGGTTCGCGACGCAATCAGCCATGCGCGTTTGACCGATCCTCTCGATCTCGATTTACCGGTTCCGTGCCCACTCCCGGAAATCGATCTCCAATCCTTCAATCCCGATTTGGAATCGGTGACCTTGGATCAAATGAAGGCCTTGGGTTTGGAACTGGAGGCTCTGGCAAAACAAGGCGATTCGCGTATCGAAAACATACCCTATCTAGGCGTAAGCCGATCGTCGGGCATGTCGATGGTGCGTAATTCCAACGGAGTTTTTTACCGTTCGCGGTCCAACGTGGTATCCGGAGGTATCGGCGTCGTCGCCAAAGAAGGCGAAAGCAAGAAAATGGGAAGCTATTCCACCGGAGGCCGATCCTTCTCGGTATTCGACCCCGGTTATATGGCGGCCAAGGCCGTGGAGCGGGCGGTGGAGCTTTTGGGAGCGGAGCCCCTGGAAACCGAACGGTATCCCGTGGTTTTTTCCAACCGCATCAGTCCGCAAATCCTTTCCATGTTCTCATCTCCCTATTTCGCGGAAGTGGTACAAAAAGGACAGTCGCGGCTTGCGGGCAAGGTGGGACAGGCTATCGCCGTCCCGGAATTCCACCTGATAAGCGATCCCCATATTCCCGGAGCGCCGGGATCGCACCTCTTCGATGGAGAAGGCGTGGTTACCTCCCCCTTGGAAGTCGTTAAGGACGGGGTATTGAAAACCTATCTCTATAATCTGGAGTCGGCCAAAAAAGCGGGACATGCTCCCACAGGTAATGGCTCACGGGGTTATTCCGGTAAAGCGGGCACGGGCTTCGCCAACTTCATCGTACCGCTGGGAAGCCAAACGTTGGATGAGTTGCTTGGGAGTTATCCCAGTTGCTTCCTGGTTACCAAGCTTGAAGGCGGTTCCGGTTGCTCGGCGGTTTCCGGCGAAATCTCCATCGGAGCGCAGGGTTTTTTCTACGAGCAGGGTAGGCGGATTCGTCCCATCGACAAAGTCACTCTCAATTCCAATTACTTCGACCTGTTGCTGGCAATTCGGGGATTCTCACATCAATATTCCGAAGCCTTTACCTCGGTCAAGGTTCCGGACATACTGGTAGAGTCCATGTACATTTCGGGATAGTGGCTCCCTCCGGCATCGTAAATAATGGAAATGGACGTTTTAGCGGTAGAAAACCTTTCCGTCAGTTATGGCAAGGGGAATAAATCCACGTCGGCTCTTGCGAGTCTCTCACTATCGCTGGCGCCCGGGTCCGTTTTGGCCCTGCTGGGACCTAATGGCGCGGGTAAAAGCACGCTCATGCGCTGCATCACGGGACAAATCAAACCCAGACTGGGAAGCGTGCGGGCTTTCGGTGAGGACGTGAACGGAATCGGACGGAAAAATCGCGAGCATTTACGCGATATCGGAGTGGTACCCGAGAATGCCGGTGTGTACGGCAAGCTTACCGCCCCCGAGTATTTGGAATATTTCGGCAGTTTTTACGGCATTCCCGATTTGAAGGAAAGGGCGCGAGCGCTTTGCCTGGCCATGCGGTTTTCTGGAGGAGACCAAAAGCCCATGGGAAAAATGTCGCAGGGTCAGCGCCAGAAACTTCAGCTCATACGCAGCCTACTCCATCGGCCCAAACTGCTATTATGGGACGAGCCCACCGAGCATCTCGATCCTTTGGCGCAAAAGGAGGTTCTGACCTACCTCGGAGGTTACCTGCAGGATACGGGAGCGTCTCTGCTGCTAACTTCTCACCGTTTGGAACAGGTGGAAGGTTTGGCCACGCACTTCGGTTTTTTACGTGCCGGTAAATTGCTTTTCACGGGAGACAGGCAGCAAACCTTCCGGGAAACGGGCCGGCCGCCCTATTTGGAAATCGAATTTTTACAAAGGGCCGAGCTTTCTGCAATTCAATCTTTGCTGGAACCTCTGGGCATGTCATTGGAGCGCCGCGCTCCTGTAAATCCCCTGGCTGTCGACCGTTTCCGGGCGACGGGACCGGCATTGGAAGAAAAACTGCCTCTGGCTCTTAGTCGGCTGTCTGAAGCGGGAGAGCCGGTATGCCGTATCGAATTATGCCGACCCGACTTGGCCGACATCTACTCCCATTTCTTCGGCGAGGGAGTATCGGAAACGTGAATCCCATTCTCACCATAGCCCGTCATGAGTGGCGCCTCATCCGCAAGGAGCCTCGGTTTCTGGCGCCATTCCTTTTGACACCCCTGCTGCTGCTGGGAATACATGGTGGCTTGTCGTTGGCGTGGGCCGTCTCCGCAGAAGAACTGCGGCAAATCACGCGCACTTTTTTGGTGCTTTTCACTTTACTCATGCCCAGCCTAACGATTCCCTTGAGTGCCGATGCTTTTGCCGGAGAAAGGGAACGCCGAACTTTCGAAGTCTTGTTTGCGCTTCCCGTGAGTTTGGACGCTTTGTTCTGGGGAAAGATTTTAGGTCTGGTTCCCATTCCCGTGCTTCTGGGTTGGCTGGGGCAGACGGCTTTTGTGGTTATGCTGTTGGCGACGGGTAATGCGGAAGCCTTTACTCCCGCCCTGGTTGGTAAAACCGCCCTGATGATGCCGGCCATGGCCTTGTTCCTGGGGTCGCTGGGCGCCTTCATTTCGCTGGGTTCCGATAGCGTACGCGGCGCGGCGCAGGTTTCCAGCCTCGTCATGGTAGTCGCCTTTTTTACCGTGATGCTTGGCTCACCTTGGTTATTATCGGGGTGGGGTATTTTCCTGGGATTCCTAACCGGTTTACTGTTGTTGTCCGGGTTGTTTTTACGGCTGGGAAGAAGCCGGTTTTCAATTCGCTAGGTCTTTTTTTCCAGAACGATGAGCGCTTTCAGGGCGAAGCCCTTCCGCCAGAGAGGTCGCGTCGCCTCCTCCCATCGGGACATCCATGGAAAAAACCGACCTGGAATAAAATTGGCGGACTTGAAACCCATGCTTCCCAGATAGCACCAAAAAGCGAACGGTTCGATTTTTTTAATCCGCAGCCCGCTATTGATTTCGGCAAATGCCGGTTTACCACCTCCGAAAAAACGGAAAGGAATGGCTTGGTTACCGTCCATGGCGCTTTTACGGCCTTGCCAGGGTTGATATAGGTCCGTGTCGAACCGGCAGTCTTCCTGGTGGAAAAAACGGTAGAGTAAATAGGAGAAGGGGGTAATCCACGGTTCGATAAGAACCAATCGTCCCCCAGGTTTCAACACCCGCTCCGCTTCGGATAAACAATCGCTAGGGCGGGGAAAATGGTGCAGGGCGTCTATGCCTACGACATTCGCAACGCAGGCATTTTTAAAAGGCAGTCTGCAGGCGTCGGCGGCGACATCAATTTTATCCGATAGCGTAATGTCCGTGGCGATAAGGGAAGGATGGCTGTCTTTGAGAAAGCCGGGACCTGACGCCAATTCCAGCAGGGCTCCCTCCCCGGTACAAGCCGTCAGCAAGCGCGAATGAAATTGGTTGCGATAGACCTGTCTCAGGAAGGGCTTTCGTTCCCAAGCCTCCCGATGCCGGGTCAAATAAATTCGCGAAGACTCCGTTGCGGGGCCTTTTTTCATGCTGCCGACTCGGCTCGCAGGGGATGCAATTCCCGCCAAAGCGAATTTCGCTCCGCCGCCTTTTCGGAAGTATTGCGGGAAGGAAATCTCAACCTTATCCATCCGCGCGCGCAAGCGCGCAGAAACACCACACCTTCGCGAAATGCCCGCATTTTGGAATTGCCCGCTTTGCGTTCATGATAATGCACGGGGATTTCCAATATACGCAGTTTCCGGCGAGCGGCTTCAAACAGCAATCCGAAATCGCCCCACTTATCATCCTCGCGCCAATGCATGCGCAGATAATCCTTGCGCAATAATGCTTTGGTGCCGCATAGGGTGTCGCTGATCCGTTGGCGTAAAATCCAGCTCATCAAGAAACAGAAAATCTTGTTACCGACGAAGTTCAGGGTTTTCATGGCTTTGCCTTCCATGGGGTAGACGAACCGGATTCCGTTCACGAAATCGCAGCGTCCGTCCTGCAGGGGCTCGAAAAATTTCGGCAACTCCTCGGGAGGCACCGCCATGTCGGCATCCAGAATGATAATCACCTCGTTGCGGGCGGTAAGAAATCCTTCGCGTACCGCGGCGGCCTTTCCTTGGTTGCGATCACAGGGTATCAGCCTCAAGTTCGGCCTATGCGACATCAAGGTCTGCACGCGTTGCCGGGTAGCGTCCCGGGAACCGTCGTCCACGATCAAAATCTCCAGGTTCACACCCAGCATGGGAATCCGCTCAATGCATTCCACGATATTATCTTCCTCGTTATGACAGGGAATCACTACGGAGAGGCTCAGTTGCTTTCGGGTGGTTAGCAGACGGGCCGTGAGGAATTGTACGGATCCCAGCAAGCGGATAACCGGAATTTCGGGAATGACGGTATTGATTAAAGCGGAAGCCAGGGGGATGTATATGGGAACGGGCAGTTTGATGGACTGTTCCACTACGGCGAATCCCTTGGCTTCCACGACTCCCTGAATGTCCCGGTTGGTGATAAAATTGCGCGGCGATTCGGGGAAACGTAAACGGAACCGGCTGGCCAAGCGCAAAATCGGCGCCCACAAGGGGTTATTGGTGGTCATGATAAGGAGGGTTCCGGGTGTAAATAGCGGATGCAATTGATCCAGTAATTCCCAGATGTCATAGACATAATCGAGCATGTTGTTCATGACAATCACATCGGGCTTGAATCCCTCGAGATCGGGCAACCGGTCGACTTTGGCATTGCGGAATTCCAAACCGGGATATTTCGTGGCGGCCAAATCGGTGAGTGCCTGACCGAAATTGATGCCGATACCCCGTCGCGGTTTCAACATGGACAAGAGATCGCCTGTTCCGCATCCCAACTCCAGTACGTCCATTCCCGTTGGAACCATGTCTTGAATGCTCTCATTTAGAGTGGAATGGTAGTAGCGGTTCCGGGCTTGCCAATATTCCCAATCCGGAGCGATATTATGGAAATAGGCTGCAATCGCCGCTTTATTCATGGTTGCAAAACCTCCCCGTGCTCTTGAGTCTCTTCGCCATGGCCCAGGTCATAGAGGGCGAATGCATGGCCGAATCTGCCGGAGAAATATTCCTGTTCAAACCAGGGATCTCCGGTTTGATGGCTCAGGAGGATTTTCTGGATGGGAAGATCCATCCTAATGACCGGTACGCTATTTTCGAGCGCGTTATAGACGCGGGGGTTTTTATTCCAACGCTGGTCTTGGCTGGAGGGGTCGACCAGTAGAAAACGGGAACGAGGGACGGTTCGGTCTATTCTGGCGCCGAGATAGTACCTGTAGATGATGCGGTTCCGATCGCTGAGTTCCGCATCCGCAATGCGAACGGGGCCGTGTTTTTGTTCATACCTTAATACCGCTTCGGCCATTTGTTTCCAGGGGGATACGGTTTGCGCGAGAGGCCAAAGCCGAGGCGCCTGAATGGCCACAAGCAAAACGAACAGCGACAAAACCCCGCCATGCCAAAGCGCGCCATCCATCCGCTTTTTCATCCCTGCTCCTAATTCTACCAGTAACGAAGCGCAACCGATGCAAAGCGGAAGGAGCATGGGAAAAAAACTACGCAGCCCCGCATACCCGAATGCGGTCCAGATAGCATAGGGGAGGGTGGCCCATGCCAGGAGCAACCACGCCCTCGGATCGCGGCTTCGCATCCGCAAAACCAACCCCATCACTCCAAGCAGCAACAGGGATGAAAAAAAAGGCCCCTCCAATTCCCACAGGGCCGAAGGCAGAAATAGTGGATTGAGCGGAGGTTGCGGACCCACCTTTTCCCAATAGAAAACCTGATGGAAAACCTGCTCGATATAACTTGGGATTTGCCGAAATAAAGGAAGCTCGTAATATGGTGCGAAAGGCCGGCCGGTAAACCACCCACGCAGGAGGCGATGCGGAGCTTCGAAAACCAGCAGCGGGAACAGCATTCCCGCCCCCAGCCAGGCTGAATTCCGAATCCATTCCCTCAACTGCGCTTTCCGCTTCCAATCACACCAACCCACCCAGAATGCCATGAGCAACGGTAGCCAAAACAGGTTGTAATGCGTGGTGAATGCCAGGCCGGTCAGAACGCCTATTCCCACCAATCTCCGCACCGTCATGATTTTCTCCGCGGGTATTTCCCAAGCCAGTCGCAGGGTTAAACAGGTGACCAGCAAACTCATGGATTGGCTCAATCCGGATCGGGAGGAGTGGAGGTCCCATACGGAAAATGCCAGTAGTAAAGCCGCTATCACTCCGACCCACCTGCCTGCGGATGGGGTTTCGCCTTGCTTTCGCGACCACGTAAATCCCAACAAAATGGGAAAGGTAAGCAGGCTGCACGCGGTAATGAGAATGTGATTAAGGGTTTCGGTGGGAGAAAATACGGTAAACAGGGCTATTAGTGAATATTCATGCAGGGCATGGGCCCGCATCCAGGGGGTTCCACCTTCCAACCACAGGGCATCCGCCTTCTCCAGCAGCGATTGGCTGGATAACCGGGCCTGGAATAGATCCGTTAAAAAGGTCTGCAACAGTCCGGAGTGGTATTTCGCCAGGGCGACGTACATGCCTTCGTCATGATAGAAGATTCCCCGTTCACCCAATCCATAGAGACGAAGGGCTACAGCCGCTGCGAATGCCGCTGCGAGCAGAACCTTCCACCAAACCGAGGCGGATCCCACTAGCTGCGCTTTCTCCCGCAATCGCGATCGGAATCCTGGGTGTCTCGCAGTTTTTCGGGAATATATCGGTAGAATTCGGGGCCCATAAGCCCGGTAGCCCCGGTCACGACGGCTACCTTCATTCTCGAGGAAAAGTGATGATCATGAGTATTCATGATACCAAAACGCGAAAATGCAAAGCAATATTGTGAACCGGAGAGGAGATTGGTATTTTCCGGGCAACTGGAAAAAATAGCCTCGTCAATAACCTTGTCGCTGCTTTCCGAATTCAGGTGGGGGGTATGTTGTGACGATGAAAAAAATGCTGAAGTGGAATTTTTTCGGTTGGGCGGTGGTGTTCGGGATGGGACTGTTCTCCTCCGTTTCCGCACAGCCTCATCCAAATAGCCGGGACCCCAGAGAATTGTATCGACAGCTCGACTCCATCAGCCGTGAGGTGGAGCGGTCCCTCTATACGGTGGAGGAGAAAGCCGACATCCGCACCTGCGGACGCGGCAAAGACTCGTTGTTGCGCGTCCTCAGGGCGGAAGACGGGGAATATTTACGTCTGAACGAAGCCCTCACCCAGGCCAAGTTGGCGGGCGAAACCCCTGAAAACGATAAGGTCCGGAGCTTACTGGAAGCCAAATATACCCTGGAAGCGGGGTTTAACTCCCGTTTCGAAGCGGGAAGTCTGGGGAAACGTTGTATCCAGGGCGAAAAGGCGCGCCACCAAAAGCTTCGCGAAGCGCTGGAAAGACATGGGGGATATCGCCAGATTAAAAAAGCCCTGGCCGAAGTCGAGACCGAGGCGTCGGCGCTATAGTACATTGTAAAATCACATTCCCAGGCGAATCGGGGTGGACGAGGAAGCGGGTTGGATGGCCGCTCTTTCAAGGATGCATTTCCGCGAAGGAGAGGAAAGTCCGGGCACCACAGGACAGGATGCTGGCTAACGGCCAGACCCGGAAACGGGATGGAAAGTGCCACAGAAATGATACCGCCGGTACACGCGTGAGCGTTTTCCGGTAAGGGTGAAATGGCGAGGTAAGAGCTCACCGCGTCTCTGGCGACAGGGATGGCAGGGTAAACCCCATCCGGTGCAAGACCAAATAGGGTGACACGGTCTTCGTAAGAAGGCTTCGGAATGGTCCGTTCCGCGTCACCGGGTAGGTTGCATGAGGCGGCGGGCAACCGTCGTCCTAGAGGGATGGCCATACCGGAAGATTCCGCGCAAGCGGATTTTCCGAGACAAAACCCGGCTTATAGACCCGCTTCTTCTTCCGTCCCTGAATGCCGGTGGAAAGGAACCCCATTTGATACCGAATAAAACGTTTCTTGCCACCCTAGGCCTGTTCGCATTGACCACGCTCCCTTTCCATGCTTCCGAAGAGCGGCTCTTTAACCGTAGCCCGGGTTTTATCCTCGCTAAGGATCTCCCCGATACCTTTTCGGCGCGTGCCGATTCGATCCATATCGACATTAAGGACGCCTTCGAGGGATCGGCGGTTCACACGGAAGGAGAGCAGTGGGTTTTCAATTTGGGTAACATGTTACACATCGAATCGCGTCGCGGCACCATTGAGAGACGCCTGATTTTCGCGGCAGGCGATACCGTTACCAGAAGCATTTTGATGGAAGCGGAGCATGTTTTGCGTTCGGAAGAATTTTTGGCGGACGCGGTCGCCGAAATCAAACCTGGCGGGAACGGATCCGTGGAGGTGAAAATCACGACTTTCGATCAGTGGAGCACCACGCCCGGCGTCAGTCTGGGCCGTTCGCATGGCGAATGGGAATATTGGTTCGGCCTGCTTGAAAGTAACCTGCTTGGAACGGGACAACGCCTGGGATTCTTTCTGGGCCACGACCGGTTCCGCGATACGCGCTGGGTGGACTATAACAATAACGCCCTCACCCCTTTCAAGCTTCGTCTAGGCGCAAGCGCCGCGCATCTGAGCGACGGATTCAGTTACAACCTCACCCTTTCGCGGCCTCTGGAGTCCCGCAGCGCGAAATACGCCTTTAACGCCAGCGCGGGCGGAAGGGAATCGTCGGAATGGGTTTACTGGGATGCGAATGCCTATTCGGACCCGTCCGGGCAAAATGGAGCGGCGGACAGCTTGCAAAAGAAATTGGGATCGTCAAGCCAACGACTCCTGCAGTTCGACAGGGTGGCTACTTACAACGGCGCTCTTTCGGCCACCCGCTCTTTCGGTTCAACTCAGAAAATAAATTTATCCCTCTTTCTGGATTTTCAGGAGCGCTATAACGTAGGCCCCATACGCGTGGAGAATCAGGCGCTGTTGGATTTGGGCGTGTTTCCCGAATCGATATACCGGGTGAACGAAAAAACCAATTATGTATCGGGATTGGAATTGAGTCTCTTGCGATATGACTATAAAACCGTCCGGAACTACCGCAATTTGAAATGGAACGAATCCGTAAGCGTGGGATGGCGGCTAACCAATGCCATCGGTAGCAACATGGGCTTTTTGGGCGCGGACAATTCGGATTTTTATTTCAAGCATGAATTGGTCTATAATAACATCTGGAACAACCAACATTTTCTCGGAAACAGCTTTTCCATGAACTATTTCCTTTCACCCGCGGGGGAGGTGAACGACGGTCGAGCGTCCGCCACTTTCGGATACCAATGGAAGCCTGTATCCGTGCTGGCCAGTATTTTTTCCGTCAATTGGAATAACTATTTCGCGCGGGACGCCAGCCAGCAATTTCTCTTGGGGGAAGCGACGGGGCTTAACGGATTTCCCAATGAATATTATGCCGGCCAAGCTCAATTTCTGGTGGCGGCCGAACAGCGCGTTTTCCCCAACTTCGAATTCGGTACCGTGGTGCCGGCCCTCGCGGTTTTCGCCAATGCCGGAAATACCTTTCCCACCCATAACGATTTCGATTTAAAGGAACTCCATTATTCCGTGGGTTTCGGCTTGCGATTAGGAGCCAGCAAGTCAGTGCAAAAAGTGGTCAATCATATCAATCTCGCATGGCCATTAGGAGAGGATGCCCTTGGTGGGCCCAGCTTTTCCATTCAAGCCAAACAATCGCTATAGGATGAGCGCCTCTCCCAAGCCCTGCTGGCTTCGCCGGGCTGAAAGCCGAGTTAAAAATGGCGCTTGAGAATCTGTTTGTTGGCGACGAAATAATCCACTCCTGATAGGAGCGTTGCCAAGGTAACCAGAAACATAAGCGTATAAGGGGTTTGATCCCAAATCCCATCCCAATAGGGAATATGTCCCACGTGCCGCAGCAGCAAGGTATCCACAATTTCCAGCACCAGAATGGAGATGATGGCCGTTCCTTGCAGGGCGGTTTTCCATTTTCCGCTTTTACGGGCGTCCACCACCACGCCTTCGGCGGCTGCCAGGGTTCGCAGAGTCTCAATCGTCGATTCCCGGAAGAAAATGACCGCCACCATCCACACGGCGGCGTAACCTGAAGCCAAAAAACATAGGAAGATGGTCATGTTGGATACTTTGTCCGAATAGGGGTCCAGGTATTTCCCCAGCAGGGTGACTTCTCCCCTTTTCCGGGCGAGGTATCCGTCGAGCCCGTCGCTCACGACCAGGAAGATGGCGAGTAAAGCGGCAAGGATTTTAAAAACCAGGTGGTTGTTCTGGTAGATGAGATCGTTGTCATAAAAAAAGACCCAAATGAAAATGGGACTGAGTATGATACGGCTGAGGGTGAGCTGGGTGGCCACGGAAACCGGCTTACGAGCGCTTTCGTCGCGATAATAATAATAGAGGTATCCTATCGAGGTGGAAGTCATGAGTAAAAGGCTCACCACCATCATGATGTGGGAATAATGCTCCGAGTTCCAAACATACAACATCATGGTGATGTTCATGGACAAAGTGGTGACTTTGCCCCAAAGGGAGTTGAGAGGGAGCTCGCGCTTTTCGCGCAGCAGCAGGGTGGAAAATACCAGGTAAAAAATATTGCGGACGGTGATTACCGCGAGTCCGGAGGCGAGCATGGTGGGGAAAGTTTCAGAGGGTGTCCACAAAAGCCTCAGAAATAAAGTCAGGAAAATGAGGTTGGCGAGGGCTTTTTCCCCTAATCCCAACCAGAAGAGCGCCAAAGGTCTTTCGATATCCTGATGGCGCAGTTGAAAGGAGGTGTATATTCCCATTACGAAGGAAATACCCAGCAGGATGGTGGCTACAAGATTACGATCGAGCAGCAGCGCGATAAGGGTTCCGATGAACATGGCGATTCGGATGCCGACGCCGATGCGGCCTGCGATGCGCACGGGTCCCAGGGAAAGGCCATGGCGGGAAGATCCGCTTTTTCCGGTCGGATTGGACATGCGGGAATTATAAGTAATTCCCGCCGTTGATCCTAAATCGAGGGGATCGGCGCCTGCGGGAGGGGATTTATCGAGATCATTCCTGCGCAAGAATCTCTTCCGCATGGCGACGGGTGGCGCGCGAAGATTCGTCGCCCATCATCCGCGCCAGCTCTCCTATGCGGTCCTTTTCGTTCAGAGGCAACACCCGCGTCACGGTCCGGCCGCCCTGCATTTCCTTGACCACGCGCTGCTGCTGCTGGGCTTGGGCCGCCACTTGATGCAGGTGGGTGATCACGAATACCTGGTGATGTTTCGCCAATTCCCGCAAGGTCTGCCCCACGCGGTTGGCCGTAACTCCGCCGATACCGGTGTCCAATTCGTCGAAAACCAGTAAGGGTCGCGGGTCTCCGGCCGCCAAAGCCGTTTTGATGGCCAGCATGATGCGGGAGATTTCTCCGCCGGAAGCGATTTGCCGTAAGGGTTTGGCGGCTTCGCCCGCATTGGCTTTCAGGAAGAATTCCAGCTTGTCTTTTCCCGTTGAGGAGAACCCGGTTTCGTCTTCACCCACAGGAAGGATTTGGGTGGTGAATTCGCTGCCCTCCATGCCCAAATTGGCAAGGCGCGAGTTTACCTCGCTGTCGAAGGCGGCGCTGGCACGCAAGCGCTCCTTGCTCAGGTTCTGGGCGAGAGATTTGAGGCGTTCCGCCTTTTCAAGCGCCTCCGCTTCCAGCATCTCGATATCGGCTTGTGAGTTGGTGAAGTCCCGTAACTCACGTTCGCGACGATCGCGTAGCTCGATGAGCCCGGCCAGGTCGGAATGGTATTTGGCCTTCAATTTCTGAAGCAGTGCCAGCCGGGTGTTGAGTTGATCGATGCGCGCCGAATCCACCGATTGGGGAAGGGCGTAACTCCGTAAATCGGCCGCCAGGTCCAAAAGGGTTTGCCGGGCGGTTTCCAGTTTCTCGCCATAGGTCTGAAAAGGATGCTGGGTCATGAATTTGTCCAGGACGGAAAGTTCCTTTTGCAGGCGCGAAAGGCGGGCACGCATGTCGCCCTCTTCGCCGTCCAGCATGGACAACGCGCCCTGGATCACCCCGCTGATTTTTTCCAGTCCCGATTGTACCCGCAATTCCTCTTCGGCCTTTTCTTCCATATCGGGGGTGAGCCGGGCTTTCTCCAATTCCTTGTGTTGGAACTGCAGAAAATCGAATTGTTCCTGGATGCGTCGCGATTCCTCGCGTCTTTCCTCGATACGGCGAGCCATTTCCTTCCACTCCCGGAAGAGCCGGGAGTAGACTTCGCGCTCGCCTTCGAGCTTGGCGAAGGAGTCGAGAAATTCCAGATGCGTACGCGAGTCGAAGAGGGATTGTTGTTGATGCTGGCCATGCAAATCAACCAGTCGCGATCCCAGCAACTCAAGGTCCGAGAGCGTGACCACGGTTCCATTCACGCGGCAGCGATTGCGGCCCGCAGCGGTCAATTCACGCTGCAGAAGGATTTCATCGACTTCGGCATCCAATTCGAGGGAAGTCAATATTTCGAGGAAGGCGCGGGATGCGGGCATGTCGAATACCGCCTCCACGCGCAGTTTGTCTTCGCCCCGGCGGATAATATCCGGTTTGACCTTGCCGCCGAGAATGAATTTCAGCGCGTTCATGAGCACGGACTTTCCCGCGCCGGTTTCTCCGGTTATCGCTGTGAAACCGTCTTTCCACTTGAGCGCGGCGGAGTCAATGATGACCAGATTTTCGATTTTAAGTTCACGCAACATGGGCGTTATCCTTTGCGCAAGGCGCTTCCGCTCCATCCCAGCTTGCCGCGGAGCGATTCGAAATACGAAGAAGACTTGGGCCGCAAGATGCAAGTGCCCACTTCACTTTTTCGCAGTACCACCGTTTGATTCTTTTTGAGGGGGATATTGGTGCGCCCGTCGATGACCAGATTCACTTCCTGTTTCCTATCCATATCCGCTTCCACGGTGATGACATGGTAATCCGGCAGGACCAGGGGCCGAACCGAAAGGGAGGAGGGGCTGAGCGGCGTTAACAGGATGGAGTGTACCGATGGATGGATGATGGGGCCTCCCGCGGATAAAGCGTAGGCCGTAGAACCCGTGGGAGTGGATACCAAGAGGCCGTCCACGTAATATTCGGTAAGAAATTGGCCATGGGCCGATACACGCAGGTTTACCATCTGGAAGCCCATGCGGCCCGCGAAGGCCACGTCGTTCAGGGCCAAATCCTCGTTCACTTTCTTGTCGCCCTCGTAAACCTCCACTTGCAACATCATGCGGTGTCGCAAGCTGTATTCGCGCCGTAATATTTCGTCGAGGATGCGGGCCAGGTTTTCCGGCGGGACGTCGGCCAAAAAGCCGACTTTACCCAGGTTCACTCCCAAAATGGGCACGCCGGTTCCCCGGACCAGGCGCGCGGCCGAAAGAAAGGTGCCGTCCCCGCCCAGCGATAGCAGGAGGTCGGTACGCGATCTCAAAAAGGCGTCGGAGCGCACCGGAAAAAGTTTACCGCCCTGGGATGCCAGGCGGCGATTGAGTACCAGCGCGGTTTCCGGATTTTGCTTGGACCATTTATGCAATCCATCAAGCACCGAAGAGCCGGCGCCGTTAAAGGCCACCACGCCGATGGTGTGAATGTCGCGTTGCGGAGGCGTAACATGAGGGTCCAACGCCAATGGACCCAGCTCAAGTGCGGAGCGGCCCTGATTAGGATTTTTCTTCTTTCGGGTACTATGGGAGAGACGGCTGGGGCCCTTTTTCACGTCGGCTCCGTGAGCCGGCCCAATTCTTCCAGAAATCCGGGGAATCTGGCCTTTATTCCTTCAATGCCCCGTACTTCCGTGATGCCATGCGATTTCATGCCTAAAAGGTAATAAGCCGCGCCCAGCACCGGATGCCCAAATGCCTGGAAGGTTCCTCCGTCGTACTCGGTTTTGCCCCGGACCACCAGCCCGTCTTCGACTTCCCCGATTTCCACGCCTACCGATTTGAGGGAATTAATCATGGATTTCAAGAGGTCGTTGCCGTAGGTTCGCATAAATCCGATGTCGCGGAGTATGGTTTCACCTTCCGCGAAAGCCGCGGCCATAATGAGGAGGGGTATCTCATCGCGCATGCCTTCGAGATTTTCCCTGCCGAAGCGCTTTCCCATGAGCTCGGCGGTGCGAACCCGGACTTGCCCAAAGGTTTCACCGAATTTCTCGCGACGGGAGACTATCTCGATATCGGCACCCATGCGTTTCAGCGCTTGGAGAAACCCCATGCGTCCGGAATTGAGGCCGAAGTTATCCAGGACCAGATCGGATCCGTTTACCAAGGTGGCCGCCAGGAGATAGAGGGATCCCAGGGTAACATCGCCGGGAAGCCGCAAAAAAGGCGGTTGTAAGGCGGGTTGAGAATCTGCCTGCGAAGCCAAGCGTATTTGATAGGGGTTTTCGGGTTTATCGGACCCACGCATTTGCCGTGCGATGCGGCGCGCAAGCTCGTCCATTTCACGGGCCTCATGTTTTTGAACGACGAGGGGCGCCTGAAATTGCAAAAGCAGATTCTCAAGATGATCGATCCCGCTTTTCCGCAATTGCAAATGCAGACCTTTGCCCGCGGCTACCTGGTGGTAAAGCAGAATGGTTTTGGCCGTATGTTCTTCCAAGTGCAATCGCTCGGCCTGCACCGGGCCCGGCAATTGAGCGGCGAGGTTTTCCCGCAAGCTCGCGGCTTCCAGAATGCGGAAGGGTTGGGAAGACTCGATTTGCTCGCCCTCGTCGATTGGGATGAAGCCAAGCTGGAGCAAGCGCAGGCTATTGTCCACGACCTCCCCGGGAATGCGATGCAAGTCCACCCGTACCGGCCCGGCCAGCCCGAGTCCCGCGGTAATTCCGAGCAGACCCAATAAATCCGTTTCATGCCGGGGTGAAAAGGGTTCGCTCCAGTCCTGCAGCCGCTGCGTTCCGCCCGTAAGCAGCAAATGCCCGTCTTCCCAATCCACCGAACAACCCATGGTTTCGAGGTGCGCCAAAAGCGCCTGGGTACCCTCTTCGTCCGGTAGGTTTTCGATGCGCGTTACGCCCGGCGCCAATGCCGCCAATAAAAGGGCATGGGAGGCGATTCCAGGGTCACCAGACAGAATGAGCGTCCCCCGCAGTTTCTTACAGCGTTTGAGTTCCAAGGTTTCCGGTATGGCCAGAGTCGTCTCCATATTCTGTTGCGGACTGGCTTTGCTCAACGCAGGCGCGCCTTGAAGCCGTTCTCTATGAGTAGTTGCACCGCCGCTTCGGCTTCGGAGGTTTTTTTGAAGGCCATCATCAGGCTTCCGTCCTCGCCTTCGCGCACTTTAAGGATTTCGAGGTCGAGTACATTGATCGATTTGGCGGCCAAAGGAGTCAGCGCGGAAAGCAACATACCCGGTTGATCGCGTAAATCCACCAAAATCTCGGCCAACGGCGTGCTGAAGCCTTTTTTCAAAGTCGATAGGTTTTTCCGCAATTCGCCGCCCCGCTGGAAAAATTCCGCCGGATCCGGGATGGCCACCGTCGTTTTTTCTTCATTGTCATGGGATTTCGCGGGCGGGTGCAATGCGTTGCCCAGAGCGCTTAGGTGCGTAATATAGGCTTCCAGTGACTCTGACACCGATTTGCGGTTGGTGCGCAGGATGGGTTCCCAAATGGAATAGGAAGAAGCCGCGATGCGGGTCATGTCACGAAATCCCCCGCCCGCTATTTTAAGACAATGCTCCACCACGCCTTCGCGTCCGCTCACGAAGCTGGCCAAGGCGGTGGATATCAATTGGGGGAGATGGGAGACATGGGCGGCGACGGCATCATGCAAATCGGGATCCAACAAAGTGGTGCGAGCGCCGAGCCCTTCCAGAAAGTTCTGATACCGGTTGACCGTGTCGGCGGGGGTTTGCGCGTCCGGACAGATCACCCAGGAGGCATTCTCAAACAAATGCGGGTCGCGGGCTTCCAAGCCGGTTCTCTCGCTGCCTGCCATGGGGTGCGAGCCAATGAAACAGGGACCTTGCGCCGAAGCGGGAAATGCCTCGCGGCCCGCGGCACAAATGGCGACCTTGGTGCTACCCACGTCGGATACGACACACTTTGGGCCGAATTTCGGAGGGCTTTTTTTCCAAGTTTTCAACTGTTGCAAAATGCTATGGATAGGCGTGCAGAGCAATATCAAATCAGCTTTTTCGCAAACCTCGTTGATTTGGCTGTATTCGGCGGCAAAGTCGATGAGGCCGGCTTTTTGGGCGCGGGCCAAAGCGGCCGAAGAGGATATTCCGGAAATTTTTACGTCGGGCCATTGGCGCCGCACGGCCTCGGCAAGCGAACCACCGAGCAGACCGAGTCCCACCAGGGCTATGTTTTCAAAGGGTGGATTTACGCTCATGCGGATTCTTGCATACGCCGATGTTCCTCAATGATGCAGGCGAAAATTCTTTGCACGGATTCATTGGAAAGCGGGCCGGTATTATGCGCGAGGATATTTTCAAAAATCTTTTTTTCGCGGGAGGGATCGTATACGGGCAGCATTTCCCGTTTTTTCACCTTCGCGATTTCCAAAGCGCAACGGGCGCGGTCGTTCAAGGCTTTGAGCAACTTGAGATTCAATTCATCGATTTGGCCGCGCCAGTTTTCTAATTCCATGATTCTTTCGTAGGTGCGATTAGCGGTTTTGCGAAAGCTTCCATTTCACGCATCAAGGTTTTGAAAGGCTTGTCTTCCATGGTGCGGCGTACCAAGGCGCTGCCGACCACGACGCCGTCGGCCAGCCCGCATACGGTGCGTACCTGTTCCGGCGTGGAAATTCCGAACCCTACGGCAATCGGCAATTGCGATGCTTTTTTGACAACGCCTAATTTTTCCGCGAAAGATTCCTGGAAATCCTGTTGCTCCCCGGTTATGCCCGTGCGCGAGACATAATATACGAAGCCGCCGGAATTCTTAAGCACGCGTTCGCGCCGCTCGGGAGTGGTGGTGGGCGCGAGCAAATAGATGTTGACGAGTCCCATGCGCGCGCACAACGAGTGCACTTCCGCCGATTCTTCCACCGGCATGTCCACCAATAACAGGCCATCGACATCGAGAGACGCTGCTCGGGTGATAAAGGTCTCGAATCCGATTTTATGAATGGGATTCAGGTAGGAGAAAACAACCAGGGGTATCCGGGAATGTTTCCTGATTTTTTCGATTATGGTGAAATACACCTCGACATCGACGCCTTTTTTCAGCGCCAGGTTGGCGGCGGCCTGATTGACGACTCCATCGGCCATGGGGTCCGAAAAGGGGTAGCCCAATTCGATGATGTCGGCTCCCCAGGCTTCCAGCCCCAATACCAATTCCACGGTTTCCTCCACTCCGGGAACGCCTGCGGCAAGATAGGGGATAAAGGCACGGTGGCCCTTTTCGGCAAGCTTCGCAAAGGTGGATGAGATTTTTTCCACCTTATTTGCCTTTGGGAAGCAGGAGTTGCAGTACCGACTGCAAATCCTTGTCGCCGCGACCGGATAGGTTGACGACGATGATTTTATCGGGAGATAGGGTGGGGGCGAGCTTGAGCGCTTCCGCCACCGCATGCGAGCTCTCCAATGCCGGAATGATTCCTTCCAACCGGCAAAGGGTCTGAAAGGCGTTTAAAGCTGCTTGGTCCTCGCAAAAGGTGTATTCGATACGCCCGCTGTCGTGGTAGTAGGCGTGCTCAGGTCCGATGGAGGGATAGTCGAGGCCCGCCGAAATGGAATGGGTTTCGGCGATTTGACCTTGGGGAGTTTGCAGGACATAGCTTTTGGTTCCATGCAGAATTCCCAGGCTTCCTCCGGAAAATCGGGCCGCGTGTTTCCCGCCGGCAATGCCTTCACCGCCGGCCTCGATGCCTCGCATTTTAACCGAAGGTTTGTCTAAAAAGTTGTAAAACAATCCCATGGCATTGCTGCCTCCGCCTACGCAAGCCAGTAAGTAGTCGGGAAGGCGGCCCTCTTTTTCCAGGATTTGTACTTCACATTCCTCGCCGATCACTTTTTGAAAGTCTCGGACAATCATGGGATAGGGGTGGGGCCCCAGTACAGAGCCGAAAACGTAGTGGGTGGTTTCGATATTCGTCACCCAATCCCGAATGGCCTCATTAATTGCGTCTTTCAGGGTGCGGCTACCCGAATCAACGGGTTCGACCCGGGTGCCTAAAAGGCGCATCCGGTCGACATTGGGCGCTTGCCGTTCCATGTCGACCCGGCCCATATAGACTACGCACTCCATGTCGAATTTGGCGGCAGCGGTGGCGGTGGCCACGCCATGCTGACCGGCGCCGGTTTCGGCGATAATCCGTTTTTTCCCCATTTCCCGGGCAATCAATACCTGGGCCAACGAATTATTGATTTTATGCGCGCCGGTATGGTTCAAATCTTCCCGTTTCAGGTAGATACGGGCGCCTCCGCAATGCGCGGTAAGACGTTCGGCGAAATAAAGCGGGGAAGGCCGTCCCACAAAGTCTTTAAGATGGCCGGCAAGCTCTTTTTGAAAATCCGGGTTGTCTTTCAGGGTCGAATAACGGGCTTCTAACTCTTCCAGAGCGGGCATTAAGATCTCGGGGGCGTATTTACCGCCATAGGGGCCATATCGGCCAAAATCATCGGGGAATGCGAGCATATTGGTCCCCGATAAAATTAATCTTTACCACGCATTTTGGCTCGCGGGAGTCGGTAGGGCGGGAATCGCCGCTACGCTACCCGCTAGAACCCGTTTGCACCGCCAATTCGCGTCAGACCGTAGGTCGCCTTCCGGTAAAGAAGCTGATAACGGCCAGGATCAAGAAAACCACAAAAAGGATTTGGGCTATCCACGAGGCGGTGCCCGCGATACCGCCGAATCCCAACACGGCGGCTGCAATAGCCACAATCAAAAACAACAATGCTGCACCTAACATAAATTCACCCCTTCCGATTGTATGAGACCATATCCCTAATCAGTACGTTTTGGGGTTTCGATGCAAGGTTTTTCGCGAATGAAAGGACAGGCCCACCTCGGGCACGCTACGTCCGGCGCGGGGCTTATTGGGAGGAAACGGTTTCGGAATTGAAAATCTCTTGCAGCTTCCTAAGGATCACCTTGGGTGCAAAAGGCTTTTGCAGGAAATGGCAACCGGCCTGGAGGAAGCCGTGCTTCACGATGGAATCATCGGTATAACCGGACATGAAGAGAATACGTAACCCCGCCCGATGCTCGGCCAGTCGTTCGGCGAGTTTAGGGCCGTTCATCTGGGGCATGACAACGTCGCTTATCAGTACGTCTATGGGTCCCGGGTGCCGTTCACTGACAAGGAGGGCTTCAGCGCCGTTGGCGGCGGTAAGCACCTGGTAGCCTCCGACCGTAAGGACATTGGCCACGAATTTCCGGACCATGTCCTCGTCTTCCACCAAAAGCAGGGTGCCTTGCCCGGTTATCGGCAGCCTCTCGGTGATTCTTTCGCCCTCTGAGCGGGTCTTTTTTTCGCTTTTGGCCTCCAGGGCAGGCAAATAGACCTTGAAAAGCGTCCCTTGACCGGGCTCGCTTTGTAATTCAATAAAGCCTCCGCTTTGCTTTACGATGCCTTCCACCACCGAAAGCCCCAATCCGGTTCCCTTGCCCAATTCCTTGGTAGTGAAAAATGGTTCGAAAAGGCGATCCTTCACGGATTCGTCCATCCCATGGCCCGTGTCGGAAACCCATAGTACACCGTAATGTTGAAAGGCGTCTTCACTCGGCGGCTTATCCGGTATGACGCGGGTTTCGCAGGAAACTTTTATCAGGAGTTCCCCACCCTCGGGCATGGCATCGCGCGCGTTGACGGCCAGGTTCAGTACCACCTGTTCGATTTGCCCGGGGTCTGCGTTGACGAAGGTCGGTCTCTCCGGTGTCAGCGTTACCAAATCGATTTCTTTGCCGATGAGACGGCTCAGCAAGTTGACCATGTCAACCACCACCGCGTTGAGATCCATTTTCCGGGGAGACAGGATTTGCTGGCGGCTGTAGGCAAGCAATTGGTGGGTCAGAGCCGCGGCCCGCTCTCCCGATTTTTTGATTTCCGTCACGTAAGTTTTCCGATTGTCATCCAATGGGGATTCATGGAGGAGTAAATCGGCGTAACCGTTGATGGCGGTCAACAGATTGTTGAAGTCGTGCGCGACGCCACCCGCCAGTTGGCCAATGGCCTCCATCTTCCGGGATTGCAACAATTTGGCTTCGTTTTTCTTAAGCGATTCCTCCTGCTTCTTTTTCTCGGAAATATCCACAAATGCGCCGATGGCGCCACGTACTTTTCCTTTATCGTCGAAAACCGGCGCCGCGCTACCGACCAGAAAGCGATTTCGGCCATGCGGGAAGCGGATTTCCAATTCCTCCTCGCGTACCGGAAGGCCGGTCGCGAGGCAGCGTCCCATCGGAGTTTCCTCGGGTCGCAATTCTACGTCTCCGCGCCAAATCCGATAGGATCCCAGCGGTCCCGAGGCGGTCGCTGAGTAGGCCTCGAAAAATTCGTCGTCGTCGAGCTCCAGCATCCGGGCCATGACGGGATTGAGTTTCACGAAGCGGCTATCCGGTTCTTTGATGAGAATCAAACCTACGGGAGCCGTATCGAATATCGTTTGCAATTCGCGCACTCTGCGTCCCAACTCCTCATTGAGAATGCGGATTTTCGCTTCGTTTTGTTTCCGTTCCTGGATATCACGCGATACGACGAGTATGTGGGTGCAGCGACCGGAGCTGTCGATGAGGGGCGTATACTTCGCCTCCACCGTGCGTACACCGCCGTCCTTGTTGGTCTGGTATTCGAAAGCCATCGCCTCCTTTTTTTTACGCACCTCACCGCATTTGGCCCGGAAAAAACTGAGATAGGGTTCGGATACCACCTCGCTCAGGCTTTTGCCTATCACCTCTTCTTTTACAGGATAACCGAATTGAATGAGCGGTTGGTTGAACTTGAGAAAGCGGTAGTCGGCGTCCTCGCCTTCATCCTCAACGGTAAGCAGGATTATCAGATCGGAAACGCTGTTGAAAATAAGCGCAAGCGTTTCGTCCGTGATTTTAAGCTCTTGTGCTATGCCCTTGAGGCTTTTGGAATCCGGGATGACGGAATCGTCCGCTTCGGAAGCATCTTCCACATCATCCCGATTTTCAATAGTGAGTGGGAGGTTGGGATGGTCCAGGTGAAAGCCGAACCAGCCTTTTAAGGCGGAATCCGACGCGAAAACGGGAATCCCCCTCCTTAGTATCGAACGCCTCCCTCCCTTGGAATCGCGAAGAGTGAAGGTGTAATCTTCGCACCGTCCTTCTTTCAAGGCCGCCAACCAGGCCTGCGGAGCGGTGTATGATGAACCCGGTTCGGGGTCTTCCAAATCCTCGAATCCGAGATTCTCGAGCGGAGTGAAATTCACAAGCGAATGCAGGGCAGGGCTGAGGTAGGCTATGCGCCCCTCAGGGTCGCATGCCCATAATCCCAGTGGAAGCAGGGTTTCCAAAATCTTTAATGGGATTATGGCTTCGTGCAATTCCTGATCACGCCCTAGATCCAGCTGCATCGGTAAGTCGGTAAAAGCGGACTCCGGCGTATTCGGCATGTGCATTCCGTCCCGATGGTGTAAAAATTCCCTCTCGCCAGTGAGACTGGGCGAATAGGAAGAAACGGCTTTCGGGATAAAACTAATTTATTTTTACGGCGGATATGCCATTTGTGAGTATCGAACACCCTTGAAAGGGGTATTTTACCGCGAGTTCGGCGGAAGCACGCTCAGTAGGGCCCGCACCTTGCGTTGCAATTGGTCGGTGGTAAATGGTTTGTGGAGAAAATTGACATCGTTCCCTGAAATTCCCAGGCGCGATAGGGTTTCATCCGCATAGCCGGAAATGAAAAGGACTTTGAGGCCGGGCCGGATGGTTGCGACACGGTCGGCTAGAGTTTTTCCATCCAGCCCCCGTAATACCAGGTCGGTAATCAGCAGGTGCGTCGCTTGGGAAGCGTCTTCCAGCATTGCCAGGGATTCTTCCCCATCGGATGCGCTGCGGCATACGAAGCCTTGCTGGGTTAATACACCCTCGATGAGCAAGCGGACAGCATCGTCGTCTTCGACGATGAAAACGGATTTCCGGTTTTCCACCAAATGCGCGTTGTTCCTGGCGCTGATGGTAGCAAGCGCCGCCGGGGGCGCCGAAAAGAAGAACATCTTAAAGGCGGCTCCTTTGCCCGGTTCGCTTTCGACATGGATGCAGCCCCCCGTCTGTTGGACAATTCCATACGTGGTGGCCAATCCGAGCCCCATGCCCTTGCCCGCTCCCTTGGAGGAAAAAAAGGGTTCGAAGGCCCGAGTTTTCACCTCGGGAGACATTCCGACCCCTGTATCCGTCACCAGCAGCATGACATAGCTGCCCGGCGTCAGGCCCAACGGCTCTCCGAGTTCCTTCGATACCGGAACCTCGGCGGTTTTTATGGTGAGGGTGCCGCCTTCGGGCATAGCGTCGCGCGCATTGAGCGCCAGGTTGAGTAGGACCTGTTCCATCAGACCCGCATCGGCTTCAATGTAAGGTGGAGGTTCTCCGAATTCATATATCACATCGATGATTTCGCCCGCCAATCCCGCCAACATCGGCGCCATTTCCCGGATGAGACGGTTCAAATCCACTCGCTCCGGAAAATACTCCTGCCTGCGCCCCAGCGAGAGCAATTGGGATGTCAACGCCGCCGCGCGTCTTCCCGCGCGCTGAATTTCCTGGATATTCCGGGAAAGATCGTCCTGTCCCTCCCGGAGATGGTACATGGCGAGATCGCTATAACCGTTGATGGCGGTTAAAAGGTTGTTGAAGTCATGAGCCACGCCCCCTGCGAGTCGCCCCAGGGCATCCATTTTTTGGATTTGCCTCACTTGCTCCTCTTTTTGGCGCAGGGCCGTGATGTCGTGTACCACGGTGATGGCCATGATCACCTTGCCTTCCTCGTCGAAAACGGGGAAGGCTTTGACGATGCTCCAGAATTCCGCGCCGGTATCCCGATTCCGGGAGCGCATGACGGTGCCGTCGGAGCGGCCTCCCCGCAAAGCTTTTCTACCGGGCAGGGATTCGATGGGCATAGGGTCGCCCGTTTCGGTGAGCATTTCGAATTTCGCGGTGACTTCGGCGATGGGGACGGCCATCAAGGCTTCGGGAGAGGAATAGCCGAGCATGCGAGCCGCGGCTTCGTTGGCGAAAACCAGGCTTCCATCGGGAGCTTGCGCCGTTATGGCATCACCCACGTTGCGCAGGATGATGTCGAGTTGATTGCGCGCCAAAGCTTCGCCGGGGGGGAGCGGGCGCATTACTTCGCCATCACTGGACATGCCCTCTTTTTCGTCTTTGGATTCCATCTACTGCCGATGGCCCTTCTGAAAAGGTTTGAGAATCACTCTTTATCCATGCTGAGAACGGCCATGAAAGCTTCTTGCGGAATTTCGACGTTACCCACCGCCTTCATACGCTTTTTACCCTCTTTCTGCTTCTCCAACAGTTTACGCTTGCGCGAAATATCACCGCCATAACATTTGGCGGTTACGTTTTTGCGGAGGGCTTTGACGGTGGAGCGTGCGATGATGCGGCCGCCAATGGCCGCCTGGATGGCCACTTCGAACATTTGTTGGGGGATGAGTTCCTTCAGTTTGTTGCAGAGGGCATTACCCCAATTGAACGCCTTATCGCGGTGGATGATGACCGAAAAGGCATCAACGGGATCCCCGTTGAGTAAAATATCGAGTTTCACGAGATTGGAGCGTCTATAGGCCAGGGGCTCGTAGTCGAAGGAGGCGTACCCCTTGGAGACTGATTTCAGCTTATCGAAAAAATCGAACATCACTTCGCCTAAGGGGTATTCATAATGAAGGGTCACCTTTTCGGCGGTGACGTATTCCATGTTCGAGAACAGCCCCCGTTTTTCCTCCGAAAGCTTCATGATGCCGCCCACGAAGTCTTTGGGGGTTATGATTTGGGCTTTGACGAAAGGCTCTTCGATATATTCGTAAGCGCCCGCATCGGGAAGTTTACTCGGATTTTCGATGGCTATCTCTTTTCCGTTTCCCAACTGCACGTGGTATTCCACGTTGGGAACGGTGGAGATTACGTTCATGTCGAATTCGCGATCGAGACGCTCCCTCACCACCTCCATGTGCAGCAGTCCCAAAAACCCCACGCGATAGCCGAAGCCCAGCGCCTGTGAAGTTTCCGGTTGCCAGCTCAGAGCCGAATCGTTCAAGGCCAACCGTTCCAAGGCCTCGCGCAAATTCTCGAAATCCTCGGTGTTGACGGGGTAAATTCCCGAGAACACCATGGGTTGAATTTCTTTATAGCCTTGCAAGGCTTCGGTGGCCGGGCGGCGCTTGTCTATGATGGTGTCGCCGATTTTCGTGTCGCGCACGTTTTTGATGTTCGCGATGAGGTAGCCCACCTCTCCCGCCGCCAGCGAATCCGTCGGTTCTCTTTCCATCGAGAGGGTTCCGATTTCGGCGATTTCGTGGTCCTTATCGGTGGCCATCAGGTGGATAGGGGCTTTTTTTTCCAACACTCCGTCAAATACCCGGATGAGGGCTATGGCTCCCCGGTAACTGTCGAACTTGGAGTCGAAAATAAGCGCCCGAGCCGGAGCCGAGCGATCCCCTTTGGGCGGGGGGATATCTTCGACCACGCGGTTAAGCACCTCATCGATGCCGATTCCTTCTTTGGCGGATATACGCGGAATCCGTTTAGGGTCGATGCCCAGCATTTCCCCCAATTCCTCGGCGATGTCGTCCGGATGGGCTGAGGGCAAATCGATTTTATTGATAACGGGGATGACGACGAGATCGTTTCCCAACGCCAGATATAGGTTGCTGAGGGTTTGGGCTTCTATTCCCTGGGTGGCGTCAACCACCAGTATCGCCCCTTCGCACGCGGTGAGGGAACGCGACACTTCATAAGTAAAATCGACATGCCCGGGGGTGTCGATGAGGTTGAGGAAATATTTTTCGTCCAAATAATTGAATTCCATGCGAATGGCATGGGACTTGATGGTAATACCTCGCTCCCGCTCCAAATCCATATCGTCCAAAACCTGTGCCTGCATTTTCTGGCGGATGATAGTGCCGGTCAGCTCCAGCATGCGGTCGGCCAAAGTGGATTTGCCATGGTCGATATGGGCGATAATGCAAAAATTGCGGATTTTTTCAGCTTGAGGTCGCATATGACTCGATGTTGGGGAGGCGGAAAATGCCCCCAAAGGTATGAAATTGAGGGTTGGGCGTAAAAGGGTCGTTTTCCTCGATCTGCGGGACCCCGATTCGCCTAATTTACTAAATTTGTTATTTTTCCGTTTCCAAATGGTTCCGGGACGTCGCGAGCGTCGGGTCACTTCATCTTTCAGCAAGGCTAGGTACTATGCACTTATTGAATCGTATTTCGCTCCTTGCGATAACTCTACCTCTCTTTGTAGTCACCCTAGGCTCCGCCTACGAAAGTGAAGGCCGGGAGTTTAACCGGGATTACCAGGGCCTCAAGCAAATGTTCGCGGAAATCAAGACCCACGAAGGGACGATGAAGCTGGAGCTGTTCTTCAAGGAAGCACCCAATACCGTGGCGAATTTCGCTCACTTGGCGGACTCGGGATTTTATAACAACCTGTCTTTCCACCGTATCATCCAGGGCTTTATGACCCAGGGTGGTGACCCTAAAGGCGATGGAACCGGCGGCCCCGGATGGACGATTGAAAATGAGTCTAACGAATTGAAACATGTGGCCGGGGTGCTTTCCATGGCCAATGCAGGCATGAATACCGGTGGTTCGCAGTTTTTCATCACGCATATGACCCAGCCGCATCTCGACGGCAACCATACGATTTTCGGCAAAATAGTTTCCGGATTCGACGTGCTGAGTCGGCTGGAAAGAGGCGATCCCATTTTATCCGTGAAAATCACAGAAGTGAAATAGTGCACGGCTTCAGGTGGGCGGAATAAGCTTTTTCCTGAATTCCGTTTGAAAGGAGGGACGGCGTGGCCCTGTCGAAAAAGAAAACCAAAAAAGCAGTACCGAAAAAACCGGCCAAGAAGCCACAAGCCCGCGCCGGGAATGTAGCTGGAAAATCATCACCGGTAAAAAAGAAAACCGTTAAATTGGCCGGAAAAGTTGCCGTCAAAGCAACTTCCAAATCCAAAACGGCCACCAAGAACAAAAACCAGAAAATCACCCCGAAAAAGCAGCCATTGAAAAAACAGGAAAAACTTCCTCTCAAGGGAAAAGAAAAAACCAAAGCTCCAATTAAATCCAAGGCTGCGGCAAAGAATGTAAAACAAGCGACCAAGGCCGGTAAATCGGCCGCCAAACCATTGAAGGCCGTCGCGACATCCCGTAAAAAAACCATTTCCTCCACGGAAAACGGAAAAGGTAAGGGAGCGCCGGTAAAAACAACCTTGGGTAAGGTCAAAGTTGTCAAGGCCGCATTGCCTAAGGCTAACGGGAAAAAAAACGTCCCGATAGCCCTCAAAGTCGCTCCGGCTAAAGCCAAGGTAGCGGCCAAGGTTGCGATTGCCAAAACTTCGGTCGCTAAAGCCGTGGTAGCGAAAGCGACCCCAAGCGTAACCAATGGTAAGAAATCTTCCCTACCGACGGCGAAGGTCGTGGGCAAAACGGAAATCGCCACCGCGCCTTCCGACAAGAAACTGAATGGCCATGCCACTATGCCCGGGAAGGATTCGAAAAAGGCCGAAAAAGCGGCCCCCAAAGGAAAGGCGGATGCTAAACCCAAGGGTGAAGTGGCCGAACCTGCACCCAAGGTAGCGAAAAAGCCGGTGAAGACTTTCTTCCGGGAGATCTCCCAAGAAGACGAGCGCATTGTCCGTCGTGGCAACAAAGTGGCCGCTTCGCATCTACCCCTTGACGTGCAAAATCGTCGTCGGGGCAATTCTGCCGACGAAAGTCCCGAGGAGTTGGTGGAGCGGATCGAAAAAGAGCTTGAACATCAGCATATTTTCAAAAGAAACCTGCTCAGGCCCCAGATGTGCACGAAATGCGGCATCAATGTCGTATCGGTTCGATTCACTATCGATAAGGAATTGGGTTATTGCGACGATTGCGCCGAAATTCTCCACTTGGGAGAAACCAAGGAAGCTCGAAAAATCGATTTTCATCCTTCCTTGATGAGCAAGGGGGAAGAAGGTGGCGCCAAGCCGGCAGGACCCAAACCCACCGATGATGGCGACTCCGATCCGGACGATACCGATGATTGATGTGGCGCTGCAATTTTGCGGCGCCACAGACAATGGATTATTTTAGAGCAATCTCCCTTGCGATCCGAAATCCTTACCGGAGGCCCATGTGAAAGTTGCGTTGGTCATTTTCGGATTTTTGGCATCCCAGGTTTCCGCTTCCCGGCCTATCCTTACGGACGATATTTTCACCGCCGGCTCCCACATTCATACGCAAGCGAGCTTCTGGTTCGATATTTATTATCACGTAGGTGACGACGAAGGATTATTACACCACCGTGACGATCTTGGTATCGTCTATGCCCGCATCGCGGCGGACAAACAAAACTCGCCGGCGGCCCGCGAAATCGTCGCGAACGAGACGCGCCGGCTGGAGTTACAGCTAAAAGCCTTGGCCGGCGGGGAAAGCGGATCGCTTAGTGCCGAGGAATATGCGTTGCGCGCCCGTCTACCCTCACACTGGGATTCGGCAGCGCTGATTGACGCGGCGGGAAAAATCCGCTTCCAACGGGGAATCAAACACCGGTTCCGCGAAGGAATTGAGCGGTCATACCGATATCTTGACATGATCGACTCCACCTTCAGACACGAGGGTATCCCTACCCGGCTGAAGTATCTTCCGCATGTCGAATCCTCTTTTCTTCCGCATGCCTATTCCAAGGTTGGCGCCGCGGGAATGTGGCAATTCATGAAGGCCTCGGGAAAGCCCTACCTGACCATAGGCTACCATGTGGATGAAAGGCGCGATCCATATCGCTCTACCCGTGCTGCGGGAAAGTTGCTCAAATCCAATTTTGGGCGCTTGCAGACATGGCCATTGGCCTTGGTGGCCTACAACCATGGAGCGGGTGGCATGTCGCGGGCGATACGGCAGACGGGCACCCGCAATCTGGAGACCATCATCCTCAATTATTCTTCGCAGACTTTCGGATTTGCCTCCAAGAACTTTTACGCTGAATTTCTGGCCGCCTCGTCCATCGCGATGCAGGCCGACTCGCTATATCCGCGTCTGGAAAAATGGGAGCCGCTGCGATTCCACGAGACGGTGCTGAGCAGAGCAAGTTCTCCCGATGAGATATCCCGGATCACGGGCTTATCGATGTTGGAGTTGGAGGAGTACAACCTGGCGCTGCGCCCTACGACCTTCCGTCGCAGTGGTATCATTCCCAAGGGTTACTCCCTCCGCCTGCCGGTGGAAGTGGCTTTGGCGGATGTGGACGAAGGCCTGATGGCTACGGTTTTGGCCAAGACGGAGCAAGCCGCGGCGCCTCGCATCGAAACGGCGCTGCGGGATCATGTCGACAACGTTCCTGAGAAAACGGCAGCAGTGACCGTAGCCGTGACCGGAAAAAAGGAAAGTAAGCCGGGGAAGGAATTGCCGATGGCGACAACGGTAATGAAGCCCGCCGGTCACCCATCAACCGAATCGGATATTATCGCAGCCGGCGTTACCCTGGAAGGCGAAGCGGCCGGAATTCCAAAACCGTTGCCCGTTGCGATTTCCGTTTCCGATATATCGGAAACTTTCTCCAAGGGATCAGGAGTCGATGCGGACTTCTTGCTCTTAAGTTCCGATATGGAAAAACTCGCCCACCCGGTGGATCGTTTCGAGCCGGGCGTGTATCGATTGGAACACGCTTACGAGAATGGTTTTCTAATCATCTTAGTGGGAGGAGAGGAAACCCTTTCCCATTACGCGGAATGGTCGGGCGTTCCCACCCGGGAATTAAGACGGGTCAACCGCATCCGTAATTCCAGCGACTTTCGCGTGAACCGTTCATTTCGCCTACCCATCACGGATGAATCCCGGATAGAAGGCTTTCTTGCAAAACGCGAGGAACGCTATCGCGCGGTGGAAGAGGATTTTTATGGTAACTACCATGTTTCGAGCCTGGAGCCGAAAATTATCGGGCGCGGTTTCAATTTGTGGATGTGGGCGTTTGAACAACAAATTCCATTTTGGCTGTTGCAAAAACACAACCCCGGAAAAAACCTGCAACAATTGCAAGCGGGTGAAACGGTTACGATTCCCCAGGTCGAAACAGGTATCCGGCGTTGGGGGTTCACCCGTTATGCGGGATCCCAGGAGTACCATAAATCCGTCGCTGAATGGATAAGCCGTCCGACCTTGTGAAAACTGCGTCGCGAAGCGAATGGGAGTCGTCGGTGACAGGCGCAAAAAGGAGGGATCACTCCCTGGATGCGCTGCGCACCGTCGCGATTCTTCTGATGATGGCTTCGCATACAACCAGGCTGATTGAGAAAGATGCGCGTCGATGGTGGAGTGATTTGGCCATGCTCATCGAACCCCTCACGGCGTCCCTCTTTCTTCTGCTGGTGGGAGCCGCATTGGCGCGATCCTGGATGGCGCACGGATCGGCCGGGCGCGGTGATTGGCTAAAACGAACGATGCGTCGGGCGGCCGGGTTGTTCGCGTTGTCGTCCCTCTTTTTCGCGCTCGAGCATGGATTTTATCTCCCGGATGCGCTCCTATCCAGCGGGATTCTGGTTACCATCGCGTTCGCTTTGATTCTGATTTCGCTTCCGGTGAGTTCCAACCATCCGCAGATCTCGTTGTGGATTACCGCGATGTCCGGAACGGCCTTGTACCTTTATTTGGATGTTACCCGGCGGGAGATCTTCATGCTCACTTCCGGAAATAGCCCCTGGCTGCCGCTATTGATATTCACAGTGCTGGGCGCCCTGGGAGTTTTGCATTCCCGTAAAAATCCCGATAAGGCGGCTCGGGTGATACTCATCGCAGGTTTTTTCCTGGTGGCCGGCTCCCTTTGGATGCATTCGTTCGAAGCGCTTTTTTCGAAACCTCTGGGGCGCTATGGCTATGTCCGCGAGATGCCCGCGGGGTTTTGGGGGCCAGCCAAAAATGTCGCCTATTACAACCTTCGTCCCGCTTTGATGCCTATGATTATCGGGTTGTGCTGCCTGCTCTATGCGGGACTCCATGCCTTGAGACGTTTCCATTCCCGAATAGCGGGACAAGCCTTCGCCATGGGAAGAAAAAGCCTGCAGGTTTACGTTCTCCATCTCCTGATTTTGGCGCTATGGGTCGTATCGTTGGGGGTACGGCCTTTCGACAGCTCATGGCAGGGCGATGTGGTGCTGATCGGCTTGGTTGTGCTCTGCCAAGGGTGGGCGATTTTCCGGGAAAGCCGTTCCCGGAGGATCATAAAATCGGAATTCTAGACGGCCAGAAGTTTTTCTATACCGGCATCGATTGTGCGGGTATCGATATTTTTAGGTAAAACTTCGAAACGGGCGCCCTCGGGCAGGGAGGGGCGGTATTCTTTGGCTTCGGCGAAGACCAGCAAGGGTTTGAAGGCCCCAGGATTATCCCCGGAATACATCAATTTCAGGAAGGTGTCGTCGCTTCCCTGCTTATCCACGTTGAGGACGAGCATGTCCAGGTTTTCCTCCGTGGTTTCGGCCGCTCCCAACTCGGTGACACCGTAACCGCGCATGTGCATATAGAATAAATGAGGCTCGAAGCTCGATTTCACCAAATCGCATAAACCAAATTGCACAGCGCGTCCGGCCAGAGGTTTAGCGGCGATGCGTTTTTCCATGCTAAGCAAACTGCAATATTGATCCATGAGTGGATAGATGTCGTTCATGAAGGTTCGGTGCAGCCCTAGCTCGATTTTCAATTCCTTTAGTACCGTCACCGGAACGGGATGTAAAAATGCGTCGCAGCACCTGCCGAGATGGGCGGCTTTGGCCAGCAATGAGGAAGTTCCCAAGAGCCGGGTGAGTTGTCCCTGGGATGGATTGGCGCGGGTATCCACCTCCAGGAAAGTGGCGCGGTGCTTTATGGCGAAGCCGAGGTTCGCGGGAATGCGCCATTGCTCAAATAGTTTATCCACCAAATCGTTGTGATCGAATCCTAACAGCTCCTTTTCGCAATTCAAGGCGGGATGTCCCGAGCTCGAGCGCACCATGACTTGCGTGAAAATGTCTCCGAAAAATTCGTCCAGTAACAGCGCTCCGAAGTCATGGAGCAATCCGGCGATGAACGCTTCGGAAGGGCTCGGATACCCGACATTGCGCGCCAATTTTTCCGCGATAAGTCCACAGGCCAGGGATTGATACCAAAGGTCGCTTCTATCGAATCCCGCCTGTTTGCCTCGGTCGTCAAGCAGGTTGAGGACCGAAAGGCTTAAGGCAATATTACGGGTGGCGGAAAATCCGATGCGTACCACCGCCTCCCGGATGTCGGTGGTGGGCTTGCCCCTACCGGCACAGAATACCGAATTGGAAATTTTGAGTATGGTTGCCGAAATGGCCTGGTCCTGGGAGATGACCTGGGACAACTTGGCCGCACCGCTCATGGGGTCGTCGGCCACGCGGGTTACCGCCGCGGCGGTAAATGGGAAGGCCATGAGCTTTCCCACATGGCTCACCATCAGGTCCAGTTTTTGCACGGTACTGAGATCGTCTCCGAGGATTCGGGCCATATCCTGGTCTTGATCTACCGGTACGGGAAGCGGCTTGTCCTCGCCTTTAAGCTTAGGGAGATGCGCTTCGAGCAGCCTACTCACATCGGATATCTTCAAGGGACGTGGAAAAAATTCCCGCGCTCCGCTTTGGGTGATGGAACGAAAGACGGTAGGATTGTCTGCTCCCCGCCCAAACGCGAGAATCGGAATATGACGCGACCGCTTTTCGTTCGACATGGCTTGGATGATACTGCATTGAAGCAGGTAGCTTTGGCCGATTTCCATCAGAATGATGTCGGGTTTAAAAAGTAGGCATTGGAGTGGGCTGGTTACCGGCGGATTAAGGTGGCTCACGGAGAAGTTGCGGCTTTTCAAGGCGAGTTGAAGAATGGCGGCTTCTTCGTCGATGGAGGTGATAAGCAGAAGGTTGGGCATGAGTTGTTTTTTCTAGGCCAGGATAATTTTTAATAAGACAATTATTCCGCCGACCGAATTCCGGCCCTGCTGTCAACCCGTTATGATTACCGACACGATACAATGAAGTTAAGGTTACCCCCTTTCCAAGTGGAAATCAATATTTAATGACCTTTTCATAATTCCCGGATTTACAAATTTCAAAAATTTTCAATTACAAGCGGTTCGAGGCCATCCGGATCATGCAATCCGAAGATGCGGCGGTAAAAATAGAGTTCAGCATCCCGGGCCTTTTTGCGGTTTGCGGGAAGTTTGAAACCGTGTCCTTCCCCTTCGAAACGTAAATAGGCGACAGGAAGGCCTTTTTCGCGCAGTATTCGAAACATGGCATCGGATTGGGCGGGAGGTACGACCTTGTCCTCCAGACCCTGCAACAGCAGTACCGGGCAGGTTATCCCCTGCGCATGATGCAAGGGTGAACGCTCCCGGTAGACGGCTTCTCCGGCAGGATAGGGAGCCACCAGCCGATCGAGATAATGCGCTTCGAATTTGTGCGTATCATGGGCCAAGGCTTCCAAATCCGCGACGCCGTAAAGGCTGGTTCCCGCACTGAAGCCCTTATGAAAAGCCAAGGCGGACAAAGCCGTGAACCCCCCTGCGCTATTGCCGGTAATGGCCATTTTACCGCCGTCCACGCGACCGGCTTGCTGAAGATACAGGGCGGCCAGCAAACAGTCTTCCGCATCCACGCGGCCCCAAAGGCCGTCAAGCCTTTGCCGGTAGGAGCGACCATAACCCGTGCTTCCCCCATAGTCGACGGATAAAACAGCGAAGCCTCGCGAAGTCCAGAATTGTACGCCCAAATCCAGCCCCGTGGAGGTGGCGGCGGTTGGCCCGCTGTGCACTTTGACTATGAGCGGAGGCGATTCTCCCTTAGGTCCCTGGTAGTGCGGGTTATGCGGCGGTACAAACCATGCATGTGATAATTGCCCATCATAACCTAAAAAGTCGATGGGTTCCGGAAGGGCCCATTGATCGGAGCCGCCATCGATGTGAAAGTCGGTCAGTGAGGATTTGATCAGGCGTAACTTTCCGTTGGAAAGGTTGAGGGCGCAAATCCCGGGGAAGCATGTCGGAGAAGATGCGATGAAATATCCGGTGACGGCGTCGGCCCGTACACTTTCTATTTGGGAGAAGGGCAAATCGAAATCTTGACGCTTTCCGCCCTGACGGTTCAGGAGACAAAGCGTCCATCGGCCTCCCTGGTTGTAGGCGGAAAGGATGGATTCGTCGCCCACGAAGGCGTAAGTGGATTGTCCGAATACCCATTGCGGCAACGCGAATTCGGCTTCCATGGGGCAGAGATTGCGGGATTTTTTTCCATCCCAAACGAACAGGTTCCACCATCCCGTACGATCAGAAACGAAATGAAGCCGGTTATCCGGCGACCATTGTGGCTGGAAGATGGACTCCTCGCGGCTACCGGCGACATGATGGATGGCTCCGGGATCTCCGCCCGGATTCAGTTCAGCGACATAAAGTTCGCAACCGTCCCAAGGCATATCGGGATGGTTCCAAGACAGCCACGAAAGGTGGTGGCCGTCGGGGCTGATGCGGGGGCAGGCGTAGAAATCGCATCCATGCGCTAGAACGGCGGGGGGCGCGTCTCCCGCCAACGGCAAGGCGACCAGGCTATTATGCGGCTCGCCCCGGCCATGGTGCTCCTCGCGGACCGCGAGGAGGCGCTCACGCAATTCGTCCACCGCCAAATCCGCATAGCGGAAGGGTCCTTCGGGGGTTATGGCCTGGGGGGCGCGGCTATGATCCACGCGGTAAATGCGCTGGTCGGATTGATGGGTGAAATAGAGAACCCCTCGATGAACCAGGAAATCACCTCCGCCGTATTCATGCACCTTATTGCGGGCATTGTACGGGTCGGAGAACATATCTTCGCTTTCTTTCCCCTCTTCTCCCATGCCGGCTTTTACCACCACCTGCCTTCCCCCCTCGGCAGGGCGGCTCTCCAGCCAGAATAGGCCGTCTTCGGTCACCTGGATTTGTCCCAGCCCCAAGGTGGAACGCGCCAGGCTTTCGGCGGAAATGGTGGAAGGCCAGCTTCCGTATGCGACAGTGGCGGGGGTGGCTTTTTGGGTGGGAGTCATGCCTCTTAAATCCTTTAATCCGCTTATCTTCGCGGAGCAGACTTTAAGATAGGTGCGGAAACCGTTAACCCACAAGAGTTTTACGGGGTTGGTCAAAGATAAAATACCAACAACCCAGGATTCGGTATTGAGGTCAGGGCGCCTTTCCCTTTACCAAGCTCGAGAAACCGGGCATGGGCTGGGACGGCGCCAGTCCCAGTCGCCCCACTTTGTTTTTAGAATAGGCATGAAAGGCCTCTACCAATATGGATATCGCCCTTTCGGCCGCCACTAACCTTTCCGTGTCGGTATCCACCAGTTGAAAAACGCGTTCCACCACCAACACCGCGAGACCATGCACCTCGGCCCAAAGGACACGGAACACATCGTCGGTTTCCGGATTGTCATTTCCAAATTTGTCGGAAACGGCTTTGAGCAGCAGCGGTGCATAAGCCGGACGGCGCGTCATCAGATGAGAGGGACGCCTTTCGGTTTGCTCCCGTGAAAATTGCAAGCGAAACCAACCCGGGTTTTCCCAAGCGAAGCGGACGTAGGCGTAGCCGCAGTCGTGAATGGCCCTCCATGGGTCGGGAGCCAAAAGGAGCGGCGCTTCCAGGGCTTTTTCGAATCGTTCCAGGCCACGCAGGGCGGCGGCCTCGAGCAGGGCGTCGCGATCGGCGAAATGGCGGTAGAGCGCGGGGCGGGTAACTCCCAGGTTTTTGGCCAGACGCTCCAGCGAAACATGGGTATGGCCCCGGGTTTCGACGTCTTTTACGGCGAGATGGATGGCCGCTTCGCGTAAATCGCCATGGTGGAATGATTCGGGGTTTTTGCGAACGCGGAAATTCCGTTTGACAGGGGATGGGGACATAAGTTACTATATGTAACATTATGAAGCTAGACAATCAAGCCCTTACAGTCGCCATGCCCGCCACCGGCGAGCATTTTCTTTTCCGGAATTCGTTCCGTTCGGAGGAGAAATTATTCCGCTTTACCTGGACCTTGGGGCCGGGTAAGACGGGGCCCGGAGAACATTTTCACGAATACGAAACCGAGTCATTCAAGGTTTTGGAAGGCGCGCTTACCATTTGGATCGAAGGGAAAAGGGTCGACTACGGCCCAGGCATGAGCGTGTCGATTCCACCCCGGAAGCGCCATCGATTCAAGAATTTCGGAAAACAGCCGGTTGTGGTCGAAGTTACCTTGGACGGGCCTCGTATGGAGGATTTATTCATTCCGTTGGCGGTTATGACACGTGACAGCGGCCGATCGCCGGCCTTGACGTTGGGAATGACCGGGCAGGTTTTCGTACAAGCCGATGAGCATCAGTCTTCGACTCCGGCATCCGCCATCGGGCGGGCGATCATGACCGGCTTGGCGGGTGTGGCCAGGCTATTGGGTTCCAAACCCCTCCCACCCGTTTACGATTGGTCGGTTCCCGCATCTGAAAAGGGAGTTTCCGCGGCGATGTGAAACGGATTTCTTTACACCGTCAAGGATCGCGTGAAATCATTCAGTAGGCCCGCTAGTTTTTCCGGTTGGCTCAGCATGGGAAGATGCCCGGAGTCGAGACTGTGGATTTGCGCTTCCCGGAACTTCTCCGCGGATAATTTTTGCCGACTCACCGAAACGCTCTTATCATTCGTAAGCAAAATAAAAAGACAAGGCTTGAGCGGAATTGGGTAGGTGATTTTTTCCGTGTAAACCGCAATGGATTCCGGCGTGAATCGGCTCACGATTTTATCCGCCATTTCGCCTTTAAGGTCGTTGCAAAGTCCGCTTTTTATTTGCGAGGCAGGAGGCCGTGTGCCCGCCAAACGCATTATTACCCGCATGATAAATCGTTGTACACCGTGAAACTCCGATAAAAATGAATGGTTCTCATCCGGAATGATGGCACCAATGGCCACGATACCAATCAACCTCTCATTTAATTCCGAGGCCAGCTTGTTGATGAAAATTCCACCCAGCGAGTGGGCGACAAGGAGAATTTTCGCATTCGGGAAATCCTCCAATTGTCGTAACAAGGTTGAGTAGTAATCTTGTAAGGATAAACGCCTGTTTGTCGCTGGAGCATTTCCGCGATTGGGATAATCCAGGTAGGCCTGTTTAAAATTCAGGTACGGGGTCAATTTTTCCCATATCGAAGCATCAAGTCCGGCTCCCGGGACAAATGCCAGTATGATATCCGTCATTGGGGAGAAACTTGAGTGGCGATGGACCAGGTATTCCCTGAAAAATCTTTGAATGAACCTCTTTTGTCGGGATCTCCCTCTTTTTTACTCGGCGTATCCAAAGACTCGCAGCCGGCTTCCATGGCATTTCGGAATACGACATCCACATCCGGCACGTAAATGTGCGTCAGCAATGAATTCGCAGGATATTGGGCGGAGGCGTCGCCTACCATGATAACGGAATCGTCGATGCGGACCTCGGCATGCATAATGCTACGGTCGGTGTTATCATAGCGTCTTAATTCTTCAGCACCAAAAATTGATTTGAGCAGGTCGATAAACCTTTGGGCGCCATTAACTACAAAATAGGGTGATACGGAGTTGTAATTCTCCGGTTTGTAAGAGTTACGCATGCTATTTTCCCCTCCTAGAAATTTTCAGCCTTGGATCCAAATGGTAGGCTGTTCATTTCACTTTGTATTTAAAACCATTATCCAAAGTGTTCAAATCCAAAAATTGGTTTTTACCGGGATTTCATCCATTCGATACAAAGACCCATTTGCCGGGAAATTTCTTCGGCATTCGCATGGTAGCGCCTTCCATGGCCGGGAAGAACCCATTCGAAGCGGTATTTCAGCAGGGTTTCCATGGATAGGATTTGCTTCTCCCACGAATACCAGCAGGCGGTGCGGAAGGCGTAGAGATGTTTCAGGCGTATGGAGTAGGCGAGGTGGTCGCCGGTGAAAATAAATTTGTCTCGATACAAAAGCACCGTACTCCCGCGGGTGTGGCCGGGCACGGGGAGGATAAGCAAATCCTCGGCCAGCGCATAGGGCTGTTCGTCCTGCAACAGGATTTCCAAGCCGAGGGTTTCGACATTAGCGTCCCACTTGTGCATAATACGTTCGCATCCGAAGCGATCGCGCCAGGCCTCGTGGTCGGCTACGTCATCTCCATGCGTGAGATAAAAGTAGCGCACACCGCCCATCGACTCCAAACGTTCCGCCAACACGGGAGAAAAGCGGGGGGAATCGACGAGAATATTACCCTCATCACGTTGAATGAAATAGCTCGCCGCGCCGAACGATTTACGGGAATGATAGCCGCAGTAAAATACGTTGTCTTCCAGAGGAAGTGGGAAGGCTCGTCTTATGGACGGCAGCTCCGAAGCAGGAGAGTGGGTGCCAATGGAAGCGGTGGGACAGGCCACCGCAGCCTGGAGGGCAAGCTCTCTTTCAGTGGAGGTGGCGGGTTGTCGGCCCACCGCAGAAAATTCGCCGGCCCGAAGGAAGGTTGCCGGCGCCAGCCATCGGCAGGTGTCGCAATCGATGCAGGTGTCATCGACGTAGAAATCTCCTGCCGTGTTTTCCGGGCGACTGCGCTTGGGATTGGCCATTTGCATAAAATACCATTTAAAAGTCCATGCAAACCTGATGTCTGTAATCCCGAATGCGTTTATATTTAAAACCATAAACAGGAGAATGAAAATGTCGCGGCATTCTTTATCGGCGCTGTATTTGGTGATGGCAAGTGCGGTTGGCGTCTTGGCTCAAACCCTCCATACCCTTCCACCCTCGTTGGCGGCGCCGGGTACTCCGGAATTGACCAAGCGGGCCGGAGGCACTGTCTTCGGCGAAGGGGTTGTCGCGGATTGGCAGGGGAATGTTTATTTCAATGAAATGGGTTCCAATAACCGTACCATGCGTTTGAAAGTAGGCGAGGATACCGCGCATCCCTGGCGCAAGGCCGCGGACGCTCCCAATGGCATGTGGCTGGATACGCAAAACCGAATCATCATCTGCCAGGCCAAAGCGATTGTGCGGGTCAAGGCGGGTGAAACCTTCGATAACCAAACCGATACTCTCTATAAGTACCCCAATAGCGGAGAAAATTTCAATGACGTGACCGGTGATTCAAAAGACAACCTCTTCTTTACCAACTTCAACGGGCGTTCCGTTTTCTTCCGGGACGCAGCTACGGGGGAGACTCGGGAGGTTTTGAGCAATCGGCCCAAGCCCAACGGCATCGAATGGGACGAGGAGCGGAAAATCCTGTATGTTTTGGAGAATCAGGACGGTAAAATTGCGGCTTATGCCGTCAGGGAGGATTTCTCCTTAGGCAGTCGCAATGAATTCGCGACGGTACCGAGCGCCGATGGCGTCGTGCTGGACGAACTGGGCAATGTTTATGCCGTACAATTCGGCCAGGCGGTGCACGTCTTTTCGCCGAAAGGAGAAGCTCTCGGAAAAATATCGATTCCCGGAGAGCAAATGACGAATCTCGCTTTCGGGGGAGCGGATTTCAAAACCCTTTTTATCATCACGAATAAAGGGCTATACCGGCTTCCCATGCTGGTCCGGGGATACAAAACCGGAAATTATTCAGTTTCCCTTGGCCGCTCCCTTAGACCGGGATTCACGCCGTTACTTGAGGGCAATTCCGAATTCCGGGTGGACGGAAGATTGTTAGACAGAAATGGCAAGCTTGCGAGGATTATCTCCTATTAAAGACATTATCCCGTCCTGAATGGGAATACGATCGGTTTTACCCTATTCCTCCGGTAAAACCGCCCAAAATCGCCTAATTCATCCCTCGTCGATTCACCGTACTTGACTTTGCCGCCGTTGGCTGGGAAAATTGGAAATGACGTTCATTCAATTTCCCCAGCGGATGCGCTTACCGGAATATCCGTTAGCCCTATGATTCAAGTTTCCATCGAAGAAGTCCATCCCGGCATGGTATTGGCTCGTTCCATTTTGGGGGAGCGGGGTAATTTGCTTTTATCCCAGGGTTTCGTTTTGAATAACGAAGTGATCGCCAAATGCCGTAAAATGGAATTGAACGGATTCTGGGTATACCAGGAAGGCGTGGATGTAATACCGGAAATCCTCATCCAAGAGCAATTGGAATTGCAGGCACTGGGTACCTTACAAAAGCATGCCGAATTGCTTAAAAGCGCCGGTGATATGAAGAATATGACTGTGGCTTCGGTGCGAGGTTTTCTTGCCGACGCCTCCCGCTTCAAAAACATTATCGCCGTATCCCAAGCCAAGTCCTTGGTTTCCGAAATCATTGAAACTCTACTCGCCAGGGAGCCATTGATGGTGAACCTGACCTCCATGCGTTCCAAAAGCGGTTATCTCTTCCAGCATTCCCTCGACGTGACCATAACTTCCATACTTCTCGCCCAGCGTTTACGCTTTCCCATCAAGGATATCGAGGAATTGGCGCTCGGAACCTTTCTTATGGATTTCGGGATGATTTTGCTTTCCGAGTCGGTTTTTAATAAAAAGGGACCCTTGAGCGCGGAGGAGAAGGAGTTGATGCGCGAACACCCTTCCATGGGATATGCGATTCTCAAAGAGAACGAAGGCATAGCCATCAATACCGCGCACGTGGCTTATCAGCACCATGAAAACCAGGACGGAACGGGTTACCCGCGCGGTCTAAAGGGACGCAACGAATTGCCGAGGAAGGTGATTTCCACCGAAACGGGATTCATCCACCGGTATGCCGAGGTAGCTGCCGTTGCCGATACTTACATTTCACTGTTGGCGCCCCGACCCGGTACTTTTCTCCCCAAATCTCCCGAGATGGCCATGCGTGATCTCATCATGCTGGCGGGTACCCGACTGAACACCCCCATAGTCGATTTGATGATTTCCATGATTCCGGTTTTTCCGGTGGGCTCCCGCATTACGGTGACGGAGGATCCCAAGTACCGCACCATGGGATATTCCGGAGTGGTGGCGCAGGTGCATCCGGAAAATAAGGAGCGGCCGATCATCATTCTCCTGTTCGATCGCAACCATCAGAAAATCAAGCCGATGAAATTCGATCTAGCGGAGAATCTCTACATCAAGATTCAGTTCGCTCCGCTATAGGCGGCACCGGCAGGAGGCCGGAGCCGCCTCCTTCTCCGATACCGACTGGATTTCACGATTTACGGGTCTGCATCTCTACGAATTTGGCATGTTGTTGCGGTGTGAGCAATTCCACGAAAAAGACCACTCCCTCCAGTCGCAACTCGGAAAATCGGCGTTGGTTGAGAAGGATTCTCTCCGATATCTCTTTGATCCTTTTTTTGTCCAAGGGCAGGGCGGCGAGCGCCTCTTTCATGTCTTTTTCGGCCCGTGACTTCTCTGCCTTCAATTCGCTTCTTTTCTGTTCGGTGGCGCTGCGGCGCTCGCTCAGACTCATGCGTTGCGCTTCCGTCAATTCCAAAGCGCGGATTAACCTGGGGTTGAGCATGCCTCGATGCTTATGTTTTTCTCCATGCGCTTTCTTTTTATAGGATTTCTGCATTTCGGACTGCGGCTGTTTTGTCGAATCGGTAGGATTGGCCGGTAGGTTTTGCGAAAGGCTCAAACAGAGTCCCAAAGCGAGTGCATAGGTGGTAAATCTTGTTTTCATTTTCATTCTCCTTGTTTAATCAATGTTTGTCGGGATTCATTCTGTCGCAACGGCGACTTCAGGTTCTGCTTCCAGCCATGGCGACCAGGTGTCCATCCAATCTTCGGCGCCGGCATTTATCGCGGATTCTTCGTTGCCCAATTCCGTGTAGTAACCGACGACCTGATACGCGAGCCAATCATGGGTGGATTCATCGAAACCCGCATAGTCGATTAGCACTTGCGGCGTCACTTTCAGGTGGGAAAGAGAAAAAGCCGCCAATCCCGCCGCTAAAATACCGCAGGCGGCCAAGGCTAAGACCTGGCGGAAGGGGAATACCCGCTTTGATTCAGAGGAATAATCCTCACCCTTGTCTTTCCGTGAATCCGTATCTCTGGAATTACCGGCCTGGAGCCGATTCCACAGCTTTTCATCCGCTACCAAGCGTTCGCTTTCCTTAATCACCTTATCCAACTCATCCATAATCATTCTCCTCCAGCGCCCGCTTCAGTTTCTCGCGCGATCGCGAGAGGCGGGCCTTCAATGTACCTTCCGGAGCGGAAAAGATATCGGCCAACTCCCGAAGTGACAAGCCTTCGGCCTCTTTCAACCAGAGTAGCGCCCGATTTTCCGGCTCCAACAAATTCAGCAGCCTGTTCAATTTGTCTTTAAGTTCCCATTCCGCCTGATCCCCGATACGGCTCTCGTCCAGACCTCCCTCGGCATGAAATTCCCGCAGAAGGCGCCCCCGGTTTCCCGTTGCCCCCAATTGCATCAAACAGAGGTTGTGCATGATGCGGTAGAGCCATGTGCCCAATAAAGAGTTCCCCTTGAAACTACGGATGGATTCCGGCAGTTTGAGGATTAATTCCTGGAGTCGGTCCTCCGCTTCATACCGGTCTCCCAGTATGCGGTAAGCCAGGTTAAGCAGGCTCGTCCCATATTGCTCATAAACCCAGCGCAGGGCCTCCATATCCTTCCCTTGCAGGCGGTCAATCCAGTCCTTTTCCATTTCCATGGTTATGAGCATATTCACAAGATTAGATGCATGGGAATGGGGGTTGGTTGCATGGGAAGGATAAATTCCAAAAAAACCTCAGGGTGTTCCGGGTTAATGGCGCTAAATTAGGTTTTTCCAACGCTATGCCTGCTTTACTGAAATCCATGCGAGCCCTTTTCCTGACGGCTCTTTGCCTTGCGGGTGGAGGGAACTCCATGGCTTCGGTCTCCACTATTTCGCTGGAGAGCGGCTTTACCTGGGGACGGGTCTCACCCAAACTGGAATCTGGCGTCTGGTCCATGGAGGGCCGCAATTCCGGTGTGCTTGGCCTGTACGCGCGCATCCCGATGGTTCATCTTCCACAACTTACCTTGAATGCGGGTCCCCGGGTAGCGCTGCGGGGAACCCGTTGGATCGATAACGACCCCAACCCAAACTGGACCTTCACCCAAATCGGATTCTATCTGGGCGCTACCCAACGGATTTGGCAAACCCGACTAGGCGGCTTCGTATTAGAAGGCGGCATATCTCCCAATCTTATTCACTCGCTTCACTGGACAGGCGAAGGATCCACGCGCGCAGATGAGATAACCCGCGTATGGATATGGGAACACGAATGGTCGGCACGCTTTCAATCGGGACGCTTTTCGTTGGGTCCTTATTTGGGATGGTCCATGGGTTCGGCCACTGCGCCCATCCATCTTTCCTGGCGGCTGACGGGAATCGAATTGCGATGGACGCTGCAAAGAGGTCGGTAAAATGAAAGGTAAGCGGAGTATATGAAGGGCGCGAATCGGGTCGCAGCGTGGCTATCCCTGTTGGCGGGGCTTTGCGTGAGTGGATTGTATACCGGTTGCCGGGAAGAGGCTGTCGCTTGGAATCCCACTGTTTCGGAATGGGCGGATTCGTTGCAGACCGTAGACGGTATCCGATATTTTTTACGGACAAAGGAAGACGGCATCATCGACACTTTTGAATTCGCGGACATGCCCCATGCCGTCCGCGAAATCCACCTTAACAATTGCGGTGCATGCCATGCGAATTCGTGGTATCGCGAGGATGCGCGCGCTTCACTCGCTTTAAACACCTGGGAGGATATCATCACTTTCGGCCCATTGCGATTTTATCTGATAGCCAAGCGGGGAAATCATCCCGACAATCCGGATTTTGTCATCGCTCCCGAGGCTTTGGAAGAACTCAGCCGCTTTTTAGGGCAGAACACTCCTTCCGGGGTTCCTCCGGGATCGATGCCGGATTTGGACCCGCCGGAAGTGCGGCGGGTGGCGGAAAAATACTGCGGTAGCTGCCATGGTACCCTGGGATCCTTTCTGATTTCCGCGGACTTGCGAAGCGTGGCGGGATGGATGGAAAATCGGATTGTTGCCTTGGAGGTGCTTACCACCAATCGGGCCTCAGAGTCGATGCCGCCTTCCGGTTCCACACAGGCGTCCGCATTGGCTTTGCACCCCGAAGACAAGGCCTTGCTGATTGCATGGCTGCAAGGAATGGCCCCATGAAATCTTCACCTGCCGCCTTTCTATCGCTGATAACCTGGTTTTTCCTACCGACGTTCGTCCCTTCCGGTTTCGCCTATTATCCCGGCAGTCCCGACCGTAACTTATCGGTATTGCAAACGGCCGAGATAACCGAGAACAAGCATCTTTTCTCCCGTTTCAACCATCGTTTCAAAGAACCGGTTCTGCCGGTGGGTGAGTCGGACCCTTTTTACCATCTGTTCGGTCTTGACGGTGGAGCCAGCATCTATATGGACGTGGCTTTGGGTTTGGCCAACCTTGGCGAAGTCACTCTCTTTCGGCAGCAGGAATTGAAAATCTATGGATTGGAAGGCAAGGTACAGTTGTGGAACCAGCGGGTGGATAAAAAACCGCTTAACGTAGCGGTTACGGGAAATACCCAGGTCCGTACCTTCAGGAGTTTGGCCGATGAGGACAGGTGGTCAATGGGAGGCTCCTTGGTTTTGACCCGCAGTTTCCTGCGCGACCGCTTCGAAGGGGTGGTCAACGGGCTCTTCCAATCGAATGCCAACACGGAAGCGAATTCATCCCCGGAAAATCCGCAGCACTCCGTGGCGCTGGGGTTGGGAGTCGTAGCGCGTTGGGACCGCTATTCCTTTTTCGCCGAATATGTCATTCCGGTGGAAATGGACCTCGGCGGCTGGGGGTATGTCCGCGAGAGCCAAACCCGGGAGGGAACGGTCCGGGGAGCGCCCATGCAGGCCTATGGTTTCAATTACCGGATCTGGTATCATTCCTTCGAGCTTTTCGTCGGTAATACTTATGACGTGGCCATGTCCGAATATATTTCCGGAGCGATTCCTTCCTCGGAGCGGGTCAACGAATGGCGGCTGGGTTTCAATTTGACGCGCACCTTCAAACTCATGCATTGAGGTTTACCATGGATAGACGAAATTTTATTTCCGTTATGGGTTTGGGCTTATGCGCGGCGGGTTGTGCCAAAACCTTTCGCGGCCGTGTCGCGAATCCTCCCAGGCATGTGGGCGGAGACGGGTACGTCGGCAAGGTCGAGGACTTTCCCGACGACTCCTCCACCTTGTTCTATTCCAAAGTCGGCCCCGTATTGGTTATCAAAACCCAGGGAAAGTTTTACGCGTATGAATCGATATGCCCGCATACCATGTGCGAATTGAACGATGGTGAGGCGCGGCAGCCTTTGGTAAAAGGGGAGTTGCGCTGCTGGATCCACGATTCGTACTTCGAGCCCGAATCGGGAAAGTACCGTTCCGGTCCGGCGGACCCGCGGCGTCCCTTGCCTCCCGTACCCTTGGAGTTACGGGAGAACCGGATTTACCTGAAAATCGGAGCTAAGGAAACGGTTTGACCGAACGGCCCTGTCCGTCGACGCTTTCACCACCGGGGGCGGTGAAAAGGCGCTTGCCTTCGTGAATCAGGACCGGAGTGCCCACCCCCTTATCAAGGGGTTTCGGAGAGGCAATCGAGGTAATGGTTCCCGATAAAGGCGCTCCCGCCGCAATCCAGTCCCTTATAGTTTTGATATCCGCTGCGCTCAAGGGAGTGAAGGGATCTTCACGCTTTCCGCTGGGCATCGCCTTGCCGTACTTGAACTCCTTGGTGGTGGCGGAAATCTTCAAATAAAGCAGGCTTTCCTCGGGTTTACCCGGCACCACGCGCTTCATTCCCTCTTCGGCAGCGGTTTCCTCTTCAGCGGCTACATTGATGAGGCGCGAGAAAGCTCCGGCGGATTCCAGGTCGAGTTCGCCGGAGGGTTTATCTCTTCCGGTGGAGCCGCCGGGCCTATGGCAATTGGTGCAATTATTTTTGAATATCGCCTCAACGTCGGCCGTTGTAGCGAAAAGCCGGGACTCGGCGGAGGGTTCACCAAAGCCGGTCATCAATCCGAAGAGCAAAAGGGACAGCGCTAATAATGGGAAGCGCATGGGTAATCCTCCAAAAAGGTGAGGATATAAGATAAGCCCGGTGTATTTAGTTTGCGGATGGATTTTTCAAAGTGGGTCCGGAATCCGCAGGAGATTTTTTCAATTCGTGCCTAGTTACTTGATTTAACGGTTCTCCAGGCCGCAACCCAGCTTCTTCGAGATAAAAAAACTTCCCGGTTTCCATGGCCGCGATGGGATAACCATCCCGATACAGCACTTTGTTTTTTCTAAGAGACGGGATGCGTCGGCCCGGCGTGATGATGCCTTGGAGGTTAACCGGATCGGCTGCGCACACGGTGAGGACGATGCCGGTTTTTTCCGCCTTGCGGGTTTCGCGCAAAAGGGGAATGGCTTCGGGCAGGGCGTATTGCTCGCCGTAAATGCCTTCGACGAATCGGCCGCCGCGAATAAGGCCCCGGGCTTCGAGCGTGCGCAGTACGCGAACCAGGTCGCGCCAGGGAGGCGCCAGCGATTCCCGGTCGGCTAGAGCGCGGAACAGGACTCCGTAGCGGCGAAGCAGGGTCATGGCATGGGATTCGAGAGAAGCGAAGGAGTCGATCGATTCTGATTTTCGGCTGGATGCAGCTGCGGAGCTTGTGTCCATCCAGTCGGCTGGTTCGGGTTCGTGGGAACGCAGTAAAGTCCAGCGGCCGGATACTTCCAAGCCCTGGTGTGGCCGCAGACCGTACCGGCGCTTTTCCGCGCGGGCGCGAATGCGCGCGGGAATGAGCAGCGCCCGCAAACCCCGGAAGCTGTCGGAGGTGATAAGTCCCAGGCTGACCAATTCGGCCAGGCCGGTTTCGGCTTGGGTAGGCAGCAGCCGAAGGCCGCGCGTCAGGTCATCGAAGAACGAAGCCCCGCGTCGGCTTAAATGTTCCCAGATTTGGCGCGCGTAGGTTGACATCTCCGGCGCGGATGCTTCGCTGGCTTCGGAACGATCGCTTAACCACAGGTCCAGATTTTCACGGAATAGGAAAGCGATGGGCGTGGATTTGATGGGACCGGAACGGGCTCCCTCTCCGGGTACCGTTGCACGGGGCTTAAGCCTGCCCCAGACCACTTGACCCGATAGGCATTGCAAGTCCAGCCAGGAAGGGTCATAGGTATGTAACCGTAACGGCAGAATTTCCCTTTCCCAGGACGCCGCGGGGGCTTCGTAGCCTTCCAGCCGGCGCAGTGAGGCGGTCAGGGCCTCGGGTCCCTGTGGTTTTTCACCTTCGAGGCCATGCCAACGGAAAAGAAAGCGCATGAAGTCGACGATGGATACGGGATCGATTTCGCGGCGCAGGCGGGTCAAGGTATAGCGATGGATTCGGGCCAGCAGGCGGCGCTCGCACCATTGTTCGCCGTCTTGGTAAAACACCCCGCGCAAAACGAACCCTTCGGCCTCCAAGGCGGCTAAAGCGGATCGGACCTGGCCTGCGGGTAATCCCAGTCCCTCCCACAATTCGTTTTCATAAACCGGACCCAAGGCTTCGAGTCGCCCGCGCAGGATTTCACGTAAAGCCTCTTCGGAGGTCCACGCACGCCGCAACTTTTCCGGCAGGGGCGGAAGCAAAGTCCACTCGCCTTCGGGAAAAAGAGGAAGGTATTGCGTCAAGCGCTCCGTCGCCAACCAAAGGGTAACTTTGGCGTTAATGTCTGTCGGCATTCGGCGGATTTCATCCGGTGTTTCGGTTTTGTTCGGCCCTGGCAGGGGAAGGGTCAGGGCGGCTACGCGGTGGGCGGCCTTAAGGGGTTCCAAATAGGGGAGCCAGGAAATCGCCCCGTCGCCGCGCCTTATCTCATCGTCGGTTAGATAGCCGCTGAGCAAGAGCGCATCGTGCAATTCGTCGGCGTTGCGCGGCTGGGGCCAAGCTTCGGCCTTCACGGCGGCGATGGCTTCGGGGTCGAGTCGGCTGAGGGAGGCGGCTTCGCGGGGATCCAGGAAGCGCCGCGACTGGACGGCTCGGGTGCGGCGCTCTTCCAGGGGCGCGTCATCCAGGAAGGCGTAAGGACGCGCGCTTAAGATTTCCTGCGCCAGGGGCGAGGCCTCGCGCAAGTCGCGCGCCTCCACCTTGACCTCGCCCGCTTCGAGGGCGCGCAACAGCTCTTCGAGGCGCTCTATGTCCATGGCCTCATTGAGGCAATCGCCGATGGTCTGCTCCACCAGGGGATGATCGGGAACCTGTCTTTCGCCTTTGATGTTTTCGAAACAGGCGATTTGATCGGGAAACACCTGCGCTACCAGGTCTTCGGCGGCCATGCGTTGCAATTGCGGAGGCACGCGTTTGCCGCCGCGGTTGCGCAGCACGGCCAAGGCGCGGGAGGCATTCCAGCGCCAGCGCACGTTGAACATGGGTGCGTCGAGCATGGCCTGGATAAGGATGTGGCGCACGTTGCCGGACTTGAGGTATTGCGCCACCTCGGCCAGGGGAAAGCTGTGCGTGGGTCCCAGCGACAAGACGATGCTGTCTTCGGTGGCGGCCGCTTGCAATTCGAAATTGAATTGGCGGCAGAAGCGCTTGCGCAGGGCCAGGCCCCAGGCGCGATTCATGCGGGCCCCGAAGGGCGCGTGTACGACCAGGTGCATGTCGCCTGCCTGGTCGAAAAATCGCTCCAGCACGATGGTTTTATGGCTGGGCATGGCCGAAAGCGCGAGCCAGGCCGCGGCGAGATAATCGACGAGTTGATCGGCGGCGGCGGGGGAGAGTTTCACTTCGTCGGTAAGCCAGGCAAGCGCGCGCGCTTTCCAAGCGCTTCCGGAGGGTAGGGTAACCCCTTCGCTACTCTCGATGGGGGCCAGGCCTCCCGGTTGCGCGCCTACGGGAGCTTGGTTTTCGGGGAGCGCCAGCAGGGCTTCCAATTCGCGAAGGGGGCCCAGATTTTCGCATACTTCTTCGCGCAGGCGCGACACGGCTTGCGAGAACTCGCGGCTGCGCCCCGGAGCTTCGCCCAACCAGAACGGAATCGTGGGCGGCTGTCCTTGGGCGTCGGCCACGCGCACGGTACTGCCTTCCACGCGAAGAATTTGCCAAGAGGAGTTTCCGAGTTGAAAGATGTCGCCGGGCATGCTTTCAATGGCGAAGTCTTCGTTCACGGTACCGACTTGGATGTTTTCGGGATCCATACGCACATCGTAATCGAAGGTGTCGGGTATGGCTCCGCCATTGGTCAAGGCGGTAAGGCGCGCGCCGGGTCTTGCCCGCAATAGTCCGTTGACGGCGTCATGATGGAGCAGGGCCTGCCGATAGCCGCGCCGGAGGTGATAACCCTGGGACAGCATGGTCACCAATTCGTCGAATTGCTTGCGCTCCAGATTGCGATAAGCGTAGGCGCGCTTGAAGGTTTCAAAAAGTTCGTTCTCGTCCCATTCGCGGCAAGCGGTTTCGGCGACGATTTGCTGCGCCAGAATGTCCAGCGGCTTTTGCGGAATTTCCAACACGTCGAGTTCGCCGCGCCTTACCGCGTCGAGCAGGGCCGCGGCTTCGACCAATTCGTCGCGCGTCAAAGGAAACAGGCGGCCTTTGGGAAGCCCGCGCACGCTATGGCCCGAGCGTCCTACTCTCTGCAAGAACGCGGCGATGGATTTAGGGCAGCCGATTTGGATGACCAGATCCACCGTGCCGATGTCGATACCCAGTTCCATGGAAGCGGTGGCCACCAGCACCGACAACTCGCCCGACTTGAGCCGGGTCTCGGCGGATAAGCGCCTTTCTTTCGACATGCTGCCATGGTGCGCGCCGACTTTCTCTTCTCCCAGCGATTGGCTGAGGCGATGGGAAACGCGCTCGGCCAGACGCCGGGTGTTTACGAAGATAAGCGTGGTACGGTGTTCTGTGATAAGTCTTTCGACCTTTGCATAGACTTCGTCCCAGACTTCGGCGGCCATGACGGCGGAAAGCGGGGAGTCGGGAACTTCGACCGCGAGATCAAGTTGGCGTTTGTGTCCGGCGTCAATGATGGTGCAATCGATAGGGGAATCGGTATGGGAACCTGCGATGGACTCACCGTTCGCTTCGGTTGCCCCAGGGGTTGGCGGGTTTGCGCCCTTTGCCGCGCCGATCAAAAAGCGCGCCACCTCATATATTGGTCGTTGGGTCGCCGAAAGTCCGATACGGGTAATGGGGCCCTCCGCCAGGGCGCAGAGCCTTTCGAAAGTAAGCGCCAGATGCGAACCGCGTTTGTCTTGCACCATGGCATGGATTTCGTCGGCGATAAGCACCTTGACGCCGCGCAACATGCGGCGGCCTTTTTCGCTGGTGACAAGCAGGTATAAGGATTCGGGCGTGGTGATGAGAATATGCGGCGGCGTTTTGAGCATGGAAGCGCGCTCATAAGGCGTGGTATCGCCGGTGCGAACCGCGACGCGGATGTTGACATGGGCGAGGTTTCGCTTGAACAGGGCTTCCTGGATGTCGCGTAAGGGGCGCTGGAGGTTTTTTTCGATGTCGTTGGACAGGGCTTTGAGCGGCGAGATGTAAACCGCTAGGGTACGGTCGGGAAGCGTGCCCTCAAGCGATTGCTTGAGAAGGTCGTCGATTAGGCACAGAAATGCGGCCAGGGTTTTGCCGGAGCCGGTGGGGACGGCGATAAGGGTGTGGTGGCCTGAACGGATGGCCGGCCAGGCTTCAGCTTGTACGGGAGTGGGGTCGCCGAGATGGTTCGTAAACCAATCCGCGATGGCGGGGTGGAAGTGCGAGAGAGATGTGGGACTAGGGGAGCGCTGAGGCGAGTTCCGGGACAGTTCTGGGTTGAGGGGCTTTTCCATGCGGCATTCCAGGCTTCTTTTCAATATACGATAAGCTGCTCATTTGTACAGTATATGCGTGTGAAAGAATTCGGGCCCGTTCAGAGGAATTGCCCAAAACCAGGAGACCTGCGTGACTTGCAAAAAATTGCACTGGAGGCATTTGGAAAAAAGGGCTGTATCCACCCTTATCCTGGAGGTAACGGCCCTTAATCGGGTCCCTTTTTTATCACTATACTCAATTTGAGTATGGCTAAAACAAGCCGGAAACGCCAAAAATGCACCCTAATTCACGAAATTTGCTCAATTCTGCTATCCGCAATTTGAGTAGGGTCTCCAAACCCATACCGCATCTCGGGTCCCCTCCTACTTTTCCCGTTTTCTGTAAATCAGTATGGCATTTGGGGTGGAATTGTATAAATAAATATTGTCCTCCTCGTCGATTACAATATCCCGGTATTCGGCCTTCGGCAAAGAAATATTCCGGATGACTTCACGATTATTCGTCAAGGTTTGTATCCTTGCATCATCGCGCACCACCCAAATCCTTCCGGTATCGTCAACCGTGGCGGCGTTCAATTTGTACGTGGCCGAGTCCAGCCTTGCCAGCGACAAATCCTTTTCGATCACCGCGATGCGAGTGTCGCCCGTGCCGCCCGTGCCGAGCGTATAAATGAAAATTCCGCTTATCACCAGGAGGCGGTCTTCATCCGGCGCCCAAGCGAGGGTAATATTGAAAAAAGGAGGCCGCACCGTGGATTGGACTGAATCGATGTTCCCATCGGGATGGCGCACGTAAAGCATGTCATCGCTACCCGCGAATAACACACCGTCCTCAGTTATCCAAAAATCCCCGTTACTTCGAAACAATGATTGAAAAATGCCTTTGATGGAAAGACTATCCATAAAGGTTCCCTGCGGCGAATATTTTTTGATTACGATGTCTCCGAATTTGTTATCGTGCCGCGTCATTCCCTCGGGATTATCCAGCACATAAACTGTGTCGTGAATCACTTTGAGAAGCATGGGTTGGTTCAGCTCTCCGGGATGGTCGGAACCGAATGTCGACACGAGGACGCCCGATGTATCGTAAACCGCCACCTGCTGGTCTTGCATCCAATATATTTTTCCCGCGTTCACTGACAGCGTTGTCAAACCGTGCGACCACCCTTCGGGAACGATTTTCCGGGAAAAGGTGTAATTCGCCGGGGTGGCGACACTGGCGACGGAGGAGAGCATTAGCGAAGGGTTTCCGTTTTTGTCCACGGCTTTCACCGCATAAACGTATTGGCTGTCCACCTTCGCCGTGGTATCCGAGAACGACGTATCCGGAATAGGGTCGGCATTGAGCGGTATCGAACCGATGGAGCCATTTCCGGCGGCGCGGTAGACATAGTACCCGGCGATTTGGGCGGTATCGGTGGGATGCCAACTCAAGAGAACTCTCTGCAAATCGCCATCCCACTCCGCCTTGAGACCCTGTACCGCGGGGGTTCCCGTATAATTGAGCCGTATGGGATTTTCCAGGCTATCGGATTTGCCCTGCCGGATTTCCACCATCGTATCGAGCGGCGAATAGTCAGAAAGCGTACTGAGAAACCGCACCCGGTATTTTCCTCCGGCCAAACCGCGAAGCGTGAAGTGCCCTGACGCATCTTGAGGCACGAACAGGGAATTGGTGCCGAGAACCAGGATCAGCACCGTGCGGGCGTCATCCCCGGACTGCATTTCGATGTGACCCGCCAGCGAACCGGTTTCTTTTAGGGTATCGATTCCGGCGTCCGTTCCCGACTCCAGGATTTCCAAGGAGTCCTGATAGGATTTTAGGCTGTCTTTCGAGGCCGCGACATTGTAATGACCCGCCGGTACGTTTTTAAACCGGTACCATCCATTTTCATCGGTAATTCCTTCCACGGTTGCCGAAGATTTGCGGAGAATAGCTGCAGGTACATGATCGACGGGATACAGCGCGACCCTGGCTCCGGAAACGGGTTTTCCATCCGCGTGTGAAAAAATTTGTCCCACCACTACGCCCGATTCGGTGGTAGACCCCGTTCCAGTGACGTTGGGTTCCTCGGAATTGCATGCGACCAGCAGCATTGCCGCCAGGCCGATAGAAAATTTTTGGAGGCGGGATATCGGGTTCATGAATGCTCCTCTCCGGTTTTCCTGGAAACGGGAAACAGTTGGACGTTGAGGTGATAGACGCGGTTCGCGGGTTTGTCATCGTGTTGGATTAGATGCAACAGGCGCGCGCGAAAGGCTTTTATTTCCTGAGCGATGACGGGCGCTAAGGCATCCGACATGGTAAAGGTGACGGTACTTGTCTTGACTTCTTTTTCGGAAAAGTTCTCCCAGGACTGCGATGCCACCTGCAGCATTGATTTTTGGAAGCGGGTAATGCCCAGGTCGGTTATCGATTGCGTCGCTCCCCCGATAAACGGATCGCTTTGGACGTATGAGCCTCCTGGTTTCTTTTTCAGGATTCCAAGTTCCAGCATGAGTTCCAAAGAACGCTTCACTTGCGAAGCCGAAACTCCCGGAACCACCCTTTTTGCCATACTCGCGGTGGAAGATCCTTTTGGGAGAATCGTCACCAATTCACGGATGACGGAGTGGTACCACTCCGAAAAAAATTCGTATTGCCGGTCTTCGAGTGATTTTACTTGAACGGATTGACGAATGGCCATGATCTTGCCGAAGTAGAATTCCTTTTCGGTTTGGGTCTTGGCTTGATTGAAAGAAACCAGGTCTTCGAAATATTCCGTGCGGGGACGATCCAATTCCATGGCTTCGGCCACTCTCAAGAGTACCGGGCGAGTGAGGTTCCGCTCTCCATTCATTACATGCAGGAGAAAGCCGCTGCTGGCGATTTTGGCTTTGCGGGAAAAGTTCTGAAAAGAGAAATTTTTGGACGCCGCCTTTTTCTCGGTATAGTAATCGCGTAAAAATAGGCGATAATCGGTGTACTGGAATAAATCCGGAATAGGATATCCTTTTGTGAGTGCGATACTTTATAATAACCCCAAAAAGGCCATTTTTAAGGACACCTATGGGAATTATCGTTCACAAAATGAGAATGGATATCAGGTCCCGATTCGTCATAGGGATTCTCATTATGGGGTGATGAGCAACACATTGAAAGGATATGAATAAAACCTAGGTTTTCAATGCGTGAAATTTATTGTTGACACGACCATTTTGATCAAGCTGGAGCCGGCCTCTCCAGACCATTTGGAAAACGATTCCGCCCTTGCCTTTCAACTTATCAGAGAAAAAGCGGGAACGTAAAGGAAAAAAAACATGCGAGGCGACTTTCATCACATGAAAAAATTGGTTGTCCTCAATATTCTGTGGCTACTGCTTGGATGTACGGACGACAATGGATTAAAACCCAGATATGTGGCGGATATCGAGGAAAGTCGGGCTGTTTGGGAAGAGTTGAAGGCTAAGCACGGAGGCAATTACACTTATGAAACTAGCTATTCCAGTTGGACGGGAAGTCGAAGTCGGTATGAATTTATTGTTCGGAACAATGTGATGTACGAAATACACATTTATTCGGGCTCCGGTGAGGAAAAACTAAAACTGCAAAATAAGGTCCGGTACGACACAGTATCAATTGAAAACAAAGGGGACTACAGAACCATAGATGAACAATACGCTTTCTGCATTGATTCGGTGCTGACCCTCCCACGCAAAAAAAATGAGGTAACTCTGGTATTTTCCAAAAATGGAATTCTTGCGCGCTGCCAGTACCGTCCCTATAACTGCGCAGACGACTGTACAATGGGGCCAGAAATTGAGAACCTTCGGTATTAAACCCTTATTTCCGTAATTTGGATTAAGCCAGTTGAATTAAAATATCGGATGCAGATGTGGTTATTGAAAGCGGATGTCACGAACGGCCTGAAGCACCGCCGCTTTTCGGGGAGCGAAATCGCGCATATCCCCCGCGGATTCCACCAGGAGAATTTTCTTCCCGCTTATGGCCAGGGCAATCAGGTAGCTGTAATCGCGATCACCGAAAGGAGCGGCCAACTCCAGCAGGGTGGCTTCGCTTCCCTGGAGCTTAAGCGTGGAATCGGACACGATTTTATATCCCGCCTTTTCCATTCGAGTCTTGACGGCCTCTTGCCAGAAAGCCAGGTCGGCTTTGGGGTCGTTCTTCAAAGTCTTAACGCGATAAACGACTCCGTCCGCGCTGACGGCGCGAAAGGTTCGCTCATTTGCATAGGGCGCGAAACCGTCCGGCGCGGGAGCCCGGAAAGAGGCGCATCCCAGCAAGAGCAGGGGAAGCAGCGCCAAGAGTGCCTTCCTAGTCTTTGACATGGCGGAAGTCCTCCAAGAGATCGGCGAGGTTGAGACGGTTCACCCAGTCAAAAGAAGAGGCTGCGTCGCGCGCGGGTTCGGGGCGGTCCGGGAATCGGAAATACACGTTGATGCGGGCATAAGCGATGTCATGTTCGACTTTTCGGAGTCGGCCTTTGGCGGCTTCGATTTCGGCGCGCAGCTCGTTGATGGCGCGCTCCACCGCGAAAATCGATTCGGTTTCGGCTTTCGACAGGATAGCCATGTAGTCTTCCAACAATCCTTCCTTGGCTTCCAGTGAAGACTTGGCTTGCAACCACTGCTGCGAATTATCGAGGGTGGAAAAGCTGCGGTCGACTTGATGACCCTGGGTTTGCGCGAAGTCGAGCAGGGCTTCGGCTTGATGGGCCGGGACCTGCAATTCCAACCGGTGTTGGTCGTGCGTGAGAAACCAGCCGCGAAATGCCTTGGTTTTTTCGATGATACGCTTCGCCGCGGCTTCGCGGTCCGGGGTAATCAGCGTGCTGGTGGCGGATATGGAGGTATGCGCAGGTCCGGGTCGCACGGGTAAGGTGGCGGCATCCTTGGCGGTCGTGAGCTGGGGAAGGATCAGGCATATAGCCAACAGCATCGACCCCAGGGGTAACCTACTTGCGACGGAGTTAAACGCACGGGCGGAATGGGTCATAACGCCCCCGCTTTCAGACTTTCCTGCAGGGCTTTCCCATAGCGGTTTTCTTCCTCGGCATTCGGGAAATACGCCTCCACCACATGCAAGCATTTTTTCTCCGTTTTGAGGCCGACCAAATAGACATAGGGAATGGGTCCCTGCGCCAAAAAGCGCAGCACGGTATAATCGCCCGCCTGCAATTCTTCGGTGCCTTGGTACAAGTCTTTCAGCCTTCCCGCAACTGCAAGTTTCCAATAAGGCGTGTCTCCGCGCGGACGGTTTTTCAAGCGTGAAGCCCAGACGGCGGTTCCACCGGCGCTGGCGAGCGTCCAGGGATTTTTCGCGCCTCCCCTTTCCAGAACCACCATGTTTTCCGGTGTTGCGAAGCGAAGGCGTTTTCCCCGCTTGACGCGCTCGAAGGGCCCGAGGGTGCTTATCCATTCGAATCCGGAGAGCGGGACGTCGAGCACCACCGGAGCCAGGGGATAGGGGTTGACTGTGACCCGGATGAGAGCGTATTCGGCGCGGGTTTTGAGTAACGTCTGGCTTTTTTCCAGGTATTGCAGCTGTTCGCTGAGACGCTTCATTTCCGCCAGGAGTTGAATTTTCTCCTTGTCCTTTTTGGCCAGGTTCACCAATTCCCTCAGACGCGTAAGGGTTTTTTGGATGGTACGGATACGCAAATCGTTGTCGGTATAGGCTTCGGTAATATCATCCGCGCGGCGGGAATGCCGCTCAACCTGTCCCAGTAAGAGAATTCGGGCGAAAACGGTATCGAAATGAGGAGTCGGAACCCGGAATACGGCGAAATGCGCGTGTTTTTCTTCAACATAACCCCCCGCTGACAAGATCACATGGGTGGCAGTGTCCAAAACGGCTTTCGGTTCGGTGGAACGCATTTCAATCTCACCGGTATGGGCTACCATGCGCTCGGTGGATTCATCCGGCGCCTCGTCCATTTGGTCGTATTCCGATTGGCCTTCCATGGCAGGCGCAGGCGCCATTTGGGCGCGGGCGCGTTTGGGAGCCGATTCGCTTAAGGCTTGGGCATCGAACCGGCTCAACTTGAGGTTTTGGGAAGTTGTCTGGTGGGAATCACCGGATTGGGGTCTATGCGCACAGCCCCCAAGTAATCCGGATAGGGTGAAAAGGATTAGCGCCGTGATATGGGTTTTTTGCATAAAAAAACGCTTGGTCGGGTAGTGCAAGACTAAAAAGTAGCAAAAAGAGGGAATAGGTACATAGTGTAAGCATAATTTAGAGTAGGAATTACTTGCGTCTTGGAAGGGAGTGCCCTACATTAAGCTAGCCAAACTGGATTTACAGCTCATCCGGTACTCGGGAATCGGAACAGGGGTGGCTTTCCAGGCTGGAAAAGGTTGGAGTAACGGATTCGTTCCGACTCCCATCGAAAAATATTGAAGGGGTAGACTAAATATGTTTGACCATTCCCTCCAAAAAAAAATTTTGGGCAATGTGGCTCTTTCGGTTATGTTTTTGGCCTTGGCTCCCTACTCGACTTTTACGCAGGTCCGCTGCGACCTCGAGTCGGCGCTGCAGGGAAGTACCAAGCAATGCCTCGATGTGGCGGCATTGAACGGTCAAACCATCCAGGTACCCTCAAATACCACTCGCATTGATAATGATGGATTGTCGATTTGTGCGCCCAGTGTAACCGGCGCGGTCCAGCCTGTGGACGTGGTATTCGCGGTAGATATCAGTGGAAGCATGCGATCTAACGATCCCGACTTTTTCGCACCCGAAGCGGTTGAAACCAGCATCCAGCAGCTTTACGATTTATCGCCCGCCTCCACCGCAGGATATATTGGATTCGCAAACGGCAATTGCGACGGTACCGGCCCCAAAGGGGTTAAAAAAATCTTGGTGTCGCCATTGCTGCAACTGAACCAGGGGGGGAATTTTGCCGCTTTAAAGGCGCTTGCGACATCCTATACCCCGGACGATTATGATTGTGGTTCGCGTAATCAGGGCGGGACCAACTATTACGCGGTTTTGAATCAATCCAAAACCTACCTTTCTCCTCCCCATGTGAAAACACCCCGCCAAGCCATCATTTTTGTATCCGATGGCGAACCGACTGGGAATAATGCCCAGTTGACTGAATACAACCAGACTTATGGTGCCAATGTCGCCAATCCCGACTTGCCCCCGGTATTCTCCATTTTTATCGGAAAAGGAAATGGCGCGCCGCTGCGTTCTCTTTCGGAAAGAAGCGGCGGCACCTTCTATGCCGTCGCCTCGGGTGATAATGCCAAATTGCAACAGGCCATGCGCGATATCGTGAACCAGGTGGTGGCCGTGCAGGCGGTGAACTACACCCAACTCACCAATTCCACCAATGGCCAATCTGCGCAAGCTCTCGCCGACGGCCATGTGCTCGACGGAGCGGGTAAATACTCCGTTCAACTGAACGATGTCGTGGGATTGCGCGAAGGAGCGAACTCCATAACCGTCCAAATCGCAAGCCGGAACGCGGCTTCCGGCAAGCTGGAAAATGCCAAAACCGCCAAGTTCGTCCTGAATGTCGCGGCGGCTCCGTCAACTCAAAAGGGGCAAAAAAACGTGGATGCCACCTTCGGGGTGCGGTGTTACGATCCGAGCAAGCTCACGGCGACCAATCCTGCCAACCAACCCATCCAAACCTTGGATAATACCCATTCCAAATTCGCAGTGGAATTGCAAACCGCCCCCTCTCTTGTCGGCGATGCGGCTTCCGGCATTACGGCCACACGCAGTAAGGATTCCGAAACCCTGGCGATGACCCGCAAGGGGGCGAACGCCTTAACCGCCACTTACTCCGGGGAAATCGCTTTCTCGGTAATTACCGGCGGCGGCAAGGGCATGAACAAGGTAGTGGAAGCGCAAGTAGGGGATGACGTCACCATAACTTGGACCCACCCGCGCGACGATCGCGATAAGGCGTCGGTGAAGCTTTCCATCCTGGACAAAAGCGCGCCGGAGACAGTTTCCGCCACCCTGATACCTTATTATCCCGTTAAAGGTCAGACGCCGAAAAACGATACCTTGGCCGTAGTATTCAATAAACCCGCGGTGTTGGTCAACGGCGCACCCCGCCCGTTCCAGCTGAGAAATTCCGATGGAACGCTGTATGAATTCGTGTTGAAGCCCCTTCCCTCCAGCGGCGACACCCTTTTGTTTGAAATCGTGTCGGTGGAGGGAGTATTACTACCCAAGGATAGGGATAGTTTGTGGATCAAGCTAGGACAGATCGCGGATGTCGCGGGTAACGTTCAAAGCGATCCCAATAACAAGCGGGTGTTACTGGCAATCAAGCCCTTACCCTCGGTAAAAATCATAAGCGCGCTGAGTCCGGTGGCTTCCTATCCGGAAGCGCCCAAGTATCCGGATCACTGGGCCATCGTCCGCACCGTTCCCGGAATTACCGAACAGACTATTTCCCGCAGCTCCCGCAATGTGGTGCTGGTCGAGCCGGCGCCTCCCTCCGGTAAACCGGATTCGGCGCTGGGTGTGCGATTGGAAGCGAGCCGTTCCTTCAAGGCGGAAATTTTCGTGTACAGCAACCTGGGTGAATACATCAATCAATTGGAATTGGATTTTCCGCCGGAACAATTCCTGCAACTTCAAGAAGGTTCTGAAGGCGGGAAGCGTCGCATCGATATCAAATGGGATGGGTTCACGGATAAAGGCGTCAAGGTCGGAACCGGAGCCTATGTCTTCCGTACCGTGCTCACCTTGAGACCCCAGGGTGGGCAGAAATCCGAAATCGAAAGCAAGATCATCCGCATGGGCTTCCTGCGGCCGTAAGCACTCGGGATTATCGCTACTTTTTGAGAAGCGCCTTCGGTAAGGGAGGCGCTTTATGTATGTTACGCTATGTGAACGGTCCGCTTTTCCAACCCTACTTCCTTGGTTCCCTGCGACTGCCTAACCGAATCGTCATGGCTCCCATGGCCCGCGATCGGGCAGGCGAACAAGGCATTCCCGGCTTACTCGAAATCGAATACTTCCGGCAACGGGCTACGGCCGGGCTCATCATCGCCGGCGGCGCCCATGTGTCGCCCTGCGGGGTCGGCGCCTGGGGAATTGCGGGCATCCATACCCAGGACCAAATGCTCGGATGGCGGCGGGTAGCCCAAGCGGTTCATGAGGCGGGCGGTCGAATTTTCCTGCAACTTTGGCATGCCGGCCGGCTTTCCCATCCCGACCTTCTGGGTGGCCGGAGACCCGTTGGTCCTTCTCCCCTGGCGGCTCCGGGAGAGGCCATGACCCCCAAGGGCATGCAGGCTTATCCCATTCCCAGAGAATTGGAAACCCATGAAATTCCGTCATTGGTCGAAGAATATGCGCGGGCCGCGGCCTACGCCAAAAGTGCGGGCTTCGACGGGGTGGAAGTGAATGCCGCCAACGGGCATTTGCTCGATCAATTTCTCCGCGACGGCTCCAACCAGCGCGAAGACGAATATGGCGGTTCGCCCTTAAGGCGGATGCGGTTTTTGTTCGAGGTGCTGGAGGCGGTTTCCACCGTCTGGGATTCGGACCGGGTGGGCGTGAGAGTGGCTCCCGAATATTCCGCCAATGGCATGAGCGATAGTCACCCTGAAGTTACCTTCGGAGAATTGGCCACCGAGTTGGGGCGATTTGATTTAGCCTATTTGCATGTCGTGCGGAAATTCGATGCACCTGCGGTGAATTCACTGGAATCCTCCGGGAATTCGCCTTATATCGAAGAGGATTCGCTCTCCCATCGCATGCGAGAAAATTTCCGGGGCCCTTTTCTGCTCTGCGGCGGCCTGACGCCGCGAACAGCGCATGCCGCCCTTCAGTTGGATTCCGCGGATCTCGTCGCCTTCGGGAGAGCATTCCTGGCCAATCCCGATTTGCCTTTGCGCATCTCCACCCACGCGGAACTCAACTCCCTGAATCGCGATACCTTGTTTGCAGGCGGAGCCGAGGGTATGATCGATTATCCCTCTCTCTCGGCTTCCGTATCGCACTCCGCTCGTGAAATCCAATGAGGGCGACACTCCTTTTGGTGGCCTGGCTGTGCGTCGAGGCGATGTGCAGTGGTTTCTCCACCCATTACGGGTGGGCTAACTCCGTCTCCTTTTATGAGAATTATCGCGACAATGAGCTCTACTTGGTCGGCGATTTCCCCAAGGAGGAAATGTACGGGAGTTCGCGTCTTTATGCGGTTCCCATCGAAGGGGATTTTGACCTGCCCTTGCTCGGAAAGTTATTCCGCGCGGGAATCTATGGGAAAATCGGATTGGGAATGGGCTTTGGCTTCGACAACATGGGCGATTGGACCGATGATAAAAATCGGGTAAAGGCCGGCCATTTGGAAAAGTACGGCATCGCGGTCAACCCCCCCGGACCCGTTGCCAAGCGGACCTGGGTTTATACTTGGGACTATGATTACGGGCTATCCGCCACGTTCTCGCCTTACCCGGGTCGTAAATTCACCGGGAGGTGGTTTCGGCGAGTCGCCCATAACCCTCTGGTGAATTTCGAGGGTTCCCATTTCAGGGGCTATCGCAGAAGCAATGTTTTCGGATTTTCCACCGACTTTATCACGGGGCTCAGACTCGGAGCGGATTGGGATCCGCTCGAGGGTGAAAAAGGCGAGACCGGCGGTACCTATTGGAGTCTGGGCATCGATAAATTCGTGGATAACACTGGAACCGGGTTCCTCGGAATACGCTGGGAAAGCCTGAAAGGCGAATATTCCTATTATCAATTAGGCTTGGTGACGGGGGCGAGTTTTTAGACCCGCCCGGGTCAACGCCTCATTTGGCATATTTCACAGAACAACCATAAGCGTTGGTGGAAGCGGTTTCCACCGGTTTTCCCGCCATGCCCGCTTCGAGAGCGGCGTTCAGATAGCTCTTGGAGGTTTCCACGTCTTTGACACGGGTTGTCGGTTTGTCGTCGATGGCGCCGGCGTATATCAATCCGCCCTCGGGATTGATGACATACATATGCGGAGTGGTTTTGGCTCCGTAAAGCTTGCCGACGGTTCCGTCGGTATCCAGCAGGTAGGCCGTGGGAGCGGCTTTCTCCTTGGCCATGCGCTCTTTCAAGGCGGCTGTTTCGAAATGACCCTGCTTCCCTTCCGCCGACGAGTTAATGGAAAACCAGACTACGTCCTTTTCCTTCCATTTCGCTTGCAGGGCGGGCATGTTTCCCGATTTGTAATGCTTGGCCACGAAAGGGCAATCATAGTTGACCCATTCGAGCACGACATAGCGGCCCGCCAAGTCGGAGAGCTTATGCTCTTTTCCTTCGACGTCGGTGAGGGTGAAGTCGGGCGCGGGTGCTCCCGGTTTAGCCGCGGCGTAAGCCGAGGGGACGGCCAGCATCATTCCCAATACCAAGGTCAAGGTCCCTAATTTCTTCAACATGTCTTCTCCTTTGCTTATCGGTGCAGAATTTCCAATAACAACCCGGGGGTTAGAAGTTCCGGCAGAAACTTCGGCTTATCGGCTTTGCCGTCGTAAAATACATAGAACGGAATGCTATTTCTCCCATAACCCGCCAGTACCCGTGCCAGCGAAGCGTCGCGAGCCGTCCAATCGGCCTTAAGGGCGTGAATTCCCAGTTCCGAGAAACGTTCAATCACTTCGGGTGAGCGTAATGCCATGCGTTCATTCACTTTGCAGGTAATACACCAGGCGGCGGTGAAATTCACGAAAACGGGCTCTTTCCGGGTCCGCAATTCCTCCAGCCTTTCCGGCGAGAAGGGCTCCCAGTCGATTTCCGGGATGGACGCAGCCTGCGAACCCTCCGCGGTTGCGCCTATGGGCAGGGCCGCTACAGGTGCGGATAGTTTCATGGCAGCGCTTCCGAACCACAACGCGAGCGCCCAGATGACGATAGCGGCGGCTATGGCCAAAAAGCGTGTACGCGGGGACACGGAGAGAACGCCCCAACGTCCCAGCATCCAGGCGCCGATTCCAATGCAAAGCAGTGACATCCAGAAGACGGTAATTCCATCGTTACCCACTAGATGACCCAATACCCACGCCAGCCATATCACGGTGCCCAGCAGTAAAAACCCCATGAATTGCTTAAGCGTTTCCATCCACCTTCCCGGAGCGGGAAGAAAGCGAAGGAAGCCCGGGAAAAAGGAGAGCAGAAGGTAAGGTGAGGCCATGCCGAAGCCCAAGGCGGTGAAAAGCGCGAGGTTCGCCAGGGGCGACAGGGTAAAGCCATAGCCCAAGGCCGCGCCCATGAAAGGGGCGGTACAGGGAGTGGCCACCAAGGTGGCCGTTACGCCTCCGGCGAAGCTGCCGAGATAATGCGAGTCGGTTTTTCCGGCGGCGGAGAAGCGCGTGAACAAAACTCCCATTTCGAAAACTCCGAGCAAGTTTAGCCCGAAAAGAAAAAGGAATGCCGACAGGGAAAAAACGAAAAGGGGCGATTGCAATTGGAAGCCCCAACCGAGTTGGGCCCCACCCTGTTGCAGCAGAATCAGCGTGCCCGCCAGGATCCAAAAGGAAAGCAGCACGCCGCTGGTGAAAACCAGACCATGGACGATGGTGAGGCTGCGCCGTTGGCCCGCCCGGTTGACGAAGTCCATGATCTTAAGCGAAAGCACGGGCAATACGCAGGGCATCAGGTTCAGTAAAACGCCGCCCAACAAGGCGAACAGCAGCGCCCATCCCATTCCCTGGACCCGGCCCATGGAAAGCGGAACCGCCGCTGGGGCGGCCGTTTCGAGTCCTGTTACAGGGGTCACGGCGATGGTAAGGGCCGGATAGGCGATGCCGTCAGGCGAACGCCAAGCGGAGTCCGCCACCAACACGCCCTGCAGGGAATCGGGTTCCGAGCCGATAACCGGATCGCGCACCACTTTCACTTCCAGCATTCCGTCGTTAACCAAATAGCTTTGCGGTTGGGCATTGTCGATGATGCCCTGTTCGTCGGGAAAGAAAAACACCCCGCCCGTTCCGGTTTTCCAGCCCCTAGGTATCGTTCCTGTTACGGTTAGCGTTTCAGGTTCGAAGCGGACGCGCCATTTCCATTCGGGTGAGTCGTGGGGCAGGCGTTCCAGGATGGATTGCCACTTCCCCCCCCAGACCGGATGCGGCGTCTTTTCGCCCGTTTCCAAAATCAGAGTCAGTTCCGCATCGGCGGGCAGGCATTCCACCTTGCACACCAGCCAATCAGCGTGGGCATTCAAGACCAAAGGCGTACCGATAGGAAAATCGGAGGAAATGGCGATGCGCACGGGATAGAATACTTCCTGCGAGAAACCGAAACTGGCAAGCGGTCCGCTGGGGATGACCTCCGGGTAGGGGAACAGGATTTCCTGCGCAGTAACACCCTCGGGAAGGGTCCATTCCAGAGAGGGGGGCATACCCGCATCACCGGGATTTTTCCAGTAAACATACCAGTCGGGGTGGGGTTTGAGCCGAAGCGCGGCCCAGAGGGTGTCTCCTGGCGCTACGGTAGCGAGTTCACTTACCAGTTCCGCTTCGGTGTAGGGAGCATGTACCGTTTCCGCATGCGATGAGGTGGGTGGAAATGTGAGGAGAATGAAGAAGGCGCCGGCCCAGCAGGTCCAAAAAGCCTGGCAAGGAGGGGATATTTTGTTTCGCAATAACCGCATTATGGCAGCAAAATACAAGGGTAACCCAAGATTGGGCTGTATGACGAATCAGGCCGGAGATGAGGCTGTGTGGGGCTGCCCCAGCCGTTTCAATGTCGCATCCCAAATGGATTCCAAGCGGGCTTCGTGATCCGGGAGCGCTTCTTTCAGGGATTCCAGGTTTTCGCCCGGAAAAGGCGTGTTACCTACGAAGGTCCGATAATATTCAATGCCGTCTTTCACGTTTTGCCGGAACTCGACTAGAATGTTGAAACTCTTTTCATCGCCGGCAGTGAGTTTGGCGGCGCGCTTACCGAAAAACTCGATGGTCATGAGCATATCTTTAACGAAGAAATGCGGTCGCTCGGCGGGTACCAGGCTTTCACCTCTCCCATAGATATGATCCACCATTTCGCGTAGTGAATAAAGCTTATTGAAATAGGCGATGTTGGGGCCTGGGCAAACCGAAACCGGCATTTCCCTTCGGCTCATGCCCAGTTGAATCAAGGCGCCGTTGCCCAGTTGATCGCAAATGCAGCTTTTTTCGTAAATCGCCTGTACGCGAGCATCCTCGGTGTCGATGGGAGGCGGCGAGTCGTAACCGATACTGGCCAATTTGATTTTTTGGTATTGCATCGAAGCGGTGCAAATCGGCTTTTCCGTGAATTCGGTATTCAAGGCCAAATAGCCTTTGGGGCAGGGCGAGCCGGGCTTTCCTGCACGGATGCGCGCTTCGGTCCAGCGATGGGTGCCGGAGTTCCGCAGGTTATTGAAGGCGACTCCCAAGGGAGAAACGTCGCTCAGATAAAGGTCCTCTTCGCGTGCCTCCATCAATTGCTGACGGGTATCATCGTCCACGGCGGTGACTTCGGGTACCAAAAGAAAAGGACTGGCCCAACCGGTTGCGTCCATGCCGTAATATTCCATCAAACGGCGAACTTCACCGAAATTTCCGATTCCGCCTTGGGCGGTTACCGGTATGCGGCGATTGAGGCCGGAGGCAGGATAAGCCTTGCCCTTTTTCTCGAAATAGGTGGTAATAAGCGGCTCGAACATTTCCGGAAATTGTTCCCGACTATCCCGGAATTCTTGCAGAATAGGTCCAAGCAAATAACCATTGGCGGCAAAAGCATGTCCGCCGCAATTCAGGCCCGATTCGATGCGGAACTCGCGGACCTCTATTCCCTTTTTTCCCAGAAAGCGGCCTTGCACCATGCTGGAGCGGAAATCGGAAACTTTGAGTATGACGCCCTTTTTAGGGGGCTCATCGCCGAGGCGGTAAAAATCCGGAAAACTTTCCAGATAGCCGTATAGCGAAGGATTGATACCGGCCGACATCACGATGGAGGCGCGGACTTTCGAAAGCGCGAATCCCCGCAAGGCGGCTTTGGCGTCCGAAAATTCCGGGGGACGCATCTGGCCCTGGGTATCGTAGGCGGGGGGATCCAACTTGGTCATGATATTGCAGTCGATATGGCCTGCACGCATGGCCGCAGTCAGTTGGGCATCCAACGTCTGCTTTTCGGCGCCCTCTTCCATAGAAAGATATTGAAGGTATCGCTGTTTGAGCGCAGCGCTGTCCGGCAGCATTTCGAAATAGGCGGTTTTTTCGTTGCCCGCTGCGAAAGGCAGGGCTTTGATGGCCGCCATTTGCTCTTCCAACAGGTCGTGGACCAAATCGAGGTAGGTGGTGATGCGCGCGGCTCGAGCGTCGGGATGGGAGGCGGGAATGGCGGCATCCGGCCTCCCATGCTGCTTGGCATAGTGGCGACGGATTCGGTCGATGAGCATGTCGTCCACAATACTGATTACGGAGGAAATCCCAAAACGGGCCACCTTCAAAGGTGCATCGATGGTGAAACCGGTTCCCATGACGGGAATATGAAAAGAGTGGTGGGTATTATACATGCAGCCAATCCGAAGGTGGGGGAGATATCCCCTGATGTCTCTTCATTGTAGGTAAAATGCCGAGTTGAGGTGGCAATCCCATGTAAAAAAATGTCAGAAAGACTCCAAGATTGAGTCCGGTTAGAGTTGTTGAAGGGCCGGAATGGGAGTCCGGGGAGCGGTTCGCGGTGGCCTGACGAGCTGAACATAATTCCCGGCCTCGGGATTATGTAAATTTTCCCCATGTCTGAACCCCAAGCCCCCTATGTCACAAATAGTCCACTGGCCTTTCCCGAGCCGTGGGACCTGGTTGCCGATGCCTACGCCCTCGAATTGGTTCCTCAATTTGAGCTTTATGCCAAGGATGCCCTGCGCCTGGCGCAATTGCCATCCAACTCGCGCATTGTGGACGTGGCGGCAGGCCCCGGTACCCTGAGCTTGCTGGCTGCGGCGAATGGGACGAGAGTCAGCGCCATCGATTTCTCTCCCCCTATGCTGGAACGATTTCGCCATAGGGTTGCAACCCAGGGAGCAACGGGAGTGGAAATTCACCAGGGTGACGGCCAAGCCTTGCCATTCGAAGACGAGGGCTTTGACGCCGCTTTTTCCCTGTTCGGGCTGATTTTTTTTCCGGACCGCATCAAGGGCATGCGCGAGCTGCGACGCGTCATCAAACCGGGAGCCCCGGCGCTGATTTCCAGTTGGATGCCTTTTGAAGGCCCGATCGTAACCGTGATGGAATGCCTCCGGGCCGAATTACCGGGTGTGCCTTTCGGAAAAGGCAAGGCCCCATTAGGAGACCCCGGGGAGTTTGCCCAAGAAATGCAATCCGCAGGTTTTAACGAAGTAGAAATGCATCGGGTGGAGCATGCCATGGAATTTTCTTCCGTGGACGAATTCTGGCAAAGGGTGCAGCGCACCACGGCGCCGGTCGCATTGCTCATACACAAAATGGGCGAAGCCAAATGGGAGTCTATGCGCATCAACATTCGAGAAAAACTGGGCCGGGAACTGGGTGAAGGCCCCGTCACTTCGGTAGGCCGAGCCCTTATCGGCATCGGGAGGAAATGAATTTTGCAGGTTTCGGATAAACCTAACGCGACTCACCCATTAAGCAAACCCGGAGAAATTTTGAAGAAGTGGATTATCCTTTTGGCCATCGTATTCGTGGGCTGTGGATCCGATTTGGCTACCAAGGCCGCGGCGGCATCGGCTTTGAAAGCGGAACCGCCCATTACCCTCATACGCAACCTGCTGGAGTTCCGCTATGCGGAAAACTCCGCCATTGCTTTCAGCATGCTGTCGGGTATGGACGAAAAAATCCGGGCGCCGCTTATCCTCGGATTTTCGGCCCTGGCCTTTGGTTTTCTGTTCTGGATGATTTGGGAAAGCCGACGTTTCTCAACTTATCAAATTCTTCCCTTGATGCTTATTCTCGCCGGCGCTTTGGGAAATATTCTTGACAGGGTACGCCATGGTTATGTCGTCGATTTCATCCACGTGCATTGGAAAGATGTGTGGAGTTATCCCATATTCAATATCGCCGACTCGCTTATATGCATCGGGATAATCCTATACATATGGCAGGTTTGGAGGGCCCCGCGTACGCAACCCGCAAGTCTTCCGTAACTTCCCCAGTTCTGGCCTATAATCTCCCCATTGCGCCACTTCGAGGCGAATGAAGAAAAGACTATCCTTCCCCCGCATCAGAATTATTTTCAGAAAAGGCGAAGAGGGAGGTTCAATTCATGCGGTGTTATAATCTCCCAGTCACTTTTATTCTGGTTTTCCTCTTTACGGCTTTGGTAGGGGGCACTCTCACGGCCTGCTCTGCCTCCAACCCGAAAGAGACCCGGTTGGGAAAATCCCATTGGGACGAAGCCGCGAGTGGAATCCAGGTGTTAGGAGGATCAGAGTTGGGGGTGCCCTACGAGGAGGATGAGATTTTCATTCCAGACGGTAGGGTGCGATTCGATACCGTGGCGGCCTTTCCCCTCCATCAACCCACAAGCATCGCCGTAAGTGAAAAAGGAAAAATCTTCGTTTCCTTTCCCAGATGGGCCAACCATCATCGTATTTCGGTGGCGGTAATCAATGAAATCGGCAGGCTGGAGGCTTTTCCTTCCAGAACCTGGAATGAATGGCAATGGGGGTGGAACGCCGAGGAGCGTTTCGTGTCGGTGCAAGCCCTATGGGCGGACGGGAGAGGCCATTTATGGGTGCTGGACGCCGCCAGCCCATTTATGCAGGGTACGATTAACGGCGGGCCCAAGTTGGTCCAAGTGGATATAGATGCGGAAGCTGTGGTTAAGGTTTATCCTCTGGATAAGCGGGTGATTCCCAGTGGAGGCTATTTACAAGAGGTGCGCGTCGATTTGGACAGGCAGGTCGCCTATATCGCGGAGTCCGGAACCGGCGCGCTTATCGTGCTGGATTTGGAAAACGGCAACGCGCATCGGGTGCTGGCGGAGCATCCTTCCCTGAAGGCCGGAAACATCCCAATCAAGGTGGGTAACAATGCCTTGGGCTCCGAAAAGGGTCAGACGCAGGGCCTGCATATAAACGCTATCGAACTGAGTTTAGAGGGAGAATATCTTTATTACCAGGCCCTGACGGGGCGCTCCTTATATCGGATACCTACGGAAATATTACGGGATAGGCGGGCCTCGGACAGCAGCCTGTCGGCAGCCGTGGAGCGGATTGCAGGAAGCGTTGTCAGCAGCGGCATGGCGATGGATTCGGAAGGGATTCTCTATCTGACTTCGGTGGAGGACAATTCCATCGTCACTTTCAATACGGAAACCGGAGCGATTTCCACCCTATTGCAACATGAATCCATGCTCTGGCCGGAGGCCATGGCTTTCGGGCCGGATGGCGGCCTGTATATCGCTTCCAGCCTTTTCCATCTTATGCCTCGATTTAACGACGGCAAGGATTTGCGCGATGACGCCTATCGGATTTTCCGGCTGCTTTGGGGGAAACCCCCATCCACCGCATTCTGGCCTTGATAGGTTATTTTGCAGGCATGACCTTGCCCGAATTTAAACCTGCGTATTATTTCACCAGCGAAATCCGCTGGTTTTTTTCAGGGGAAATACCCGCCGAAATGTGGCAGTGGTTCGATCCTCAGGGACTGGCCCGAAACGAGGGGGAGCGAACCGACGACTATCTGGTTTTACCCGGTTGTAAAACCCTGGGGGCTAAGGTGCGCGAAGGCCGATTCGAAATCAAAGCGCTTCGGGGCTCTCCCATAGCAACGGATTGGCCTTTGGGTCTTTTGGGCAATAAGGAAGAGTGGGTGAAATGGTCTATGGCTCACTCCGAGGCGGTTCAGCTCCTGCGTTCGCATAGAGAGGGCGATTGGATGGCGGTAGAGAAAAAACGCCGGGCGCGCCTCTTCTCCCTGGATGAAAACCGTGAAAAGGAACCCGGTTCCCATATCGAAAATGGCTGCTTGATGGAGTTGACCGCCTTGCACGTTCGCGGGCATCGAGGTTGGACCCTGGGCCTGGAGGCTTTCGGTGAAGAGGGTCTGCGCCAGGAGGGCCTGGAAAGGGCCGCATCCCTGCTCCTTTCGAAAACTTCCCCGCCTTTTGAAGCCGCATCCGCGCAACCGGCTTCTTACCCCGAATGGTTGAGTCGACTCGCGTCGACCGGATAGTTCAGAGGCCTCGAAGGATTGGCTTACGGGTTATAGGAATTTTTCGAATTCATTTTTCAGTTGGGCCAAGGGGAGGGCTCCGCTGACGCGATGCGCCTCCTTGCCCGCTTTGAACAGGACCAAGGTGGGGAGGCTGTTGATTTTGTGCTGTTGGGAGAGGGCGGGCTTCTCCTCCGTGTTGATTTTGATAACGGTTAACCGTCCCCTCCAATCCTGGGCGAGTTGTTTCACCACCGGTGATACCATGTGGCAGGGCTGGCACCAATCGGCCCAAAAATCCACGAGTATGGGTTTGTCGTGGGTGGAAAGCAATTCGCTGAAGCCGGAGGGCAAGGTCTTGTCCATGATTAATTCTCCTGTTCGATGACCCGGAATTTAATATAAAACTTCACGGTCTCTCGAACTCATCGTTAACATGCCTTGGCGTCCCGCTGGGACCCGATTAACTTTGAGGCCATTTAAAGATGGGCGCGGCAGTGTTTAAATTGGAAAACCACCCCCTGTATTTCGTCACCGACGAGCGCCTCACCGGCGGGCGCAGGAATTCCGATTTGATTGCGGCCGCTCTTGATGCGGGAGTCAGTTTCGTCCAATATCGCGATAAAAGTGCGAAAGAACCGGATTTTGAGGCGGAAGCCCGCCAGGTGCTTGCCCTGTGCCGAAGAAAAGGGGCTCTCCTTATCGTGGACGACAGGGTGGAAATAGCCCGACGTATCGGCGCCGATGGGGTGCATTTGGGGCAGGACGATATGCCGCCCGTGGAGGCGCGGCGGCTGTTGGGGCCTCAGGCTATAATCGGATTCTCGACGCACAATCGCGAAGAGGTCCTGGCGGCGGCGACCCAGCCGGTCGATTATATCAATATCGGACCGATGTTTCCGACTGAGACCAAGGATCATGCAGGCTATCCCGCACTCGGGCCCGATCAGGTTTTCGAGCTCGCGCGGCTGAGCGCCTTTCCTTTCACCACGATGGGTGGTATTAAAAAACGCCATGTGCGGGAACTCTTCGCGCGCGGGGCGACAACGGTGGCCATGGTGACGGAAATCAGTCTGGCCGTCGATGTAGAAGCGGCCGTGAAGGACTTGTTCGCCGAAATAGCGGCGGGTATATCCGAGGCTGGGAAAGGCGGACGGTAATGGAAGAGACTCGCGAAAGCCAGGAAATGCTGGGTCGGCTGATTCAGCCGGAAATCGAAGAAATGATTCAGGCGCGCGACTACCGCAATCTCCGGCGCGCCGTGGCCGGTTGGGCGCCCACCGAGCTCGCCGATTTGATCCGTTCCCTGCCCGAAGGCGAGGACGTGATTTTTTTCCGCCTGTTGCCGCGCGAATCCGCGACGCGGGTATTCGAATACCTCGATTCCGACCGGCAGCAGGATTTGCTGGAATCAATTGCCAAGAACAAAACGCGGCTGGCCGACCTGCTGAATGAGATGTCGCCCGACGATCGCACCGCCCTGTTGGAGGAATTGCCGGCCCCGGTTACCCAAAGGTTACTGGGTCTGCTCTCGCCCAGTGAAAGACGCGTCGCCGATACTTTGCTGGGATACCCCGAAGACAGTATCGGACGGCTCATGACGCCCGATTACGTGGCCGTGCTGCCCGAATGGACCCTGCATCAGGCGCTGGACCATATTCGTCGCTTCGGCCGCGATAGCGAGACTTTGAACGTCATCTATGTCGTCGATCGCGATTTTCACCTCATCGATGATATTCGCATGCGGGAATTGATTCTAACCGATCCGGATTCCAAAATCGCGGATTTGATCGACAGGCGCTTTTTATCCCTGCAAGCGACCGACCCCCAGGAAGACGCCATCCGCGTCTTCAAGAACAGCGATAGAACGGCGCTTCCGGTTACGGACTCTAGCGGAGCCCTTTTAGGCATCGTTACCATCGACGACGTGCTGGAAGTGGCCGAAGAGGAAGCCACGGAAGATATTCAGATGATGGGTGGTTCCGAAGCCCTCGACGACCCCTATATGAGTACGCCGGTGGTAACGCTCATGCAGAAAAGAGTCCGCTGGCTTATCGTGCTTTTCGTGGGCCAGATGCTGACGATTACCGCCATGGCCCATTACGAAGAGCTGCTGGCGCAGGCCGTGGTATTGGCATTGTTCCTTCCCCTCATCATCGCCAGCGGCGGCAATAGCGGATCGCAAACCGCCGCGCTTATCGTGCGCGCCATGGCTGTGGGCGAGGTGCGTTTACGCGACTGGTCGCGGGTATTCAAGCGGGAAATCATTACGGGGCTTTGCTTGGGCCTGATTCTGGGCGCGATCGGCATGTTCCGGGTTTTTCTATGGGAGCGCCTTTTCGAGAGCTATGGCGAACATTGGTTCCGTATCGGCCTGACGGTGGGAGCGACTTTGGTGGGAGTGGTCATGCTGGGAACGATTTTCGGGGCCATGCTCCCTTTTATCATGCGTCGATTGGGAGCCGATCCCGCCACCTCGTCGACGCCTTTTGTCGCCACCCTGGTGGATGTTGCCGGCGTTTTCCTTTATTTCACGGTGGCGGCTTGGTTATTGAGCGGGACGCTGCTCTGATAGGCGGATTGGATTTGCAGCAGGGATGTTTTCTGGGTATTAGCGGCGTTGGGTAGGGACCAAGTCGAGGCTCCCAGCTGGACGAAAACCATAACCAGTAAAGCTGCGGTGAGTAGGGCGACAACCGCGCCGCTCTCCAGAAAAATCCGCTGCTGCATTTCCATAAGAACCCCTCTATTCTTACCTATAACAGCAAGGACCGAGCCAAGCAGGGGTAACGGCGCAAAAGCGGATATTCAGGGTGCAATCGATATTATACCCTTTGGGGTAAGGATGCCTGCCGCTGCTGGCGGCTCGACTTTTGCCGAACTGGCAAACAAGATGGCATTTTCAACATCCTCTCAACCTGCTTGCATCCGGATATTCCCTGCCTAGGGGGTCTTGCGGATTTCGGCTCTCCTGATTTTTCGCATGGTTTTGGTGACGGCTTTATGGGCATCTTGCTTTTCCTGTTGCAATTTAGCCAGGTTTTCCAAAGCGGCCTCCTTTTTCCGTCGGGCGTGGGAACGGGTGAAGACCAGAAAATGGAGCAGAGGAATCATCAAGGTTACTCCAATGATTCCGAGCCACGAAGGTAATCGTCCCTGTTCGCTGATACCGGCTATCATGGTGGTGAGTTCGGGACGCAGAGACAGGAACAGGCTGATAGCGGCCGCTGCGAATCCCATGGTAAGTCCGGCGGCATGCGAAACCTCGCGCTTGGGCGCATGGGTGGAATCATGGGGATGGCGCGATTTATGTTCCAGCGACTCCCGGTTTCTTAAATTCGTTACCAATTCGCAAAAGTTTTTCTTTTGCTGCACCGACAAAAAAACATTGTCCATGATTTCTTTGATGATGTTGTTGCAAATGGCGTTTACACCCATCAGGTCGGCGTATCGCACCGCATATTTGTTCGCGGTGGAACGCATCAGCGATTCGATGACGGAAAAAGGCGGAAAGGTTTTTTCAGCCACCGACGGCCGGATGGTCGCCATTATTTCCTGATCGGCCGCCTGAACCCGGCCGCGATATTCCTTTTTCTGTTTGGCGCCGATAAGCCAATTCGTTACCCCGGTAACGATGATTCCGCTGACAATGCCTCCGCCAATCCCGATAGTCCAGGAATTGTTGAGCCATGCGAAAACGGTGGGTTCAGCGGTAACGGACAAGGATGCCTCCGATTCGGGCGAATGAATTTTAAATTTAATCCCGGAATGGAGTTCCCGGGCGCCTCCTGAGGAAATTGGCCGAATTCGGCGTGAAAGGACGTTTTATGGCATTAAAGGTTTTGTTTATTGGAGGTACCGGGGTTATCAGCACCGCTTGCTCCCGTGAGGCTTTGGCCCAGGGAATCGATTTGTATCACCTCAATCGCGGCAAATCAGCGCAGTCGGTTCCCGGCGTCAAACAAATCGTCGCGGACATCCGCGATCCCGGTTCCGTGCGCGCGAAGCTGGACGGCCTGTCTTTCGACGCCGTGGTGGATTGGATAGCTTTCACGCCCGAGCATGTGCGCACCGACTATGAACTCTTCCGCGAGCGTACCCGGCAATACATTTTCATCAGTTCCGCTTCGGTTTACTCCAAGCCGGTCAACAAATTGCCTATCTCCGAGGATATGCCCATCGGCCACCCCTATTGGAAATATGCCCAGGACAAGACCGATTGCGAAAAGGCATTGCTTCGCTACCATAAAGAAAGCGGCTTTCCGGTTACCATTGTGAGGCCTTCGCATACTTATGGACCAGGAATGATGCCCGTTCCGGGCGGTTATTCCGTTATCGATCGAATGCGCCGGGGTAAAAAGATCGTGGTGCACGGCGACGGTACTTCCATTTGGGTGCTGACCCATAATAGTGATTTCGCCCGCGGCTTCGTGGGGCTCCTGGGCAATGCGCGCGCCATCGGAGAGGCTTTTCATATCACCTCCGACGAACTTCTCAATTGGAATCAAATCTATACCCTCCTGGGTGAGGCGGCGGGAGTCGAGCCACCCATTGTCCACTTGCCTTCGGAGATCATCGCGGCTTTTGATCCCAAGACGGGAGGCGGCCTTTTGGGCGACAAGGCGCATAGCGTTATTTTCGATAATTCCAAGATCAAGAGTTTGGTTCCGAAATTCACCTGTACCACCTCCTTTAAAACGGCGGCGCGGGATGCGGTAGCCTGGTTTGACGCCTCGCCGGAAAGACGTGTGTTGGATAAGGAATTCGATGGGGCCATGGACCGCATGGTTACGGCCTGGGAAAAGTGGATGGCAAGCGCCAAAGGCCGTAATGATTAAGCGCTTTCCTTTCAAACAGGTCGATGTTTTCACCCGACAACCCTATCAGGGCAATCCGGTCGCCGTGGTATTGGGCGCTCAGGATCTTTCCACTCAAGATATGCAGCGCATCGCCGGTTGGACGGGTATAACCTCCACCACCTTTGTGCTTCCCCCCTCCCGAAGCGGGGCGGATTACCGATTACGTATTTTCACTCCCCGGGGAGAATTGCCTTTCGCGGGCCATCCCACGCTGGGAAGCGCGCATGCTCTGCTGGAAAGCGATGCAAGCCTTTCCGGAAAAACCCGGCTGATGCAAGAATGTCAAGCCGGTCTTTTGGAACTGCACATCAACGGAGAAGGATCGGAGCGAAAAATTTCGGTGCAGGTTCCGCAACCCAAGGTGAGCAGGGTGGGAGTGGAATTGTCCCGACGCGTGGGAGCCGCCCTGGGAGCGATTGGAATTGAGGGCGAAGGCGCCCGCATCATCAACGTCGGGGCGCAATGGCTGGTCATGCGCCTCGCTTCCGAAAAAGCAGTACACGAAGTACAACCTTCCCTGGAAAGCATTTCCGCCCTCAGCCGGGAGGCCGGTACCGGAGGTGTTACCGTATTTTCCCTATCTGAGGCGGAAAGCCATGCCGTATACTTGCGTACATTCGCTCCCGAGGTGGGCATACCGGAAAACCCGACTTGCGGCAGCGGCAACGCCGCGGTAGGCGCCTACCTCCTGCATGCGCGCCTTTTGGATGAAACCGGCCACGCTTACAGGGCCAACCAAGGGGTTGAGTTGGGGCGCAACGGTTTCGTGGATGTGGAAGTGGATGCGAATACCGAGTCCATCCGCATCGGCGGCTATTGCATAACCTGCATCGACGGGCACCTTTCCATTTGAATACCCTGCGCCCTTATCCCTACCGGTCCGCCTAAATGCTTTCCATCCTCGATTGCAATAATTTCTGGAGCCCTTCCGGTGGCGGCGTGCGGCGCTATCATTTACAGAAGCTGGACTACTTCCGTAAGCATCCGGCTATCCATTATGTTTTTCTCATGCCCGACAACCATCGCCGCACCGAAGCATTGGACGCGCATACGGTGATCGAGCATGTTCCCGCGTTCAAAGCTCCCGGAAATTGGGAATACCGTTTTGTCCTGAAAAGCAGGTTATTACGCGAGGTGATCGAAAAACATCGCCCAGACGTCATCGAAATCGGTTCGCCGTATATCATGCCCTTCATGGTGCGGCGTGCCTTGCGCGGTTTATCATGGCAGCCCAAGGTGGTGGGGTTTTGGCATGCGGATTTTCCCGTAACCTATGTGGGCCGCTTTTTCGCGCGCTTCGGAAACTTCGCGGGTAAACTGTTCGAGTCGCTGGCGTGGAGTTATGCCCGCCTTCACTACAATCGCATGCACGGGATTTTCGTGCCCAGCCGTTTCATACTCGAGCGTATGCGCGAGCGCGGCATGCGAAACCTGCAGTATGTGCCCTTGGGGGTGGATACGGAGAGTTTCAGCCCGCAGCGTCGCAGCGAGGCGAGGGTACGAGAGCTGAAGGCCGGGCTGCCCGAGCGCCTCACGATTTTTTTCGGCCATCGTTTCATGGAAGAAAAAGGTTTACGAACCTTCCTGAAAGCCTATCCGGAGTTATGCCGACGCCTGGGGCATGAGCCCGCCGTGGTTTTCGCGGGCACTGGGCCGGATTTGGAGTTGGTGGAACAAGCCGCGATTAAGCATGCGCATGTGCGCTATATCGGATTCGTGCGCGATCCCAAGGATATGGCCGTTTGGTATGCGTCCTGTGAAATGGGTTTGGCTTTGAGCGGTTGGGAAACTTTCGGCCTATCCATTTTGGAAGCCATGGCCTCGGGACAGGTTCTGGTCGGCGCCAATCTAGGTGCTGCCCGCGAACATATCGAGAAGTCGGGCGCGGGTATCGTAATACCGGTTTCCGACGCCGAAGCTTTGGTTGAAGCGATAGTGAAATTATATCACAGTTCGGATAAAGCGGAGAAATCCCGGCTTGCCATGGAATACTCCCAGGGTTTGACTTGGGACAATTGTTTTTCGCATGAGGTAGACCTTTACCACGAGATAACGGGGAAACCCGCAGCGGCATGAGTGTTCCCAATCGCCTTATTTTCATCTGGTTTGGGAATCGTTTCCCCTATGCCTGCAAGCTGGCTTTAAGGTCGGCTCGAAAGCAGTGTCGTCCTGATGAAATTCTTTTCCTTGCGGGTAATCCGGAGGCGATGGTTAGTTCGCAAATAGATGGACTGGATGATATCGCTGCGTGGCCGGAACTGAAAGTGGAAAAGGCGGATGGACGGTGGTTTGAAGGTTTGCCCGAAGGCGGAGATCTCGCGCGGGAATTGTATGCGCGCAGCGCCTCTCCCGCGTCCAAGGCGAACTTATTGCGCTTGGCGATTTTGTATCAAGTCGGAGGGATTTATCTCGACTGCGATACCATAACGGTGCGCGACCTTTCTCCGCTTCGCGATTTGCGGGGTTTCGCGGGGATGGAAACCGTGGTATTTCCCGCTCAATTTCGAAAGTGGAAAAACCCGGGGAAGTGGCCGCTGGCGGGCGCGCGCCTGGGTATGCGCGAGGTGTTGGCGCGCATGCCTTCCGGATGGCGTGGATTCCGTTTTCTGGAAAGGTTTTATTTTCAGGCCGCCAACAACGCGGTGTTGGGCGCGGAAGCGGGCCATCCCTTTTTGGCGGAATGCTTCGCAGCCTTGGGATCAATTCCGGAAAAGGATAGATTGCGGCGCTTTCGCCTGGGAACGCACCTCTTACAGGAAATGACGGAAAATCGATCGCGTGATGATTTCACTTTGCTTCCCAGCGGGCATTTCTTTCCCTTGGGCCCGGAAATCTCCAACCATTGGTTTTTCCCCGGCACCGCTCGGCAAGTTTCGGAACTATTGCGGTCCGAGACTTCGGTGGTGCATTGGTACAATTCGGTTGAGCACCGTTTTCTCAAGCAGGAGATTACGCCTGCTTGGGTAGCGGAGCATTTGGACACGGGATTTTCGGAATTGGTGCGGCGGTATTGTTAAGCGGAGCGGCGATCTTGTTAAGCCATGGGGTGTTGGGGTTCCATTTTTTCCGCTATACTCTTTTTGAGTACACGCAAAACAAGCCAGAATCGCCAGAATAGCCCCAATTTTGCCGAATTTTACCCAAAATAGCTATCCGCAAATTGAGTATAGTGAAAAAATCAGGCCCGGCCCTCGGAAGGCTCACCCCGACAATTCCATCAGTTGCATTCCCAGCCTTTTTGTCTGCCTTTTGTAATGCTTTAGCTGGAGCTTGATTGATCCTCAAGGGTGCTTCAAGGTCGCACCTTTCAGAGTTCCCGATCGATTTTCACGAAGAGGCTCCAATCGAGATTTCTCGCCCGGGTCAGAGGCCATTTGAAACCTGGGGAAAAACGGGTTCCCGCAACATCGATGGCCAGAGCGGTGAATCCGAAGAGTCGGGCCTCTTCGCTCTCACCTTCACTCACAAGTCCGGGACCATGATCATGGTTATCCGCCACAGGTATTTGTCCATCGATTCCGAACTGGGGCTCTAAGTTCCATAAGGAAATAAGGTAACCGGCCACCGCGTTAAAAACCCATTCCCTTTCAGAATGCGGACGCACATAGACCTGGCTTTCCGCGTGGTCATGATGCCCGGACAAAGATTGGGCCCAGCCCGTTTGCAAGGCCCATTTGAGATTACCCCCAAAACCCACATAAGTCACAAAAGGAAGGAGCATGAAATGATCGTCTGCTAATCCCGCGCTATGGTCTCCCAAAGGGATTTCCAGTTGCGCGCCGAAGGATAGCGAATGGGTTAAAGCCAGATTAAGTCGGTATTCGCCTTGGACAAAGGGGTTTCCCAAGCCGAACGCATCGGATTCGCCGTATATATCCAGAAAGGTGACGGGAATATGCAGGCTGAGTAAAACAGCAGGTACCGGACGGTATTGCACGCGAGGCAATGTCGTCAGGTAGGTACCCATTCCATAAGCAAAATCAAATCCGGTCAGCTCCGAGGTGAGTCCCACCTTCCATTTCGATTCGGTTTCAGGAGTCGGAAGAGGGCAGAATTGCAGGCCGCAACTTGCTGTTGCAGGCGCGTTGAATAGTGCCAGGGAAGTGAAGACAATTCCAAATTTAAACTGTAGATACGACATATTTTTTCCGAAAAATTTGCAGAATTGCCTGTTGCATGGGGTTTTCATTAGGTTCTTCGTAGCATTGGGGAGTTAGAAAATTTATCGCAGGGTGGAAATTCCCTAGCCTTACTATTTTGGACGGATGGTCAGGTATCGCTTCCGATTAAAGCAATTCTCAACCCTTTTGCCTTTTTGCGCCTTCAATCTTTTCGGTCAGGCGACGACTCCCCTCCATTATCAATGGTCGGCGATGGATTCCGATTTCTCGGTGGCTCTCTATGGCGAGGGCGCTCTTCCCTCGGATTCGGTCGCGCTGCTGATGGAGCGGGAATCACAGCGCCTCAATGCCGTTTTTAGCGATTACGATCCCAATTCTGAACTTTCGCATGTGCGGGGTGCGGTTGGAGACACGGTCAGGGTATCCGCGGAACTTTATTTTGTTTTAGCAGCGGCTTTGCGCATGCAAAGTGAGAGCGGAGGCGCTTTCGATATCGGGTTACATGCGCTTAAAAAATCCTACGGCCTCGGAAGTGGTGAGACTCCCAAAGTCCCCGGCGAGAAAGAAATCCGCGCCGCACTGCCCATGCGAAAAAAGGGGGTCGATGAAAAGCTCCCCTCGAATAATCTTCCGCTCCGTTTAATCGGTAAGGACCGCGTGGTTTTGCAACAGCACGACTTACTCCTGGATTTGGGAGGCATCGCCAAAGGGTATACCGTCGATCGCATGCACCGTATGCTGGATTCGTTGGGACTTTCGCTTCACCTGCTCAAGGCCGGAGGAGACATGCTCGCGGGTGGTGAAAAACCCGGAGGCTGGAAATTGGGTATCCGTCATCCCGCACATGCCGATTCCATTTGCGCGACCGTTTCTAAAAAAGGTGGAATGGCTATTTCCACTTCGGGGAATTATGAACGGTATTTCAAAAAAAACGGCAAGCGCTATCACCATCTTTTCGATCCCGCTACCGGAAAACCGGTTTATGGAACGGTTTCGGTAACGGTAATTACACGGGAAGGAATTCTCTCGGACGCCTTATCCACGGCGCTGTTCGTCTTGGGTCCTGAAAAGGGAAAGCATCTGGCCCGGGAAAAGGGTGCGGCTGTGTTGTGGGTATTGGAAAGGGATGGGGAATTATGCGGAAAACTTCTGGAAAAGGAGGGGATTTCCCTGCTACTTTGGGGAATGCCCGCTTGTAAGTAAGTGCGGGTAACCGGAAAAATATCATTTGCCCTCCGCAATTTCAGAATTTGATTAATAAGCAGGTGTAACAAAGGAGGGCTTTCATGACGAGCAATAACCTTTTCCGGCTTATCACACCGTCGTTCTTTGCCTTGGCGCTTACCGCAGCCCCATTGTTGGCGGATAACATTTATATCGATAATTCTGAAGAGAACAACAGGCAGCAAACCGATACGACTCAAGCAGCCGTTCCGGCGGATACCGTTCCTAAGGCAGATCCGTATGCGGAAGGAGACCGGGTGGGCGAAATCGATCCGGTCAAAAGGGATGATATCCGGGTTCGAAAGGAATCCAAGAGATTCAGCACGGCGGGGTTCGGGCCCGCTTCGATGCATAATATGGCGGACGGGCTAGCCTATAATTTCTTTGCTGGCCATTTGTGGGAAGTTAATCCTTTCGCGGCGATTAAAACCCTTGGAGAAGTTACTTCGAATTTCGATAACTCCCTAATGGTAGACATGAATTTGGGCGCGAATTTTTATGCCATGAATACCGATATTTCACCCTATGTCGGGGGTGGATTGGGATTCGGCTATGGAAATGGCCCCGACCGGGACGACGCATTCGGCTTTAATTTAGGAGCCTCCATAGGGGCGCTGCTTTTCCGGACATCCTCCACGCAAATGAACATCGAAGGTAAAACCAACGTACTTCTGGCCAATGCGGGCGAGGGCCTCGGTAATCCCGTAGTATATGCCGCTCGTCTGGGCGTACTCTTTTAAATACCGGGATATTTCGATTCCGTACCGGTGTTTGCCACCGCTGAGCGGAACCGCCGCCCCCCAGGCGGTTCTCCGCATTGCCAGCCTTTCGCTAACTTCCTATTTTACCTGCACAAATTATCATCTAATTCCCCCAATCCAAAGACTGCAAATCCATGGCTGACAACACCATACGCGTTAGAGGGGCTCGCGCCCACAATCTGAAAAATGTGAATGTCGATATCCCCAAGAATAAGCTGGTGGTCATTACCGGGCTTTCGGGGTCGGGTAAATCTTCCTTAGCCTTCGACACCATTTACGCCGAGGGACAGCGCCGCTATGTCGAGTCGCTTTCCGCCTATGCCCGGCAATTTCTCGGGTTGATGGAAAAGCCGGATGTCGACCTCATCGAAGGTTTGTCTCCCGCCATCTCCATCGATCAGAAATCGGCGGGGCACAACCCCCGTTCCACCGTCGGCACCATTACGGAAATCTACGACTACATGCGCCTTCTCTACGCGCGCGTGGGCCATCCCCGCAGCCCCGTAACGGGAAAGCGCTTGCGCAGCCAAACCGTGCAGGAAATCGTCGACGCCATCTTGTCGCTTCCCACCGAGCGGAAACAGGAGAATATCAAAATCATCCTGCTCGCGCCTTTGGTCAAAGACCGCAAGGGAACCTACGAAGAGCTATTCGCGCGCTACCTCGCCCAGGGTTTCGTGCGGGCCCGAGTCGACGGAGAAGTCTACCAGCTCGAAGAGAAAATCAAACTCGATCGCTATGTAAAGCATAATATCGAATTGGTGGTGGATCGTCTGGTCATCCGGCGCGATTCGCGGGAGAATGCCGAGCTGCTCAAACGTATTACCGATTCGGTAGAGCTGACTTTGTCGCATGGCGAACGCGAATTGCTGGTCAACTTGGTCGACTCCAAAGAGGACATTTTCTATTCGGAGCGTTTGGTCGACCCCGCTACCGGCATCTCCTTTCCCGAAATCGAACCGCATACTTTCTCCTTTAATTCGCCCCATGGCGCTTGTCCCAACTGCAATGGCTTGGGATTCATCAAGGAAATCGACGCCAAATCCGTTCTCGACATGGAACTTTCCATCAACGAAGGCGGCATCCTACCCTGGGCCCGCATGGCCGACAATTCCGATTCCTGGTATATGCAGATTCTGAGGCATGTCGCCAAGCAGGAGAAGTTTTCCCTCGACGCCAAAATCAAAACCTTTTCCAAAAAACATTTGGAGATATTGCTTAACGGCACGGGTGAAACGAAATACGCCGTACGCTATGAGCCCGCAGGAGGTGGGGGCGCGCGCAATACCTGGAACGCGAAGTTCGAAGGCATCGTTACCAGCATGCTGCGTCGCTATGAGCAAACCGACTCCGATTTCGTCCGCCGCGATATCGAGGAGTATATGGATGAGAAACCCTGCGGCACCTGCAAAGGCCTGCGCCTGAAGCATGAAACCGCGGCGGTTACCATTCGCGGCCTCAATATCATGGACATCGGCAACATGTCCATTCAAAACGCCTATGATTGGTGCAAAGCGTTGCAGGATTCCGAGCCCGCGCCCTTGGAAATCCGCTCCAGCCTGCATTTGTTTTTCAAGGTGGATCCCATCGGATGGAAGGACGACGACCTTTCCGAGCAGGAGCGGGCCATCGCCAAGCAGGTGTTCAAAGAGATTTTAAGCAGACTCACTTTTCTGGTAAGCGTGGGCCTTAATTATCTCTCCCTCACCCGTTCCGCGCGCACTCTTTCCGGCGGGGAATCGCAGCGAATCCGGCTCGCCTCGCAAATCGGTACGGGACTTTCCGGTGTTCTCTACGTGCTGGACGAACCCTCCATAGGCCTGCATCAGCGCGACAATGACAGGCTGCTCAAAACCCTGAAAAGGCTGCGCGATCTGGGCAATACCGTACTTGTGGTGGAGCATGACGCCGACACCATATGCACCGCCGATTATGTCATCGACATCGGACCCGGCGCGGGAGAGCATGGGGGCCGAGTGATTTTCTCCGGAACCCCGGATGAATTGTTGGCTTCGGGCAATAGCGATACCGGCGCCTTTTTGAGCGGGAAACGCCGCATCGACCGCGAGAGCATTACCGGCGATTTACTCAACTTGAAACGCCGGGAAACCGAAGCACGATCCGAAGGCACCCTCAAGCTGACGGGAGTAACCCATAACAATTTGAAAAACGTGGACGTGGAATTTCCCTTGGGAAAATTCGTTTGCGTAACCGGAGTTTCGGGCAGCGGTAAATCGTCGTTAGTGAACGACGTGCTTTCCCGCATCCTTTCCCGGGAAATCAATGGAAGCAAGCAAAAGCCCGGTAGTTACAAAAGTATCAAGGGATTGGATCAACTTGACAAGGTCATTGTGATCGATCAATCTCCCATAGGACGCACGCCCCGCTCCAACCCGGCCACCTATACCGGACTGTTCACGGAAATCCGTAACCTTTTCACTCTTACCCACGAAGCCAAAATCCGGGGATATAAACCCGGCCGCTTCAGCTTCAACGTGAAAGGCGGGCGCTGCGAAAATTGCCAGGGAGACGGCCTTATCCGCATCGAAATGCAATTTCTTCCCGACGTTTACGTGACATGCGAAGTGTGCAAAGGCAAGCGCTATAATCGCGATACTTTGCAAATCGACTACAAGGGCAAGAATATTGCCGACGTTCTCAATATGACTATTGAAGAAGCCTTGCGCTTTTTCGAAAACCTTCCCGCGCTCCGCGCCAAATTGCAAACCCTGATGGAAGTGGGGCTGGGCTATATCAAATTGGGCCAATCGGCCACCACGCTTTCCGGTGGTGAAGCCCAGCGCATGAAGCTGGCCAGTGAATTGTCGCGTCGCTCCACCGGCCGCTCATTCTACATCCTGGACGAGCCTTCCACGGGCCTTCACTTCGAAGACGTGCGTAAACTGCTGGTGGTTTTGCATTCCCTGGTGGCCCAAGGCAATACCGTCCTCGTGATCGAACACAACCTCGACATCATCAAGAACTCCGATTGGATTGTCGATTTGGGCCCGGAAGGCGGGGAAGGTGGAGGAGAAATCATCGCCACGGGTACTGTCGCCGAAGTCGCGGCGTCCTCCCAATCCTATACGGGAAAATGGCTCAAGAAGCTCCTGCTCGAAGAAAAACGCCGGAACGTCGCCGTGGGCTTGCAGACAGTTCCGGCCAAGGCGCCCCGCCGGCGGAAGCAGGTTGTAGGCGCCTAATCCCTGTTCGGTACCGCGCCTTCCCCTTAGTGGGAAAGCATTCATTCCGCTTATTTTAGATGCGGAATCCTGAGGGTATGAGTGTGGTTATTTTGAGTGGCCTGGAGGATATACACTCCCGGTTGTGTGAGCATAACTTGAATGTTACGGGCCTGCATACCGCTTTCCTCCGCCACGACCCGTCCGTTGGGAGCCAGCACTCGGATTTGAAACGGACCGTCTGCTTTAAGTCCAAGCATGAGCATATTGTCCTGAATCTGGTAAGCTAAGCCGGGGTTTTTCGCAGGTGAGCCTGTCACGGAAGTCGGATTCAGGGGGGTCGCGTCGCTGATAACATTCAAGGTGTACCAGGCTTGGGTATGCCAGGGCGAGCTCCCATTTTGAAATTTGAGGTTCGGTGAAAACGCGAAGCGATAAATCAGGCCGGCCTTGAGACCCTCAAGGGTAAGCGCCACCGTTTTTCTGTCCTCGGAAACCTGGACTCCGGTAATTTTAACTTTCGTTACATTTTGTCTATCACCGAAATACGATTTGGTGAAGGTATAGTGATAGGATTCAGCCCAAAAATTTTCGGGGTTGGCGGCCCCCGCGGTAAGTGGTTCGGTGAAGACCACGTCGAATCCCTTACTGTTGGAGTGTATCGTGTGGATGTCATTCAGACTTTTCGAGTTTCGCTTCCATTTCATCATGGCGGTGGTGCGACGCTCAAAAGCCCAGGTTTTGTCGCCCAGTCCGAGACCTCCTCCGTAAATACTGCCGTCCGAACCCACGGTGAAGGACTGAATTCCCGCTTCCAGGACTCCGCTGAAGAGAAAAGATGCGCCTTGATACACGCCCTTGACCTTCTGTAAATCCACTCTATGGACACGACCGGTGGTGATGTCCCCAATTAAAAATTGATCCTTAAAGGGAGGCTTATCCAAAAGTTGCATGTCGGTCAGAGATCTCCCAAACCTATAGGGAATGTGGATGGCGGGGTGCTGGATGGATTCTTCCGGTGGCCGGGGAGTAAATTCCGTCATGTGGCCCGATTCATTTCCCTCTACCTGGGACAATCGGGGCCAACCGCAAAAAACGCCCTGGGTGATATGGTATATCGGGTTCGAGTGCCGCCAGGTACCCTGGTTGTCCGTTATAAAGAGTTCTCCCGCGGCGTTTACGCCCATGCCATTCGAATTACGGACTCCCGTCGCGTAGACTTCCGAAACTCCGGTTGCCTTGGATACCCTCACTACGGTGCCGTCATTATTGGGAAAGTTATAGTTTTTATATCCGGAAATCGCGTAATAAAAATAGGTTCCATCCCAAGCGATGCCGTTGGTAAAGGGGAAATTTCCCGGTCCCAAATCCGTTCTCACGGGCACGGGTTGGGCGGAAACAAGTTTTTTCCCCCAATTGTTTCCGCCAGTGGGGGTCAATTTGTAGAGCCCCGATCGTTCTACGTAATAAATCTCACCGTCAACCACTTTTACCCCGAAAAGATTGGTTATACCGGTAGCAATCTCTGTTATTTGCATTTTTTCGGGGTCGCCGTCAGCGCCAACGATCAAGTAAATCTTTGCGTTTGCGAGCGCCCATTCACCCAAAACCATGCGTCCATCTTTCAGATAATCCAGTCCGCTGACCCTCCAGTTTCTGCCTTTAGGATGAGCGATTTGTGCGTCGAATCCCGGATGCAGATCTGGTTTTGTCGGATTGGCCGCCGGCGGCTCATCAGGCATTTTATTGAAATGGGATTGATGGTTGAAAGTACCGTTATCCAGCCAGGTATCCTGGGCGAACAGAAAGGAAGATGCCATAATCATGGAAATGACCACTTTGGTTAGGACCTTCATGGGGAACCTTTCTGAAAGGAGAGCAAATGCTGGAAAAAATTTAGACGCCGGCTGTACTTTAGTGCGAAGAAATAATTTTATTGAAAGTGACATAAATTATGATGAAGGGATAAACTCTCAAGCTCCGGGTGATCCCGCCTTTTGCAAATAATCCCACGATGTTAAAATATTACCGAATCCATACTTAATCAGCGTGTGGTCTTGAGTGCCACGAAGAATCTGTATTCTCTAAAAAACAACGAATGGGAAGCTAACGGAATCCAGTTAGATAGGGCCCTTGGAAACCTTCTAGCAGGGTATAATCGTGAAGAATAGGCACGACAAAGCAATTTCCCGAGGTATATTTTTCCTAAAGAACTTAGCCACGACGATTCGGTAATTTCCGAGAGTTCAATATTTAGGGGAATTCATGAAACAAAGAATGCTCGACTCAGTCGGTTTAGCGTTGGTCATCTCATTCCTTTCGGTAAGCATGGGTATGACGCAAACCCTGAATATACTTCACTATTACTACACGGTGCCTGGACAGTCCTCCCATCGGTTTGCCAAAGCGCAGGCGATCAAATCTTTGGATTCGGTCAAAAAATCAAGAGACTGGTTTGTTGCCCATACCGAAGACCCGGCTTACTTCACCGATAAAAATCTGGAAAAATTCGACGTCATACTTTTCGACAATGTTTGCTGCACCCAAAAAATCTTCGAAACCGACGCCCAGCGGGCTTCCGTGGAAAAGTTCATGAGGTCGGGTAAAGGTTATGTGGGCCTTCACGCGGTGGCGGCGGCCGCAAGAACCAACCGATGGGCTTTCCTCGCCGGCATCACGGCCAACCAGGATGTCGGAGGCGCTCATCCCAATCCGAATGCTTCGGCGGTTTTAAGAGTGGATGAAAGAAATCATTATTCCACCCAGAACGCTCCGGAAAAATTCGTTACGCATGTAACAGAATGGTTTCACTTCCCGGTGTTCCCCAAAAATACTCCGGTCACCTTGCTGGTATCCATACAAAAGGGAACCGCCGGAGCCGGCGAACCGCTGGAAGAGGATCTGCCCGTAAGCTGGTGCCAATATTACGAGGGTGCGCGCGCATTTTATTCTTCCCTCGGCCATGACTCCACGGACTTTACCCACCCCGACGTGAGCGAACATATCTGGCGGGCGCTGGAATGGGCCGGTGGCCGGGCGCCCCAAACGGGAGTATGCGGTGAACCCGCCGTAACGGATATCCAGGTGGGAAAGCCGGGCCAAGCCCGGGTTTTTGCCGACCGATATTTTTCTTTGACATCCACTCCAGCGGCCATCAGTGGCGCCACTCTGGAACCCGGGCGATATCAAGTGACGGTATATGATTCCCGGGGAAAAGCGATCAATTCGATGGACATAAAAGATGCCGCCCCTTTTTCCTTTCCGGTTACCCGGTCGGGGGTCTATACGGTCAAGCTTAGTGTGGGTGATTATCAATTCACCCGATTGGTCCCGGTAGTGAAGTAGGCTGTACCCTAAAACTGCTTCCGAATTCGCCATTGAAATAGCTGATAATTCCTTGGCCCTCGGGCCTCCAAAAAGGCATTTTCCCGTTAAAGGTTTATGCCAAGGAGGCTTGATGGCCGAAAAAGAGCGTAAAAAACAGGACGACAGGAAAGCCGGTGATCCTCGGCGCAGCGGCGGTTCGGCCAGGCCGGTTGCGCGTAAGGCTCAAGACGAACGTGGTAAGGACGCCATAAATCCGATCCAGATACCTCTTAGGGGTTGGAAGGAAATTTTCCTTCGGGTTAAAAACCGTATCGGCGAGGATCATATAACCGCCATAGCGGCGGGTGTGGCCTTTTACGCGTTCCTTTCCATTTTTCCCGCGATAGCTGCCGGAGTTTCGATTTATGCCCTGGCAGTGGACCCCGCCACGGTTGAAGAACATATCGCCGCCCTGGCGGGTGTCCTTCCGCAAGAAGCCCAGCAGGTAATCGGGCAACAACTTTCGGCTTTTGTAAACCAAGCCGGTGGCAACCTGGGATGGGCCGTGGCATTTGGAATTGTACTCGGAATTTGGGCCGCCAATAAAGGAACGCGCGCGCTTTTCGAAGGGTTGAATATCGCCTACCAGGAGTCAAACGCTAGAAGCTTTGTCCGACTCAACGCCCTCACTTTATTGTTCACCTTCGGGGGAATTCTGCTGGCGCTGATTAGCGCAGCGCTGGTGGTGGCGCTCCCCATCGCCATGGCCTTCGTCGGCATACCGGAAACCGCAGAGTTTTTCTTGCGCACGATCAGGTGGGTTTTTCTGGCGGGTATCATTTTATTCGCGCTTTCGATGGTATACCGATATGCTCCGGTTCGCGAAAATGCGAAATGGAAATGGGTGACCCCGGGTTCGGCTATCGCCACGTTTCTATGGCTTTTAGGTTCAGGCGCCTTTTCTTTTTATGTATCCAACTTCGGTAACTTCAATGAAGTTTACGGATCGGTTGGCGCGGTTGTCATCTTGATGCTATGGCTGCTGTTGTCTTCCTTCATCATTTTATTGGGTGCGGAGGTCAATGCCGAAATGGAACATCAAACCTCCAAGGACAGTACCACGGGGCCGGAAAAGCCGATGGGAGAGCGGGGCGCGCATAAGGCCGACACCGTGGCGGAGTGAGGGTTACAATCCCAGGTAACGAATGGCCAAACCCGAAACGCAGATGGTAAGCCCGGCCAGTACATGGGCGTAAGGCCGTGCTCTTAAATTGGGCAAGCGGGAGATCCCCCTCAACCCGATCAGTACGCTTACCAGCATGGTACATAAAGTCACAAATCCAAAAAGAATAGCCACTTGAAAAACCAAACCGGTATTCGCGGCGGCAGCAGGGTAGAGCAGCAGCGGAATCAGCGGTTCGCAAGGGCCTAACAGGAATATGAGAAATAGGAAAAAGGGCGTGTTCATTTTCGGGCGACCGTGCGGATCCGAAGCCCTAAGGTTTTTTTTGGATAACAGGCGGCGCAAACCGATGGCGAGATAGAATAACCCGAAGCCGATGAGAAGCCAGGCCGCCAGGGATCCCCGTTCCGATTCGAATTGAACCAAGCCGTCCAACGACCAACCCGCCGCAATGCCTAAAAATCCCAGCAGTACCGATCCCAAAACATGTCCGAGGCCGCAATAAAAGGCGATGCGGGCCGTTCTGCCCATGGTCCAGGACCGGGCTTTGGCCATGGCTATGAAAGGAAGGTAATGATCGGGACCCAGTAACGTATGGGTAAATGCGATGGACGCTGCGCTTACCAGCAGTATGGAGGCATCAGTCATGCATGCCTCGGCGCGAAATGATTTGGGAACGGTGCGATCCGGCTAGCCTGCATGGTGGAAAATATAATTGGCGAAAATCCTTTCGCCTGCCTTCGACCCTATTTTATACCGGTGAAAAAAATTCCATACCCGGGTTTCACTTGACAATTCCGGACAAAAGACGTCCTGCCTACCCCTCCATTTTGGACTATATTTTTAAAATCCATGACCAAACCCAACCTCAACCGTATTTTGCGCAACCCCTCCTTCCGGCGGATTCCCGGCTGGATCGCGGTCCTAGCCTATGCCCTGTGGACGTTTCTGCCTCATGGCGTTTCGATTTACCATCAGCACGAAGACGGTCATTCCCACATTCATACGGAAAAGTCCCGACATTTTCTCAAATTGAAAAATCAAGTCATGGGGCTGACTTACGGTCAGGTTTCTGCTTGGGAAGGTTCGAACGAAGTCAATACCCTCCCGACCTCGCATGCGACGCATGCCCCTTCCGACTCGCTTTCGGAAGCAACTCCTTCCCATTTTCTTCCAGGCTCAATCGCCGGAAATCTTTTACGACCCGGGCGCGATGCGGGACATGAACATATTCTCAACCCCGCTTTGGCTGGCGAAACTTCACTATCCAGTCCGCCTCACTCGCTTTCCTTTCATGCCTATGTGGTTCCCGCCTCGGAACTGAATCCGGATACCCGCAGTCTTCCCGCCTTCTCCGCGCAGGCACGCGCGCCTCCTGCCGTTTAGGTTTCCCCGATTAATTAAACGCCAAAGAACACCAAAGCGCGTCGCTTTGCATCAAAAAGCGTTTTCCCTTTCCTATAAAAATACCGTTAAGGCGCGTAGCGCGGCAGACGGGTATCATCTCCATTTTCAATGCAGGAGTGTGCATGTTTTTAAAATATTTTTCAGTGTTCGGCTTGGCGGTTGCCGCCGGCATATATGGCCACGATTCCATTTCGTTAAAACTACCGGAAAAAGTGGTGACTTTTTCCAAACCTTATACGGCGGCCTCCAGTCAGGATATCCGCGATCTCGACCTTTCCCTCCGCGTTATTCTCGAGCCGGCGGATTTATTGAAAGTCACGCCCGGTCTCTACGTTTCGCAACATGCGGGAGGGGGTAAGGCGCATCAGTATTTCATCCGTGGATTCGACGGCGACCATGGAACCGACATCGCCTTCTGGTTCGACGGCATGCCGGTAAACAATGTGAGCCACGGCCACGGGCAAGGTTATACCGATATGCATTTCATCATTCCCGAATTGGTGAACCGCGTGGAGATGAAAAAAGGACCGTATTTCTCCGAATACGGCGACTTCGCCACTGCCGGGGCGGTGCATTTGCATACCCACCAGCCTAGGGAGAGTTTTCTTTCGCTGCAAACGGGAATGTTCCACACTTATCGGGCCTTGGGTCTGGTAGCAGGTTCTGAGGAGGCTTTCAGTCCGACCATCGCGGCCGAGGTCTATCGTACCGATGCTTATTTCGACAACCCAGATGACATGGAGCGCTACAATCTTTTCATGCGTTCCAATATTTGGCGCCATGGAGAAGCATCGCTCGGATTGACGCTTATGGGTTATGGAAGCGGCTGGAATGGATCGGGACAGATTCCGCTGCGAGCGGTGGAAGACGGCAGCCTTTCGCGCTACGGCTCGGTGGACCCGACCGAAGGGGGTAATTCGCAGCGTCATAGCGCTTCATTGCGTTTCGATAATCAGGGGGAGAGGGATTATTTCCAGGCCACGGCCTATCTCATCAATTATCGCCTGGCGCTCTATTCGAATTTCACCTTTTTCGCGGGCGACTCCGAACATGGCGATCAAATCGAACAAAACGACAGGAGGCTGGTCGCGGGGTTTCACGCTGGATATGGATTCGAAAACACGGCCTTCGGCATGCTCTGGCGCACGCGCATGGGAGTGGAAAGCCGCAACGATATCATCCATAACGAACTCGGTCAAAGTGTCCGCCGCAAGCGTTTCACCGAAGACGTCAATAGCGACGTCCGCCAGGGAAGTTTCGGCGTCTATGCACAGGAAGAAGTGGAGCCCTTGCCTTGGCTTCGCCTCATCGCAGGTATCCGTGCCGACTATTATGGTTTCGACGTTACCGATCGTCTCGAAGAGAGAGACCCGGATGCACCTAAAACCTCAGGGGTGCAGCAGGCTTCGATTTTCAGCCCCAAGGCCAGCGCGGTGATCTCACCGATGCAAAACTGGCAACTCTACCTCAACTTCGGCGAAGGATTCCATTCCAACGACGCCCGCGGCATCGTTTTGGGTAACGATCCAGTTACGCCATTGTCCAAAGCCCGCGGCTACGAATTTGGAACCCGTACGCGTCTGTGGGACAGGTTGGACTTGGCCGCCGCTCTATGGAGGCTCGCTCTCGAAAGCGAATTGGTTTGGGTAGGCGATGAAGGCGTCACCGAACCTCGAGGCGAGACCCGTCGCATCGGCGCCGACCTGGAAGCCAGGGTTAGCATACTCCCCTGGCTATGGCTCGATGGAGATATAACCCTGGCCGACGCGGTTTTCACCGAGAATCCGGGTAACGCCCAAGCCGTGGCCTTGGCTCCCACCCTGGCGGCAACAGGTGGAATCGCGGTTTCCCATCCCTCCGGATTTTTCGGCAGTTTGCGTCTCGCTCATCTGGGCGACAGACCGGCCACCGAAGACGAATCCATAACCGCCGATGGTTTTGCGATAGTCAACCTGGGTGTGGGGTATCGCCGGGGAAATTGGGAAGTCCATGCCGATGTGGCCAATTTATTCGACACCGAGTGGAGCGAAGTGCAATTCGTCAACGAATCCCAGCTTCCCGGGGAAACAGGTCCCGTCGAAGACATCCATTTCGTACCCGGAACACCATTCCAAGTGGTGGGGGGCGTCAAGCTGTACTTTTAACCGTGCGATGCTTTCTGTAACCGGTCCATAATGGCCAAACCCAGCCCCTGCGGAGGCACCGCCTCCGCATACACCCTCTCCAAACCGGCTCGGTCCAATCGATGCAGGGCGGAAAATAATTCGGCTGCGGCTTCAGTCAAGTTTCCACTCGGCGAAAGCACTTCGACTTGGGCGAATCCCGCATCAGAGGGTTTGGTCCGGAAGGCCAGATAACCGCATCGTCCCACCGGAATAGGCGGAGGATTTCCCATGGGAACAAGTTCCATAGGAGTGCGGGGCATATAATGATGGGCCAGTTGCCCAGGCGCTTCGGGGACAAGGGCGCTACCGGCTTTTTGTACCGGCCCCATTACGGCTTCCAAGGCTTCGAGGGAAACCCCTCCGGCACGGAGTAAAAATGGGATCTCGCCGGTAAGCGACAATACCGTCGACTCGACACCGACTTCACAGGGGCCTCCATCGACGATATATTCAATGCCCTCCGAGAAGGCCGCCTGCACATGCTCCGCGCGGGTGGGGCTTAGGCGTCCAAAGGGGTTGGCGCTGGGGGCGGCAACGGGACATCCGGCCAGACGAATTAGTTCCAGGGCCACGGGATGGGAGGGCATGCGCACGGCTACCGACGCCAAGCCCGACGTAGCGAGGTCGGGCACCGCAGGGAGTTTGGGCAATACCAGGGTGAGAGGGCCGGGCCAAAATCGGTCCATCAAACGCTCCGCAATGGGAGGTATATCCCGGCACAGTTTAACCAGCCAGTCCCTTTCTCCCACATGCACGATAAGCGGATCGAAATGGGGTCGTTGCTTGACGGCGAACACCTGGGCCAATGCCAGGGGATTGAAGGCATCCGCTCCCAGGCCATAGACCGTTTCGGTGGGAAAGGCTACCAGTTTCCCCGCCCGGAGGGCGGCGGCCGCCCGCTCCAAAGGTTGGATATTTGGGTCGAGCAGGGGAATCAACATGGTGAGGTTAAGTGGCGCATCGGGGGAGTAAAATAAAAAAACCGGCTCGAATCGGGGGATTGGAGCCGGTTTCCGCAAGCGAAATCCGTTGCGCGGGTATAATTGATGTGAACCTAATTATACCCGCCGACAGGGGGTGGATTCAAGGATTACATCAATAAGCTTTTAGCAATCCGTCCGGCGATATTCTCGATGGTAGAGTCGTCCAGGTGGTAGCCATTACTTTGGACCAGGGATTTAAGGCGTTCCACCTTGAATTGCTGCTCCTTCTCGAGATCGTTCTGGGTCGCCACCAGCAAGGCCTCTGTCGACTTGCTGATTTCCACCGCATCCTTGGGGAAATCAACAGGTTTCCTCACCTTCAAGTCCTTAGGGTCCTTGGGGTTCAGCTCCTGCCTGAGAATATGGGCCAGTTGTGATACTATTTCTGTTTTCATAATTACCCACCCTGGTTCGGGCTTGACCACTTCATGCGGTCGCCTCCACTCCACTGTGTGCTATTAGTATATCGACTTGAAAATGGGGGGGCTTAACCTGAAAATCGAAATTGTGGGGTGAATATTACCGTAAAAACCACTAAGTTTTGAAAATACCATAGTTTAGCACCGAAATTGAGCTGAAAACCTGATTGATTTCTGGACATACCGGCGGGTTTATGGTTGTGAGTCGATTTTAGGCCCGGCCTCTAAGGTCGGCTCTTAATAGCCAAAACCCCTAATAGGTGGAGCCCTTCGGTTCCGGCCGGAATTTCAAATTCCACCGGTTCCCAATCAGAATGTCCTGATACCTGTATGCGGTAGCGGCCCGCCACAAGTGAGGGTAATTGGAAACGACCCGCCGTATTTGTAAAACTTGTAATAATTTCCTTATCTTTGTCTCCAAGATAAGTGACGTTTATAACCTTGTGCTTAACGGGCTCTCCATCCGGTTGCACCAATGTTCCGGTGGCTACCGTAGTCGCTTCCACGCCCAACAGAATGGCATAACCGGCTTTATAGGTCGGATACAGGATAAAATCGGTCTTCGGTAAGCCGGCGCCGAGGGGTGGGTTTATCGGTTCCAATCGCACGTTTTTTAGATTATATGCGGAAAGATTGGGAAGTACTCCAGCATTGAGGCGGTTGCTTTTGGCATCATACCCGATTTGGTTGGGGTTGACCATTACGTCGGAATGGCGATGGCTTTTAATGCCTTTTACCATAAGGAAGCCGCCGTTGACGGGACGCGACAAGGCGAATCTTCCATCGGCAAAAACCAAGGCGTTTCTTAAGGTAAGCTCGGCGTAATTTTGATGGAAGCGCTGAGTGGAAATGGCCGTGGGTTCCAATCGTCGTACCACAATGTCTGCCAGTCCTTCATTGGCGCGGAATCCCAGGCGACCTTCAAAGTCATTCGTCTCGGGGCTGAAGCTCAAGCCGGTCGAGGCGGTGGGATTGATGGGAAAGGGTGTGCTGGTATTATACTCCCAAGCTATATCGGAGTAATTGTCCCATTGGCGCGGTTCCGTACCGTTGTAAACGTCATACCGATGCGACTGCGAACGGTGATTGGCGATAAATCCGTGATTTTCATTCCAGAAAGAATAACTGAGGCGGGCTGAAATGGAGGTATTGGATATTCCAGTATTATCCAGGTAATATCGGAGCGAAAGCGCGCTTAATAGGCGATTCTTCCATTGTTTATTGAGGTTAAGCGTAATGTTGTACAGGCCGCTGGTGTCATATCGGAAAGAGTAGCCGCCACCGATATTCGCATTGACTTTCTCATAAGGTAAAGTCATAAAGCCGGTAAAATTCAGGGCTTCCTGGAGAGCATTCTCAGGGTGAAAAGGAGAAAAACCGCGGGATAAGAATTCAACTTCTCCGCGCCAAGTGAGCTTTTTCGTGCGCGCCACGCCAGGTTGCTGTTTGGGAACACGGGTATAGGCCAATCGTCCCGCAAATTCAAATGAGGAGGATGAGTCGAATAGTCCTGCCACATCGAGATGTGCATTCCCGATTTTCAACGCCTGGAGTCCTTCCATTCCCAACAGGCCTTCTTTTGGGCCCACTTGGCCATAGACTCCCACTGTGCGGAAGTTCGTCCATCCCTGCTTGTGAAAAAAGGAAAATATGGGGTTTTCATATTCATAGACGTAATGCAGGAATACGGCTTCATTTCCTCTAATGGGATCAGAAATATGTGGCCTGCGGGAGGGGAAGCCGAGATTGTATGAGAAAAGGCTACGACCGGGAGCCAATAAGGAGGGTTCAAAAATGGTGGAGAATGCCATTTTCTGTTCCCTTCCGCTGATATCCCGAATTAAAATATTGACGTCGCTTTCACCGGCCAGAAGGGGAATACCCTTGAGATTATGCGAACCCGGATTCAAAAAGAGAGTGCGTACCAACTGTCCGTTTACAAAGATTTTCACTTCTGCCTGGTTTTCGAGATAAAATTCGTATTGCTCAGTAGGATAGGCGATTTCATGGGGCTTCAAGCTGAAATTGCGAGCGAATCCCACCCCCCCCATGGGGAGAAAGCGCTGATATCCTGCGGTGGGGAATAAGACATCACCTGCCATGGATCGAATGGCATGCCGATGAAAATCATATACCAGGCGGGTAGGTTTTCTTTCCCATACGAAAATTTTATTGTCGGTGTCTTCCTGAGCGAGTACTTCACCTTCCAAAACAGCGCCATGGTAATTAATCGCTCCATCCAATTGCACCAGCAAGGGTTGACGAGACTGGTCATTGGCTCTGACCAGCTGCCCTTGGCTAAAAAAGCCGGTATCAATCGACCGGGGAGAATTCTGCAAATACTGAAATCTTTCATTCAACCTGAAGTTCACATATGCGGAAAGTATACTGGGGTTCAAGGTGGTTAAGGGGTTGGGGGCGATCCTCTGCGGTGTGAGCATATGAGTTTGTACAGCCAGCAAGTTCGAAGGGATCGTCACGTTCAAGGTGAATTGTGCGAGGTTGAATTCCGAAAGAATTCCGCAACTGCGTAACAATTGCGAAGTCAAGGTATCGGAATGATCCAATTTTTCCTCCAACTCGCGCACGGTTTCGGCCTGGAGGGATTCCGCCATTATTTCCATCAGGGGAGTTGTGGGAAAGGAATAATCTACGCCATTTTTCTGTATGCGAACCCAAACCTTGCCTAGATTCCGTTCGTTGAGGTTGAGGGTAACCTCAATTCGATCGGGCAGAGGTGGAGGTTCACTCTTGAAAATTTCACGAAATAGTTCTTCGCGGGTTTTGGAAAAAGCGTAGGTCTTGGTTTGAGGGGCGGCAGATGGATCCGTCGTGGTATCTGGAGCGGCAGTCTGCCTGGGTGAAATATATTTGGAGGGCACAGAGAGGGAAATCTCGCCGCCGGCCTCATTGTACTTGACGGTAATGCCCATGGCCCGTAAATCCTGTTGCTTTATCCAATTATCCGGAGTGGAAAGCGATTCCAATTGGGCGATATTCTCGGGTTTCATCATTTGGGACAGATAAACCAGAAGTTGCCCTGATGGAAAAAGAGTGTCGGAACCGACTTCAGGGCCGGTAATAGCGCGCACAACATCCTTGGCGCTTCCATTCACCACCAGGTAGGCGTTAAACCCATTATCCAAGGCTACTGTGCGAGTGTCGACCTGTGGTTTTTCCGCCTTGGGCGTTGTAGTGGCAGCTGGCTTTCGAATATTTGCAGGGCGAACTTCTTTTTCCGGCTGTTGGGATTCAAGATGGGGATTTGTTTGCAACAAGTCCTCCACCGCTTGGGGCAGGGCGGGCTTCGTAGCCAAAAATCCTACCATGAGCAAAGGTGTCAGGATGCCCGAAAATTTCCCGGTGAAAGGAAAAAAAAGACCTTTTTTTCGGTAGGAAAACAGCATAGGGTTCTTTAGGCTGGAGTCACGGTTCGGGATCGATGAGCCCTCCCAACCGGATAAGCGACAAGGTTATCCGGCACACTCCCAAACTATACCAAAAACATTAAAATCTCATGCATTGAGCCTAGCATTATTTTAAAAGTGATGCAAGGAACGGAGAGATAACTTGACCTTCCAATCGGTGGAAGGAAGAGAGGGACATTTTATTTTGCCGATGGGCATGCCAAGGTGGCGGCAACCTGACCAATCGGCAGATTTTTAGGCCAGGGTATAACCAGGCGTCGTTTACCACGCGCGAACAAGGCTTGTTTCAGTATGGGAAACTCCTCCGCTGTGAGGGAAACCTTCACATTGTTCCTAAGCACCAGCTTGCCGGCGGCATCGCGGGGTGTCAAAGCGAGGTGGCATTCTCCCAGGGATTGTCTCCCGGTTCCGGGGTTGGAAAATAAAAGGAATAAACTGTCCGAGCCATTTTGCCCTTTTAGAGCATAAGCCGTATCTACCACGACTGCGGGTGTGGCCCCTTTGGGTGTTACGACCACAATAGCTTCATAGCGGACCATGATGTTCACACCCCCACGCACCGGGGCGCCGCCTGCATCCGGAATTCCCACCGGGATTTGCTCGGCTATCAATCCATAGGATGTTTCAAATAAAGGAAGTGAAGTGCCCACCCATTGCAATTGCACCTTTTGGATATCGCCGGGATAGAGGATGATTTGAGAAGGGAAGACCACAAAATCGGTGGAAATCTGGTCCAGATTATTCCTGACCATTCCCTCAATGTCTACCTCCCGCTGTACGACTTTTAGCTCCACAGGGACGGGTTGGGCAACTAGGGGACCTTGGACCCGGGGGCCGGCTCCCAGGTCGGAATTGTCGCCTGCGTCGTGGGTGAGGATAAGTTCGTGACTCAATTTATTTTTATCCGGCTCCAGGAAAATGATCCAGGGATTCAGGGAGAACCCAGCTCCATAGGCATTAGGAACCGGTAGCAGCAGCGAAAGTGACAGGATGGCGAGGGCATTGCACCGGGTTACGGAAATCATCTTTTCTCCTGGTTTAATTCAAGTTGCATGCAAAAAAATGGCGAGTTATGACTTACAACCCAATGGATATGGTGGCGCTGACGGTTTCATAATAATAGCCTGCCAGAATGCCGGAAGGATGGTGCCAACTGGCCTTCAGCTGCACATGGTAATTGCTTGTCTCTGTGGTCTGGGTGGCGCCGGGGTTCCACAGCCACGAGCCTGCTCCGTCCAAGGTTACTACGGTATTATTTGGCTCTGTCAGCCCGTTTCCCAAGGTGCCTATTCCCATTTTGTCGAGTAATATGGAAGTCATGGCGATTTCGTTGGCTCCATGAATGAACTTTCCCCTGTTCGCAAAGGTAAAAGTGATGTCGAAACCATTTGCGTGATTATTGTTTATCATGAATATTGCGACTTGAACGCTGCTTCCCGCTTGGTTGAAGTTGTGGCCCATGGTGCCGATTGCCTGCAATGAGTTGATAACGGGTAAGTCTCCTACCCCTGCAAGGACCTTGGGTGGGGTGAGCAATAGCGTCCATCCCAGCACTATCGACCCTACCTTCCAAACCGACATTGGCCTATTCGGAGGTATGCTTCGAGAGGAATAGGGCATGATTCGGCCTGCTTTACAGAATTCCTTTCCGGTAAAGGATAAATGAGTTTAGCATGGCGAAATGCTTTCATTCAAGCGGTAAAACTAAAAAAGAAGGGAGTTGCCTCCCTTCTTTTTTGGCTATGTAACCGCTAAAGAAGAACCGGCCCCCAATTAAAGGGTCGGGGTCAATATGCAGGTGACGACGGCAGTATATAAGCCGGCCAATTTGTCGGAAGCTGCCCAGGAAGCGTATAATCCCAGCTGTCCGTTCACGGTGGCGGCAGTTTGGTCAACCGGATCCCATGTCCACACGCCGGCGGCGTCCCATACAACCTTCAGGTTCGAATTGGTGGGGCCGGAGGCGCCACTCGCAACCAAGGGATCCAGAACACCATTGGGAGCGCCGAACGCCGTAAGTTTATCCACGTAAACATCGGTCATGGCGATGCCTCCATGGGTGGCATTGTTGAAAATGGCCGTTGCATGGTTAAGGTCGAAGGAAAGATCGAACGATGAGGTGTTATTATTGACCACAAACGTTGCGATACGAAAATCCGTAGCCGGCGAAGTGAAATCCAGGCCCATTTCACCATTTCCCGTTATCGAGTTAATGGTTTGAATGTTGCCACCCATGGTCACATCGAGACCGTAGGACAGGCCTGTAGACAGTACGGCGACAGCGAGTCCCGATTTAATTTTATTGATAAGTTTCATTTAGTACCTCCTTGTGAACGTTGCTCTTGATTCTCGAAGCCCATACGGGCGTTCTTGTTTACAATATCGACCGTCTTTTTTTTGATCTTGAGCATTAAATCCTGGGTCCATCCAAAAGACATCCGACATCTACAACCATTGTAGAGGGTGGATCCGGTTTTGCAAAGAAAATTTGCATGGTCTATTCAGGTGTCCAAATAGAATTGGGCCTTCTTGAGGATCTTCCCATATACATGGGGCTAAATTACATGCACTATGTACGATGGTATTGAAAAAATTATCGCCATGTATTCGAAGCACCCAACTTAATCCCAGCATTATCGTAAACCCTGATGTAAACATTGATGTTACGTAGGCGCTTTCCGTCCGCAGGCCGCCGTAGAGCCCTTCCCGGGCGCTGGGCCTGGGCTGGGGAGGTACGTTACCGGGGTTTTCGCAGCTTCGATCCCGAAATATTCAGCTTACCTCCAGCGCGTCATTACCCGTAATCCCATCCCCTAATCGATTGTCTCCAAAGGATTTCCGACGGCCATCCCATACGCATAGGGGAGTTTTAAGAATTGCGGGAAGATTTTAGCCCTTGTGGGTATTTGTGAAGCAGCTATTTTTAGCGAAGCTCCTTAATTCCTAAAGCGATTTTCGGCGAGCCTCGCAAAATTGCTGAAATTCGCGGGAATAAGCGGAGTGGTTTCCGGTCACGGATTCGGCCTCTCGGAGTACCTCAAAAACTTGAAAGGCTTATACCATGTTTAAAGCACTTGCGTTGCTGACTATACTGATTTCCATCGTTCTGCCCGCTTCCATGCAGGTGGGAGGAAGCATCCCTATTATTAATAGGGTGGATGTCGTTTCGATTTCCGGAATTGATTTCCGTCTAGGGGGACGGGATATTCCCATCGCCAGATTGCGAATCAGCAATAATCTCCCCGATTTTTCGGTTTCGTTTAAATTGGATGACCCGCTTGCTTTTTCGGAGCAGTCCGGAAAATTCCTTATCAAGGAGTTGAAACTGCGGGAAACCGGTGGCTTGAGGGGGAGTGGCTTGGAGGATCCTACCGGAACGGTATTGGAATTGGATCCGGTCACCGGGGGCTTTACTTGGAGTCCTGGGACACAACACAGCGCAACACTAAATTATGAGGTCGAGGTTTTGGCGACTTGGGAAAAGAATTCCAGGGAGAATGGGCAGAGGCAGCCTCAGCCTCAGCCTCAGCTGCTCGCCGGCATGTCGGCCGTCGGCCTTTAAATCCCAGGAATTGCCTGGGGTATTCCGCATTTCGCATAGGCCTGGTGTAAATCGGATACGCGAAAATCAAGGCCAGATTGCAGGGCGATACCGGCTTTAAGCAGGTTTATCGCCAATTCGCCTTGTCCACGCTGTTGCCAATATTCCCCCAGGAACCGCAAGGCTTTTACCTTAAGCAGCTGGAAATCCACCGGAATGAATACCGGACCCTCCGTGCAATCCAAAAGGCTTTCGTATCCCATGCGCGCCAAGTCGGCATTTCCCAGCGCGGCTTCGGCCTGAGCTTGTATGAGAATCGCCTCAGGATTGGCATGGGACGTCACTCGGCCTCCGGGGAAAACTTCTTTCAGCAACGCAGAGGCTTCGGCAAAGCGTTCGAGATAGCAAAGGCAGGCGGCTATCTTCACCGGGGCGCTCTCTCGAATATGGGGGTTATTCTTTTGCTCCTCCGCCATTTTTCCAGCCTGTCGGAAATACTCAATGGCTTCTTCATACTCCTTTAAGTCCAGGCAGGCATTTCCTAGGGAAAAAAGCGTCACCGATGTGACTTCCCTCCCCTCTCGGATTTGCCGAGCGAGAATTTCCCGGTTACGCACCTGCTTGGCGCGCATGACTTCCGTACTGGTATAGCCGGTATGGATGACTCGGATACCGGTATACTCCACCGGAATCCCCGCCTTTTCCAGCGCTGGAAGGATTTGTTCATGCACCGGAGAAGTAAAACGCAGTTCGGGCCGGTTGGGAAAAAGCCGAACCTGGTTGAATACCGCACCAGTTTTGCCCCGGTCCTGCGAATTTTTCACTACGAAACCGAATGCCCGGTCACCATGCGGGTGTTTTTCTAAGAGCTGGCGGATGGCGCGCGCATCCTCTTCGAGGAGAATATCGTCGGCATCTAGCCAGAGAATCCAATCTCCTGTAGCCTTCTCCAGAGATTGGTTGCGGGCATGGCTGAAATCGGCTTTCCACTCGGATTGGAACCATGTGACGCTTAGGTCAGTCAATATTTGCTGGGTACCGTCCGTAGACCCGGTATCGTTGACGATGATTTCGTCGGCAACGGAACGCAAGCTTTCCACCGCGCTGTGTATATTCCTCGCTTCGTTTTTCACTATCATCGTCACCGAAAGGGTGGGTAGAGAACCTTTCATTTTCACGAGGCATTTTTCCAGCAATTGCCTGCCTTCCAACACCTCCGGAAATTTATCCACCATGCTCTGGGCCGTAGTCAGGCATTCCTCGTAGTCACCGGCTTCGTATAATAGAGTCCCCAGGTGGAAATAGGAGAATGCGCGGATGCCATGGTTTTGGCTGGCGGTACCGGACAAGAGGTCCGGCATTGCGATCAGCTTCGTAAAAAGTATTCGTGCTTCCGTTTTTTTTTGCAAACCCATCATGCATTCGGCTTTGTAATAAAGCGGTTCCAATTTCCCCGGCTGAAGGGTATGCGAGCGGTCGAACCAGGAAAGCGCTTCCTCGAGGCGGCCCAGTTTCTGCAAACCCCTGCCGATGCAATTGGGGAGTTCGTTATAAATGTCGCGGTTGATTTCTTCGCAGGCAGGTACTGCGAGGGCTGCCTGATAGGCGGCTATGCCTTGCTCCCATTCTTCGAGAATATAGTGGGAATCGCCGACGCTCATGGCCAGACTGGGCTCGGTGGCCAGCCTTTCCTGTTCTTGTGCCAGAATTTCGAGATTGCGGCGCGCCTTGATTTTTTTCAGGGGCTCGTCTTCATAACCCGTATGGTGAATGGTGGTTTCCAGATAAAAGCAATGTAGACCCAGAAGCCCGACACTGTGAATTATTTGTTCGTGAATACGGTAACGAAACCGTATTTTAGGATGATTGGGGAACATGCGGATTTGCAGGAAACGCGCGCCTATGGGACGTCCGGCCTGGGTATTGACCACCTGGAACCCGAAGGCCCTATCCAGAGGGGCGGTTTTCAGTCGCCGAAAAGTGGCGGCTTGGTCCGCAGGAATGCGATCGTCGGCGTCGAGCCATAAAATCCAACTGCAGGAAGCCCGCTCCAAGGTTTGATTGCGGGAATGGCTGAAATCGTTTATCCATTCGGATTGAAACCAGACAACTCCCAGTTCGGCCAGAATTTGTTGGGTGCCATCGGTGGAACCGGTATCGTTGACGATGATTTCGTCGGCGAAAGCTTGAAAACTTTCCACCGCGGCGCGAATATTTTTGGCTTCGTTTTTGACTATCATCACCACCGAAAGAGTATTCGGGGTATGGGGGCTTATCAATGGCTTTTGCCGGGTTCCGATTCCCTTTAGGGCTTGCAAGAGCTCCCGCGTGGCGGGGGGATGGGATTTTGAGTTCGTCATAGGGATTCCTCCCTATTTTCCTTTACCGTGGCCCTGATTCTCCAGTTGTAAGATGAATTCCTGCAATTCGGGTGAGGGACGACGCAGACTTTTGAGGTCGGAATAGCATTGAGCATGAAGATTATGCTGATTGACCCAGTCGGTAAAGAAAACCCGCAGCGACGGATCGGAGGGAAAGTTCTGCAATTGGGCAAAGTAGTGTCGGTAGATATCCTGGAAGGGAATATCCAAGGCTTCGCGGGCTTTTCCCGCGAGCGCTTCGACCGTTCCATGCGCGGGCAGGTTTTGGCGCATGCGGGCGGCAGCGGAGAGGAGGTCGAGGGGGCGCTCGAGCATCAACAAGGCCTCCAGATAATCGATCCACACTTCCGTTTCTCTCGGGTGTGCTGCCAGGTAGCGTTCACAAAAAGAGACCAGTTTATCGGCTTGGGGTAAATCTCGGAAATAGCCGATGACCACGGAAGGTTGCAGGGGAAAATGTTGCAGGTCGCCCGCAACCAATTCGTCCATATAGGTGCGCAGGGGAACCGATGCCATGCCGGTTAGCTCCAATTCGCTGCTTATGAGAAACGCCAGGGCATTGCGGCGCACGGAGTCGACGTCGCGCGCAACCCTGCCGATGCGCGCCGGTGCGGAGACGATTCCCCGGAAAAGTTCGAGGGCTTTGGGTAAATCCCCTTCGCGCAAAGCGCGCTGAGCGAGCCAATAGGCGGGCATGGGGGCATCGGGTTCCCATTGCCTTGCCAGCAAATACCAGGAAAAGGCGTCGTTTTCCCTTCCCATTTTCACGTAAGTATCGGCGATGAGTTCCGGAAAAATCCGCAAGGCCTCGTCTTCCGGAGCGGGCGTGTCGGCCTGGGTATCGCCGGGAACCAAAGAATGATAGGCTTGCAGGGCCTCCGGGAACCGCCCCATCTGTCCCAGGCAATTACCCCACTCCAGCACCACGACGGCATCGTTGGGATGGGCTGCGACTTCAGCTTGCAGCAATTTGAAATTTCTCTCTCGCTTCAGGTTGCGTCTTGCTTCGTCGGCATATCCGATATGGCGGATTTCCACTTCGGAATCGAGTATGGAGATTCTTTGTCTTTGTGCGGAGGTGGCCAATTGCTCATGCACCTTGCCTTCGAAGCGAAGATTGTAAGAGCGATGGAATAAGCGAATCTGACGAAAGCTGTCCCCACTGCCGTCTTCGCGCGGGCTGGTGATTTTGAAGCGATAGGCGGCGGGGCCGTTCGAAATCAGGCCTTTGATCCGCCGCCAGGTTTCCGGATCAATCCTGTCGTCGGCGTCGAGCCAAAGTATCCAGTCGCGGGTGGCTTTATCAAGGGAATGGTTGCGGGCGGCGGAAAAATCGTCACACCATGAAAAAGGGTAAACGGGTATGTGCATACCCTCCAGCATTTCGCGCGAATCGTCGATGGATCCGGTATCGACGACCACCCAATCGATTTCACCTAAAGGCAGGCAATCCGCCCAAGCCTTTATCTGGGAAGATTCGTCCCGGATGATACTGCAAACGCTGAGATTCATGGGCAACAGGGATGGGCGGGAAGGAACCCTCAAGCTCCCATTCCCGAAAGTCCCCGCATTTCCGCCACGGCCGTCTTTACGCCCGTGAGTTTCGGTTCGATACGTAAGGCATGCTCCAGAACCGGGAGGGTTTCGCGGCGTAAATTGAGTTTTTCGGCGGCGTCCCAGAGATTGAGGAGCGTGTCTTGATCCATGGGATTGTATTTGAGCGCTTCGCGGAAAAGCCCGAAGGCATCTTTGACCGATCCCTGCGCGAAGGCCGTCACTCCCATGCCGTTCAAGGCGCGCGGGTTGTGGGGATGTTCCTGGAGCACGCGTGAGAAATCGGCGATGGCGCCGGGAAGGTCTCCGGCCTCCAATTTGGTTTCCGCGGCCTGAAGATAGGGGGCGAGAGCTTTGGCCTGCGCCAAGTTTTTATAGGCATTGATGCCGCGACCTTCCTTGCGCAGGATTTCCCGTAAGTCGCTCACGGCCCGGGCATCGGGCCTTCGTTCCAGAATGATATCCAAAGCCGGGACCATGCCTTCGCCGCATTTGAGTTTGAGCGCAGCGTCCAAGGCGTTGCTCAGCGCATCCGCACCCAGGGGATGGCATTCGAGCGAACTGCCGAAGCTTCCCAGTGCTCCGTCGAAATCTTTCAGGTAGAATTGGGCGATGCCCAAATTGTTCCAAGCCTGATAATCGTTGGGTATGCGCGTAAGAAATTCCTCCAGAATTTGCAGGGCCTCGGCGGCTTGGCCGACTTGCAGAAGCTTTTCGGCCCGGCTATTGGTTTCGCGCGAAGCAAAAAGTATTTCGGCGTCGGGCTCGCCTAATTCCAATGCCCAAGCTAAATAATCCCGGCTCAAAGCCAATTCCCAGTTTTCCTCCGTACCCGGAGTCGAAAGCGCGGGTTGGGATAAAATCCTATTCGCGAAAACCAGAGCCTCGCGGGAACGGCCATTTAACATCAATGCGTCGAAATAGTTGAGTTGGATATCGGCTACATGCGGCGAGGCGGCATGGGCCAATTCAAAGTTCCGGCACGCCAGGGATTTTTCTCCGAAGGCCAAAGCCAGTACGCCCATATAGTTCAGGCATATTCCCTGATCTTCTCCGCTGCGAAGCGCGGCCTCGGTTTTTTCCAGGGCCTTAGGGTATTCCTTTTTTTCCAGCAGGGCTTCGATTTCGAGCCGCCATGCGGAAAGGGAAGTGGTCATAGCGTGGGAAGGCTCTTCGCTGACCTGGGTATCGTGCAAGGCCGCTTTTCCGCGCGACCATTTTTGCTGGAAAAGCACTTGGTTCTTCGCCATTTGCGTATTGAAGTCGACGGAATCGTTACTACGGAAACTCAGGCTGCCGTAATGATGCACGAAGCTGTCATCGGCTACCATCAGGCGGTAACCGTATTGCCTCGCGCGCACGCAATAGTCGTCGTCTTCGAAGTTTCCTTTGCCGAAGCGTTCGTCGAAAAAACCGACTTTGGAAAAAACGCGGCGGGGAATAAGCATGCAGAATCCCGTCACGCGATTGAATTCCCAGGCGCTGAGATCGTGGCTGGAGCGCCATTGGCGCGCGAACTCTTCCAGCTCGGGGCGATTTTTATAAGGGACGTTTTCGATGAGTTGCGGTCCGCTGATGACATTGCTGCGCGGGCCTACCAAACCGATATCGGGATGGCATTCGGCGAGACGGACCATGTTTTCCAGCCATCCGGGCGTAACCAAGGTATCGTTGTTGAAAATGAGGAGGTAATCCCCCTCGGCGCGGCGAAGTCCTTGATTCCATCCGCGCGATACCCCTAAGTTTTCGGCATTTATGACCACCTTGGCGCCGGACACGCTGCGGAAATATTCCGCGGTTTTGTCACTGCTGCCATTGTCCACTAAAATGAGTTCAATGCGCTGGCGGGTAACGGCTTGGATAGACTCGATGCATTGGCGGGTATAGTCGACTTGATTGAAGCCCAGAATTATTATGGATACCATCTTGTCCAATGTATAGGCTTGCGGCCTGGGCTCGGCGATGAATTGTCGACCTACGCTCTCGTCCAGTCCCCGCTCCCCCAGGTTCTTCGCTCCGGCGGCGAGGCCAGCGTATCCGGTTTCTTCTTGAACCACATAGCCGGCTCGCCATAGGGCATTACGGACTTTATCGGCTTCACTCGCTTCGGGCGCGGCCGCCGGCGCCGGTTTGAAATCTTTAATCAGCACAATCAATTTTCTCAACGCGGGCATTTGCTTGCGGAAATTAGCCAACCGGTCGGGCAATCCTTCATGCATTTCTGGGGTAACGCGTACGATACAAACGTCCTGGCTTTCCAGTTTGACGGCACGGCCTTCCAAATCGATTCCCGTTATGGGGCCGAAAACCGGTGGCGTCTCGGTACTTTTTCCGGCCAGGCCCAGGTCGCGGGCGTCGCGCATATGGGATTGCAACGAATCCGGGAAACCGGAGTATTTGTCGCCTTCGGATGCGGTACCACCAGAGGTGGAAACAGCGGTCCAACTGGGGGATTCAGTTTGTGTAGTTGCCATGGGGTTGCTCCCTGATAATACGGGTGGGTTGGTGGACATGAATGTTTCCGGCCGGGCGTTGCGCCACAACAGGAGGGGGGCTTCGGAAAATTGTTCAACGGCCTTTCGGCCCCAGGCGAAAGCCCAGGCGCCCGGCGGTAGAAGTTTGTCTTCGCGCGATTTTTCCGCTGCTCCGGAGGCGGGAACTTTTATCAATGGCGATAAAGGTGGACCGTTGGGGTCGGCCTGACGTGCAAACCAGAAATTAAACAGCGCCGAGAATTCCACACCGGCGCAAACGAAGAGAATACCTTCGCGGGTAACTTGCGGAAGGCTTTCACGCAAGGCTTCCCAGGGTGTCGCCGACTCCGTACAGAGCCTTTCGCGCATATCGATGCGGGTAGAGACATGACGAAGGCTTTTTCCCGTTGCGTTCAGCAATAGAACGTCCAAGCAAGGAGTGGCGGGCAAAGACTCCAGGGTGGAGACGAGTGCGCCGGCTACTTCGTTAACATCACCTTGCAAATAGATACAATGGGTCCAGCTTTTCCAGGCCGCATCACTATCCCGATTTGAAGCCGGTAGCTCCGACTTCGCTTTTGCAAATCGGGCCTTGGCTTCCGGAGAAGGCTGAAACCAGGACATACCCCAAATTTCCGCGGGAGTTGGAACGTTTTCCGCTCCTCCATAATAGTGAACCAACTTGGCATATAGAGCGTCGGTGGATTGTTTCACCAAATCATTCACATCCGATTTTTCCCGGGAGTTGAAGCTGACCTGGCCCTCATGAAAAACAAAAACATCGGTAGCGACAACCAGCTTACGCTTTTGTAAAGAAAGTCTCCAACTCAAATCCAAATCGTCATTCCCCAGAAATAAATCTTCATCCATACCTCCCATTTCCGAGAAGAGTGAGCGGGGAATCATGAGGCAGAATCCAATCAGGAGTTTAGTCAGTTTGCCGAGCCCCCGGTTTTCCCGGGAGAGAGTAGTGCAAAAATTGGCGATTTTCACGGGAAGATCGGAGTCCGACCCCGCCGAAAAAACCGGGGTTTCGCAACGGGCATGCAAGGCGATTTTCTGCAAACCGGCGACATAATTGGAAAGGGGTCCCACTGCTCCCACCGCTTTATCGGCGAAATAGGCGCTCATGCCCTCCAGCCAACCTGGCCCTACTTGCGTATCGGGGTTTAGGAAGACCAGGAATTCGCCGCTTGCTTGTGCAGCCCCCTGATTACAGGCACGTGAGAAGCCTCTGTTTTCCGGGTTCCACAGGCTGAGGACGTCCTTTTGCTCCCGCAGGAAATCAGCACTACCGTCCAGTGAGTCATTGTCTACCACAATAATCTCCTGACCTCCCTGCACAGGAGGATTTTTTCTCAAGCTGTCGAGGCAGCGCTCCAAGTTGGATTTACCGTTATACGAGACGATAATAACGGAGTATAATGGGCTATGTGGAGGCATTGTCCGCTAAGTTTTTCCGGGTTGAGTTTATACCATTATTTCAGGAAAACATCAGTTGGCTGCGCACAAGGGCCATGATTTTCTGGGCCATGTCGGTGCTGAGATGGTCCAGGCTTGAACCCCGGACCCCGGACACTTTGGCCGGTTGTACCACAGAGTTCTCTTTGAGGTGTTGTTTTCTCAAGGAGCGCTTGGCACCCGCAATCGAGTAGCCTTCTTCCTTCAACATGCGAAAAATGTTGCGGAGCCGATCGATTTGTTCGTCTCCATAGCGGCGCTGTTTACCCTGGGTTCGTGGCGGTATCAAATAGTCAGCAAATTCCTTTTCCCAATACCTAAGAGTATGGGCGGGAACACCGATTATTCTGGCGGCATCGCGTATGCTTACCAATTGGTCTTCTTCTCGGATTACATCTTCCATTGTATCAACTAGCATGGGTTCCTCCCTAAGCGATTTCGCCTTTGAACCGATTCCCATGGTAAAGCAAGGGCCGGGCCAAGAATTAAACGGGAGAAAGAATCGGGAAATTTGGCCGAAAATGGGAGGTTTTTGATGAAGCCGGACTTTAACTTGTCCATTAGGAATGGTATCGACCAGCAAAATTTTCCCTGATATCGGGAAAGGAGGCAGGTTTTACTCGAAGGTCCTTCGAGGTTTCAGCGGGCCGCAGGCCGGATTAACTCACCAAAAAACGAGGCGGGGTGTTTTCCACCGCTTCGGGCGGGAGCCCAAGGTAATGTTCCATGAATCCACCCAACTCCGCCCGGGTATGCTCCGAAAGCAGGTCATAGATTTCTTCCAGCGCATCCCCGGAAATCAGAAAAGGCGAATAGGCGAATAAGAGATTATTCCCATCGCATTCGACAACAACATTGTATTCAGTATAGGTTTGCCGAGGTAAGCCGGTCACCAGGCATTGGGAAATCCACTCTTCCAGATTTAGCGGGTAACGCTGCATCAAAAATCGTCGTCTTCCCACCAAATCGACACGATCGGCATAATATTCATCGACCTTTTGCCGCGAATCCTCGGAAAAACCGGCTGCTACTTCCGAAAAGCATCGGGTGCAGATGGCATATTCAAAGACGATTTCCAATCCGCGAAAAGCCTTTTCAATGAGATATTGGGTGCCTTCCATTAGCAAGTATCGATTGCAAATCAGGCATTCATGGAAAGGTTTATGGCTGTCCGACGAAAACAAGGATTCCGGCAAGGGAATGAATTCATGGGAAAGCTGCAATTGGGGTAAATTCATAAAAGCCACCTCGGTCTTGCTATTCCAGGGGAATAGCCGTTGCTATAGTTAAAACAGGCTTTTTATGAGGGGAGAAGGCTAGTAGAAAATGGGTTCACTCGTAACGACTCAGCAACTTTTTCCAGTCGAGGCCCATCGCCGAACAGAGGTCGCGGAAAAACCCGGGCTTATAGCCCCAACCTTCTTCGGCGTCGCGGAGAAAAGGAGTGAGGTCCCACCCGATTCGCTCTTCCAATTCTTCGCGAGCCTCGGAACCCTCGCCCAGGTGGCGGTTTACCTTGGCGCGTAATTCGGGCAGCGAAAAGGAACCCTGTGGATCGTCGGGCGGATCACCCGTCAAAAGGGTGGTTAAAGAAACCTCAAGTACCACGGAAAGTTTTTTCACTTGTTCGAAATCGAGGCTCTCTTCCAGATATTCGGGATCGGCTTCCATATCGGTATACCAATCGGCATCCACACCAATTTGAGCGGCCACCGCCTCCGCTCCCAATTGCATTCTTTCCCGAAAGGTGCGCAAGCGCTCGGCCGGGTTCACACGGAAGCCTTTAGGCGCTGTGCCGTCTCAAGGAGAGCCGCTACAAGGGGCTTGGCTTGCGATTCCAAATCGATTTCCATCTCCTCGCTATAAGGGCCTTCGCTGTAAAATAGGCCTTGGTCGTTTAAGACGAGTTCGGAACCGTCCGGCTGCAAGACGGAGTTTTCCTGACGTAGAAAATCGGACATACGTGCGCGCACATCCGGATTCAAGGCTTTGAGAGCTTTTTCACTCTTTTTCGCCTTGACCAGAAAAATGTCGTCGAAGCTCGCATCGCCGGTTTTCAAATCTTCTTTGTTTAGGCCGAAGAAGCGTCCCAGCCGATGCGGAAAAGTCTCGCGCGTTACGACCAGCCCCAGGCCGAGTGGCGAAGGAAAATAAACACCGATGGAAATATATTTGACGGGAATGGCATATCCCTGGCCGAGCACGCTGGCCGCTTGGGCGGCCGAAACACCCCGATTGTATTTGCCCACAACCAGATAGCCGTCCACGGTTTTCCGGAACTCGTCGGATTCGCGTCCCAGAGCGGAGTCGCGCAAGGATTCATTGGCCTTTTCCAATTCGCCCTTATCCAGAAAAAAACCTTGGCAGGCTTCGCAATAATCCAAGACGATGTCGGTATGCACCAGGAATTCGATTTTTTTCATGGTATGTTCGGGTGCGACGGGGCAGGCTCGAAGGGGATGATTGTCGACTACCGGATCCAAATCGATGAGGCTGGCTTTTTCCACATCACCCGATACGCTGGTGATGAGTTGATTGAGAGCTCCTTGATCGAAATAGAGCCCCCCGCACTTTTCACATTCGTCATAAGTCAAATCGGGTTGCGTGACGGTGCGCATAGGAATCTTGTCGTCGGGACAAATGGCAAGGCGGCGGTTCGACATGTTCAATCCTTTGCTGGGGAATAACCAAGTCTAAAAATAGCCAATCGCTGCCCAAATGGGCCATAAACGGAGGAATTATCCTATTGCCAGGATAGCACGGGGGCTTGCGCCGGGGTTAGGCGTCCCAGGGCGTCTATGCGATAAGCTCTAGGGGAATTCCGGTGCAACCACGGCGTTCCCCGTGATCCACGGGGCTTGACGCGCATGGGTGGCTGGGAAAGGGCTTCGCTCAACCCCTCATAGGCCGGTTTGGGTTGGTAATTGCTGTCGAAAGGAAGGGCTGCGCCCATTCCCGTGAAGAAGTGGGGTACCCAAGAATGGGCATCGGTAACTCCCCAGGTAAGAAAGCTGGTGCAATTCGCATTGGCTAGGCAGATTTGCATCAGGTCCTGGTACTTTTGTTTTTGCTGCGCCAGGCTGGCCGCGTCCGGCGGCATTTGCATGCGGAAATCCACTTCGGTGAGGGAAATTTTCAACCCCAATGCCTGCAGGCGCTGCATATTCGCATCAATGCCACTGAAGGCCGGCCAAGTCGCGGCGCTTTCGAAATGGCATTGAAATCCTACGCCATGGATGGGAACGCCCCTTTCCTTCAAGCCCTTGACCAAAGCATAGACTTTGTTGGATTTGGCGCCCATGTCTTCGGAGGAATAGTCGTTATAGTAAAGCAGGGCATTGGGATCGGCGCGATGGGCAAAATGAAAAGCGGAATCGATATAGTCTTCGCCGATGCGCTGAAGCCAGAAAGTGTTGCGGAAAATGGCGTTGCCGTCGTCGATGGCTTCATTAACCACGTCCCATTCCCAGATGCGGCCTTTGTATCGACCCGCCACGGCTTCAATATGCTCCCGCATCACCGTCAGCATTTCGTTGCGATCCGCTTGCAGATTTTCCATCCACCCCACTTGGGTATGCCAAACCAAGGCATGTCCCCGTACTTTCATTCCGTTATCCTCGGCAAATTGTACGAGTTCGTCGGCTTTGTTCCAGGAAAAATTACCACGGCTGGGCTGGAGGAAACTGGCCTTCATTTCGTTTTCCGCTACCAAGACATTGTATTCCCGTGTGAGAACTTCGCGGTAGCGCGCATCGTTGCCCCAGAAGGCAGCGCCCACGGCTGCGCCGACATGGAATTTGTGTTTTGCGGCCAAGGCCCGTAAGGGTTCTTGGGCCTGGAGGCTGGACTTCGGAAACAGGGTTAGGATAATCAAGGTGAGGAAAATTGGATAAGGGTGGCAAGAATAACTCATGGAGCTAAGTCTAAAATCATGCAAGGTACAATTTCTCCTACCGATATCCTCGACCCGATTTACCCGCTGAAAAATCTACTAAAAACTGTAGAACAACCCCGTTTCAACGCTCGGGCGAAAATCAAAATTTTTAATCCACTTGCCGTTGTTCTCCGCCTTATAACTACGACCGGAATCGAAGAGTCCGCGGTAGTAATAATAATCCCCGTTTTCAGTGGCATTGACATGACGGTAATCAATGTTGGTTCCTCGATATCCAATCATCAAGGAATAGTTCAAATTCCAAAAGTGGATTTCTATCCCCATTCCGCTTCCAGCATGAATGGTATGCTCGGTCAATTGGAATTTACCCAAATTTTCGGGGTTATATGGGCTATAATTATAATAGGGGTTCCTTGATTCATAAGTGTAATTGTAGCTTCCACCGTAATAAGCGAAAAAGTTGGTATGTCGGGTTTCATGCAAGGAGCGCATTCCGATTCCGCCAATACTGGTATTGATATAGGTCTCATCCTCATTTACTCTCGCGATTGGGACAAAAGATGCCTGGAAGCCGTGTTTATTTTCGCCCCAATGGCGGTAGGTCAGGCCATATCCGGAAATATACCCCGCACCAATACCCACATTATGTTTCTTGAGGGACTTTTCCGGAGCCCTGGGTGCGGGTGCATTGTCGGAGTACTGACCGGGAGCAAGCCCGATAAATATCGATAGGGAAAAGGCGAAAATAGATTTTTGAATTAGCTTGCGTTGCATAAATATGTTTTCCTCAAAGTGAATGATTGCCACACAAGAATAGTTAAAGCAATTGCCGTACCAGGGCTAAAAAGTCGGTTTTCTCTTTATTTCCACGCTTGATTTAGATTCGAGTGCGCAAAAATTTGCGCACCATCTGCGCATTTTGTGCAAGCTCGCCACGATCTTGACGGCGCCTGGCGAATTCGATGTCCGCTTTAGGATTGCCATCACCTGTCTTAAAGGCTTCTTTAAAAATAAGTGTGGAGGTATTCCATAGCTTACCTGATAAGCGCGGTTCTGCCTTCACAGTAAAAGTGGCCATTCATTTAAAAAGGAGCGAATATGGCAGATTTAGGGGTAGAAAGAAAAGAAACGAATATGTGGGCATGGATTATCGGAATCATTCTGGCCGTGGTCCTAATTTGGGTTTTATTCTCTGCGATAGGAGGGAGGGACACTCGCGTAGGCGCAACGGATCCAAATGGCGCGTTTACAGAACAAACTCCCGCACCTGGTTTCGGGGAAGACCAACGAGCGGCTGGAAACGGCATGTACGGTGAAGGCGATCGGGAAGGCCTTACGGGTCAACAAAGGGAAGCCCTTGGGACTGACCCGGTGGCCATTACCGACGAAGTCGCCGAACTCCGCGCTTTTGCTTTGCGCGATCCGGCCCAAGTGGAAATGGGAAGTGAAGGGGAGTTTACGGGCGAAGGTCTGGGACATCTCGCCGCGGCGCTTAATTCGTTGGCTGATGAAGCCGACGTGAGAGATGACGCCTTCAATACCCTGACCTCTCAACTCGAAGAGAATGCCGATCAATTGAAGGAAAACGAGGCTTCTACGGGCCATGCAATCCTGATTCGCCAATCCTTCACCACGGCCGCCCAAGCCTTGGAAAGAATCCAGGCTCAGGCCGGAGTACAGGCTCAAGACCAAATCGAACAATTGCGTCAGGCTGGCGCCGATATCCAGCCCAATGAATTGTTGCTCAATCAAAGAGAGCAAGTCATGGGCGCATTTCAACAGGCCAGCGAATCCTTGACGACATTCAACCAAAACATGACGCAAGCGGGTGGATTGGCCAGCTAGGCCACCTTCCCGTTGTGAGAGGAGAGCGATTATGAACGAGAAAATATTGGTACGCCTAACTGAACAAAAGGATTATGACGTCGCCGGAGACCAGCCCGACATCCGGGGCTGGGATCTCATCGGCCCGGAAGGCATCCATTTCGGCAAAGTGAAGGATCTTTTCTTCGAAAAGGAATTGATGAAAGTTCGCTATGCGGACGTGGAATTGAACAAGGATTTCCGGGTCGAGGGTATGGGAGACCGTATTCTGATTCCCATCGGCATGGCGGCATTGCATGAAGAGGACAAGAACCTCTTTGTCGACAAGCTGACCCGTGACACGGTACGTGATTGGCCGGTTTACAGCGGGGACGAAGTCGAGAGAAGCTACGAGGATTCCCTTCGTAATAAAATCTTCTCCGACAAGAAGGACTGGACGCCGGTAAGCACGAAGGGTTATTACGATTACGCCTATTATGACGACTCGACTTTTCGTGGTAGTCGTTCGCGCGTCTAAGACTCTATTCCGGCACTAATTAATAGGGACAGGGCTTCGGCCCTGTCCCTTGTTCGTTGAGTTTATATCGGATGATATGCTCAGGAAACTTCTCCGGGTATGAACTGAGTGGCATTATATGCGGTGGCCACTTGGTTCAGGCTTTGCAGCGCATCCTGTAGGCTTTGGGAGAGCTGCTGGACATTATTGCTGAACTGTTCGCCCAGTAGTTCACCTTGCGATGCCTGTACGATTTGCTGGGCGGATTGGTTAGCCGCCTGCAATTGAGTCAAGGCTCGGTCGATGGATGAAACCGCCTGAGGATTGGACTCGCGGGCATCGGCCTGCAAGGTTTCCAGGCTGTTGATGGCCCGGCTGATTGAGCTATGCAGGAATTGGGCTTGATTCCCGAGGATTTCTCCGGAATGCTGTTCCAAAGAGGCTTCCTGCTCAAGAATTTCGGCGGTTGTCACGGCGCTGTGGAGGAAAATGGAAGCGTCCGCTACCCAGTATTCGGGTGTCGGAGCTTGCATCTCACCGATTTGGCCTACGGATGGGGATCCGACGCCGTTTTGCATTCCATGGTACGCACCATTTTGCATTCCATTCGATTTCTTCTCATGCTGGCCGTTTTCCATGCCGTTCCCATTGTATTCGCCGTTCCCGGGCCTCAGCTCGGGACCTGGGTTCGGTGTGGGGGATTTCGCGTGACCGATCGCCAAAAACACGCTCAAGGCAGAGGCAGCTGTCAGTTGGGAAATTCTCATTTTGGACTCCTTTTGCTTGTGTGAAGGAAGTTTTTCCTAAAATCGAATTAAGCATTCGATTCTATTAGGGAAAATATCCCTAACGTCTATCACCCACAAGTCTGGTGGAGTATGGCGGTGAATGTGCCGCTTAAACGCGTTCGTCGCCGAAAAAAGTTTGCATGACGCGGATCATGCGTTCGTGATCAAGCGATCCCGCCATTTCGCGGATGGAGTGCATGGAGAGCATGGGATTGCCCACATCGACGGTGGGTACGCCGAGGGAAGCGCCCAGCATGGGCCCGATGGTCGAACCGCAGCTGAGGTCGGTGCGGTTGATGAAGTTTTGGCTCGGTACCTGCGCTTTTTGGCACAGGTGCAGGAAATAGGCGGCGGTTTCGGCGCTGGAAGCATAGCGTTGTGCGGCATGCGCCTTGAGTACCGGCCCTTCATTAATCAGGGGAAAATGATGCGGGTCGTGCCTGTCCGCATAATTAGGATGTAGTGCATGGGCCATGTCGGCGGAGATATGGAAGGAACGGGCCAAGGCGGAGAGAAAGTCCTGCCGGGAAAACCCCAGCGACAAGAATATCCGTTCCAAGGTCAGAGGTAGCATATTAGACTGCGCCCCCTGAGCCGATGTGCTTCCCACTTCCTCATTATCGAAAAGGGCGATTACCTGGATAATCCCTTCTTGCGGTTGCGATTCACAAAATGCTTCGAGGGCGGCATGGCTCATGCCCAGATTATCCAGCCGGGGAGCATAAATGAATTCTTCATTGAGCCCTCCATAGCGCGGGGCTTCGAGGTCATGTAAAAACAGGTCGAAAGAGACGCCGAATTTTTCCAATTGCTCGGTTGCTGTGCCCTCGGGAATATCCGCTTCGGGAAAAGCTTCGCGCGCCAAGCGCAACAACTCCTGCTCCAGGGTTTTATTTCCAGTCAGTCCAATTACAGGCGGCAGATGACGCTGGGGATTGAGGATAAGGCCATTTTCATTGACGCCACGATCGAGATGAATAGCTAGTTGGGGAATACGAAATGCTTCTCGAAGCCCAATCAAAGCACTGCGCGTTTCTCCCTGATGGGTATGGCAAAGGCGGCCAGAGATACCGAGATCGCGATCGAGCCAGGAATTGAGCAAAACGCCGCCATAAACTTCGACACCCCATTGCAGGTAATTGCCGGGCGCCACCATCCGCCGGGGCTTGAGTTTAAGGCAAGGGCTATCGGTATGCGCTCCCACGATATGGAAGCGAAGTTCATTGGGAAAATCAAGATTGGGTGGAAGCCGGAAAGCGATTAAGGAACTGTGATTGCGGGTAAGATAATGGGCCTTGCCTTCGGCCAGCCGCCAATAGTCCTTTTCATCCAAAAGACCGGTTTGCACTTCTCCCAACCGCTTTTCCGCCGATTGCACGACATGGAAGGGCGTAGGGCTGGAGTGGATGAATTCCAGGAGCTTATCGGTAGCCGAGTTCGCCAAGGGCGCCTCCTATACAGTGAACATGATAGGCATTGCAAAACAATTTTCAGGACGCGCCGGGAGGTCTTTTGCCGGAAGGGCCCTTGGAGGGACGGACTCGGGGACGCATGCCTTCGCGGCCGCCCCTCGACACCGGCGAGTCCAACATGGTCCTTAAAATAAAGGCCTCTTGCAACCCGCCGGCGGTGCGCGCCTTGGCGATAATCTGCTGCATGCGCAAATCGATAAAGCGCTGGGATTCTGCCGCGGCTTCCAGCGCCTCGCGCTTTCGTTGCTGTTCGATTTCAGTCCGACTACGACCGTATTCCTTGTACTCTTTTTTCTTCCACGAGGCCTTTTCATGCGTGGCGTGCACCCCGTACTGATCTTCGCCGCGTTGGAGCTTCCGCTCAAGAATAGTGGCTTCGCGTGAAACATCGCGCGCTTCCAAAGTCTTAGCTTCGGCCTCCACTTTTCGGCGGGCATCACTCGCCGGGATGGTACCAGGCCGACGTTGCTGAGCCTCCTGCTTTTTTTCCTCCTCGGAACCGGGAAAGGTTATCCCCAATTCCTTGGCCAGTTCGTTCATGACATCGCGCCCGACTTTAACGGCCCGCTCTTTACTGGGAAGCCGGTCAAGCATTGTCCTAAGGCGGTTCTGCTCCTCGCGTTCCTCGCGGCTCAAAGGCCGTCTACGACTTTCCTCATCCAGCCGGCGCTTGTTTTCACGCATCCTATCTTCGGAGTTATAGCGTTTGGACTCCGGGTCATAATAACCGCCCCAATGCTCATCGGAGCGTTGGGCCGTGCGCTCTTCCGATCGAGAAGGAGCGCCTGGATGGGAGCCATGCCGCCGCTTATCCAACTCGTCGCGGTCTCCATAGGCCGCGCCTTCCTCCTCCTCTTCCATAAGCAGGTCGAAATCAGTTTCATCCTCTTCCAAGGCTTCCACCGGGCGACCCGTCCGCTGGGCCTCCTCCATCGCCTTTTTCTTCTTGGCTTGCCTCGCGATAAGGCTTGTCACCACGTTGAAAACGATGATAAGGATAAATATCAGCTCAATGCTCAAGAGTCTTTGCCCTTTCCTTCGCCCGCGCCGCCGATGCGGTCCCGCATGGTGGTATCGGCAATAACGTTGCGCATATTATAATAGTCCATCACCCCAAGATTTCCGCTCCGGAAAGACTCTGCAATGGCCTGCGGCACCTGGGCCTCGGCCTCGGTCACCTTGGCGCGCATTTCCGCAACCCGGGCAAACATTTCCTGCTCATGGGCAATCGCCATGGCACGCCGTTCTTCGGCCTTGGCCTGGGCGATTTTCTTATCGGCTTCGGCGCGGTCGGTTTCCAGCTCGGCGCCGATGTTCTTGCCCACGTCCACGTCGGCGATATCAATGGACAATATATCATAGGCGGTTCCGGAGTCGAGCCCCTTGTTCAAAACCGTCTTGGAAATCTGGTCGGGATTCTCCAGCACCGACTTATGGTTCTTAGCCGAACCGATGGTGGAAACGATACCCTCACCCACACGGGCCAGAATGGTCTCCTCACCGGCGCCACCCACCAATTTGTCGAGGTTGGCGCGTACAGTGACGCGGGCCACGGCCTTAAGCTGAATACCGTCGACAGCCATGGCGGATACCACCGGAGTTTCGATAACCTTGGGGTTAACCGACATTTGCACCGCTTCGAGCACGTTTCGACCGGCCAGGTCGATGGCGGCGGCGCGCTTGAAAGTGAGGGGGATATTGGCCTTATCGGCCGCAATCAGGGCCTGTACCACGCGCATGACATGTCCGCCACCCATGTAGTGGGCTTCCATGGCCTCGGTGGAAAGGTCGAGGCCGGCCTTGATACCCATGATTTTGGCCTCAACAATGACTTTAGGGGGAACCTTACGAAGCTTCATCCCGACCAGCGCGGCGATGCTGACATCGGCCTTGGACATGAAGGCTTGGAGCCAGAGGGAGAAAAAACTGGCTATCACGAAGAAGAAGATGATGCCGGCGATGATAATGGCGATTAGAAGGATAAAGGTCAAGTCCATGAGAAAAGGCTCCTTTTTGAGCAGGTGTTTGGGTGGAAAATAGAAAAAAATGGGGGTGGGTGGGGTAACCGATTGTTGCTTTGGGGAGTCTAAGGTAGGTGATAGATGGTTATGGGGGCGGTTGTGGAGATGGTTACTGGAAATTTAGATGTATAAAATTCGGAAATGGGTTGGATTGCTAAGCGACTTTAAATTCAAGAGATGCTAAAACCGCACGGAATAAGGAAAATTCACATAAAAATGAAAAAATAGTGCGGTTAAAAGTAGTTAAGGATAAACACATGGAAAATGGAGTATTTTAGGTAATACAAAAAAAGGACCATCCAAATTGGTACTTGACGTCACAGTTTTCTAATCATAAATTAAGTATCAATAATCATAAATTAAGTATCAATCAAAATGGGTTTGGACGAAATCCCAGCTATGGTTGCTGTTAGAGATTGGGTCAATTTGTATTTCTATACAATAGCGAAGAGAATTAAATTTAAACGATAGGAGTCATTGAGAATGAAATTCCATGCTGGTAAAATGGCGAAAACGGATTTTAAAATTAGAAGTATTAAAATTACAATGATGGTATGTCTTGTGAACCTAGTGTTAGGTTGTAATATTTCACAGGAATCGAATAAAGTAGAATAAGTAGTCGGAACAAAAAGCGATAATTTTAATTATTTGGAAGAAATTAAGGCATTAGGGTACCGTACTGATATGATCGAAGAGTTTGATGATTATTTTGTAATAGAGGAATGTATAAGAATTCAAAAAGACAATTTACGAAGCAAGCCATTAAATAAAACTTCGCAGCGAAGGTTTAATAGCATAGTTGCTCAAAATAAAGTATCCAATATTTCCGTTAGAATTGATGGCTCTATGCCTACTTCGGGAGTCGATAATTGGAGACCTGAAATTGCCCAAGCAATTGGCCAGTGGAACAAAATAGCCGGATCAGAAATACACTTAAGGCTTGTCACTACAGGGGAAGCCGATATTGTAATTAGCGCAGAAAATATGTTCGATAACTATCTCGGCCTTGCCGACCCTCCTGTGAATGGAAAACCGGGGCCGAGAATTTGGATTAACTTGAATTACCATAGTAATAAGACTCTCCCAAGTTCGCAAAAATTACAGAATATGGTGCATGAACTTGGTCATTGTCTTGGAATTAGGCATACAAATTGGCGCCTAGATGAGACTGAGGCAGGTTCTACCGCTATTCCGGGTACCCCTGACGAAGGTTATAATCCTGATCCGAATTCAGTCATGAACCGAGGTACTGCTGATAATTTATGGGTTGGTTTCAGTAAATATGATCTTGTTGCAGCTAGAGTAATGTATCCAACGCAAAGCAATGGAGACTTAATCGCCAAAGAGAAACACACGGGAAATTGGTATTTCGCGTATAGCAATGGAAGTAATGCATTTAATACATTCGGACAATGGCCTTCAGGTTGGGCTTATGGAACTGGATATGAGTTGTTCGCTGCAAACATAAATGGTAACCGTTTCAAAGATTTAGTAGCTAAAAACAAGTATAATGGTGACTGGTATGTAGCCTACAATACCGGAACATCCTTTGTTGACGCTGGAAGATTATTATCTGGTTGGGGAATAGGTACGAATTACTACCTCATGTACGGCGATGTAAATGGGGACGGTCGCGATGATTTAATCGCAAAGGAGAAATCATCTGGAGATTGGTATGTGGCTATAAACAATGGAAATGGATTTACCGATACCGGTAAATGGCTAACCGGTTGGGCCATAGGAACTGGATACGATCTCTATACTGGCGATTTATCTGGGAATGGATTCACTGATCTCTTTGCCAGAGACAAATATACGGGTTACTGGTACAAAGCCATCAGTGATGGGAGTAAGTTTACCAGTAAGGGAGAATGGGCGGGATCGGTAGGGTTTAGAAATACGTCCTACGAATATTTTGTAGCAGATGTGAATGGTGATTCAAAATCGGATTTAATAGGTAAAGATAAAGCAAATGGTGACTGGCATGTTGCTCTTAATAATTACTGGGGTGGTTTGGATTATGGTGGTAAATGGTTAACCGGTTGGGCTATAGGTACTGATTACGACCTGCTAGTCGAGGATGTAAACGGAGATGGACGTCAAGATCTACTTGCAAAAGTAAAATGGAATGGAGATTGGTATGTGGCATTAAGTACCGATAATTCTTTTACAAGCTCTGGAAAATGGTTAAGTAATTTTGCTATCGGATCTGGTTACAACTTACTTACTGGAAGTATTAAAAATTAAATGTTATCTCCACTCCTTGGATGCCATTTCCTTAACCATCCTTTTGGTTTAGAATAAGACATTTGTAACCGTTCCACAAGCCCACTTTTTAGACTTGTGGTTGCGAAAATAAGGATTTATGTGGCTTAAAAAATTTAACGGAAAGCTTGCGGAGTCATTACGCCACTCCTCCAGGATAATTCTGGCATCGTCCAAGGTGGCGAAAATATGGGTATTCAAGCATTCATCCCTGAGTCTGCCATTGAAGGATTCCGAAAATCCATTTTCCACCGGCTTGCCGGGACGAATGAATGCTAGTTCCACCTTTCGCCTAAATGCCCAGATATCCATTTGCTTCGAATAGAATTCGGTGCCATTATCAACTGTAATGGATTTAGGGAGCCGGCGCTCAAAGGAAATGCGCTCTAGAAAATCTGCTACCCTTTTTCCCGTCAAGCTATAATCAGCAAGGAGTCCGGGACACTCCCGCGTATA
>JBGTHM010000004.1:0-15508 GCA_041746255.1 Fibrobacteria bacterium | reverse complement strand
TATACGCGGGAGTGTCCCGGACTCCTTGCTGATTATAGCTTGACGGGAAAAAGGGTAGCAGATTTTCTAGAGCGCATTTCCTTTGAGCGCCGGCTCCCTAAATCCATTACAGTTGATAATGGCACCGAATTCTATTCGAAGGAAATGGATATCTGGGCATTTAGGCGAAGGGTGGAACTAGCATTCATTCGTCCCGGCAAGCCGGTGGAAAATGGATTTTCGGAATCCTTCAATGGCAGACTCAGGGATGAATGCTTGAATACCCATATTTTCGCCACCTTGGACGAAGCCAGAATTATCCTGGAGGAGTGGCGTAATGATTATAATTGTAACAGACCCCATGGAGCTCACGGAACCCTTACCCCATGGGAATTCGCGAATTTAGAAGGGTCGAAACTATCACAGAGTTTGATCTAGTTTCGGGGGGCGGGTCATCCCAAGGAAAACTCTCACTGTCCTAGACCTACATTTCGGGGGCCGTGCCAACGATTTCCAAGAAGAGCATGGCCTCAATTTAAAGTCTTACCGTGTACCCAATAGGACGGTATGGAAATCAGTCCGAAACTACTTTTGTCCACTACGGAACAGAATCGTTATTTATAAAAATTGCGTGTATTCGGCGCCTCTCTATTCAATTATTATGCGGCATTTGAAAGTTACCGGAAGTGGGAAATTCCCATTGGATGGAATGCTTAAGGATGCTGAAACCGAAGATAGGCTAGTTCCTCCCGTATTTCAGAATAAACATTTTGAAGTATGCAACGCGCTTTCCCCGAAAGAGATATTCCAGTACAATTCGGAGGATGAAAGTATTTCCTTCAATGGCGCTACGATAACAAAAGGGATTCCGGTGAAAATCCTGAAGTCCCTTTTGCAAAGCTATCTCTCTGAAGGCAAATCGGAGTTTGAATACCGAGAATTCAAAAGACAGTTCGACATATCTCTTGGCATGAAGAACTCGAACTTTGAAATCCGGTTTTATAGACTTATAGACAAATACGAAAGTTCCGGTTCAAATCTGAAAATAATCAAAGCTGGCAGGGGGAAGTTCAGGATTGAAAGCAGTGGGGTTATTGTTTTTAAACCAGAACAAAATTCTAAGCAGGTTTTGGTCCTCAAGCAATAAATTGAACTGATAGTTAAATCTAATCCAAATATCAGATCCTTTTGAAAATCCCCCAGAGCCAATTAGGTTCGCCAGTTTTTCTACCTAGATGGGAAGGCAAGTTTATAAGGGAGCTGCGGTTTTGGGATCGCACTTTTTAAAATATGGAAAAAAAATTATTCCAATTACAATACCCAAAAATTCTGTAGCAAAAAAAACCATAAAAACAAAAGGCACCCCTTCGCAATAAACATAATAAAGGATCAAAATTGATAACCAAAGTCGAACAATTATATCGGCTTGAAACATCCACCTATTGCCCCTAAGAATTCTAACTAAAGCCCATAGAACTCCTTGAACTGACCCCCTGACACCGGACACAACATTCAGGTAGATTTACCTGAGAAAGGTGTCCAATGAAAAACGAAAAAAGACGAGCATTTGATGGGAAATACAAGGAGCGTGCCGTGGCCTTGGCGAAGGAACGGAAAAACGTTGCCCAGGCGGCCCGAGAGCTGGATATCAGCGCCAGCCTACTTCGTTCCTGGATAGCGGCTGCCGAGACCGCTGAAGCCCGGGGAAAAGGTCTTGCTGGGGCCCTTGAAGAGAAGCGAGAGCTTGAACGCCTTCGGAAGTTGGTCGCCGAGCAGGCCGAGGAGCTTGAGATAATAAAAAAAGCGACGGCGTATTTCGCACAAGAGCGGCTCAAGAGAAATACGCCTGGATCGAAAAAATGAAGGCCGTTCATTCCATCGAAATCATGTGCAGAGCCCTTAAGGTGAGTCGTTCGGGATTTTACGAATGGCGCAGCCGGAACGTGAAGGTTCCTTTGGAGCGACCTGAATTGAAGGATTCCATCCGTTATCATTTCAAGGAAAGCCGTAAAACCTACGGGCATCGTTCCATTCGCAAATGCTTGCGTGATAGCGGGATTCTTGTCGGACGGAAGTTGGTCCTGCGCATGATGAAGGAAATGGACTTGGAGGCCCAGCCTTGGAAACCCTCTCCTTATTCGGTGCTGAAAAAGGCCCAGGAATCGAAGGTGTGCAAGCATCGCCTGAATCGGAATTTTAAACCTTCGGGACCCAATAGAACCTGGACCTCGGATATCACCTACATCTGGACCCAAAGTGGATGGGTCTACTTGGCCGTGATATTGGATCTTTTTTCCCGAAAGGTTGTGGGATGGTCGGTGTCGAGAAATCCCGATACGGATTTGGTTCTCTCGGCCCTTACCCAAGCCTTGAATTGCCGACGATACAGGCGATGGCGACTGATGTTTCATTCCGATCAAGGTTGCCAGTATACCTCGAAGAAGCTTCAGGATTTCCTTCTGGAGCGGGGCATCCTTCCTTCCATGAGCCGAAGAGGTCAATGTTGGGATAATGCGCCGACTGAAAGTTTCTTTAGAACCTTCAAACGGGAAACGGGTATCCGAAAATGGATATTGAAGGATGAAGGGGAGGTGGAACAGGTCGCTTTTGATTGGATAGAAACCTGGTACAATCTGCGAAGGAGACATACATTTATCGGCTACAGTAGCCCAGCCGAGTACGAATTGAAATGGGCTACATAATCTGTCCGGAAAAAGGGAGACAGTTCAGATCGGGATCCAGGAGAAGAAAAGTAACCAATTAATTTCCCAAATACCGGTAGAGAATTTCGTCCCATTCCTGCGAGTGTAAAATTTTGAGAAGTTCATGGTTTACGGGGTCGCGTCGGGCACTCCCGGGGGGCAATGCAATGCCATAATATTGGTTATCGAGGGTTTCCGGAAGGACCCGCAATTGGTTGGGAAAGGATTTGCGCGCCCAATACCGTAGGATGGCCTCATCGTAAACCACCCCATCCAATCGGCCTTCCGCCAAGGCCCTAAGGGCCGCCTCCAGATTTTCGAAATCGGTGAAGCTGAGGCGGCGCGCATTCAGGTAAGCTTCGCTGGTAGAACCGGAAACCGTGCCGATTTGCGCCGAAGGCAAATCCCGGGAACTTTGCAGCGGACCGGTAAGCCTACCCACCGTAAGCGAAGAGGTTATGGCGGCGGTGAAGGAGGAAATCAAAATCAACGCGGCGAACATCCACACGAGCGCCACCAGCCTGCCGCCAGGGGTTTTGGGAGCCTTGTCACCGTAACCCACAGTGGTCATGGTCACGGCCGACCACCAAAAGCTGGCCAGTATGCCTTCCACGGGGTTTCCCGGAAATTGTTCGGCGTTCTTGCGCCGTTCGAAAAACCAGACTAGAAAGCCTATGATTAATAACAGGAAAACCAATACAATCACCACTTGTAAAAATTCGAATGAAATAAATTGCCGGGCAACTCCATACCATCCTCCGCCATCGTGCCGAGGCACCGCAATGCTAAGTCCGGTATAATAGAAGGGATGCGAGAAGTCGAACGCCGCTTCTCTTTCGGCGGTAAGCGTGAGGGCAGCTACGGCGGCGTCGAATCGACTTTCCGTCACCCCGGAAATGAGGCCGGGAATATCGGCTTCGCGAAACTCATAGGCATATTCCAATTTTGCGGCGATAGAACGCCAAAGGTCGATGCTGATTCCCCGCCATTCCCCTTCGGGCGAGCGAAAGGCGAAAGGAGGCGATTCACGAGTACCAACAATGAGAACGTTTTCTCCCCGGCCTGCTTCCGGTGTGGTCAAGGGAGCAGCGGAAACGGGAAAAACGCCGGGCGACATGCATAGAAAAGCGATAGCGAGCGGAAGTAACGAGGAATAGAATCTGGACTGGAATCGCATGGAAGTCATTGAATAATTATAGCTTCACTGAATAAAATCATGGAAAGCCCCTATAGCACCACGAAATTCCGAATGAGGCGCTTCCCTTCCAACTCAATTTCCAGCCAATACCACCCCGGTGAGAGCGGCTGTGAAAATCGCAGCTTCCAAACCTTCCCCTTCAAATTGTCCTGGGAAGAATCGAAGGCGCCTTCCACTTTTTCGCCTTTGCGGTGATAAACCCGGAAAACCGGATCCATTGAATGCAACAGTCCCAATTGGGTTTCGGTAATCTCCAATTGTGGCTTCCGATAATGGACGGTGAAGGAAAGGGAATCCCCCGCAAGACTTTCTATCCATTCCCGAATCAAGGCCAATCCGGGTTCATCTATTTTCGTACGTCCCAGGGGAGGCATACCATCGCTACCCAGGGAAGACATGCGAAGGAAGATTTCCGAGGCCTTAGCATTCCCGGGTTCGACATGGCGCAAAACTCCTCCCTCCGGAGCCGGCCGCTCGCTGGAATTGAACAAACCAGTGTTTTGCAACGGAGTTGAAAATCGGAGGTCCAAGCCTCCTCTTTCGATAGCATTGGGCTGATGGCAATAAGAGCAGTTATTTGCCAAGTAGGAACGGGCGCGGGATTCCAAAGATCGAGTCGTATCGAAAGCATGCGGTTGTGGTAGGTACGAGGCATTCATGCGAGGAGGGGGTCCCACACGGAAAATTTCCGCTCCCGGTTGCGCGATGATTGAGGTGCAAGCCAGAAACAAAATCAGACCGACTACTTTCATAACTCCTGCAACAGCGCCTTTACCTTTTGCGAGATGAGTTCACGCACTTCCCTGAACTCGGCGGGGTCCATGTGCTTGGGATCGGGAATTTGCCAGTCCTCACGGCGTTTGGCTTCCACGAAGGGGCAAGCGTCGCCGCAACCCATGGTCACAACCGCGTCGTACTCCACTTTGGGAATTTCATTCAATGATTTCGAACCGTGCTTGGAAAGATCGTAATCCAATTCGGCCATGGAAGCTATCGCCTTGGGATTCACGACGCCTGAGGGACGCGATCCTGAACTATAGGCTTCGACTTTTTCGCCTCCATGGATGCGAGCGAAGGCCTCGGCCATTTGGCTGCGGTTCGAGTTTTCGATGCAGACAAACAGAAGTTTTTTGGGTGTGGGTGTGGACATCGCCATTCCTTTTGGTGGATTATTTCAACTGTTACTTGATGATTGTGGAAACCAGTGCGTGGTGCGGCGACAAAAGCCTACCAGCATTAACATGACGGGCACCTCGATGAGTACGCCTACCACCGTGGCCAAGGCGGCTCCCGAGGCCAATCCGAACAAAATGACCGCCGTGGCGATGGCCACTTCGAAATGGTTGGACGCCCCAATCATGGCCGCGGGGGCCGCGTCGGCATAGGAGAGCTTAAGCAGCCGGGCGAGCCCGTACCCCAACGCGAATATAAGAACCGTTTGTAAAAATAACGGGACGGAAATCCATACGATAGTGAGCGGATTCTGGAGAATGGTCTCTCCTTTGAAGCTGAAAAGCAATACCAAGGTGGTCAATAATGCGACGATGGTGACAGGGGTAAGCAGGTGAAGAAATTTATCCTGGAACCAGGCTTCCCCTTTCGCGGCGATAATCCACTTCCGCGAAAAATACCCGGCTACCAACGGTAATGCGACATAAACGCTTAGCGACAGCAAGAGTGCTTGCCACGGCACGGGAAGACGGCCAACGCCAAGCAGGAACCCGCCGAGAGCGGCATATAAAACCAGCATAAGCAGGGAATTAACGGCCACCATGACCAGGGCGAGCCCATCGTTGCCGCGCGCGAGATGACTCCACACCAATACCATGGCTGTGCAGGGGGCGATTCCCAAAAGGATGGTTCCAGCCAAGTAACTTCGCCATAACGGCACTTCCAACATTTTTATGCCGTCTTGTAAAACCACCATTCCCGCGCCATGAACCGCGCCGACGGGTAAATCGAGGCCGAACGGCATCTGTAATAAGTCTACGGCGTCTAGCCCAATGAAGGTTTTGAAAAGATAGCCCAGAAAAAACAAAGATATGGCATACATGGTGAAAGGCTTTACGGCCCAGTTAATGAAGAGAGTGAGGAAAACCGGTTTAGCATTTTTTCCGGCTTTAATAACGGATGCGAAATCAATTTTTACCATGATGGGGTACATCATGAAAAACAGGCATATGGCGATGGGAATGGAAACCACGGGCGCGCCTCCGACATGCAGGGACATTCCGTCGAGGGTTTTCGCCAAACCCGGAGCAAGTCTGCCCAGGAGAATTCCTACCAGAATGCAGAGCCCCACCCAAAGTGTCAGATAGCGCTCAAAAATGCTTTTCATCCTTCGCTCAGTCGGCGACTTCTCAGCAACAGCCATTTTTCGTTCCCATCTCGTCAAGCGTTCCTAGCAAATTCTGAAACAGATTTTTCATTTCTTGGAAGGCATTCCAGTCGATGCAATAGCAGGAACGAGTGCCGTCGATTTCACCTTTTATGAGGCCCAATTCCTTCAGGTCCTTAAGGTGCTGCGAAACGGTGGACTGGGCGAGTGGCAATACCGCCACTATCTCACCGCATACGCAGGTTTGCCTCTCGGCCAGTACACGGAGAATCGCGACCCGGGCGGGATGGGACAAGGCTTTGGCAAAATCCGCCAAACGCACTTCCAACGGTGAGAACTGGGTTTTCTTATTCAAGGCCATGGCATTTAATATCGTAGCTTTACGATTATTTTTCAAGACCCCGTTCCATGCCTATTTTCATTTTCACAGATGCGTTATTTTCGCCCACGCACGGTAATGCTTAATATGCCTACATCCGACTCACGGAACAGTTGCATTTCTTCGGGGTTTAGAAATTGAGCAGCCAATTCGACCGGTAAACGCAATCTCTTTTCCTGGGTGACTTCAATGTCGGAAAAACCCGCTTCCCGAATACGAGCCAGGTACTCCTCCTTTTGTAACGCCCCCGAAACGCAGCCGACATAGAGCTCCGCCGCCTTTTGCAATCCTTCGGGGAGTTTTCCGTTCAGCACCACGTCGGAAACACTGAAGCTACCGCCGGGTTTAAGGGTCCGATGGATTTCGCAAAAGGCACGCGCCTTGTCGGGTACAAGGTTTAGCACGCAATTACTGATTACCCGGTCCACCGAAGCGCTTTCAACCGGAAGGTTTTCGATTTCACCAAGGCGGAAATCCACATTGGAATAACCCAGGCGTTCCTGGTTTTCGCGTGCCTTTTTCACCATGGCGGCTGTCATGTCGACGCCAATGACGAAACCGCTATCGCCAATCGACCCGCGTGCGACGAACACATCGTTACCGGCGCCGGATCCCAAATCCAGTACCGTTTGCCCCGGTTGCAAATCCGCGGAATCGGTTGGTATACCGCAGCCCAGTCCCAAATCCGCCTCGGCTACATATCCCTTTAGACGGGAGTAATCCTCGCTGAAATCAACCGGGCTTTCCGACTCCGCTCCCCCGCAGCAAGATGTTGCGCAACAAGAAGAATCGGCGGAACCTTCGACAGCCTCGGCAATTTTCCCGTATTTCTCCCGCACGATTTCCTTCAATTTTTCCGAATTTTCCATTTTGATTCCTTATGTTAGCAGTTAAAACGACGCACCGCTCAAATGATTATTTTAATATCGTAGATTTACGATTATAAGTCAAGTGGAATTTATCCGGAGTGAGAACGGAGTTAGTTTTATCTCGATTTCCGATTCATTTCGGATGTTTGTGGCTATGGCCGAGGAGCCGAATCCGGAGTAGCGCCCTTAGGGCTTCCCTGGCCGAGAAGCCTCCCAACGCTTTCGAGCAGGATTTCGGCGGTAAAGGGCTTTCCCAGTAATTCGATTTCCCCGTCCTTTAGCCGATTCGCAATACGGGCATCGGGGGTATAACCGGAAACGAAAAGAACCCGAACGTCGGAATGCCGCTGCTTGATCGCCTCCGCCAATTCCATCCCCCCCATTTCCGGCATTACCAGGTCGGTAACCAACAAGTGTATCGGCATGTGAAAATTTCTTTCCATTTCCAAAGCTTCTTTTCCATTGGAAGCTTCCAAAACTCGGTAGCCGCCGCTTTCCAGCCCCTTCCGTAAAAAGCTTCTCACCACCTCTTCATCCTCAACCAATAGAATGGTTTCCGTTGCCTCTGGCGAAGCCATGTTTGAGGCGGGAGCCACTTCCTTCACTATCTGTTTCTGCAGGGTTGCCGGAAAATAAAGCCGGAAGATCGTTCCCTTTCCAGATGCGCTTTCAACCTGGATAGCTCCCTCCGCTTGCTGAACGATACCCCATGCCATGGAAAGACCCAGTCCCGTTCCATCCCCTTCTTTCTTAGTCGTGAAAAACGGCTCGAAAATGTGGGATAAGGTTTCCGAGTCCATGCCCTCCCCCGTATCCGTCACGCACATGACCACATAGGGCCCCGGTTTCAAGGATGGCAAAGCTCGAAGAGCTTCCTTATCCAGGTTCACATTGTGGGTTTCCAGCAATAGCCGACCGCCCGAAGGCATGGCGTCGCGGGCATTTAGCACCAGGTTGAGAATGATCTGCTCCAGATGACCCGGATCCATTTCAATGAGCCGAAGTTCCGCATCCGTTTGCGATTCCAGGGTCACATTTTCACCGATCAGACGCTTCAGCATGGTTTCCATGCTGAACACCGTGTCGTTGATGTTTATTATCCTTTTTTCGAAAACTTGTTTTCGGCTATACGTCAATAACTGACGCGTCAAGGAGGAAGCGCGCTCGCCAGCGCGTTTGATCTCCGCCGCCAGATCGTAATTGGCCTCCCCCTCGGAAAAACTTCCGACCAGCATATCGCTGTATCCGATAATGGCGGTAAGTAGATTGTTGAAATCGTGGGCGATGCCCCCTGCCAGCCGCCCCAGAGCTTCCATCTTATGCGCCTGACGCAAATGCTCTTCCTTTTCTTTCAGTTCCGTCAAATCCGATGCCAGCACGGCCATGGCCACCACCGCGCCCTCGCGGTCTTCAGAATGGTATTTTTCACGCAGGAGAAAAATGTTCCAAGCAACGGGAGTAACCTTTCCGGTACTCTTATTCATCAACCGGAATTCACCCTGCCAGCTACCCTGAATGATGACCCGTTGGACGATTTCCTTTAATTCGCTCCTGTCTTCGGGAGTTATGAAATCAAAGACGTTCACACCTCGCTCCAATTCGGTTTCCGGTATACCAACTATGCGTTTGGCGGCCCGGTTCAGATAAAGGAGGCTGCAATTCAGATCAATCAAAGCGATGAATTCAGTACTTTCCTCCACCAGCAAACCGAATTTAATCAATTCTCTTTCCGTGCGCCGACGATTGGTGATGTCGAATGCCACGCTCATAACGCCGGTAACAATGCCCTCAGCGTTCCGAATGGGCTCAATGATGAAATCGTAAAAATGCATGCCATCGCCGCGCTCGAAAGCGATTTCCTCGGTGGCGCCGGCTCCGCTTTCCAACACTCTCCGCTTCAATTCTACAAGCCGCATTATGCTTGGCGTATTCTCCAATTCATCATCACGCTTGCCAATCACCTGCGCTGGTTTGAAATCCGGATCCGGGTTGAATATCCATCGGTAGCGCAACTCACTGTCCACTTCCGCAGGTACGAAGGAAGCATATTTGGCTGCCGCGCGAAAACGTTCTTCATTGATGCGTATGGTCTCTTCGGCATCTTTAAGAGTGATATACTCACTGAGCTGTTCCGAAAAAGAATGGATCAGGCCCAGAAATTCGGGATCGGGAAACAAGCTCTGTCGAGAATAAAACTCGAAGGCCCCGAAAAACCGGACACCCTGCTTGATGGGTATGCCGAAACCGGTTTCCAGGCCTCCGGCTTTCGCTTCAGGGGCGCGAATGAAAAATTCCCTTCCCGTGATATCTGTTATCCAAACCATTTCCTCCGATTCCCAAACCCCTCCGGGCAGGCTATTTCCCTTTTTAATCACCAAGGTGCGTGTCCTATTCGAAAATTCATCCAACTCGCCGGGAATCCGATTTTCGGAATGCACGCAATTGGCCCATTCCCCTCCCAGTTCCAGCTTCCAAAAGGCGCCGAATACCCACGCGGTGTGATGGCAGAATGCCGCCAGGATTTGCGGAAAGACTTCGTCCAAACGGGGAGAGCGGGCAAGTAGGTTGGTAATTGCCATTTGGATCCGCTTGTTTTGATTCGCCCAGTTTCCGGTGGCAAGGTCATGGATGAAAACGTATACCCGCTTTTCTTGGTTTATGAGACAAGGAACCACATTTATTTCTAATGCAAGGCTCTCCCCGTCGCGATGCCGGACAACGACCTCGGTGGTACGTTGCGACAAGGTATAAGACATGCCGCTTCCAAAAAGCTTATGGCTCAATTCATCGATTTCCGAGGGCTTTTCGGGAAATATTAGGGACAGCAATTCCTTGCCTTCCACCTCCTCATCCAGCCAGCCGAAAATTTTCCGGGCCTTTTCGCTCCATTTCAGGATTTTCCGATTTTCATCCAGAATAACTAAAGCCTGTGACAGGTTATTGGGATTTTCCATGGAAATTTCCATTGGAGAAAAGGGATGTGTGGATATTGTAGTGGACATATTCGTTCTGAAGGGCGATTTCGAAATCGCTATTCTCAAGTTTATCGCGATCCACCCCGGGCATCAACCAGCCTGACCGAAGACGCTTGGGGACCGTTCTCGCCCATTTCTTCGGAAAAAGCCACCCCGGCTCCAATGCGCAGATCGTCGAAATCGGCGTCGATCACGGAGTTGCGATGAAAGTAAATATCGCGACCGTCGGCACTGCGCAAGAATCCATGATCGTCCTGCAATCGAGCGATGGCGGCCTGTACCTGCTGCTCCGGATGGGACTTCACCTCCTGACGCTGCTGTTCGCTCAATCGTCTCAAACGTTCACGAGCGGTTTTGAATCCATCTCGAATGATGGCTTGAATCGCCGGCTGCTCTTTGGAATCCTTCGGTTCGTGCTTGACCACGATTTCATGGCCTGGAGCCACGCGCATGTCAATTGTGATGCGATAGCCTCCGTTTTCGATACGCCCCGTTACCTGATCGATGGAAATGCGGCAACTGTTGATATGATCGTTGAACCGCTCCAGCTTGGACGCTTCTTCGCGAATCAAGGCATCAATATCCTCACGCTTTTCGATACCATGGTAAGAGATGGTCAAGGGAACTTTCATGAATGCTTCTCCAAAAGTTGCGACGTCTCATATATTAAGCAAATCAATTTGGATTGCAAAGTCAACGGAACCCGTCAGGCATTTAATCTTGTCGTAAAATTCTATTCTTAGGGGTCGAGATAAGTGGAATTTTCCGAGGAGAAGACAATTATGCGGTTGACATTTCTGGGCGGCACGGGTACAGTGACCGGCTCTAAATACCTGATTGAATACCAAAGCCGTAAGGTGTTGGTCGACTGCGGACTTTTCCAGGGGCTCAAAGCGCTGCGGTTGAAAAACTGGGCTCATTTTCCCGTGGCAGCGGAAACCATCGACGCGGTAGTCCTCACCCACGCGCACCTTGACCACTCCGGGTATCTCCCCCGCTTGGTCAAAGAGGGCTTCAACGGCACGGTTTATTGCACCGCGGCCACCCGCGATCTCTGCCGCATCCTGTTGATGGACAGCGCGAAAATCATGGAAGAGGAGGCGGAATACGCCCGACGCAAAGGTTATTCCAAGCATCGGAATCCCGAGGCATTGTTCGACTCCGACGATGTCGAAAAAAGTTTGCGGTTGTTTCGGGCGGTCGATTGGAATATTCCCTTTCCACTGCGCGATGGCTTGGAAATGTCCTTCTTCAAGGCCGGCCATATTCTCGGAGCTGCCAGTCTACGCCTAAGCCATGCCGACGTCAGCATTACTTTTTCCGGAGATCTCGGGCGTCCGGACGATCCCATGTTCCCGCCTCCCGAAAAACCGGGTGAAACCGATTATCTGGTGGTGGAATCCACCTATGGTGATCGAATTCACGGCGACACCAACCCCTTGGACCAACTTGAGGAGCTGGTTCAAAAAGCAGTGAAGGATTCGGGCGTATTGCTTATCCCCTCCTTCGCCGTTGGTCGTACCCAAGCGCTGCTCTACCTGCTTTACCAGCTTAAAAATGCGGGAAGGCTTCCGCGCATCCCCATCTATGTAGACAGCCCCATGGCTATCGCGGCCACTGAGCTCTACGCAAAGCATCCAGGCGATCATGCCCTCGGAGCCAAACTATCCGATGACGTTTTCGGGATCGCCCACTATGTGCAGGCACCGGAAGAATCGGCGAAGCTTTCGCAAAGCAAAGGCCCCATGATTCTCATCTCCGCCAGCGGCATGGCCACCGGAGGACGCATACTGCACCACCTCAAAGCCTTTGCGCCGCTTCGCAATACCATCATCCTGCTTGCGGGCTATCAAGCCGCATCCACTCGGGGAGCCGCCTTGGCGCGCGGAGCCGAAGAGTTGAAAATTCACGGGGAATATATCGCGGTAAGGGCGGAAGTCGTTTCCATGAAAAATTCCTCAGCCCACGCCGATGCCGGCCAGATAGTCGAGTGGATCAAGGGAGCGGGAAAAGCGCCGCGCCGGATTTTCATCACCCATGGCGAACCGGAATCTTCAGAAGCCTTAAGGCTGCGCATTCGACGCGATTTGGGATGGGACGCCGAAACCCCGGAATACCGCGATTCCGTGGAACTTTGAACGGTTTAAGGGAGCAAGTGAACCCATTGCCATTTATATGGTTTTATGGTATACTTGTTTTATGAAGGCTACCATAGAATTTGAGGACGAGCTTTACCGGAGACTTAAAGCCACTGCTGCTATGCGTGGCAAAAAGGTACGCGAATTGGTGGCTGAGGGTGTTCGCATGGTCCTCCAGGAATCCTGGAAACCCGTGGAAAACCCTACGGATTTGCCACTAATAACTTCTTCCCGTAAAAAACCTTTGGAAATCCCGGACGATATTGCTTCACGGCTGGAAGTCGCCGAAGAATTGGAACGCTATGCGGCATCTCTGCGACAGTAATGTCCTGCTCGCTGTTCTGAGCCAAAGCCACCCTCATCATCTTCTCGCAAGAGACTGGATGCAAACTTTGACCCGGGAAACTGCGGCCATAGTATGCCGGCCCGTGCAACTTTCCCTGCTACGACTTTTGACAACGCAAGCGGTTATGCGGGAAGAGGTTCGTACCAATGCGCAGGCGCTGAAATTGTGGACTTCTCTCATGGGGTTTCCGGGATTGTTATTTGTAACAGAAGAGCCGCCGGGATTCCAGGAAATTTGGTTTCGATTATCCCGGTCGACGGCAGCCTCACCTAAAATCTGGATGGACGCCTACCTAGCCTCCTTCGCCATCGGCTATTCATTTAAGTTCGTCACCTTTGATCGAGGTTTTGAAACTTATCGCAAGCAGGGCTTGGATTTACGGATTTTACGGACTTAGATTACAGAAAAAATTCAAGCCAGACACGCCGTCGCGCTAACCGCTATAACTTAGCTCATGCTGCGATTGAGTTTGGATTAATCTGCAGTCGCTGATTAGGATCCGACTTCGCGGAATCGCGGGAATGCGCTTCAGGCTGACGTGAAGGTTCTGCTCCGGCAAGGCATATTCCATTTTATTGACGAAAAAATTCAAGGCTGTTTTCATCAATGCCTTGGTTATCCATTCTCCCGGACAGCGGTGATTAAGATAATGATCGCCCCCTCCCTGGGGAATGAAGTTGAAGGCGCTGCCGTTCCAATCCCGAAATCTTTCGGGACGGAACTCCTCCGGCTCTTGCCAAATCGCTGGATCATGATCGGTGCCATATAAATCAAGAAATACCCGCGTTCCCTTGGGAAAGCGATAACCCCTCCATTGGAAATTCTTGCGGACGCGGGCGCCGACAAAAGGGAAAAAGGGATAAAAACGACGCACCTCCTGGACGAACAACTCGCTGTATTCGTCCCCGCCGGCCTTCAGCTTTTCCCGCTCCCACGGATATTGGTGCAAAGCCAAGGCGGAAAAGATGATGAAGCGGCTCACCGCCACCGTAGGCCGCAAGAAGTTGAGCAATTCCACCGAGGCGGTATGGGAGTCCAGCAATTCCCCTTCCGTATCATGATGCCAAGCTACCGCATAAAGCGCCGTTCCCTCCGCAGCCTGCAGGTGACGACGACGAACCTTGCCGATAATCTCGCCCAGCCATTTCTCGCAGCGACCGCGGGCGCGCCGACCACGCATATGCCGCAGGCCCACCGCGCCCGACGCGTCGATCATGGCTTCGAAATCCTGGGTTCTTTGCGCCACCTCACTCTCCTCTAGCGGCACTCCCGCCCATGCGCAAACCGCCCGGCACAGAATTTCCTCCACTTCGAAAAAAAGTACGACTTGGTCCATGGCTTCCCATTTCTTCAGGTAGGCCCGCCAATGTTGGGCTGTGAGTTCGGATAAATGGTCGATGCTTTCGGGTGTCATCAGCGACATGAACATTTGTTTCCGATGCCGGTGGGCCTCGCCATCCATACCCTGCACGCCGCCTTGACCCAAAAGGGTTTTTTGAAGGCGGGCGGGAGCGGAATTCTTTCGCAAGAAGAATTCATTGTCATGGAAAAGCCGTGAGGCGGCCTCGCCTTTCATGCATATCGATTTTCGCAAGAGGATGCGGGCCTGAAAGATATCGGACTGCAGCTTTCGGCACCTTTTTCCGATAAAGTCGTAGCCGTCCATCAACAAAGCCGGCGTACTGTCGGGAAGGGCATCGCGTGGAATTTGCGGCATGTTTACCTTCTTTTCCGAGTTGGAATGAAGGATTAAAAAAATTAAGGGCGCCCGTATACGCAAGCTTTTTTTTTACAAAGTAAGACTCAAGGCAAGACCCACCATGGCGCTAACCGCAATCACCTCAATGATGCCTCGTTTGAGGCGGAACAAGGCTATCGCCGCGCCCAGAGCTATTGTCGCCGCCACCCAATCGAATCGTTCCGTCCATCCCTCCGGCCACAGCACGTGGTATCCGAAAAAAAATGCCAGGTTGAGAATGACTCCTACCACCGCAGCCGTGATGGCCGTAAGAGGAGCGGAGAAGTGCAAATCGTCGCGAGTACTTTCCACCAACGGCCCACCCGCGAAAATAAAGAGAAAAGACGGGAGAAAGGTGAACCAGGTAACGAGGCAGGCCGCCGCCACTCCCGCGAAAAAGGGGCCCTGCGCACCCAGCATCTCCTGCGTATACCCTCCCACGAACCCCACGAAAGAAACAACCATGATAAGTGGTCCCGGGGTGGCTTCGCCCAGAGCCAATCCCGCCATCATCTGGGGAACGGTCAGCCAACCGTGATGCCCGACAGCCCCGTCGAAGACATAGGGCAATACCGCATAAGCCCCGCCGAAGGTAAGCAAAGCCGCCTTACTGAAAAACCATCCCATTTGGGTGAAGCCATGGTTCCATCCGAAAAAATGAAAAAGCATCCCAATGGGAACCAGCCATAGAATCGCACTCCAAAGTACTGCAAAATCCGGTTCATGGTGACCGGCTAATCCGATTCAAAGTGACCGGCCGATCCGGTTCAAGATGACCGGTTCGGACGATTGACCCGAGGGTGAAAATCCGGTTCAAAGTGACCGGTTTTCGTCCTTCTCAATCCA
>JBGTHM010000003.1:0-48706 GCA_041746255.1 Fibrobacteria bacterium | reverse complement strand
GCCTGCTTCGACTTGCCGAATGGCGTAAATAATCTGCTCGTCCGAATACCTTTTGCCCTTCATTTTTGATCTCCTTCGATGAGTTAAAAAATGCCATTTTTCGCATCGAATTTGATCCAGTTTTTGGGGTGAAGGTCAGGGTAGCGTTTAAAATTAAGCTGAAAGCCGCTTTTTAGCGGAAGTTTCAATGCTGTATTTCTCCCGATCCCCTCCTGAAAGAAAATGATTCAATTATAAAGTTCGAAAATCAAAACCTAAAAGTTCTGAATACTTACCTAATTTCCATTTACGTCCCCGACTAGCAAATTATAATTTTGACCAATTGCATAACCGGAAAGCCATTGCGAGTTGTTTATAAACGAGTTTCCATTACTAGTCGCTACATGCCAAGTACCTGTATATTTTTCTTTAGCAATTATATCTGTTCTTCCATCACCGCTGGCATCGCCAACAAATAAATCGTATCCAGTACCAATTGCGAATCCAGAAATCCAGGTCCCGGCGCTAGTAAATTGGTTTCCATTACTAATTGCCACATGCCAATCGCCGTTAATTTTGTTTTTCGCAATTAGGTCTTTTCTGCCGTCACCATTTGCATCTCCCGCAAAAAGTTGATATCCCTGTCCAATAGCCCAACCGGATAACCATTGGCCCGCAGAACTAAAACTTGTTCCAGTACTTAGAGCGACATGCCAAGAGCCTGTGGTTTTCTCTTTTGCAATTAAATCAACTCTAAAATCTCCATTTACATCCGCCATAAGAAGGTCGTAGCCTTGTCCAATAGCCCAACCTGAAATCCATTGGCCTGCCGGGCCGAAGCTTGTTCCGGTACTAAGCGCAACATGCCAGTTTCCGGTAGTTTTTTCCTTTGCTATTATGTCCGTTCTTCCGTCCCTATTTACATCACCTGCGAAAAGATCATAGCCTGTTCCGATTGCAAACCCTGTGATCCAGGCAGGCCCAAAATTGAAACCATTTCCAGTACTTGTTGCGACATACCATGTCCCTGTGCTTTTTTCCTTTGCAATGGCATCCTGTCTCCCATCTCCGTTTACATCTCCCAAAAAGAGTTCGTATCCAGATCCTATCGCCCAATTATTTAACCATTGGGTGTCATTTATAAAGGATGAACCTGTACTTGTAACAACTCTCCATGAACCAGTACTCTTTACTTTGGAAACAATGTCTATTCTGTCGGGATACATAATATTTATTGCAATTCTGTCCCACTCGCTTAGTACAAGGGATCCTGTATTACATTGACCGCCATTCATAAGAGAACCTGCATCAGCGGTGGGGGTGCCTTCTAGGTGAGTGCCTCCACCTTGATTCGTGTGATGTATTCCAACGGTGTGGCCAAACTCATGGGTAATTGTCCTAATTCTACGGGCAACTGAACCCGCAAGTGTTGAATTATCCATGTTAATACTTATGAAAGGAAATGGTTGTCCACCAGTAGGGAATCCGGCGGCTCCGCAAATAGAGCTGTGAAAATTTTGCATGCCTGACGGAAGTCCAGTCCATGCGTCACTTGCAATAGTTATTTGTGGATTAGTTGTGACGATTTGAAATCGAACCTGAGAATTTACCACATTCCAATTGGTAATGGCTTGTTGAATCTCATTTGCCCAGCCGTTAATACTTGGATGAATCAGCACCCTAATATTTGCTACTGTGTTTTGATTAACTCTATTGTTGTCTGCCCGTTGTGTAGTTTTTCCTAGCGCTTCTTCCTTTTCCAATATTTCCTTGGGAAAAAAAAGGTCACCTTCAACCATATACCCTTCACCAGCTTTCATAATATCGGATCGACTAAAACCCTTTTTCTCCAAAATTTTTAAGTATGGTTCATCCTCGGATTGAAAATGGTGAAGAGGCTTTTCCAGGTTGCACGATTCACAATTACTAGATGGGTTTATAGAATTAGAATTTTCTGATAGGCATGAAGCCAAAACTATTGCCGAAGCAGCTATACCTGAACTAAAATATTTTTTCATACTATACCTTCCGGTTTGGTAGTGTTTAAAAATTGAATTTCCAAATACCAATTGCCACATACTGTCAATCTTATTTGCAGATGATCACAAAAAATTCATAAATATCAGCATTATAGGTAATTGACTGTAATGACTTGGAAAACTTAATCTCTTGTTGATCTTAAATAAACACCAACCAAATTGGTACATTTACCGATCTGCTTTTGGCATGAAGTTTGCTCATGCCATATCTGCGGAGGGCCTGGTACATACCGGAAATCTCAAAGTCGGATTGGCTCGAGTGCGATAACTATCATGATTTCTCAGGATCTGTCTTATATGCCTTATACTCATAATTGTATTACTCATTCGCATGAATTTGAGGTTCAAAATTTGCAGAGTTTAATCAGGTCGATTTCATCCAAAAGCCGAAAGGGGCTTGGAGATGTCCTTTTTATAGAAATCCTTGTTGGCCCAAATCACAAAATCGGTAGAAGAACGAATACCTAATCGACCAAACAAAAATCAGAAGCAGCCAAATTTGAATCCATCCAACGTCCTGGCAACAATATTAAGAGAATTTGATATATTTTGAATTCGGCAGAACATGTCTATTTTCAGGAAAAACGAAGAATTTGTCGCCGTTGGTGTCGTGGGAATTCGAAAAATATTTTTGACACATGAGGGTACTCTATTGTTGTTAGTTTGGTAGTTAACCAAAAAATATAGGAATCCCTACCGCCTCTTTTCCTTTTTCTCCCCAAGTCCTTATATATCAATGTGAACATAATCAACGGAAAACCATTTGGATTGCTTCAACCTCTCCGTTAAGGGGGCGGTGGAGAACGGATAAAATTCATCCTGCTATCTTTCATTAATCTTTGCCCACTCAAAGTGCGAAGGAACCATTTTTATCAACTTTTTCTTTATTTTCTTCGGAAACAAAGAAATCAATAGTGTATATAATTGCTGTATTGAAGTTCCCCCCTAAAAAAGGTAAGTTTGATTCTATGTTTTTTATGAGCAATAAAAAAGAATTCCGTTCTGAACAATTCATTCTTAATGCTTTCTCGCAGCTCAACGAATTCCGCAGCAAAGCCCCCTACCACGACTTCGAATATTATGACAGCCTAATTACCGTTGGCCAATTCCATCCCTTGTTTCAACGTCTTCACGATTATTTTCCTGAAACTCGGAGCGTACTTGACTGGGGTTGCGGCAACGGCCATATTAGCGTTCACCTTATCAATTCGGGGCATCACGTAGCATCGTATAGTCTGCAGCCCGTACCAAGCTGCTTTTCGAGTTTCAACTTAGAACAAAAGTCCAGGCACGAATTCACTCAGGGAGATTATAATGATCCCGTTTCTCTTCCCTATGCGTCGAATTCCTTCGACGCGGTAATCAGCTGCGGCGTTTTGGAACATGTCCGTGAGGGGGGCGGTGACGAACTTAAAAGCTTGCAAGAGATTAAAAGGATCCTAAAGCCCGGCGGGGTTTTTATTTGCGTGGCCTTTCCCAATAAATTCAGCTATATCCAAAATCTCAACGTGCTTTTGTTCGGATGGAAGCTTCGGAAAATTCCCTATACAGTTAAGTATCACAAGTATACTTATTCCAAAAAACAGGTGTTTGAATTATGCTCCGCAGCGGGGTTGGAAGTCATCGACTACCGAAGGTATGGATTTCTTCCGAGGAATATTTTCCGGCGGTTTCCGGAATCGATGCGACGTTCGGAGAGGGTTGCGCGTACCATCAATAGAGTGGATTGGTATCTGGAAAAGGTATTCCGGTTTTTCTGTACTTCGCATTTATTCGTCGCGAAGAAACCCTGAATTACACCAGTTTCTCCACCTCTATTCTCCCACCCGCCACCGAAACAACTCGAATCTTCTCCCCCTTCGGAATCATCCCCCCCGTACCGGATTTGGCTTCGTAGATCTCGCCTTCCACCAGAACATTCCCCCACGGCCGCAATGGCGTTTCCACTACTCCTTCCTTACCGTCGAGAAATTGATACTTCGAATGGATTTCCTCCAAGCCCGACCCCACGCTCAGCTTTGAGCGGTGGGCAAAGCGCGAACGGCCTGCCAGGGAAAAGCCCACCTTGATTGCCAGGGGTATCAACACAACATTGGCTATCCCGAAAATCCAAATAGCTTGCGGGCCCAAATTGGTAATGATGAAATACCAGCTATAGCCCAGTAGTGAAAGGGCGATGATGGCCAGCACCCCGAAGGAAGGAATCAGCGCTTCGGCCATGCCGACTACCAGAGCCAAGATTTGCAGGATTATCGGTAACCAATAGTTCATGCCGTCGGGTCCGTTTCTTTCACCGTAATTTTATTGCCCACAATTGATATCACCTGCACGGACTTGTCGGGAGCGATGAATCCGCCGCGTGAATGGACTTCATAGCCCTTGCCGTCGAACAAGGCTTTACCCGCGGGTCGCAATCCCGTTTGCGTGCGTCCCGTCATACCCACGGTGATGCGCTCCACCTCTTCGGAGGCGGTCGTCGCGCCTTTGAGAGTGACGTTGGGAATCACATTGATGGCCGCCGGGAGATGGGGCAGCAGAAATCTTGTCGCTAAAAAGGGGATGAACAGCGCCCCCACCGCTAGCGCCAATATATATGTGATGTTTTGAATGGTTGTTTGCAATTGCCAGGGGAATTCCGGATCGGGCAGGGTATAGGCTTGCAGCGAGAGAATCAGCCCGATGGCGATCATCGCTATGCCGGTGGCCGCGAAGAACAGGGTTCCGGGAAAGAGATAGATCTCCACCATGAAAAGAATGAAACCTCCCGCAATGAGAAGGAGTTCGGTGTGGTCGGCCAAGCCTACCGCATACTTTGAGCCGAATACCACCCCAAGACATACAATTCCCAGGATTCCGAAAACGGAAAACCCCGGGGTTTTGAATTCGAGATAGAGGGCCCCGAAGCCGATGAGCATGAGAATCGGAGCGATTTTGCCAATGGCGCGTACCAGATTTTCGGACCAGTTGGTTTCTATTCTTGCGACGACTTCCATATCCTGCGCCGTTAAAAAGGCGTTCAAAGAGGGGTAGGAGCCTTCGGACATGCCGTAGCGGGCGGCTTCACGGTCCGTAAGGGTTAACAGGCTTCCGGTATCGACCACGGTTTCGTGTACCCGGTAGGCGGTTTTCTTCTGCTGTTCGAGTTGAGCCCAATCCGCCACGGTGTAAAAATCGATGGGAGCGGTGGTATCCCGGGGAAATGCGGCAACGACTCCAATTCCCACAGTGACGAAGGCTTCGGCCAATAGGCTTGGGTAATTATTTCTTTCAGCGAGAGTTCGGAATTTGGCGCGAAGGGGCGACTGGATTTTTTCACCCAGCATTTGAATGCCTTCTTGGGTTTGCGTAATCGGCGCCGCATCTCCCATGGTGGAGGCGGTTTGCATGAATAAACGGTTGGCTCCCAGGGCGATGAGCGCGCCTGCCGAGATGGCTTTTTGATCGACAAAAGTGATGGTGCTGCAAAAATCGATCGACAAAAGCAGGTCGGCGATTTCGAAAGTGGAATGCAATTCACCGCCATAGGTATTTACCGAAAAGACAATCCAATCCGGATTGAGTTCCCGGGCTTCTTCCACGGCGCGTTTTAGAAAGGCGAAAAGCCCGTAGTCGACTTGATCGACTATGGTTACAACCACAGCCCTGCGACCCATTCCGGTGGGATCGGTCAGGGTGTCGATGGTCGCCCCGGGATGGGTGGTTGTGTCCAGGAGCGCCCCGGCTGTGCCGGTATCCGGAGCTTGGGCGCCGGCAAAAATCGCTAGGAACAGGAAGAAAAACAGGCTAAGCGGGGTAAATCTGTGTTTTTGGGCCATCAACCCTGAAAAATAGCTAATTCATGCGCTGGGGCGTATTTTTCGCCGATTTCCGCAGCGCGAAGAACGGATGCCGGACAAAAGGGCTATAATCCGGTTCAGCACTACATAAAAAGCACAAATTCCATCTTTTTTGGCCATATCTGTGGATATAATTTCAAAATGGTAATATCTTTATGCATAGGATACACTACAAACTATGAAGCCTGTTTTTGAATATACCGATTATCGGAAGTACCTCCGGGATTTCTATGACTGGGCCAAAGCGCATAAGCGAGGCTTTTCGCATCGGGCGTTCATGCAGGCGGCCGGATTGTCAGGCCCGAATTATTTCAAGCGGGTGATGGAAGGCGTGCATAACCTCACGGATTTCAGCATTCCCAAGTTTGCGGGGGCTCTCGGGTTGGGATCGGTCGAAGCCGAATATTTTCGGCATCTGGTCTATTTCAATCAAGCGGAAACCCTGGATGAAAAGGATAGGCAATTCGAAAAATTGATGGAGCTCAAAGCGCCGCATGCACATCACTTATTGGAAAAGGCCCAATACGATTATTATCGCGATTGGTTCAACGTGGCCATACGAGAAATGTTGGCGTTTTTCGATTATCGCGGCGATGCGGCCGAGTTGGGAAAAGCCCTGACGCCACCTGTGCCTCCCAAGAAAGTCCGAGGCGCCTTGGCTTTGCTCGAAGAGTTGAAGCTTATCGAAAAGAAATCCGACGGCGGGTATAAGCCCACGGCGGCTTTCGTGCTTACAGGACCTGATATCAGTTCGCTTCTGATTCCGAAATTCCATCAGGCCATGGCCGGATTGGCGCAAGAAGCCATTACGCGGCATCCCAAAGAAGAGCGTTATTTCAGCGGAACCACGGTAAGCATTTCCGAGCAGGCTTACCTCGACATCATCGAGATTATTCGTGCCTGCCGCAAACAGATATTGGGCCGGGTGGAAAAAGAGGATTCCCCGGAACGCGTATATCACCTGAACATGCAACTTTTTCCGCTTACTGCCGGTAAATTGAAGAAGAGGAAAAAATCATGAACGGGCGATTGCTATTGACGGCTTTCCTGTTCGCGGCTTGTATCGGCGGCACGGGAACCGACACCGAAAACGGCTTGACCGAAACGCGCAACTCCGACCTCAACGGCGCGCCCTTGGTGGGCATTTCTTTGCGTGTGCTTCCGGCGGACTTCCGTCCGGATAAGGATTCCCCTGCGGGCAATTTGCGTAGCCCCGAAGGGATTCCCGTCGAAACGGTAACGGCGGATAGTCGGGGCGAAGCCCGTTTCAAATTAGCGGATACCGGAACCTATGTGGTGGAAGGTTTTAATGCCTCCGGCACTTTGTATTTCGACACCCTGCGGGTTAAGGATATCTCCGCCACGTTGAAGCTCGAGTTCAAAGCGCAGGCCGCGCAACTCTTCGCAGGTAAAATCCGCCTTCAGTCGGGTTATGTCCTCGATTCGGCGGTATTGTTTATACGGGGAACAGGTTATTGGCAAAGGTTGGACAGCAGCGGGAATTATGATTTGGGGCAGCTTCCCGTGCAAGCGACGGGGATGGGAGTGGGAATCCGCTATCAAGCCTTGCCGCCGCCGGAAAATATCCCTACAAGCGGACCAAATGTGACCGATACCACAAGTGTTCCCGGTCCGAAGAGTTTTACGGGTTCCCGCCAATGCATTGAATCCGGGCCAACCGAAAGGGAAACCTTCCAGTTACAAGTCTCGGATGAAGGCCTGCTGGTAGACGATATTGCGGACCGGCAGGAGTGCGTCACTCCGAAACCGGATCCCGCAACTCCCTAGGCGGTAATCCCGCTGTTATCCGCTTCGGTTTTATTGCTGCGCGAATAATCTTTTTCCTGCCGCTGGTGGTTGACGGCGTTTTTCTTCATGTAAATGGAATGCACCTGTTCGGCGTCGAGACCGGCGGTGATGGCCAGCGAAATCCAAAAATGCAATTGGTCGATGATTTCGACGCGGATATTCTGCATGTCGAGATGATCCTTCGACCACCATTTCCACAGCAATTCATCTTTAAGTTCGCGCGACTCGTCGTTCAAGGCTTCCAAATATTTGCCCAGCCATTCGTTCACCTTGGTATTGGGGCCCAAATCGTCGCGACCGGCCTCGGCGCGCAAGGCTTCCATCGTCAGGGTTTGGCCCTGATTATCGCGGATATCCTTCTTGGCGAAAATGCGATCGTTGAGTTCGGTTTGCAGGGCGAAAAGCGAGTCGAGTTTGTCCATGTTTTCCATCCTTTATCCCCATCGTGTGGCTGGGAGCAAAGTTAAAAAAACCGGCTGAAAACCGACCCTTACCGGCGGAGTTCCTTGAGAATCTCCTCCCGCGTGGGAACCACGGTGCTTTGCAGCACCAGCTTATCATAGGCCTTGAGGTAATTCTCTCCGATATCCCCGTAATCTTTGACCAATGGGGGGGTGGTAAAGCGGTTTTCCACCATTTGCTGAGAAGCCACCCGAAAGACCCGGGACATCCAACCTCCACCGAACATCAGGCCCAATTCTCCCAGCATGTCTTGGCGCACGGGAATCATGCCGAAAGAAGAACATTCCTCAATTTGATTTGCCGTATTGGTTATATGCAAGGCCAGCTCGAAGGCTATTTCCTTATGCGGACTGTTTTTTCCCACGCCCATCCAGGATCCGCGCGTGGTCACTCCTCTACCCCCTTTGCGCACGGGCTCTCCCGCCGCATTCAATTCCACCGAAACCCCCTGGGGTAAAATCGACAGTCCCAATTCCTCGGGAGCGGCCAGCATCCCCGGAACCAGGCTGTGACCGGTGCCGTGGAGGAGGAAAAAATGGGTGGGAATTATTTCACTCAAGTACACTTGCCCCGTAGCGAACCCTTGGAGAATTTTATTTTCATCCCAACGCTCGCGTAACCCGGTATCCAGAAACAGCCCTTCGCGCGCCATTATCGCCTGCCACCGCAGCATGTCGACCAGGGCTTCGCCCTGCATGAGCTTAACCTCTTCTTGCGAAGCGCCAGACTGATGAGCCTTGTCGATAAGGTTCAAGGCCGTTCGGTAATTCCGTGCGGATTGAAAGGCGATATGCCCATGCTTAACGCTCGTGATTTCCCGTGCCTTCCAATAGTAACCTACTACGAAAAGATCGAAGTAATCCCATTTCTCGGGATTTTTTTCCAACTCATAGTGATTCGGTAGCCCTTTCCCGTTGTACTTGCGCAGGACGGTCTCGATTTCCTCGCGCCGGCTTTCCCAATTATCGAGAGCGTCCACCACTTGGGGTTTATGGTATACCAGCATGCTGGTTTCGAATTGACGGGGTAGATAATAGTAGCGATCGTCTACTTTTCCCAAATCCATCAGAAAATAGGTTTGTTTGAGTTGCAGCAATTTGCGTTGCGAAACGAAATCTTCCAGTGGTGCCACGCGGTTGTCGCTGACCAGGCGATGGGTCAGCTCCAGGGGAACGGTGATGAGATCGGCGTTCCCCTCCTGCCCGGCCAGCAGATGGGGCAAATCGGAGGCGTCGCTATAGGCCGCCAATTCGATTTTGACTTTGTGTTTCTTCTCGAAGGGAGTGAGAATCTTCTCGCGGAAAAAATCGCGCTGGGGATCCGGCATTTTCGCCACCATGCGTAATTGCGCCGGCGGCCCGCAATGGAATAGACCGAGTGCCGGCAAAATCCATAGCACCCGTAAAAGCATGGCCTTCATGGGCCTTATGATACTACACGTATTCCCGGTCGCTCAACCAGAACAGGGGATTGCCTTCGGGCCGGTCGCGTTGCTCCCCGGCTTGCTCTCCGTGGGTGGGCTTGGGAGCCTCGTCGATTTCGGGAAAGGAAATCTCTTCCATGGCGTCCCCGAGAAGTTTCACCAGGCGCTCGTGCAAATCGATATAGGTAAAGGGCTTCTGCAGAAATTCCGCTGAGAGATAGCGCAGCCAATATTTGGTGAAATCCTCGTTGAAATGTTCGGCCATGCAAATGATTTGCATATGCGGGCAAAGGCGCAAAACATTTTCCGCCAGCTTGATGCCGCTTACGGGGAGCAGGTTGATTTCGGTGAGCAGGACCCGGATATTGGGGCCGAATTGGGCGCATAAGAATAGCGCCTCATAGCTGTTCCCGGCTTCCAGGACATCGAATTCCATGCGGCTGAGAAAATCCCGCAAACTCTTGCGCAGGGCGATGTTCTCATCGACAATCAGCACCGTACCCTGGGATACGGTACCACCTTGACCCGCGTTGGGGAAAAATCCATAAGGCATAATGCCTAATCCTTTGATATCCCGGCGCAACCACCCTCGCGCCGACAAGACGGTTGTTGCCGTCCCAGTGTAATACTACAGGGACTTTTCCCGGGATGCAAGGAAATTCGCTCTCCTTACAACGACGGGGGTTGAGGCCGCTTCGGACCCTCTAAAAAACGAAAAAAAGCTGTGGGAATTTGGTGTGGGGGCCGCCGTTTGCGCAGTGACGGGAATGCGCCACTTCGAATCGTTAAAAACCTATTTAGGTCGCGAAGGTTGTTAATCCGCTACGGTTACTTAGGGCATACCATTTTTGGAATCGACCTTGGCCGGGTCCTTTTGCGGCCAAATGATCGAGCCGATGGCGCTGCCGAAAAGGCCAAATGCGACCACTCCCAGCGAAACCGCCACGGGAATATGATAAATGTCCATGATCAGCATTTTGGTGCCCACGAAAATCAGAATGAAGGCCAGTCCGAAGCGCAGCAAATAGAATCGGCTCATCACCCCTTCGAGCATGAAGAACATGGAGCGCAGTCCTAAAATGGCGAAGATATTGGAGGTATAGACGATAAAGGGATCGCGCGTGATGGCGAAAATAGCCGGAATGGAATCGAGCGCGAACATGACGTCGGTGGCCTCCACCACGACCAGGACCGCCAACAGGGGAGTGGCCATGAGGCGGCCGCCCCGTCTGATGACGAAGTTTTTGTCATGGTATTCGTCGGTGACCGGGATGAAGCGGCGGAAAAGTTTCAGGGCCCGGCTGTTGGCGACGTCGGCTTCGCCTTCGTGATGCTTGAGCAGCTTGAAGCCCGTGAAAACCAAAAACCCGCCGAACACGTAAATGATCCAATGGAAATTGAGAATGAGCGCTGCGCCGAGACCGATGAATACGGCCCGCATAATCATGGCGCCCAGAATGCCCCAGAACAGCACACGATGCATTAGGTGGCGGGGGAGCGCGAAGGTGGAGAAGATGACCAGGAAAACGAAAAGATTGTCGACGGAAAGCGAGAGTTCAATGAGGTAGCCGGTGAAAAATTCGAGGGCTTTTGACCGGCCCAGCCAAAAATAGAGGCCGAGGTTAAACGACAGCGCGAGGGTAACCCATATAGAGGACCAGATCGCGGCTTCCTTGAAGGTTACGATTTTATCCTTGCGGTGGAAAACTCCCAAATCCAGGATTAATAGGACCAACACCAAAGCGGTGAAGGCGATCCAAATCCATGGATTGGATGTGCTTAGAGGCATGGTGAGGAAGCCGGAGGTGTTTTCACAGCGCACAAAAAGGTAGTTAAACTGTCCAAATAGAACCCGATTGTGGCATAGGTCCCGCCCATACCAGGTCGCGTTGCTTGCCGAAAAACGCCATTATCCTACCTTTGGGGATTCACACCGAGTACGGTTGGGAAGTGGCGGGTCGAAGCCACACCGCTCTAGGAAGGAATTCCGCTATGTTGAAACCCAGATTATTCTCTCGTGCATTCATTGTTCTCTTGGCCCCTGCCCTCTGGACGCCGGTGCTGGCGTTGAACCCCATCCATGAATCGTCGTATTCGGTTTTGCCGCGGGGGAAATATAATTCCGCTTTCACCGTACAGGCGGGAACTTATTTCCATGCGGAGAACAGTCCCTCCTTCGACCTGCCGATTGCCTTTACCTTGTCCGGTTCGGATAAGCTCGAAATCGGCGTGGGTTTAAAAACCCGTTGGGTGGATGTGCCCGACAATGTGCCCTATATGGTTTTCGGTGCGAAGTTGGCTCTGGACCGCTCCACCAGCTTGCATGTCGATATGCTGTTGAGTACGGATCGGCGCAGCGACCGGGGTTTGACCTTGGGCATGCATCATTTATTCGCATCCAGCGGCCAATTTTTTTCGCGCCTAACGGCCAAAGCCGGCTTTCTCGATCACTTGGTGGCCAATGACGCCTTGATGGCCATGGAGGTGGCTTGGTATCCGACCCTCCGGTTGATGGGACCGCTGTCGGCTGAATTGGGTATCATCGCTTCCAGCCAGACTACCGGCTTCGAGGATTATCTCGCTATCGATTTACAACCGGGTTTGATTGTTCACATCGGACCCGAGTCGGTAGTCGAAACCCTGATCACGCTGGGACTTGCCGGTGACCGTAAGGAGGATTTACGGGTCAAGGTGGCAGTGGTGCGGGGGTTCTGATCAATTCGAGGGTGTTTAGGTCCAGGCCAGGCGCCTAAAAATTGCGCCCGCCCCAGGAGAGGGACGGGCGCAAAAGTTTCTTCAGCGGTTATTCAGGTGCTTTAGGGAAGAAAGCGAACCCAGAAGGCGCCGGGATTGATGCTCCGGGGCAACAGCATATCCGTTCCGGCCATGGCGGTTTGGCTCCAGACCCGCTTGCCTTCCAAGGAAAAAAGCTCCACGCGCGTTGCGCCTTCGGGCATGCTGATGCGGGCCAGGCCGGCATAGTTCACCACAAAGGGTTGGAATTCGGTATTCCGTGAAAAACCATGCAAGCCGATGGGGCCTATTTTGGTCGATCCCTCATTGGGAAGTACTTGTTCGCGCGGTTGGGCAAGCGGCTGCATTTGCGGGTGCTTCAGACGAAGGGGGTCATGCCAGTCCAAAGCGCCATTGGCTCTGGAGGAAACCTGGGTGACGTAGAGGTTACCATAGGAATCCTCGGTAAAGGAAGTGGGCCCGTTATGGTTGAGGTCGGTTTTTTCACGCATATACGATTTGGGTATTCCCCCCACTTCTTTGGCTCCGGGGTCGCCTTCCTTGATAGCCACGAAATAGGAGAGATTGATGTCGGTGACGAAGTGATATCCATAAAACGGCGAACCCGGATTGCCCCGGTATGCAGGTGACATGATGATGCAATTGATCTCGAGGCCGGGTATGGCGGTATTTGAGCCGCCTAAATTTTTACCATCATGCGAAAAATTCCAGGCGCCGTTGGTGAAATCATTACAAGTATACTTGCGGCCCATGGATAAGGGACCCGAATAAGAATAGGGATTTTTAGTCGTTCCATTGAAGGCTATGCCGCCGGCCGTTTTCTCGCTACACGGACCTTGGACTCCCACTCCATCCCGGTACGCCTGGCCATCCTTCTGCTGTCCATCACCGCCATCGGCCCAGCCATAGTTTTTGCCCGATTCGATGATGTTGATTTCCTCCCAAGTCGTTTGTCCGACCTCGGCGCCGAGAATACTACCCGTTAGGTAATTGGCTACAATGGAATAGCTGTTGCGGAAGCCAAATGCGAAAACCTCCTTTTTGACCGCAGGATTGGTGGCATTATACCAGGGATTGGAGGGTGGGATGGCATATAATTTCCCGGGGTCCTGTTTGGATACGTCGATACGCAGAACTTTTCGCATGATTTCGGTGCTGTCCCAGCTGTTTTTGCTGTAAGAAGATGTGGATATATAAAGATATCCGTCCTTGCCGAAAACCATATTGCTGGTGCCGTAGCCGGTACCACGGTCCATGGTGAGGATGGTGGTGTCCCGGTTTAGCTTGGTCAGATCTTCCGATAGCTTCCAACGCTCAATCACTACCCATCCGGCGTGCTGAGCTCCGTCGCCCTGAGCCGGGACCGGTGTTACGCCGGTTTTATAATGGGCAGAGTTTTTATATTTGTTGTAAATGATGTAAAAATTCCGGTTCTCTTTGAAGTTCGGATCGAAAGTGGCGCCCATGGCGCCCTGTTCCCAACCCTTCATGGTGACGTTATTGAAATCCGCCAATTGCTTCCGGGAATAGTCCATCATCCCGGTGGATTTTATAGTCTGACCCGGGTCCGGATAAAGCGACCAGACGAAGCCGAAGTAGCCTAAAACCAGAAAATGCATGGGATGCCCCGGTACTTCCCACATGCCCATGACGGACAGTTTGTCCTTGCGGAAGCTAAGGCCGGCCTTGGTCGTATCGTAGAAGGTTTCCGTGGTAACTCCCGTAGGAAGACCGCTTACCTGAGCATTTCCCAAGGCCGCCAGTAACAGGCAAGCCATCAGAACGTGCTTGATCCAAAGTGTACATGTATGGGTGGTTAACTGCATATTCGATTCCTGGCTAAAGTGACTTGGAAAGCTTCGGCATCCGTGAGGGCCTTGGAACAAAACCGATAAAGCAAAAATAGCCATAAATCCGGGATTCTGCAGTTCGAATTTGCCTCTAATTGGGTGCAATGAGTAATTGCGAGCATGAAAAATCGTCTTGCAGGCCGATTTGATACCCACCAGGGTAACCCGCCCCTGGGAGGGACGGGCGCGAAAGGGTACTTACCGGTTAAAACGGGTTTACTAGGGGAGAAAGCGAACCCAGAAAGCGCCGGGGTTGACGCTGCGGGGCACCGGCATATCCGTTCCGGCCATGGCGGTTTGGCTCCAGACCCGCTTGCCCTCCAATGAAAAAAGTTCTACGCGCGTTGCGCCTTCGGGCATACTGATGCGGGCCAGGCCGGCATAATTTACCACAAAGGGCTGGAAATCGGTATTCCGTGAAAAACCATGCAAGCCGATGGGAGCTATTTTGGTCGATCCAGAGGTGGGAAGAACCTGTTCACGCGGTTGGGCAAGGGGCTGCATTTGCGGATGCTTGAGACGGAGAGGATCGTGCCAATCTAAAGCGCCGGTATTGCGGGACGAAACCAGGGTAACGTAGAGGTTGCCATAGGAGTCCTCCGCGAACGAGGTGGGGCCGTTATGGTTGAGGTCGGTTTTTTCGCGCCAATAGGAATTTGGCAATCCCCCTACTTGCTTGGCATCCGAGTCCCCTTCCTTGATGGCCACGAACCAGGCGCGATTTATATCGGTGACGAAGTGATGACCATGAAACGGTGAGGTCGGACTGCCCCGGAAAGCCGGCGACATGATGATGCAATTAATTTGCAGGCCGGGTACGGCGGTTTTTGATCCTCCTAAATTTTGACCCGCATGCGCAAAATTCCAACTACCGTTGGTAAAATCATTGCAAGTGTATTTCTGGCCCATCGATATGGGGCCTGAATAGGAATAAGGACTCCTTAATTGCTCATTAAAGGCTGTGCCGCTGGCTGTATTCTCACTACAAGGCCCTTGAACGCCCTTTCCATGGCTGTTATTGGATTGCCCGTCACCCCCATCGGCCCACCCATAGTTTTTGCCCGCCTGAATGATATTGACTTCCTCCCAGGTCTTTTGACCCACTTCGGCGCCGAGAATGCTTCCGGTCAGGTAATTGGCTACTAGGGAATAGCTGTTACGGAAGCCAAAGGCGAAAACTTCTTTTTTGACCGCCGGATTGGTGGCATTATACCAGGGATTGGTAGGAGGGATGGCATATAATTTTCCGGGGTCCTGCTTGGAGACGTCGATGCGCAGCACCTTCCGCATGATTTCGGTGCTGTCCCAACTGTTTTTGCTGTAAGAAGACGTGGATATATAAAGGTAGCCGTCCTTGCCGAAAACCATATTGCTGGTGCCGTATCCCGTCCCCCGGTCCATGGTGAGAATGGTGGTGTCCCGGGTGAGTTTAGTCAAGTCTTCCGATAGCTTCCAGCGCTCGATTACCACCCAGCCGGCAGTACCTGCGCCATCGCCCTGAGAGGGGACCGGAACGACTCCGGTTTTATAATGGGCAGGGTTCTTGTATTTATTATAGATGATGTAAAAATTCCGGTTCTCTTTGAATTTCGGATCAAAAGTGGCGCCCATGGCGCCCTGCTCCCAACCTTTCATGGTTACGTTATTGAAATCCGCCAATTGCTTGCGGGAATAGTTCATCATCCCCGTGGGGTTAATGGTCTGACTCGGGTTCGGATAAAGGGACCAGACGAAACCGAAGTAGCCTAAAACCAGAAAGTGCATGGGATGTCCCGGCACTTCCGACATGCCCATGACGGACAGCTTGTCCTTGCGGAAGCTAAGCCCGGCCTTAGTCGTATCGTAGAATGTTTCCGTGGTCACTCCCGTGGGAAGACTGCTTACCTGCGCATTTCCCAAGGCAGTCAGTAACAGGCAAGCCATCAAAGCATGCTTGATCCAAAGTTTGATTGTATGGGTGGTTAACGGCATATTCGATTCCTGGCTAAAGTGACTGGGGAAACTTTGGCATCGCTGAGAGGTCTTTGAGTAAAACCTGTATATAAAAAATAGGCATAAACCGGGGATTCCGCAGTTCGAATTTGCCGGTAATTGCATGCAACGAGTAGTCGAGAGCATGAAAAATTGCCTTGGAAGTCGGTTTGATGCCCATCAAAATTTACGGGCAAGGATTTGACCAACCCTTGTAACCCCTAGGGTCGCTAAGTAAATTCCCCTGTAATTGCGTATTTTCCCAAGCTTTTCCCCAAACCTGAGTGATGGGACCCAAATCTCACCCAATTCATGCATCCTTTCCCATTGATTTCTTCAGGCAATCTCCTTTCAACTCCTTTTCACTATGACCGGTTAGGCCGGTTCCTCCTACGGCTGCTTGTTCTTTTCGTACTGCATGACTCCGTTCGGGCCCAGACACTTCTCTTTGACCATTTCGAAACATCCGCACGCCTGGGTATGGTTACGCCTGGGGGCAACCTGGTCGAGTACGCGCCTTCCTTTCCGGCTGGGGGGCTGATGGTGCATTCCTCCTATTATGGCCGGTTCATGGTGCATGGCGCCTTGCATTACGGCCGGTTGAAGGGGGAAAAGTTCAGCCGAAAATTGCATTACGCCAAGGTGGGCTTAGGTCTGGGCTATGCACCGACCAGCCATTGGCTTCCGGAATGCGGCCTGGGTTTGAATAGCGTGACGGTGGGAACGGTAAATAGCCCTAAACCGAAAGTCTATCTTCTGGACGCCTATGAATCCGAGTTCGGGTATTACCCTTTCCTGAATTGGCGATTCGACTTCGGAACTAATTGGAGATTACGTTTCGGCGGGGAATGGGACTTGGTTTTTAGCGAACCGAAATACAGCTCCTTTCCCCTGTTCTATGTGGGCGTAGGAAAAAGTTGGTGGTAGGCGATACCCTAAGCCCCGCTCCAGGCAGGGTCTACCGGTTTTGGCATCGAGTCCGTTGGGCTTTGTTCGCATTTCCGGTTTCCATCGTATTTGCAATGGACTCCCTTCCTAATTTTGCTTATCCGCTAAAACCGAACGAGGTGTGGGCGGAGAGTCCGATTTTTAAACACCGCCTCGACCATCCCGACGCGCATTTTCTGATAGACACCTATAATGGACATGTTACCGGGGAAAAATTCTACCATCGGCCGGGTCTGTCCCGGCGATTCCTTTGGCCGCAACACGAATACCATGATTATCGTTCCCAGTTTTCACGGACGGATTTTTCCGATCAGACCTTTTTCCTTTCAGGGCATATGGGGAGCGAAGTGGGAGACCCGCATATACAGGAACTCATGCATACCCAGGGTAGTCCGAATAAAACGCCTATCTCATATGGCGCAATCTCTTATTCGCCGCGCGACAAGCTATGGATATTTTCTGCCTTCGAACAAAATGATCAATTCTCCATGGTCACTTACGATTGGAGGCGCAGCATCGTTTCGCGCCCGGATGCACCCTGGTTTGGCGGGAATATCCCTACCCGCAGTTTCACGGATTTCGGATTCCGCTGGTTGGGCGCACCCGTGATGCTGAGCGCCCAGGGAAGCTTTTTCTGGAATTGGACGGTGTCGCCTTACTCCGGCGCGCAAATACCCTGGCGCGGTCGCAACTTCCTTGCCGAAGCGGAGTATGAGGGACAATTCGGCTTTACCTTCGAGGTGCAAGGCTGGGAAGATATCTTGGAGGTTTCCCCGGAAGGGGCTTGGAGGCAGATTCACATCAGGCCCTATTGGAAGCGGCCTTTTTCGGTGGGCTCACATCAAATCAAGCTAAACACCTATGTCGACTGGACTGACGTGAAGTTGTCTTTCGCTAATCCTCCCTCAGCTCTATTCGATCCCTTTTACGGGTATCCGGAAATCCAGATGGATGCGCCGCACCCGTTCTTCGCCGGAGCGGATATCGCCTACGGATTTAAGCCATCGGATTCCGCGCGTGCAGCCCACACCTACACGCGGCTAAAATTTTTCGGTAATTCCCTGCATATCGATACCGAAAACCGTTGGAGGGAGAAGCGCGCCTGGGGAGGTTTTTCCGGGGGGATGCGGGTTTTCACGGAGAAGGCTTCGGATCTGGCACCCAATGTGCGGGAGATATGGCATGACTTGGAAGGGCGGGAGGCGATCTACCATCCCAATGCCCGGCCGCGTGGATGGCTGGGAGAAGTGGGTGGCCACCTGATGCGCGGCGGTTTCAAGCTCGATGGTCAGGTAGGTGGCGCGCTGGAATGGGACGTTTCCTATTTCGCGGAAGACACGGTTTTCGGCTTCGGGAAAAAAAGCCTTTTCCGTTCCGGAGAAGTAAACCATTTCAACGAAGTCATGCATTCCCGCTTCGGAATTTTTTCGGCGCATTGGACTGCGGCGCAGAATGTCGATCTATGGATAGGCTACAAGCGGCGCGCGTTTTTTGCTCCGTCCGGGAACCGCCTTGATTTCGTTCCTGCTCGCCATCTCTACAGTTGGGGGCTTAGCGCCCGCTTCCCTTCCAACTTGCACATCAACATGAAATCCCATTGGGTAGGGGAGAAAGTGGTGCAGGGATGGGTAAGGGATGCGGGGGTTTTCACCGTGCCGTCGCATTTTGAACACAATATCACCTTGGTGCAGACTTTTCTGCAGGAAAAAGTATCCTTGCATTATTCAATGCTGCACGCTTTCGGCCCGGAAATAAGGGAACATCCTGCGGGAAATCCCTTACGGTTTCGCATCGATGCCGGGGCGGACTTCCGGTTTTGATACCGTCGGTAAATGACGGCTTATCCCGGTTTCTTTTCCCGACTGCGCAAAAGGTAGTCCTTGATGAGGTCGGCCGATTTCTGCGCCGATTCCCAAATGAGCTGTAGGCGCTCCAGGGTTTCCGGCTCTTCTTTCTGTTCGCTTAACATGAGGCTCGTATAGCTGATGATGCCGCTCATATAATTGTTGAGCTTGTGCACGAATTGGTTGCTGAAGCCCTCCTCCTCGACGGCCAAGCCCGCAAGTTCCGAGTCTTCGACAATGCGGTAAACCGTCTCCATGCCGGCCGAATCAGGGGATTCGGATGCAAATTTCAAGTTGCGAAGGCTGTAGGCGGAGAGCAGTGCCGCGTGGAAAACCATCCAGGCCTTCCCCATGAAGGCATTCAAGGTTTTACGTTGGATGCTGATTTCGTTGCCGACGAAGGGAAGTTTGAAGGGGCGTCCCGGCTTGGCTTCTATTTCGAAGGCGAAACCGATATTCTGGATGAAGTCTTCCAACTCCGAGGAGATGAATCCCTGCTCTTTAAGCCGCATGCCTTCCAGGTAGCCGCATTCCTGCAAAAGGTGTTGGATTCGCACTGGAAAGTGGGAGGATTCGGATTGCTCATGGCCGCTATACAGCGACTCCAAATAAGGAATCAGCTTGGTGAGATATGCCTGGGTCCGTTCGAAAACTTGATTTTCCACGCCGATGGGAAAAGGTATTAAAAGCGCATAACCTTGAGTATGAGCGAATTGGCGGGAAGGGCTTCACTGCCCGCAGGGGGATATCTAATTTAGGGAGTGCCATGAATCGTCCCATTTCAACGAAATCCAAAGGTCAAGCCGTAGTACTGTTCTCGGGTGGCCAGGATTCCACCACTTGCCTCCACTGGGCATTGCGGCGTTTTTCCGGGGTGGAAGCGCTCTTTTTCGATTATGGGCAGCGGCATATCGCCGAAATGGATGCGGCTCTCCGTATCGCCCGAAAAACCGGAGTACGGCTCCATGTACTGGATGTGGATGTTTTACGCCAAATAGGCAATAATGCTTTGGTGGACGCGGCACATCCGATTGAGGCCCGGGAAGGGGAGCTTCCCTCCACTTTCGTACCGGGACGCAATATCCTGTTTCTTACCTGCGCGGCTTCGTTTGCATATGTACGCGGTGTGCGGGATTTGGTCACGGGAGTTTGTCAAACCGATTATAGCGGATATCCGGATTGCCGCGATGAAACCATTCGTAGTCTGGCCAACACCCTCACACTGGGGCTGGGCTTAACGGAGCCACTGCGTATACACACTCCGCTAATGTTCATGACCAAAGCGGACACTGTGCGGATGGCTATGGACCTCGGCGCCATGGATTCCCTCATGGAAAGTCACACCTGTTATAACGGTAGTTTTCCTCCTTGTGGGCGATGCCCGGCCTGTTTGCTGAGGCAAAAGGGTTTCGACGAAGCGGGAGTCGCCGATCCCTTGTTTCAAAGAGGCATGGCCCGCGAAGGCATGGAAGGGTTAACTTGAAAGATACGTCAGGAGCGGGAATGGAAAAATACGACATCTGCATCATCGGAACGGGTCCCGGAGGATTCGCTTCGGCCATGCGCGCTCTGGATTTCGGAAAAAAGGTGTGCCTGATTGAGAGCCGGCATATCGGCGGCGCCGGTATCATGCATGGGGCGCTCACCTCCAAAACCATGTGGGAGCTCTCCAAGGACTTCGCCACCGCAGCCGCTGTGAGCCGGGGATACCGATCGGCCGGGCTCACCGTCAATTACGAAGCGGTGCGCGACACGGTCGTTTTGGCAGCCAAGGAAAAGCAATATCAAATGCTTTCGCAAATTGAAACATTTTCGCCTCGGCGCTGGAAGGGTCCGGGTTCCATCACCCTGAAACGGGGAACCGGAAGTTTTCTATCCCGGGAAACAATACGCATCACCTCCGCTACCGGTGAGGAAGAGGTGATTCACTCCGACTTTTTCGTTATCGCCACGGGTTCGAAGCCCCGACAATTCCCCGGAATCGAAATCGACCATGAGCGCATCATCGACTCCAACGATCTCCTGGGCTTCAAAGCCTTTCCCAAACGCCTTATGATCATCGGCGCGGGCATCATCGGCGTGGAATACGCCACCATCTTTTCCAACTTCCAGCAAACCAAGGTGCATTTGCTGGATAGGCAGACCCGTATTCTCCCTTTCGAGGACGACGATATCAGCCAATCGGTGTCCGATACGCTGACTCACCAGGGTGTGGACATCCACCATACCGCGATTTTACGCAATATCCTCAAGCATGACGATTACCTCGAGGTCATTGTTGATTTCGAGGACGGCCGTTCCATGGTGGTGGAAGTGGACGCCGCGCTGATTTCCATTGGACGTATACCCAACCTCAGCGCGCTCAATTTAAAAGCGGTGGGAATCGAACCGGACGAGCGGGGCATGCTCAAAACCGACGACCATTGCCGGATCAAAGACAATATTTACGCCGTGGGTGATATCACGGGCCATTCCGCTTTGTACAGCGTGGCGGAAATGGAAGGGCGATACGTTGCCAAGAGTATGTTCGAGAAAACCCGTTACCCCCTTCGCTACCACAATATGTCCACCATCATGTTCTTCAATCCCGAGGTGGCGGCGGTGGGATTGAATGAACAGGAATGCCGCAAACAGGAAATCCCCTACCGAGTGGCCTTCTTCTCCAATAAGCTGCTTAATCGCGCCATCGCCATGCGCCGTACCGACGGTTTTGTCAAAATCCTGGTGGCGGACGACGGGAGCAACAAAATACTGGGGATGCGCGCCGCTGGTCCGCAAGCGGCCAGCACCGTCATGGTCATCGCCCATCTCATGGATCAAGACAAGGCCATGGACGAAATCATGAAATCCATTCATCCGCACCCTTCCATCACCGAGGGCATTCAGGAATGCCTGCGTCTATTACTGGGAAAATCCATCTACAAACCGGAAGCCTTTCCCGATTCACTTAAAATCCGCAGTTGGGCTCCCGGTCAAGCAGAGGATGGAGGTACCGGCTTCTAGTCACCCGGCTGGCACAACGGCGCCTGTATTTCTGTCCAAAATCCGCGGGTTGTGGGCCACCGGCCGATTACGAAATCAGTCCGTTTTAGTTTATATTTTCCACGTCGCTGCGGTTCAGTTCAGCCCATTTTTTCATCCCCGTCCGGTTTCAAGACGCCTGATTCAAGGCGGGAATCGCGACCCTCCGAAGAGGAATTCATGCCCACTTTCAAGCATATTCAAGTACCCGAAACCGGGGAAACCATCCAAATCGATGCCGGCAACAATATCCAGGTTCCCAACCGGCCCATCATCCCCTTTATCGAAGGCGACGGTACCGGGCCCGATATCTGGCGCGCCTCACAGCATGTTTTCGACGAGGCGGTACGTAAATGCTACGGGGACAAGCGAAAACTCGTATGGATGGAAGTCTATGCGGGGGAAAAATCCCTGAAGGTTTACGGGGAAAACCAGTGGCTGCCCGACGAAACCGTCGAGGCCATTCGGCATTTCAAGGTCGCCATCAAGGGTCCGCTTACAACGCCTATCGGCGGCGGCATCCGCAGCATCAACGTGGCCTTGCGTCAAATCATGGATTTATACGCCTGCTTACGTCCCGTGCAATGGTTCGACGGAGTGCCCGCCCCGGTACGCGATCCCGGTAAACTCAACGTTACCATTTTCCGCGAAAACACCGAAGACGTTTACAGCGGAATCGAATTCGATTCGGGCACCCCCGAAGCGAAAGAGGTTATCGCCTTTTTGAAAACCAAAATCGGCAAAAAGACCCTTCGCGAAGACAGCAGCATCGGCATCAAGCCGGTTTCGCCTTTCGGCAGCAAACGTCTGGTACGCAGAGCCATCCGTTTCGCCCTCGATAAAAAATTACCGAGCGTTACGCTGGTGCATAAAGGCAATATCATGAAATTCACCGAAGGCGGGTTCGTCAAATGGGGCTATGAGGTGGCGCAGGAAGAATTCGGAGACCGCATCGTTACCGAGGCCGACGTTTGGAAAAAGCATGACGGCAAGGTTCCGACGGGTAAGCTGCTTATCAAGGACCGCATCGCCGACGCCATGTTCCAGCAGCTATTGCTGCGGCCCGACGAATATTCGGTGCTTGCTACCCTCAACCTGAACGGCGACTATCTCTCCGACGCATGCGCGGCGCAAGTCGGTGGCCTGGGACTGGCTCCCGGCGCCAACATCGGCGATCAGGCGGCCGTATTCGAAGCCACGCACGGTACGGCTCCCAAATATGCCGGCCTCGACAAAATCAATCCCGGTTCGGTGATTTTATCGGGAGTGATGATGTTGCAACACCTGGGTTGGGACGAAGCCGCCGATGGCATTTTGCGGGCCATGAGCGCCACCATTTCCAACAAAACCGTGACCTACGACCTGGCCCGCCAAATGGAAGGCGCGCGTGAAGTGAAATGCTCCGAATTCGGCCGCTTGGTCGCCGAAGCCATTTAAAGAATTTTTACGAGAGGACGAAGGCATGGCCGATTCAGAAGAGTTATTCACCATTACCAAAAGCCATCTCGATACCGGATTGCGCGGCATACCGGTCGGCACCTGCGTCACCAGCTTCGTGGATCCCACCAAAGGACTGTATTATGCGGGTTACCCCATCGCCGCCCTGGCAGAGAGGGAGCCCGAAGAGGTCATTCATCTCCTATTGCACCGAGAGCTTCCCGATGCCGCGAAATTGGCGGCATTTAAGCAAAAACTTGCTTCCCACTCGAAGCTGCACCCAGAAGTAATCGCCCATTTACGTACCTTACCCAAAAAAGCGCATCCCATGAAGTGGTTGATGGCGGCTATCAATGCCATGGGCATGTATTCGCATACGGGGGATTATTCCAAGGATTGCCTTAACGTAATCGCTCAGCTTCCCGAAGCCGTAGCGGCAATTTTCCGTTTGCGCGCCGGTTGGGGCGAACCCATCGCCTCGAGGCCCGACCTGGGCTATATGGAAAATTTCACCCGCATGTTGAACGCACCGGGTGCGGCGCCTGAGCTCGGCAAGCTTTTCAGGGTATTTAACATCCTCCATTTCGATCATGGTGGCGGTAATCTGTCGACTTTCGTGGGCAAGGCCATCGCCTCGGGTCACGAAGATATGTACGGAAGCCTGATGGGGGCCATGGCGGCCTTGGCTGGGCCCTTGCACGGCATGGCCAACCAGGAATGCCTACGCTTTTTGCGGGAGGCTTCGAAATCACTTCCCGATCCTCGTGATGAAAAAGCCGTGCATCGCTTTGTCGAGGAGCTTTTGGCCAAGGGTGGTGTGCTGTACGGATTCGGGCATGCCGTGCTTCGCGTCGAGGATCCGCGCGCTACCGTACAATATGTATTGGGCGAACAAATCGCCGCTCAAGACGAAATTTTCCGCTTGGCCGTCACCCTCCGGAAGGTCGGCAGCGAGATCCTGAAAAAAAAGGAAAAGGTTTCCTGTCCCTATCCCAATGTCGACGCCGTATCCGGTTCGCTTCTCAACGCCTGCGGCCTCACCGACGAAGATTATTACACCGTGCTCTTCGGGCTTTCGCGCTGCGTGGGAATCGCCGCGCAAATCGTTTGGGAGCGTACCGAAGCGCGCGGGGGCAAGGGTACGCCTATCGTACGGCCCAAATTCATCTACACAGGCCCCAAGTCCCATCAAGAGGGCGGATAGGCCAACTCCAGGATTCGCCCCGTAATTTTCGTAATACGATTTTAGGGGTAATCTCAGCTAATAAATGCATTTTCGCCCTTAAAATAGGGAAATAAGCGAATTTTCGTAATAGAAAGTTCGCTTTCTTATTTGATTTGGGATATATTTGGCGAAGGGCCTAAACAGGCGATTCGGCAATGGATATTTACCAATATGATGATTTCCGGACTTTTCTAAGCGACAGCTATGCGCGTAAAAAGGTACAGGACCCGAAATATTCCCATCGAAAATTCGCGCGCGAAGCCGGCTTCGCCAACCCTGGATATTTAAACGACGTCATTAAGGGCTTCAAGCCGTTGAGCGAAAATGCGGTGGATAAAATGTCCGCGGTTTTCGGGCTTAAAGCCAATGAAATTGAATTTCTAAAGCTCCTGGTCGAATACGGACAGGCCCGTAGCGAAGAGAAGAAGGCAGCGGTTTACAAGCAAATTTTGTCCCGTCGCAACCGTAGTCGCTTCACCCGTTTAAACCCCGCCCTAAGCCGTTATTATCAGGATTTCCGTTATGGTTTGGTAAGAGGCGCCATCGAGGTGGAGGATTTTCGCGGGGATTACGAGCGGCTGGCCGCCTTTCTCGATCCGCCCTTGCCGGTCGCCATGGTGAAGAAAATGGTGCGCGATTTATGCGAATGGAAGTTGGTCGAGCAGGACGATAAGGGGTATTATCATACCACACGGTCAGTGGTGGAGCCTCCGGCCGCCTTATGGGGAATGAGCCGGGGCCTTAACAGTGAATGGCTGAATCAGGCCAAGGAAGCCTTGCATCGACTGCCCAAAGAAAAGAGGCATGTATCGACAATGATACTGAACATCAGCGAGAGCCTGCACGAAGAGTTGCGCGAAATGCTGGAGCGTTTCCGTGACGAGGTTTTCCAGAAGGTAGAGGCCGACACCCACCCGCAACGCATCGTGCAACTCAGCTTGGTTATGGTGCCTAAATCCAAGGTAAAGGAGAGAGCTGCGTGAAGAAGTTACTCCGAGTCGTGCTGGCGTTGACTGCCTTGGGCTCCCTCGCTTGCGCTCCGGAACGTCGCCCCACCGATATTCAAACGGCCGGGGGAGACGATTATCCCAATGCGATTGAAGTCTTGGGCAAGCGATCGGCTTCCGCATATAATTACCATGAAAATTGGAATTCGGCATTTCACGAAATGCCCGACAGCGTTCCGGGAGCATACGACACCGTCCAAGTTCCCGAATCCGCGCAACCCCAAAAAAGCGAGCCGTTGCCGAAGTTTGCCACGCTTTCGCAGGTTGATGTCCTGCCTATCCTGTCCCTCGACAGCATATTGCAGCCGGACAGTTTGCTCGATTCGGTGAAAACCGTGGTGGATTCGACCGACGGTAAAACCACTGTCGTGCGCACGCGCGATACCGATAAGATTGCGATTGAAGACAGCGTGGTGTCGTTGCCTCCTAAAATCGCCGCTCCGCTTCCAGGCGACTCGGTAGGCATTTCAACTCCGCGCATAGTGGAAGTGGCGGGATCGTTTACGTATAAAGAGGATGGGCGCATAGAAAGATTTCGTTTCAGCGACGGAGATGGGGACGGGGTGTTGACTGCGGAGCCCGGATCGGACAATGTCGCTGCGATTGAACTGTCCACCGCATGGCCTTCGGGTGAGAAGAAAGTCAGGTTGTTGCGGATTGCCGCCGGTGATGATTTGGATTTCAACCGGCAGGAAGGTAATCTCCTCCTATCCAGCCGATTCGTCAAACTGCAAAATCTCGATACCGTGGAGGTTTGGGAATTGCTGGATGCCGAAGGCAAGGGTTCGATTCTGGATTATTCCCTGGATTCCAATATCGTGGATTGGGTGGGGAGGGTTACAGGGGCGGGAGTGGATACGGAAATTTTGGAAATACAAACCCGCATCCGCTGGGTGGTATTTCCCGATGCCGGGAGAAACTATGTGGTTTATTTCCGGGAAGAGAATATCCTTCGAGACGGAGGCCGTATTGCCTTGGAAATACGGGGTGAACGCTCCGACTCGACCTTCCGGCCCGGTGAAAGAGCCTCGATTACCCGGCTAACCGAAAAACCGGAAGGGGATACCGCGACAACTTCAATTCGCTGGTCAGTGGATGTGGATGCCAATCCCGCATCCTATGCAAATAATCGCTTGGTGTCTTTCCAGGTGAAACAGCGTTACCGTCGCGGAGACTGGGAGTCGTTCGAGTTTTTCCATATACCCGATGTCCCGGTTCCAGCCGGTTCATCGGAGGTGCAGGGTTTCACGGAGGCAACCCTGGTTCCACCTTCGCAAGCAGCCTATTCCTTCAGCGGACTCCGATCCGCTACGGGTTGGAAGGGTACCGTTGCCGGGCCGGAAAACCGGATCTGGCAAGTTCGGTATTCGCCACAGGGACAGGTGCTCTCCGCCACAAGAGAATAACCCCGAAGCTCCCCGTTTCGGCCCGATTAGTAGGCCCCTGACGCCTAAATGAACAATTTTTTACTCCAAAACGTAATATGAAATATAGGTATTTATTAAAGAAAGACGAATATAAAACCTTTATAAATGGATTAAATAGCCAATTAAGCATCAACAAAGGTAATATCATAATAATGGTAACATTGATATCTAGCTCCATTCGCGGTATCTTCTCTTCAGAACCCAGGGGACACTCCCCTCGGAAAACCTCGAAAGGAGAAACTCATGAAATCCAAGAATTCCTTCACCCAAAATCACCTCGCAGCTGCGACGGCCCTTTATGGCCTAGTGGTATTATCCGGATGTTTTTTCAGTGAAAAACCCTCCAGTACAGGTCCATCACAGAAAGGATCGACAGCCCTAATCGAGGGCCATGTAATAGGGGAGGCGTCCTTAAATAAATCCAGTCGGCGTGCTGCGGGTGTTAAAGGCGCTGCAGTATTTGTGGCCCAGGTACAGGCGGATGGCTCCTTAAAGGAAGTATCCGAAGCCCGGGTAACCACCGATGCTTCCGGTTACTTCGCAGTCGAAGCCGCCCTGGACGGCGTTCGGGAGCTGGTAGTTGTAGCCAAGGAAGAGGCCCGTGAGTGGAAATCCGTAGTCAGCGGCGAAGTCAAGAAAGGCAAAAAAATGGCTAGCCGGCCCTTGAATACGGAGAGTTCTTTGGAAGCCGAGGTATTCGCCCAAATCCATGCGGATGGGCAAGCCGGGTTGGTGCATTTTTCGCAAATCGCAACCCATATAGATGCCCAGGTGGCCGCGAAGGTAACGGCGGAGAATAAAGCCGAGGCGAAAATCGCTTTCGCCCGGGCCTTGACGGCGGCCGCGAAGGCGCGCAAGGAAGTCTTGATGGCGACAGGGGCCACGGCCGCCTCCTTGGAAAAAGTCGCGGAGGCCGAAGCCAAGGCGCAGGCCGATTTGGAAGCGGATTTGCACGCTTCCATCAAAGGTACCGGGACGGTTGCGGCTGCGTATGAAAACCATCGCAAGACCCGCTTCAAGGCCTATACCGACGCGAATGTTCGTCTCAACGCCTTTGGACAAGCCCAAGAAGCGTCGTTGCGTACTTTTTTGAAGACGCAAAACCAAATGCAGGAGCAGCTGCGTCTGGCATTGGCGCATAACATGGCCGAATGGCAGGCCCGCGCAAGCGCAGCTTCGGCACAGGCCGAATTCAAGGCTGCGGGCGCCTCGCAAATCCATATCGATGCCTTGGTTAAAGCCGAAGTGGATTTGGTGGTCTCGATTCGCGCTTCCGAAAAAATTACAGGAATCGATTCGGCTTTCATCGGCTACCGCAAATCTCTGTGGGCCGAATTCCAAACCGCTTTTGCGGAACAAGCCGCGGCTATGATCGCCCTGAAAGATTCCTCCACTGCAAGCGCTACCCTCGAGGCGGATCTCAAGGTCGCGGTTACGGACGAGGAAGTGGCAAAAGCCTATGCGCGCTACTACACCAAATTGAATCAAGAAGCCGCCGCGGGTCTTTCCGGAATGGATGCCGCCATCAAGCTGAAATTTGCTTCCCTGGGTGAAACGGCCGTTCATCTCAGAGGAAATGGGGAAACCCATGTCGGTGAGATTCCCAACCTACCCGTACCGGTTCCGGGCGATACCACGAAAACGGAAATTACCGTTGGCATCAAGGTTAACGGTAGTTTGGGCGGAGACATTGAGGCTAATACCGTGATATTGGTCCAAGTCCAGGCCGACGGCAGTTTGAAGACGGTTTCTGATAAAGAGGCTACGGTGGATGCGGAGGGAAAATTCCAATTGGAAACCAAGCTGAAATCCGCATCCGATTTGATGGTGGTCGCGAAAGACGAGGGTGGCCGCGAATGGAAGTTGATTGTGGAGGGAGACGATACCGCCTCGGTTCGTAATGCCTTGGAATTGAATGCGGAAACCGCCGCCGAAGCCGAATTGTTTCTTCACTTCCGTAAAGAAGGCAAGACAAGTATCCAGGCTGTGGAAGCGGCGCGCCTGCGCATGGATGCGGAGCTGGGAGCGGCCCTTGCCGCTAAGAGCGATATCGCCGCCAAGGTGGGCGCCGTATTCAGCGCCGGTGATGAAGCGCGCCTACGCTATTTGATCGACATTGAAACCGAGGTGTCCGAGGCGGAGGCGAAGGTTTTGTTGGAAACATCGGTTAAAGCCGAAGCCGATTTGAAAACGGAGTGGAAGGCAGCCGCGAGCGATGTCGCCAAGTTACAAGTGGCAGGAAAGGTCTATGTGAAAACCATGACGGATGCTTATGCAAAGGCGGAAGCCGGCGCTCAGGCCTTTGCGGTGGCGCAAGAGGCTTATGCTCGCGCCTTGCTGAAGCAAGCGGCCGAATTGGAAGGTGAAGCGCGTCTGATAGTGACTCGTCGGGCGATGCGCACCAAAGCCCTGGCCGTGTCGGCCGCGGTAACGGCGCAGTTCCAGGCTTCGGGGGCTTCGGAAGGGGTGATTACCGCTTTGGATGCCGCCACTTTGAGTCTGGTACAGGCCATTGATTCGGCGACCTCGCCTGAGGCCATGGCCCAAGCCTTCACGGCTTTCCATGCTGCGGTAGTGGTTCAGTTGCAAGCTCAGTTTTCCGTTCATTCGGGCGGAATTGCCGGGGCCAACCATGCGTTACATACCGAAGGCGGCGCCAAAGCCGATTTCGCGGCGGAATTCTCCGGCGCAGCCACCAGCGCTGTGGCTGTCAAAACCTATGCCGGATTGCATGCCGCCGCCGCCGCCGAATTGAAGTCGGCCTTGGCTCTTGCTTCCGAAATGGAGCTTAAGGCCATGGCCGAGATACTCTTCTTAGCCTCGATTTGTGGTTGAGCCGTAAGCCTTTTCCTATTTCTAAGAAAATCCGGCGGGCCCTTGGGCCCCGCCTTTTTGTTATCATTGGAAGGCCATTTTGGAGAGAATCCTGCCTTCCTCGCCCCCTGATACGCATCCGTCATCGCCATCCAGTTCCCTATTGGGTTCCAGTTTGGCTATGTTCCTCATTTTTCTGGGCTTCTCCAGCGCGCAATTCCATTCCTACCTCTTCGAAACCAAAGGCCTGAAGGCTATTGAGGTGGGCTTGGTGCTCACAATGGGATATGCGGCGGCCATCCTTTCACCCGCGGCCCAAGTGCATCTTATCCGGTATATGGGAGGGGCGCGACGCCCCCTGCTTATCATGTTGGCTTTATCCGGAATCTGTCTGGTGGCGCTTCCCCATCTCGACACCTTTTGGGCGCTGGCGTCGGTTTTCGCCCTGGGTACTTTTTGTCTGTCCAGCGTTCATCCGTTGAACGTGGCTTGTACGTTGGAGAATCTGCGTCATCTCGGCCATGGGCTATTTTTCAAATTACGAACCCTGGGCACCGTCGGTTTTCTCATCGGTTGCCTGGGGAGCGTTTTTTTCAAAGACCTGTCCGATCTCCCCTGGCTGTACGGAGGGTTTGCCCTGGCTCTGGGAGTGGCATTTCTAAGCATTCACCGGGCCTACCGTAACCCAGAAGATACGGGGATCCCCATGAAGGCAGCCCCCAGCCTCAAGAAGGCGCTGCGCCTTTTGGCGCGGCCCCGCACCTTACGGCTGCTGATCATTATCGGTGTCGTCAACCTGGCGAACTCCATGGCCACGGGCGTGCAGGGCAATTACCTCATCAATCACTGGGAGAGCGGGCAGCAATCCATCAGCCAGGCCTGGATTATCTCCACCGCATGCGAAGTTCCCTGGATGTTCCTCTGTATCTATATCCTGCGGAAGTACCATCTCCGTTACGTTCTGCTGCTGGGCGTTTTGGGTACGGTGGTCAAATTGGCCGGCATGGGTTTCTCGCAAAGCCTGTGGCAATTTTACCTGTCGTTGACCTTACACGGTTTTTTCTTCGCGGGCGCGGCTACCGGTTTCAACGTGTATCTCGATCGCTGCTACGGCCCTTCGGAGCGGCCCACCCTGCAAACCTTTTCCATGGTTTTTTGCGGGAGCATTCCCTATGCTTTGGGCGCCTTGCTGGCCGGAATCATCTGGGAATGGGTTTCCCTTCCGGCCGTCTATTGGACAGCGGCAATTATCGCGCTGGGTGCGGGAGTATTCGGTACCCGTTTTCTCCTGGATTTGAAGGTGCCTCCGGTGGCAGGCATGGAAGCCTCGCCCAAGAGTATACTGGAGCCAACGAAAGGTCGGTAGTTTGCGTCGGACATTTTTTGCCTTGGGAATTTTGCTGCTCGGTTGCGCAATGTTGTCGGCGCAAAAGCTGGAGCCGGTCGTACCGCCGCTTAAAAAAACCGAACTTTTCCCCCAATGGACATTTCGTCCGGGTACCACCGAATTGACGGCTAGGGCGGCTTCTTCTTTGAATGAATTCGCAACGCGCCTTAGGGCTTATCCCGACAGTGTGGTAGAAATCCGGGTATTCCAAATTTACCAGGGAGGTGATACCGCGGCCTATTTGACCCGCCTGCAAACCCAATCCCAGGTCATCGTGGATTATCTGGTAGGGCAGGGCGTCTCTCTGGAACAGGTTAAGCAATTGCATTATATTCCCGAAGCGATGGAAATCCATAGGCATGGGGAACAAGATTTTACGCAGAATAGGCCGGTAGAGGCGCATTTGCTAAATTAGCGGAATGGCGAAACTTTCCAATTGCTTGGGCGGATTAATTCTTTCAGGCCGTATCTCCTCCGGATATAAGGCCTCGGTTCTATTATTTTTCCTTACCCTGTTTTTAAGCTTCGTTAATGATGCCTTCGCGCTCCGTCGGCCCGGGAATACCGCCCCTCCCAAAGCCTGGTTGGGAATATCCTTTGCCGATATTCCCCAATCCGAAATTCCCGCGATCTATGCGCATACCGGTAAAGAGGGAGCAGTACGGGTGCAGGATGTTTTCTCCGGAACCTCGGCCGACCAGGCGGGTATCAAGCCGGGCGATTATATTCTGGCGGTTAATGGCGCGCCCCTTTCCGGACGCAAAACCCTGCTCGATTCCATCGGAAGCAAACAGGTGGGTGACGTGGTTGAAGTGCGCTTGGGGCGTGAGGGGAAAATCCTGACCCAGAAAATGGCCTTGTCACCGCGACCGGAAGATATGGCGGCCATTACCCAGCTTCTGATCGGAAGCGTCGCACCTCCGCTCCAAGGCGATTATTATCATCTTCCGGTGGGAACCCTGGAAACCAATCGCGGTAAGGTGGTCGTCCTTGACTTCTGGGCGACTTGGTGCGGTCCCTGCCGGGTGACCATTCCCTATCTGAATTCGCTTTACGACAAATTCCGCGACGAAGGCGTGCAAATCATCGGGATCAGTTCCGAAAGCCGCGAGGAGCTGCAGAGTTTTCGGGAAGCGTCGAAACAAACCTATCCCCTCTTTCGGGATGTTTCCGGGTTGACCACGCGTGCATTCCGGGCCTATGCCTACCCCACTTTGGTTTTCATCGATAGAGCGGGCGTGGTGCAACGCGTCGAAGTCGGCGCCCACAATTCCGCCCAACTGGAAAAATGGATACGGGAGCTTTTGTAGTCCCAAATTCTTACTCCTCTCTCCCTTCCGCAAAAACCGCCTTGGTGGTCGGCGCTGGTATAGCGGGCCTAGCCACCGCCCTTTCGCTGAAGCGCGCGGGTTTTTCCGTCCGCGTCGCCGAGAGAACGGCTTCGCTGCCTGAAGTCGGGGCGGGCTTATCCTTATGGCACAATGCCTTGGAGGCGCTGGCCGCGCTGGGCCTCCGGGAGGAAGTCGTCGCTCGTGGCCGTCTCCTGCGCAGGCTGCGCATTGCCGGTTCCAGTGGGGCGTCATTTAGTGAAATGGACTTGATGCGCCTATATGGTGGAAGAGGCGCACCTGCGGTTTGTTTGCATCGTGCCGAATTGCAATCCCTGCTTGCGGATTCTCTTTTCGAGGCGGCGGGAGACGGAGTCTTGCTCGCCGATAAATCCTGCGTCGGCTTCGCCCATGGCCCGGAACGGATTGAGGTCTATTTTACGGACGGAAGCCATATCGAATGCGATCTGCTGGTAGGAGCCGACGGCATCCACTCCACCATACGCCGACAATTATGGCCAGGGTATGCTCCAGGTTACGAGGGATACATAGCTTGGCGCGGAGTGGCGCCTTACCCTTACTCGCTCATCGACGACGAAGGCCTTTTGGAATTGTGGGGGCGGGGACGTCGCTTCGGCCTTCTTCCCATGGGGCAAGGGCGTGTTTATTGGTATGCAACCTCCAATGCTAAACCGGGTAAAACGAACAAAGACGGGCCGGCAGATGCCGATAAGGGAAAGCTGCTGGCTGATTTTCGGGGTTTCCCGCGGCCTGTAGAAGATTTAATCGCGGCAACCCCGGCAGGAGCTCTTATTCGAAACGGTGTTTTCGCTTTGCCAAGCTTGCCCCATTGGGGAAAGGGTGGAATCGTTCTCATTGGCGATGCCGCTCATGCCATGAGTCCGAACCTGGGGCAGGGAGGATGCCAGGCTTTGGAAGACGCCGTTGCCTTGGGGCGTTGCGTGGCGACTTGGCCCTTACCCGAAGCTTTGCGCAGGTTTCATGCATTGCGTGCCCCACGGGTGCGCTATCTTCGCGGCCTGTCCTCCCAGGTGGGGTTCATGGGCCAATGGGAAAACCGCTTCCTCACGGGGTTACGGGATAGCGCGATGCGCTTGATGCCCAATTTTTTAGGGAGGCCATCGCTGGAAAAAATTTACCGCCCAAGTATTTAGACTGCTGTTCTGGCACGAAGCGGGTTGGCTTTGCGGTCAGATAAAATAATGGGAGTGGCTTTCCCGCAACGACAAAACACCCCCTGCGGTGACGATAAGGTGATCCAGCACCGGGATTCCCAAAGTCTGGCCGACTTGGGCCAGGCGGCGGGTTACTTGCAAGTCGGCATCGGAAGGAAGTAGTCGCCCCGAGGGGTGGTTATGGGCGACGATTATGCCTACGGCTCGGTCTGCTACGGCGCAATGAAAGGCCTCGCGGGGGTGGATTTGACTTTGATTCACCAATCCCACAGTTACCATATGGCATTTAATCAACTGGTTTCCGGCGTCTAAGGTGAGAACGGCAAAGGCTTCCTGAGGACTGGCTTTCAGTGTTGCCAATGCAGGCAGCGCGTCTTTCGGAGTACTGATGCGGAGGCGTTGCTTGGAAGTGAGAAAGCGCCGGGAGAACTCCACGCTGGCGAGAATTTGACAGGCTTTGGCGGGGCCGATACCGGCAATTTGGCATAGCTTCTCCCAGGAGGGTTCTTCGCAAATGCCGTTCAAGCCCTCTACGACTTCTTGCGCCAAATGCAGCACATCCTTTCCCGGCCCCCCTTTTCCCAGCACAATAGCCATCAATTCGGCGTTACTCAGGGTTTGGGGTCCTTCCTGCATCATTTTTTCACGGGGGCGGTCTTGTGGGGGTAGTCCTTTGAGGCGAACCATATTCAACTCCTTGGATTATGAGAAATCGCCACGGGCAGCGAAATTCGGATAGGGATGAATATAACGCTTCCCTAGGACAGAAATTGTCCTCGAAGAAAAGGAGGTATTTCTAAAATGCTCAGAAAAAATTTTAGAAAATGGGGTCAAATGGCGAGTTATTAACGAATAAATTTCGAATCAATCCTAAACTTGAGGGTAAAAATCCAATTTTCTGCTCAAAATTTTCTAGAAGAGTCCTTAATTATGGGGAAATGGGGTATTTTTTGAGGATTGGTAAGCAAATCTCAATGTCATTCCAGTTTAAAATTGACCTAAAAATGACAAATCTGATAAAAATTGATTTATTCTTTCTCAAATAGTAAGTTTTTGTATTCAAATTCGAACTACTTGGCCTTAGAGGGATTTAAAAATGCGAAATAAAACCTGTACCGGTGCCGAAGCGCTCATCCATGCCATCCACCAGCACGGGGTGGAGTACATTTTCGGCCATCCCGGGGGAGCGGCCATTCCCATTTTCGATGCCTTGGTCGATTCCCCCATCAAATTCGTTTTGACCCGCCATGAACAGGGCGCTGCGCATATGGCGGATGGAATGGCCCGCGCTACCGGCAAAGCCGGCGTGGTACTGGTTACCTCGGGTCCGGGCGCTACCAATACGGTAACGGGAATTCTCACCGCCCAGATGGACTCGGTGCCGATGATCATTCTTACCGGGCAGACCATTTCCAGCATGCTGGGATTGGATGCCTTTCAAGAAGCCGACGTTGTGGGAATCACCTATCCCGTAGTGAAACATTCTTATCTCGTGAAAAAGGTGGAAGACATCCCCCGTATCATTAAAGAGGCATTTTACATCGCTGAGAGCGGTCGCCCGGGTCCGGTGCTTATCGACATTCCCAAGAATATTTCCTCGGCCGTATTCGAACCCGATTTCAACGTGGAAATGGATTTACCCGGTTATACGGTACCGGGCAAGGGCGACCCGCATGCGATAAGCCGCGCCGCCGATTTACTGCAAAAAGCCAAGCGCCCGCTACTGCTCATTGGACATGGAGCGGTTATTTCAGATGCCGGCCGGGCTTTGCGCACCTTCGCCGAGAAATTGCGTCTTCCCGTAGTCAATACGTTGCTAGGCAAAGGGGCGTTTCCCGAAACGCATGAACTCAGCCTGGGAATGCTCGGCATGCATGGCACGGCCTATGCGAACAAGGCCGTGGTCGAATGCGATCTCATTATGTCGGTGGGATCGCGTTGGGACGATAGGATTTGCGGAAAGTACGATGCCTTTTGTCCGGACGCGGTTAAAATCCATGTCGACATCGATCCCGCCGAAATCAACAAAATGATAAGGCCCGACGTTTCCATTGTAGGCGATGCGCGCCTGGTGTTGGAGGATTTGAACGCGGTGGCGAAAAAGGGAGACACCGAGGACTGGCTCAAGCACCTGGACAAGCTCAAAAAGAAATTCCCGCTTGCTTATGGCAAGCAGGGCGGCCTTAAGGCGCAATACGTGCTCGACGAGATGTATAAGCTCAGCAAAGGCAAAGCCGTGGTGACGACCGATGTGGGTCAGCATCAGATGTGGGCGGCGCAATTCTATCTCACCGACCAACGCTATCACTGGATTTCCTCCGGCGGCGCGGGCACCATGGGTTTCGGGTTTCCCGCGGCCATCGGCGCGCAACTTGCGCGGCCCGAGTCTTTGGTTATAGCGGTGGTGGGCGATGGCGGCTTCCAGATGACCATGTCGGAACTGGCGACGGCTTTCAATTTCAAGCTGCCCATCAAAATCCTCATCATCAATAACAAGTATCTGGGCATGGTGCGCCAATGGCAAAACCTGTTTTTCGAAAACCGGCTTTCGGGCGTGGATTTGGAAGGCAGCCCCAATTTCGTCAAACTGGCCGAAGCTTATGGAATGAAGGGTTTTCGTATCAAGCGTAACGCCGACGTGACCAAGACTTTGCAGGCGGCCTTGGATTATAACGAAGGTCCCTGTATCATCGAGGCGGAAGTGGAGAAGGAAGACAACGTCTTCCCCATGATACCGGCCGGCGCGGCAATCTCCGAAATGGTGCTCGAAGCTCCACGCAAGGCCATGGCCAAGCCCGTGGGAAGCACCTGAGAGTCGACATGCAAATTCATTCGAGAGGAAATCGACAGTGATAATCAACGGAAAAACCCAAACGGCCCCGGGGCCAACCTCCAAGCGGACCCAGAGTCTCCCTCCGGGCCATGCCTCGCATACCATCAGCCTGCTGGTGGCCAACAAACCGGGCATGCTCATTCGCATCGCCTTGGTGTTCGGGCGCCGTGGTTACAATATCGACAGCCTGGTGGTTTCGCCGGCCCATGACGGCAAGTTTGCGCGAATGAATATCGTGGCATCGGGCGAAGCCAAGACTCTCGAACAAATCATCCGTCAGCTCAACAAGCTCATAGACGTTATTCATGCCGAGGACCATACCGGCCAGATTACCGTCGACCGGGAACTCGCACTCATCAAAGTGAACTGCCCTCCGGAAAAACGGACCGAAATTTTGCAAATCGCAGAATACTTCAAGAGCCAGACGGTTGACTTGACCGAGACCACCCTGATGCTTCAGGTTACGGGGAGTACGGAAAAGCTCGACTCGATGGAACTCATGCTCGATAAATATGGCATCGTGGAAATGGTGCGTACGGGAAAGATCATCATGATGCGGGGCGCCGCAAGTACCTGATCGCCGAGCTTCAAACGCTTTCCAATTATCTCCTTCCGTAAATCACGTCTATCACGGCGGCCGTAGCTGTTATGCTTCGGGCCTCCGGATCGAATCCCTCATCACGCGCCAGACGCGAAGCCCAATTTTGCGCGGCCCGGCCTTCCCAGTCGTCAGGCGGGGTTTGCACCACTTCGGAAACGGTTCCACGAAAACGCGTGGTTTGAAAATCATGAAAGGAGCCGTTCACGTTGCGAATCGCGAGCCCGCCTCCCGTGCCGTAGAAGTTGGCTTGGATAACCGAATCGCAACCGGCGGGAAGGCGCCACGAACAGGCCAGTCGCACATGGGGACCGTCGGTAAGGTCGAATTGTGCGGCGGCGAAATCCTCCACCTCTCCATGCGCCGCGCCGCCGTAAGGCTTGTGAGGAAGTCCACGCGTCAGCAGGGTGCCCGAGATATTTTCGGGCCGCGCCCCGGGAAATAGCCACAGCGCCAAATCGATGAGGTGGATTCCGAGATCGATAAGACATCCTCCGCCTGACAGGGCGCGGTCGTAAAACCAGGGCTTATCGGGGCCATAGGCGTTGTGGAAAACCAGGTCGACGGAATAGATTTCTCCGAGTTCTCCCGAATCGATGAGGCGCCTGGCGAGTTGCGTGCCCTGCATGTAACGGTAGTTCAAATCGACGCCCAGCAATTTATCGACGCGGCAAGCCGTTTCCACAATTCGCGCCGTTTCGGGAGCGGTTCTTCCCAACGGCTTCTGGCAAAAAACCGCATGCCCGGTTTGCAACGCGGCTTCCGCGTGGGCGGCATGCAGATCGCTGGGGGTCGCGATGACGATGCCGTCCAGCCCCTGCGATAAAAGGCTTTCCATCGATTCGCATACGAAAATTTCCGGCGCCTTGGCCAGGGCGGCTTCGCGGCAATCGGGATCGGGTTCCACGAGGGCGGAGGCGTCGATAGCGCCCGAACCGATTAACGACGCCATGCGCTGGCGGCCTATCGAACCCAATCCTAAAAATCCGATGCGGGGCTTGATTGATTCTTCGGCGAAGGTTTCCAGATTGGACGCCGGAAAGGATTCCCGGTCGGTCAGGGTAGAAGCATTTTGTTCATTCATGCGACGATCTCCTTGACGATGCAATTCATTTATTCTCCAAACTGCCTTCCCTCCCTGGAGGTGCATGGAATCCATCGATTTAGTGAAAAAAGGAATTGCGAGGCGGTAGCGCAAGGAAAAAGCGGCGAAAAAAGGGGACGAATAACGAAGACTGCGCGAGGAGGCTCTAGGGCTCCAGCCTGAATTCGGCGCCGGCGGTGGTGAAAAGAATCCACCTGGCCGTGTTGTTGTCGGTGGATTGGGGAAATTGGACTGAAATCGAAATTCCCAGTCCGCCCGTCACCTCGGAAGGGGTTTTCAATATCCAGCTATTGGACTTGTCGGTGCCCTTGGTATGGTCGCCGTAGAGTTGCAAGTCGTTGAGGGCCATGACCAGACGGGTGCCATCGTATAAATGCACCGCCGTAATCGGCGAACGACTGGTATTGTGATAATTGACGAATACCCGCGAGAGCTTGAGACGGGCGCCGTTGCGCATCACGGGCGCGCTCAAGGGGATGTGGAACCAATTCACCGAACCTTCGCGTCCCCAAAAGGTGGAACCCCAGCCCTTACGTGAAACTTCCTCGATTAGGTTGAGGTATTCCGGTTGCACGATGTTTCCATGGGCACAAACGGTTTCCTTATGGTCCAATGCGCTGAGCACTTGGCTGGCGTGGGCGATTTTCATGCGGACGTCCTGCTATCTGCCGTTTGGCGTTACGGATTACGGACTCGAACCCGGTTGTTACCGGAGTGCGGAATCCTAGCATCATTTTAATATTTTTCGCGGTCCAAGAAAACCCAATTCAGTAACGAGGTCGGGCGATACCGGAATCCGGCGATTCAATAGGGGATCCGACCGGGATTTTCCCGCCAGGCGTCGAACGGCGCCGTCGATTCATCGCGGAGCAACTCACCACCGGGAAGGGAACGTTCCTGCGACGGTAACGGGAGTTCACGGTAAAGCATGGCGTCATCGAATCCGGCTTTGGCCGCGTCTTCACGCGATGCCGCGAAGTAAAAACGATCGGGCCGCGCCCAATAAATCGCTCCGAGGCACATGGGGCAGGGCTCGCAACTGCTGTAAAGTTCGCAACCCGTAAGTTGGAAGGTTCCCAGTACCCGGCATGCTTCCCGTATGGCCTCCACTTCGGCATGGGCCGTAGGGTCTTTTTTGGAAGTGACGCGGTTTACGCCCTGCGCGACAATGTGGCCGCTTTTGACCACCACCGCCCCGAAAGGCCCGCCTTCCCCCGATGTCGCCGACTTGAGGGCGAGGGCGATGGCCTGGCGCATGAATTCCTCGCGTTGCATTACCAACCCTCGATCGATGCGCGTACGGCTGCCAGAGCGCGCTCCATCACGGTTTCGTCATGCGCGGAGGAAAGAAAGGTGGCCTCGAATTGCGAAGGGGCCAGGTAAATTCCTTGGCCCAGCATCGCAGTGAAAAATTGGGCGTAGCGGGCCGTGTCGGAACTAAGCGCCGAAGCATAGCTGTCCACCTTGCGGGGTGCGAAAAACAAGGTGAGCAACGACCCGACGCGATTGATGTGCCAGGGGACACTGCATCCCTGCAGGGCTTGGCGCAAATCTTTTTCCCATCGCTCGGCTTTGGAATTGAGAGACTCGTAAAACCCGGGTTTCGCCAACTCGGTCAGAGTAGCCAGGCCCGCCGCCGTGGCTACGGGATTGCCGGACAAAGTGCCCGCTTGATATACGGGGCCCAGCGGGCTTAATTGGTCCATGATATCGGCCCTTCCACCATAGGCCGCCAAAGGCAGGCCGCCGCCGATGATCTTGCCCAAAGTGGTCAAATCGGGTTTGACTCCATAAAGTCCTTGCGCTCCGGCTGGTCCCAGCCGAAAACCGGTGATGATTTCGTCGAAGATAAGCAGGCATCCATATTCATCGCATAATTTTCGGAGGCCCTCCAAAAACCCCGGCGCGGGCGGCACCACACCCATGTTTCCCGCCACCGGTTCCACGATAAGGGCGGCGATTTTCCCCGGAAAGGTTTCGCAGAGGCTATCCACCGAAGACAAATCGTTATAATCGGCCAGTAGGGTATCCTGCGCGGCTCCGGGAGTGACTCCGGGGCTGGAGGGATGCCCATGCGTCAATGCGCCCGAACCGGCTTCGATGAGGAAAGTGTCGGCGTGGCCATGGTAACATCCGCGGAACTTGATGATTTTATCCCGGCCGGTGGCGCCGCGCGCCAGGCGCACGGCGCTCATGGTGGCTTCCGTCCCGGAATTGACCAGACGAACCTTGTCCATGCTGGGCACGAACCGGCATAGGGTTTCAGCCATTTCCGTTTCAGCCTCGGTTGCCGCCCCGAAGCTGGTGCCGCGTTGGGCGGCTGCGATAATCGCTTCGATGACCGGGGGAAAAGCATGACCCAGAATCATAGGTCCCCAGGAACAGATGAAGTCTACGTACTCGCGGCCGTCGGCATCGTAAAGGAAAGGCCCGCGCGCGGACTGGATGAAAACGGGATCGCCGCCCACCGAGCCGAAGGCCCGCACCGGCGAGTTCACTCCTCCGGGTATGCAAGCCAGGGCTTTTTCAAAACGGGAAATAGACGGCATGGGATCTCCTTTGTCGCCGAAAACTCAGGGCGACTTGATAAAATAGGCTCCGCGCAAGGCATTGACCAACCCCGCATCGTCGGCGGTTTGCGCCTGCAAGGAGGTGGCGATGCCGTGCCGCTGCAACGAGGCCGTGGTGGATGCGCCTATGGAAACCGCCCGGGGTCCTTCAGCCTTTTCCAGCGAAACGGCGATTTCGGGCGCAGTTGCAAAAAGGTTATCGACAGCCGACCCCGAACAAAAAACCATCGCTTGTAACTTTGGCCAGACTTTGATCAGACTTTCGCCCAGACGCGGCGGCGCTGCGGGTCGGTATACGGGTAGGTTCACCACTGTTGCCTTTTTGGCGAGAAAATCTTTGGGGTCAAGCCGTGTCGAAAGCGAACAGGGATGCAGCCATTTTTCCGGGCGTGGCAAAGGCGGCAGTTCGGTAAGCAGGCCTAAAAGAGAAGCCTGGGAAGGGATAAAGCTCACATGGCCGCCGGCCTTCTCGACTTCGGGGGCGGCCCCTGGGCCCACCAGCCGTGCCGGCAGGGAAAACCAGGCGGCTGGCAAAGTCGGGGCACCCGGTGAACCCGGCGCCGTGGATGGCGAATGCTCACGCAAGAGACGCGTGAAGTGGCGCACCCCATTGGGACTGGAAAACAAAAGACCGTGGAAACCGTCGGGCGTGAGCGAGGCGAGTCTGTGCCCGGCATCGGCCACAGGCAGAATCTCCACCAGGGGCAACTCGATGCTCAGAAATCCCGCGGCTTCCAGCTCGGCGCTTAAGCCGTCGGCCTGATGCGCCGGCCGCGTATTCAGAACCGTAATCATCCTGTCGGTCGGGAACCGTCGCCCATCAAATGGCCGTCCGGCAATTCCCGGGGAGTGGGAATACCTTGGGCCTTGCAGGCTTCCAGTATCTGCCAAGTTACCTCTTCCAGCATCTCCTCGGCGTCCTCGGCGGCGGCGGAACGCTCCACCCTTACCAGCTTGCCGCTCAGCGGGTCTCCCATTACGGCCAGCATACGCCAACCCTCGCCGTGGGGATAGACGTGGGCGGCCATGGGAACCTTGCAGCCTCCCCCTACGCGGCGCATGAAATCCCTTTCGATCACCACCGCTCCTTCGGTCAGCTCGTCGTTGAGCGTGCGGCATAGGGCATGGGAATCGTCGTCATCAACCCTGCATTCCAGCGCAAGTGATGCTTGGCCGATGGCGGGAATCATTTCCGAAAAGGAGAAGCTGTGCAGAAAGTCTTGTGTGCGATTGAGCCGGTTGAGTCCGGCGGCCGCCAGAACGGTTCCGTCCAAGCGCCCCTCGGTAACTTGTTTGATACGGGTATCGACATTGCCGCGGATGGCCACGTATTCCAGGTCGGGGCGCATTTTTTTCAATTGCAGCACCCGCCGGGGGGAACCGGTACCTACCCGCGCGCCTTTTTCCAACTCTCGAAAGGTTTTTTTTCCGATAAATACGTCGCGAGGGTCTTGCCGCTCGGGAAAGGCGGCCAGCACCAGCCCCTCGGGCTCGTCTTCGGGGACGTCTTTGAGGGAATGTATGGCCAAATCGATGCGCCGTTCCAGCAGCGCGATTTGTAATTCCTTGACGAAAACACCCATGGCGGGAAATGCGCTAAGGTTGGTGGTCTGATCGCGATCCCCTTCGGTTTTGACGATGAGAAGCTCCAGTTCGACGCCGGGATTGCTTTCCGCCAATGCCGCCATGACCTGGCGTGTTTGCGTCAGGGCCAAATCGCTGCCACGGCTCCCCACGATGAATTTTTTCCGGTTATACGTCTTCATTTTCCTCCGAAAGCGCGAACAGGCGCGCCGCGTAATAGCTGGCCGTGGGGCCCTCTCCGCTTTCACCCAATTCCTTAAGCATGATGGAAGGCTGATGCAAAAATTTGTTCAGCAGGCTCCTGGCTAACACTTCAAGTTGGCGTTGGGTTTCCGGACTTTGGTTGACGGACCATTTCCGCACTTCGCGGTCGGTCATTTCCTCATACTTTTTGCGGATGTCCACGATGGTGGAAACCACATCGAGGCCGTCCAGCCAGGATTCGACCCGGGCGACTTCCTCTTCGATGATGAGTTTGGCCTTGTTCGAGGCATTTTTCCGCATTTCGACATTCTCGTTGATAACATGCTTGAGATCGTCGATGGAAAAGAGAAAGGCGTTGTAAACTTCGCCCACGTCCGGATCAATGTCGCGAGGAGCGGCGATGTCGATGAGGAATAAGGGACGCCCCTGCCGGTGGCGCATGGAATCCTGCACGTCGGTTTTGCGCACGACGATATCGGGCGAGCCCGTGGCGGAAACCACGATGTCGCAATCCGGAAACTTTTCGCCCATGGCGTCCAAAGAGCAAATCTCTCCGGAGTACTCTGCGGCCAGCCTTTCCGCCGATCCCACGCTGCGATTGAAGAATATGAAGCGATCCACGCCGGATTTGCGCAGGTGTTGGGCCGTCAATTCACCCATTTCTCCGGCTCCGATTATGCCCGCGGTTTTCCCCCGTAGGTCGCCGAGCACTTTTTTCGCCAATTCCACCGCGGCATATCCGATACTCACCGCTCCTTCATGGATGGAGGTTTCGCTGCGTACGCGCTTTCCCAATCGCATCCCGCATTGGAAGATGCGGTTGAAATAAAAACCCACGGTGCCCGCTTGCAGCGCGGCCGCATAAGCCTCTTTGACCTGTCCCAAAATCTGCATTTCGCCCAGAACCAGGCTGTCCAGCGAACCAATGACCCGAAAGAGGTGGTGCAGCGCTTCGGTTTGCACGTGGAAATAACTGTGATTGCGGATTTCGTCTTCGCTGACTTGCTTGAGGCTTCCCCACGCGCTCTCGACCAGGGCCCGGCTTCGTTGCGGATCAGAAGTAACCAGATAGATTTCGGATCGATTACAGGTTGAGAACACCACGGCTTCATGGATTGTGTCATGCCGCAACAACTGGCGGTTGAAGCCCGTCAATTGGTCTCCGGCCAAATAGAGACGGTCGCGCAGCGCTACCGAACTCGTCAAATGGTTGACGCCCACTACCATGGGTTTCAAATCCTTGGCGGATCGAATGATCACTTTATTCGAGGCCTCGGGGAGGGGTTTAGGATTTGAAGCCATGGGTACCGAACAGATTGATAATGAGCAATACCGCGAAGCCTACCAGCACTACCTTGGCATGCCGTCTTCCGCGGAAGGCGAAAAGTCGCCGGGAGATGCCCGCTCCCAGAAAGACCAGGAGAACCAGATAGATGCTGAGGTCGGTTAAACCCATTCCGTCCAAAGAGGCGTGACGAACCCACCACCAACCGATAATGGCGCTAAGAACCATGGTGATGCTTCCCAGCATGGACCAGGTGGCAGAGAGCTTGTCGAGCTTATCGAGAGGGGGCAGTTTACGGAAGGTCAAATCGAATCGCTTGATTTTCAGCTTGCGGTGCAGGATGAGGTAGAGCGAAGCCAGAATGGCGGCCATGCTGAAGCAGGCGTAGGAAGAGAGGCTGGCTACGATATGGAATACGAAAAAGGACGTACGGAATTCTTCGGGCAGGGCCAAATCGTGCCGCAAGAGGAAGGCCGCTAATAATGCGCTGAGAGTGGTGGGTAATAGGGTGAACATTCCCAGGCGACTCGAATCGGCGAGGCGCTCGGACAGGAAATGAATCCCGGCCAGGATCCAGGCCACGAATAGCAGGCCTTCGCCGGTAGTGCCCATGGGACTGCGACCGAAGTGGACGGCTATCACGGACAGAAAAAGCGTATGCAAAATCAGGGTAACACCCAAGGCGACCCGGGCCATGGGCTGAAACCTGTTTTCATCCTCGGAGAAAAACAGGCGGCCGTATAAATAGGCCGTATAGGCATAACCCGCCGGTACCACGAATTTCAGGATTTCGATTAGGATTTCCATATGCGGCCCTAAAATAGCAAACACGGCCTCTGCCACCGAAGTGGATAACGGTTATTCTGCCTTGTCGGTAATGGGATCAAAGGCCGGGAAGGCCCATGCCCTTGGTCAAGCCGCCCATTTTGTCCTGGGTTTCGGCGTCTACTTTTTCATGCGCGGCATTAAGGGCGGCCATCAGTAAATCTTCCAGGGCTTCGATATCGTCCGGGTCCACCACTTCGGGGGCGATTTTGATGGATTGAATCTGGAATTTTCCATTCATGCCGATTTTGACCAGGCCTCCACCCGCTTCGGCTTCGAAAACGGTGCTTTCCATTTCAGCCTGTACGCGGCCCATTTTGCTCTGCATTTTCTGCAGTTCCTTCATCATTTTCTGCATATTCATAGTTTTCAGGATCCTCTTTAAACCGGGTTTAAGGGTTAATCAATGGGGTTCTTGTATGATGCGTCCTTCGAAAATCTCATGGATGAGACGGGCGATGGGTTCTTTTCGCGCCAATTCTTCCCAAGTCAGGCGTTTGGGAGATGCGTCGTTTAACGCGGGTGGCATAAGTGTCTGCGAAGAAACCTCCAGGGGAAAGGATAGGGAAAAAGCCAGGGGTTCCCTGAGTTTACCCCGCAAAAATCGATGCAGCGATTTCCGAAACTCCGCGTCTTCGGCCGCAAGCATATGGGCAGAAGCCTGGGAAAAGGCGATAACCAATTCGGGCGTTTCCCCCGATTCACTGTTTTCCATCGGTTCGAAGCGTGCCGTGGTCCACTGCAGGTGGGCTCCGACCAGAGGATGCAATTGCATGAATTCAGTGACGAGTCCAGGCCAATTCCGGGCCAAATCGTGTAGCGAAACCGGGGACTTAATTTCAGGCGGCTCATCCGAGGCGATAGGGGGAGGTATTTCAGGCTTAAGGAGGGGAGCAGGGGTTGCAAAGGGCTCAAGCTCGGATTCCTCCCCAGGAAAATCCGCTGCCTCTGTTTCATCCAACTCCGTTTCCGACATAACGGCTGTGGCCTTGCGTTGACCATTGGGAGCGTAATCCGGCGAAACAGGTTGGGGAAAGTGTCGGGAGGGAGTCTGGGAATTGGAAAGGTTGACCGAGGCGGGCGATGGCTCGATAAGCTCCCCGGGCGCTGGTGGAAAAGGAGGCTCCTCCCAGCGGGAGGTATCGTTCAAGGGTTCGACTTCACCCAAATTTTTTTTTTTATCGGCTTCGGTTTCATCCTTGGAATTCGTTTTAATTTCGGAGGTACCGCGGGTTTCGGCTGCTTGCAGAATCCGGTTCAACAGAACGACCCGATCAAGACTGGCCATGCGCGCCATTCCCATCTCCACGGCGAGGCGGGGATGAGGTGATGATTTCAAGGTTTGCAACAAGTCGGATACGATTTTGGCATAACGTAGAATATCGCCGTCTTTGAGGTCACCCGCCGCGATGGCCAAGGCTTCCAAGCGCTTCTCGCTGGTTCCGAGGCTTGCAGCGGTCATGCCCGCCTGCCTGGCGAAAAACAAATCGCGCAGATATTCGCCGAAGCCGAGCAACAATTCCGTGAATTCGATACCTTGCTCATAAGCCTTACCCAAGGCGGTCAGGCAGGCGGAGACGTCGTGGGATTTCACCGCTTCCAGCATTTCGTGGAAAAGGGATTCGGGAGGAATGCCCAGAATGCGTTCCACGTCTTGCGTGCCGATGGTCTTGCCGCAATAGGCGAAAACCTGATCGAAAAGGCTCAAGGCGTCGCGCATACTGCCATCGGCCTTACGGGCGAGAATTTCCAAAGCGGTCTTTTCCGCGGAAATATTCTCCTCCCCGCATACGAATCGCAGCCTTCCTTCGATTTGGGACTCCGAAATACGCTTGAAGTCGAAACGTTGCACGCGGGATACGATGGTATGGGGCACCTTGCCGATTTCGGTAGTGGCGAAAATGAAAACGACATGCGGCGGAGGCTCTTCCAGCGTTTTGAGCAGGGCGTTGAATGCCTGCTTGGTAAGCATGTGCACTTCGTCGATGATATAGACTTTATATTTCCCGTGCATGGGCGCGTATTTCACCTGCTCGCGCAAATCACGGATGTTGTCGACGCTGTTATTCGAGGCTCCGTCGACTTCAAGCACGTCCATCGAATTGCCTTGGGTGATGGAGGTGCAGCTCTTGCAGATTCCGCAGGGGGTGGGCGTAGGCCCCGTCTCGCAATTCAGGCATTTGGCGAGGATGCGGGCCGAAGTGGTTTTGCCGACCCCGCGCGTTCCCGTAAACAGGTAGGCGTGCGCGATACGGTCGCCCAGTATGGCGTTGCGGATGGTGGCGGCGATATGATCCTGTCCTACCATCTCCTCGAAAGTGTTGGGCCGCCATTTGCGGGCCATGACGAGGTAGGTCATGGCGCCCTGCGTCCGCGATAAGGCAAGTTCAGGTTGACGACTAAGGTCACTTGGTTGCCGACCTCGTTGAAGCGCATTTCGTCGAAGGCGTAGCGGGCCATCATGATGCCGCGTCCGTTGCGATTGAGCATGTTCTCCCGGTCGCGTGGGTTGGGCAGGGAACGCCAGTCGAAACCGCCGCCCTCGTCGCTTACATGGTATTCGATGCGACCCACCTGCGGAAAGATTTTCGATTGAATGGTAACTTGGCGACTTTTATAGGGCTCAAGGTTGGCTCGTTCGATGGCCAAAGGGAAAAAGCGGGATGCTTTCAAGGCGGTGCTTTTCTCTTCGAAGGTGATATCCAGATTCCCGTGTTCGATGGCGTTGTTGATGATTTCGCTTAAACCCAGGATGATATGGTAGCGATGCCGGGTGTTCGGAGGCAGGGTGGTGTCGACCACGTTCTTGGCCACCTGCATGACGAGAGAAAACTCATTGGGCATCATAATGCGGCGCTCTTCGTAATTCAGCGCGAAAGGGTTATAAGTGTCGGTGGTATTGGCGATGAGTTTCACGAGGATGTAGGACAAATCCTCGGCTTGGAGCGGGGTTTCGAGACAACCATACGCGCCGGCCTGGAGGAGTTCGACCATTTTATCCTTATGAGCAGGACCGAGAATGACCAGTACGGGAAGATCGGGATGGACTAGTTTTATTTTCCGTACGAATTCGCAAGGCGTTTCGCGCACACTGGCTGCATTGAAAGCCAAAGCGAGGGTATTGTTTTTCTGAATCAGGCGATCGAGATCCTGTTCGTTGGAAGCGCTTTCCAGGGCCAAGTCATGGTGTATGATGACGTCGCGTACCACATCCTGAACCGCGTCGTCGGGTTCAAGAATCAGCACGGTACGAGAATCGTTGACCAAGCCCATCCTCCGGGAATTAGATTGCGTCCTTGTCGAGACTAAAGTAGTCCGGAAATTAAGGGACGGGTCGGTCTTTCGGGTTTGGAAGTGAAAGACCGGAATTTTCCGTTCGATGCCGCGCTTTTTAAGTGAATGATTCGATGGATAAGCCCGGCCTGAGCCTCCAAAATTACATAAATAGAGCAATAATTCGAAGCGGGAGATTTCCGGAGGCCTAAATTACGTCGTCCTTGAGGTTTTCTAAAATACCGCGGATATCGTCTACTCCGGCTAGATAGCGGAGGCGGCAGAAATCGCAAAAAAGTTCGGTTTCCTCGTTTTTATCGACAATATCCTCGAGTTCTTCCCGCCCTAAGCCGGATAATGCCTTCATAACACCTTCGAAGGAGCAGGGGCAATAATGTGCTACCGGCATTTCCGCATGCACTTGGGTGACGATGGGGCCTGCCAAGGCTTGCATCAATCCGGTTAGATCGAATCCCGTGCTGGGTTTAAAAAAAGCCTCGAATGGCGGTAATTGTGTTATTTGCTGTGAAATTGTTTCCAGGGTTTGGGCATCAACTTTGGGAAAACCTTCAATCATATAGCCAACGCAATAATTTAGACGGCCATCGTCACTTACAGCGGTGTGGATATCCACAAAAGCTTTTACTTGTTCGGATTGTTGCAGGTAGTAGG
>JBGTHM010000002.1:0-11159 GCA_041746255.1 Fibrobacteria bacterium | reverse complement strand
TGGTCTTATCGGCCAATTTTCGAACCGGTTACGCTGCTGATTTAAGTTTAAAAAATTCCATAGGTGATTTCATTCCAAGGGCTGAGTGTGGAGCAAATGAATTATAGTCTTCGACCCATTCCTTTATCATTTTTTGAACCTCCTCCTCGGATTCGAGGCAGTTTTGGTATACATAATCCCGTTTAAACGTCCCGTTGAAGGCTTCACACATCCCGTTGGATTGCGGCGAATAAGTCGGAGTGTTGCAGTTGGTTACCTTCCATTCCTTCAACTGTTTTTGGAACGCATGCTCCAAATATTCCGGTCCATTGTCATGCAAGAACTCCAGTTTTTTTGGAGTAGGCAATTGTCCGAACCGCTTCAAAAGGGCTTCTTGCATCATCTGTTCAATGTCCACCGCCCACATGTAGCGACCCAGCCTGTAGGCCAGAATATTACGGTCACAGCAATCCAGAATATATGTGAACCTAAGCCGGGTTCCATCCCAAAGCCTAATTTGCGTAAGGTCACTGGCCCAGCGTGTATTCGAAGTTTTAACAGACACCTTTCCCGTATGTTCGCGAGGCGGCTTACGAGTTCCTCGAAGCTGAAGCAAAAGTCCATCTTCTTTCATCAGGCGATGCACTTTATACCCCGACAGGACAAGCCCATAATCCCTTTTGGCAATAGCTCGAACGCGTGGACAGCCGTAGGTAGGCCTTTTCCGGCAGATTTCCCGAATGATTTCCAAAGCATCGTCTTGCTTGCGGACGATGGAAAGTCGAACCTTCGGGTACCCCTTCTTCTTATAGTAGGCCGTCCCCTTGGAAATCCCGAAAAGGCGAAGGACCCTGTTCTGACTCACTTCAAATCCTCGGGCGTAATTCTGGATTTCTTCCCGGCTCGTTTTAGGGCATCCATCTCTAACTTTTTTTTTAAAATCTTAATATCCAGATGGGCTTCGCCCAGGGCCTTCTTCAATTCATCATTTTGCTTCTGTAGGGCGTCTATATCGGCATCGCTGAACAATTCGCCGTCGTTCTGGATTCCCATTTTGGCTCCTCGGATGGAATCCTTTCGCCACTTATAGAGCATGGCTAAAAGGATATCGTGTCGACGGCAGAATTCGGGTCCTGAAAGCCCGCTATTCTGCCAATATTCCACGATACGTCTTTTCTGTTCGGCAGTCAAAAGACGCCGTCCACCGGGTCCTTTTCGGCAATGGGTGAGGATTTCTTCGATCATTCGGCTCTCCTTTTTGAGGTTAGAACCGGTCCGAAAATTCAGTCAAATAAGATCAGCACCGCCGGCATTTCAAAGGCCACTTTGCCGGAGGCCTTCAATTTCTCCATCGGGACCCCAACCGATGCCGTTCGGTGTGCGTAAGCCTGCCGCCACCACCTCGCGCGCGCCGGTAGCCTTGTCGATGACGACATGGTTGCCGCGGTTGTCGTTAGTAATGTTCGTACCCTTTTCGGATGACATGTTGCCATAGAATTTGCCATCGCGGTAAAGCAGCCCGAAAAAGAATTCATGGCGGCCATGCGTATCACCATTCGACCAAACTTTACGGGCATTATCCATTCTGCCGTTTTTGTTCAAATCTTCCAAGTGGAGCAGCGCATTCCCACCGGAAATGTATATCTCGTCATCGACCACGGCCAATCCCATCGGTTCCTCGAGTCCGGAGGCGAATTCCTTGAACGTCACCTGGGGATTGTCTCCCGTTATACCGCTGAGAATGAAGACTTTGCCCTGGGTCTGGCGCAAATGGATGGGTTTATGGTCCCCTCCCCAATGCAAGACCACCAAGCGACCGTCTTTGCAGTGTAAGTCGTGATTTCAAAGGATATTTCCTCCATAAGACTAGGATTGGAAAAGCCGCTCGAGTTCGACTTCAGCCATCGCACTCGATATAAAATAGTACGTCCGAGGATATTCCGTTGGGGTTTTGGGTCTATTTTCCCGCCAGAAAGCACTATCTGCAAGTTACCGGATGTGCTCGGTAGTCTAATATCTCGCTATTTCGGACTCCATCGGCCATGGTCTTGTTCACGGCGGTAAATTGCTGAGGAACCACGTTGTTTCAGGCGACGCGCAATCCGATTTTTTTACGTTTAGACGGGGGTTGGAAAAAATATTTTACAGTGTCGGGAGTATGGATGCCTAAAGGCTACTGGATTGTCCACGTGGACATCACTAATCAAGAAAAGTACCAAGAATATATAGCCGCCAATGGAGTGCCCTTCAAAAATTACGGCGCAAAATTTCTCGTCCGTGCCGGCCGTTTTGAAAGTCCGGAGGGATTTTGCCGATCACGTAACGTTGTGATCGAATTCCCAAGCTATGAAGCGGCACTCGAATGCTGGCACTCGAAGGAATATCAGCATGCGGCAGGTTTTCGCAAAGAGGGCGCGAATATTGATCTTACCATAATTGAAGGCTATGAAGGTCCTCAACCCGGTTAATCAACAAACTGGTACGGCGCGAATTCAACGCTGGCGCAGGACATAGTTGGCGGAGTCGCCAATGGATTGGGCGCTACTCAATCAGATTGGATTTGAAGCTCCACGATTCAAGCCTATTTCAGAATGAGCCCGGGTACATTGTAAACGGGAATTTCATACAGCATTTTGCCGTGAAGGTCCCGGATGATCAGTTTATCAGTGTTTGATGGTATGGACACTTGTATGGAATTGGAGCCAGGAATAATTATCTGACCGATGGGGAGTATTTTGGAATCTATGATAACGAGTCAAGATTTAAACAAAAACTAATCGAAAACGATGTCCTTGAACTCATGAAAAGGATGTCCCGGTTAGGTCAAGGGAGAGGATCGCGTCATGCAAAACGCTTCTTGGTATACTCGGTTCGCAAAAGCATCCGCACGATTTTGCGGACGACCGCGCGCCTTCACTTTCGCCGTGGGCATCATCGCCCTTTGGCTTATCACTGGTCCTCTCTTTGGGTTCAGTGACACCTGGCAATTGGTGAATAATACGAGCACCACCATTATAACTTTCTTGATGGTGTTCCTTATTCAAAACACTCAGAACCGCGACACAGAGGCCATTCAAATAAAGCTTGATGAACTTATTCGGGCGACTCAAGGCGCGCACAACGCTCTTCTGGATCTGGAGGACATTGAGGAAGATAAGTTAGATGCATTTCGATCCAAATACCGCACGCTTGCCGCAACAGCTAGGGCGAATCTGGATCAAGGAAATCAGGACACGGGCACGCCTGAGCCATGATTTCAAGATAGCGACAAACAATTCATTCAAGTCGAAACCGCCTCGCGGCGTGGGACGGCTAAGGGGTTTCAAGGAATCAGGTACGTCACGGGAAGTCCGTTCGAATCTCCCCCGTTGCCGGAGGCGTTTCCCCGCTCGTTTAAGGCCCTTACCACGTATTTCAAGATCGTTCCTGAAGGAAGGGTTGCGATTGAATCCCAGAATTCCGTTTCCTCGAGAACGGGGGATTCGAAAAGGGTATTTAAGGTGGAGTCCATCCGTATAAGTTGATACCCTTTGAGGAATGGGTAATTCGCGATGGGATCCCATCTCAGGGTAACTTGCGAGCGTGATGAGGCGACGATGTGCAATCCGACGGGCAGGGGCGGCGCCTGATTGGAATTGAATGAGGCAGTCACCTTGGGAAACTCCAGGGTGTCCCCCGAAGTGATGGCGGCCTTTTGGGAATCTGGCGCAAAATAGCCTTCCGGCAGGGCGTAGAACACCGCCGTGTAGTTTCCCGCAGGAACACCGGAAATCTTGTAGCTGCCATCGAAATTCGAGTAGACGACGTAAGGGGTTCCTGCCAAGGAAACCTGCACGTTTTCATCCCCCTTAAAGGGCGTGGTAATCCAAAGTTTTTCCCGGGTCACCGTGCCTTTAAGCGCACCCGGTGCAGATAATAACAACGTGTCCTGAACGACGCCGGTGCCGGGGGAAAGCGCTTGCCTGAACGCCATCCGTCCGGTGGCGGGATCCAAGGCTTCCATCGAATACCTGCCGGCGGCGAGATCATGGAATCGCACCGTGCCATCGGCGCCGGTCAAGGCGCTATCTGCCGGTTCCACCATCAAAGGCAGGAGGTCCGGCGAGCCGGACGCCTCGGAAAGCCGAAACAATTTGACGCGCGCGGCGGCGACGGGAATTCCATCGCCCAGAATAAGGGCTGCCAGGGACTTATGGGCTGAAATATTCGAGTCCGACGGGACATAAGCGTATATTGGATCGCCCCAGGGCCCCTTGTTTCCCAAACGGTTCACCGCCCTTACCTTGTATTCGAATAGGCGCGGCACGGTCGATCCTGGCAATGAATCCGTGAAGGAATGGGTGATGGTTTTCAAGGTGTCGGCCCCGCCGCTTGCGAGCGTGTCCCTGCGATGGAGTTCATAATGGGCAAAGTTCGAAACTTTTACGGGTTCCCACTGAAGGGATAATGTATTATCTGGAGCGCCGGTTACGGCGATTCCGGAAACCATAGGTGGAGCGACGAAAGGGCTCCATTCCAGTTCCAGCTCCGGAAGTTCCGTCGTCTCTCCCGCGAGAATCCGGACGGAGTCCACGTAACGTGTAAGGTAATGCCCGTCCAGGGCGGTGAAGGAAACCCGGTAGACTCCTTCAGCCACGAATCCCACTTCGAAGTTTCCGTGGATATCGGAGTAGGCGAATCGATCGGTGTCAATAAGACGCACGAGGATTTTTTCATTTTTGGAAATTCCTGCAGGGACGGCATTGGAGCCGCGAGTCACCAGGCCCCGTAACTGACCTGGTGCTTTCAAAACCAGGGTGACGGATGGGGAAACGCCGGGAACATCCACCCTCGAATGCCATCCCACCGTTCCACGGGAAGAATCGACAGCTTCCAGGGCATAGGCTGCGGCGGACAACGCCCCGAAGCGGAAGGAGCCGTCGGCACAAGTCGATGCGGGTGCCACCACTACCGGGTCGCCTTGGGTGGAAGACAGGCGAAATAATTTTATCGACGCTCCCGCCACCGGGTTGCCCACCGAATCGCGCACAATCCCGGCCAGTGACGTGGGGTTACCCGTTTCCGTACAAGGTCCCGCCACCTCGGGATCTTTTGGCCCGATAATTGGACCGCAGGACAGCAACAGGACGGCAAGGAGCCGAAATGTCCAAGTGAAAGATTGGAAGCCGCGTACGCTGTCCATTATCATGCCCTCCCCTGGTTGCGCGTCAGGGGGAATAGATGCAAGTTCAATTGATAAATCATTTCCTCTTTCGAATCGTTCGTGGCAATGGCCATGATTTTTTTCCGAAAAGATCGGATTTCCGATTTGATGCGGTTGAATCCGGATTGCGATACGCTCATGGTCAGACCGCTGATGTCCCGCGCCGCCGAGGAATGCTTGTCGATGGAGCGCTTCGCCAAATCCATGGTGGCTTTATGAAACCTGGCTACACCAACCGACGCCACTTCGTCGCCGGTGCTGAGAGCCATTTGGGTCACGGCGTAACGGCCTTTCGCCCCGCGCTGCAAAAGTCCCAGCCGCAAGAGCAAATCCACCGAGTCACGCACCTGCTTTGCTGTCAATGGCGGGTCCATCAGTCGGGCGATTTTATCATAATCCTCTCCGAAGTCAGTGACCGGGAGCAGGGACCTGATGGCGCTGTGATACCAGGCGGAAAGGTATTCGCTTTGATCACTCCTTAGCCGTTGATGCTTTCCGTATTTTTGCATGGTCGAAAGACGGACCAGCAGTTCCTCCTTTTCCAAAGTGGTGCCGGCCTGATTGAATAAAACCAGGGTGTGGAAGTATTCCGATTGTTTTTCGGAGAAACGAAACAATTTACACAACTGATTGGCGCCCGTCGGAGAAAGGTTCCGTTTGCCGTTCATCACCCGCAGCAGATAATCGCGGGCCTTGAAACCCGCGCGGTCGGCCAGCATGCGCAGGGAATAGCGCGGATTGGATGCCTTCCTGGCCTGGAAATAATCCAGGAGGTAGCGTCTGTAGTCGGTATAGGAAAAAATGGAATCCATAGGGCCTTTCCCAAGGATAGTCTGGAAAGATCCGGAACACAAGCGAAAAATGCAGGTATGCCCATTATCTAGACAACAGCAGGTATTTACCTACGGGTTGGGGTGAAGCTGCGTCCAAAGGCGTTGTCCATAGACAACACTAATATTATGGGGATATTATTTAACAGGGAGTTCGTATGGGATCGGAGGGTATATTCAGTTGGAACCGGGTAAACCGGTATTAACCAGGAGAAACCATGAATATCAGACAACAGGTTATTGCCCGCTTGTTTGCCGCCGAATTGGTCTTGGCGGCGGCTGTTCACGCCGGAGGCGCTCCGTCGGAGACTTCCATTGTGCATGAATGGGGAACATTCACCACCTTGACCAGCAGCTCGGGCCTCGCATTAACGGGCCTATACAAAGACGAATCAAGACTACCCGACTTCGTACACGGGCTGCCCTTCTTCAATTATAGCCCGACGACCGGATGGCCCGACCCCGAGGCATTGCAAAATGTCACGGTGAAAATGGAAACCCCGATCCTGTATTTCTACTGCGAGAAGGCGTTGAATATTGAGGTGGAAGTGGGGTTCAAGGGCGGAACCATCAGCCAATGGTACCCCCAGCGGGTAGCGGGAGAGCTTAATCCTTCGGGGCCGTCGGTGGATATGGCTCAGGAACGCACGGGCCGTATCCTTTGGAAGGCCAAGGTGCTGGCGCCAGAACAGAATCCAATTCCCACACCCCCACCCGACCAGGTTACCCAGGAATGGAGCGCACCCCGGATTCACCGCGCCAATTCGATCCGTGGACATTTGGGGGAAGTGGAGAAGTTTCTTTTTTACCGGGGGTTGGGTAACTTTCCTGTTCCCTTGGAAATACGCTTCACACCCGACGGCCAATTATCCCTCTCCAATCGTGGTACTCGAGAAATCGCGCATGTGATGGTATACGAGTTGCCTCGGGAAGCGAGTATGGGGGAGCCCCCCGCTATATGGTGGGAAGGGAAGATAGGCGGTTCGGAGCGAGTGCTGGCCGCGCGACCTGTGGCTTCGCAGGGTTTCAATGGGGCCTCACAGGCCATCAATCGCCTTCGGGAAGCGATGATTCAGGCAGGATTGTACCCGGAAGAGGCCTCGGCAATGTTGCAGACCTGGGCAAACAGCTACTTTTCTTCAGAAAGAGGCCTCAAGGCCTTTTGGATAGTCCCCCGGGAGGATGTGGATGAAATCCTGCCGCTTAGGATTTCGCCCGTTCCGCGCTCCTTGGAAAGGGTTATCGTAGGCCGAAGCGATATTCTGACCCCGGAATTTGAGCGGGAACTGATACAGGCTGAAGAGGGCGGAACACTTAGCAAGTACGAGAGCGACAAGTACTACCTGGCTTACTTGGACTTCCTTGCCCGTCGCTCCCGGCCTTTACCGGTGGTCCTCAGACTTGACACCCAATCCGGGCGGCCAAAAAATGGCTCGATAATGAATCCCGGCCGAAATAGGTGGTTATGGGAGACCGGTAGGGGAATGACACTGGAGGCGAGGGACTTGCGGGGTCGCAACCAAGTTTTGAATCCGGCCTTTCCTTTGTCCACGAAAAAGCATTGATAGGCCCCCCGACGGGTAGTGTCTAGTTTCTTTCCCAAATCGATTTCGGCTCCTCAAAACTGACCCTCGCTAGGCGACCTACCAATGCTTTTTTTCGTCCGAAACCCCCGGGTGTTCCTTTCCGATAACGAACTGCGCATGCGAAGACAACATAATCATGACGCTCGCATTAATATATCCTCATACCAACACCTGGAAATCATATGAACAACCCTAAAATCATTCCCTTTCTGACTATCCTTGCCTTCGGTTTTCCGGTAAGCTTCACCCTTGTATCCGCACAGAACCTGTATACCGAATCCGCCGGGAGCAATCCGCCATTCAATCAACTCATGGCCGAAAAAGGTCTTAAGCGTCCTACCGAGGATTGCCAGGGAAATACCTTTGACGGCACGACCATCGATGTCAACAATGAAGTGGTGGAGACCGGACCTTTCGGCAACAGGAGCATAGAAGATGATATTGGGCTGCATCAGATGTGCGCCAGCCAGATTCCCCGCAAGGACTTCCACAAATATAAAAGGTGGTATCAGGAGGATGGAAACACCCAGATATTCCGGCTTCACAAAGGTGATGAAAATATCAGGAACAGCAGGACGGGCGCCGCAAGAATAGAAACGCATTCCCATAAAAATTACAAAAGAGGAGATGGGGTTCAGACCTGGGAAGGCCGGTATACCATTATAAAGCCGAATACGGGCGGCTCGATGTTCCAGGCCTTCAATGGAAGCAATCAATGGGCGGTATCCCTGGGCATGAACATGAATGGAGACATCGATATCAATCATCGCACTAGCGGGCAGGATAAAATCATCGCCCGCAACATGATAGGCAAGGGCTTCGACATCAAGGTCGAGGATGATGGACATAATTACCGGGTATGGTTGAACGGCGCGCCGGTTGACGGCGGGGGAAGCTATAGCAGGCCCAGTGGGACGACTTCTTTCCGATGGGGAATGTACAGAGGGGGCGGACAGCAAACCGTGGATGCCATGATTTTCGTTACCGGAGCCAGAGTGAATTTTAAACCATCAACCTCGGCGAATTATTTGCAACCAGTGGGTTCGGGAAATTCCCTACGCTTCTTATTCCATAATCAGCAAATCACTTTGCCATCCTCCGAACACCCTGTTGACTTATTCAATTTGCAAGGTGACCTTGTGAAAAGACTCTATCCGGAAAACAACTATCTGGTTTGGGACGGAACCGGAACCGATAACAAACCGGTTGCTTCAGGTTTGCTGCTCGTCCGATCAGGGAATACCTTCCATCGCTTGTTATTGCCCGGGAGATAGTTTCATCCAAAGCCAATCCGGGCGCGGCGACGGCGGGGATTACGGCCGGTTCTCCGCCCTCGGTATGACGCAATTATTTCCTAACGGACCCTTACCGGATTGAATGGTTTCTGAAGGATACGGAAATGCGGAGTAGTGTCGTCATACGTTCAGCATTCCATCGGTTCGGAGTATAGGATATATAGCCCGGCATGCCCGCCGGGGTATGCGATTGGTGTTTTGGATGGAATGTCGGAAATTCGCAGTTGCCCTGGTTTTCTCCTTTGCCTCCCTCGCCAAGGCAGAGGTTCTGTGGTACGCCGACCCCGCCAAGGCACCCAGCGAAAATTTCTGTTTTCTCGATTTCGAAGGCGTCAATGAAACCAAAGGCTTCGGTTCCGTCACCGCCGTGGAGGATCCGAAGTACGGTCAGGTTTGGCGGGTGTATAAACCCAAGGCGGATAAAAGAGCTGAAATCCGCGGCGCCAGGGGAATCCATAATCCCGGAGGCTTCGGCGGACTCAAGATTATCGACAAGCCTTATTACATCGGTTGGCGATGGAAATTCGAATCCAGGGAAAGCATAGCCGGTAACGTCTGCATTTTCCAATGGAAGGGATATCGTCCTTTCACCCAGAATTACCCGTTCCTGATGGAATACAACGGACGGGAAGTGCAAATGCGCAAATTCGATGACCATTGGATGCAAACCCGGAAGGGAGTCGCCACGATTTGGAAAAAGCCCGTGAAAATGGGAGAATGGGTAAACTTTGTCGTGATTGTCAAACAATCCGAAGATAAGCAGAAGGGATACATCGAGTTTTACGTCAATGGAGAAATGCAGAAGTTCTCCACCGGAGAAACCCGGTATTATCATAAAACTCTGGACGGTTCCGAAACCGGACCCAAATGGGGCGCCTACAACAGTAGCGCGGTGGGAAGGGAGATAACCGTCCACCTGGCCGAGATGCGCATCACCACTTCCTTGGAAACGGCCATGCACGGCTCCACCATCCCGGTGCTTCGGATGCCACGCGCGGCTTTGATTGGGACATCCGGCGCGCGGCTATGGCATAACTTCCGCGAGACCCCCCGAGTCCTCGTGCCGCATGACCTGACCGGTACCACGGCTTTCCGGCTGGACGGCAGGACCTCCCCCATGGCTCGGAGGATTATGCCCCTCATTCCGTTGCGGGAGGAATGAAGGACCCCAGCCATTCGCCCTCGGTTTATTTGAAGATTTTCCATCCGCTGGCGGGTTGATCGATTCCGGTAACGGAACGTCCGGTCAGGTCTCGCGATATTTCAAATAGGTTGATTTGAAGTCTTCCGGTGTGGCTGCGTTATTTCCTCGTGAGGTGGCGCCCCAATGATTTTACGAGTATACTCAAATTGCGTATAGCTTAAATGTGTATTTTTCAGCATTTTTAGGGTATTTCTGGCGATTTTGGCTTGTTTTCACTATACGCAAATTGAGGATAGCGACGAAAACGTGTGGGCCACCTTCAAGGAATGGGTGTGTTACCCCGTTGGAGAAAGGAAAACCAGGCGAAAAATGTCGCGGATCAATTGCAAGGTATTCAGCACAAATCCGCGGCGGTGAAAATGGCTTCGAAGCTTGCCTTCTCCCGCACCTTGAGCACGGCCGCGCCAATGCGTCGTTGTTTTTCCTCGTCGGCGTCGGTGAAGAGATCGAGCTGCCCCGTATCCCGCCCCGCCCGGCTAACCGAAAGCGCCATGGACTTGAGCGCGGCGCGCCGCCGCGAGAACTCCGTGAAAGCGGCGCGGGCGGCTTCGGCGATGGGAAGGATGGCGTCGGTGGCGCGCGGCAGGTCGAAACTCCGGCGCGCCGTTTTGCCGTCGGTATAACGCAGTTCCAACACGAAACGTCGGCCCAACAGGTTTTGCCGGCGCATGCGGAAGCACAGTTGATCCGCCGTGAGGTGAACCTTGCGCAACAAGACTTCGCGGTCGTTGGCGTCCCAGGGAAAGACCGTTTCGACCCGGAGGCCGGGGGAAACTCCGGTGATACCCGGCGCGGCATCACCGCCGAAATCCAGGCCGCGCGCCAGGGCATGCAACTTCTCCCCTTCGCCCCCGAAGTGCGCGACCAGACTTTCACGCGTCAGAGCGCGCACCTGTGCGACGGTTTTCAGGCCATACTTGCGCAACTTCTCCCGGCACGGCGGTGAGAGCCCGGGCAAAACTTCGGCGGACAGCGGGCCCAGATCGAACCCCGTCACCGCCAGCCGCGTCCCAACCGGGGCCGCCATCTTCGCCAGCACGCGGGCCATCAGGCGCGAGGGCG
>JBGTHM010000001.1:0-41471 GCA_041746255.1 Fibrobacteria bacterium | reverse complement strand
AGGGAATGACCGTTGATTTTAAAAATCGCCCTCATTTCGCCCATCGACTGGGGAACACCATCCACCATTTTTATCAGGATGAAAGTGGAACCTGGCACACCATCAATACGGGAATGGGTGTAAGCGGAAGAAGCAAGATACTACTCGATGCCAAGCATAACGCTTATATTCTGCTGGCTGGATTCAAAATCGCCAAGGCTACGGAATCCGCAGGCTACAAAGATTGGAAGGTCGTTTATTCGCACCCCCGCGATTTTTCGGGTGACGCGCTTTTCGATAGGGTCCTCTTGGCCGGCGAAAATCTACTGTCCGTATTTTTAATCGGTTCGAATTATTCTTCCGTAGAGGTGATCGACTATAAATTGGAGGGTGATCTCTCGGCCAGCGTCGATTTCAAATACCGCAATGGAAATTCCAGGCATGTTTTACCGGAGTTTGATTTTGCTTATGACATAAAGGGGCGCTTAATGCCGACACTGAAGGCGGAAAAAGTCCGCGGAAATCAAATCGTTTTTCCCTTCAGTCGGTAACTCATTAATGTGAAAAACCGAATTGTTGGCTTGTTACACTCTAATCTACGGTGGCCAGGCGATTAAAAATTCAGGACGTAGGCTAGGCTGGGAAGCCTAATTCGATTCAACGACCCTCATTATTTGCGAACATTTTTCGAGTTTTCGGCATAGGTTATACCTATTGACCGAATGGGGTATTTTATTCTTTGGAGAGCGGAATGCCGAGTTCGAGTTTTATCGTTTTTTGGGGGAGCCTCCATATGAACCCAAGATTAATTATGCTGGCCATGTTTGGTTTGGCTTCTAGCCTTTTCCCCCAGCCCCCTATCGGGGACTTCTATTACACCCTAACTCCTAAGGTGGCTACTTCCGGACAAAGAGTTACTTTCGAGGCATTCGAATACAACGCATGCCTTTACAGCTACGACGTGTCGTATGAACTTCTTCCCACACCTATCAGTTCAAAGCGGACAACCCTAATCAATATCAAAGCCATCCAAGGACCGAACTGCGCGACGCTTATGGGGTATAGTGGCCCCAAAATTGAATTTGAAAACTTTCAAATAGGGCTCTATAAAATTCAATTTGATTCTACCAGCGACTTCAAAAAGGATTTAGGCGACTCTAGCTATTTTGAAGTCATCGGGGCTTCTTTCATTAACATACCTGAAAAAATGGGAGTTCCAGAAAAAATACCGGTTAATGACCCCGCATGGCATCTTGTCAATGGAAGGAAAATCAGTTCCTTCGGAAATTACTTTCACATTCGGGTACGGGAGAATCCATGACCCTATCCCACCAGGCGATTTCGAAAGCCGTAATTGGATTCGTCCTTTGCGTAATTGCCCCTGTTCTGATAAACGCGACTACGCCCGCCCCCATCCTGTGGATTAATTTTGATGATTCCTTGGAATACTCCAAGGAATCCAAGGATTTCCGCACCCGGTTGCTTGAGCATATGCACCTCTCACTCTCAACGGATCAAGGAGTGGGGAATTCGCAGGCGCTTAAGGCTACCTATGTCGGAGAATCCCAAGGAAGCGCGCGCATCGTTTCATACGGTAATCTCCCGAACAGCCTTACAAAAGCCTCCCTCTGTTTCGACGTTAAATTTGAGAAAGACTTTCAATTCGTGAAGGGGGGTAAGCTCCATGGACTCGGACCAACGAGATCCATAACCGGAGGAAATGCCATCCAACCGGACGGATGGTCCGCGCGCGGAATGTGGAAGGCGGGCGGAAAGCTGGATCCCTATATCTACCATCAAAAGCAGGCGGGTCAGTATGGCGAGGCGGGCGTTCAGGTTAAACCTTTCGCCTTTCAATCCGGCAAGTATCATACAATCTGTTATTATGTCGAAGTCAATTCACCGGCTTCCGAATCCAACGGCGCTTTCCGAATTTACGCCGATGGTGAACTCATCCAGAGAAAAGACAATATTCAGTACCGAATGCTTGACGGCGCCGCGAGCGAAATAACCCGGGTCCACTTTTCGACATTTCATGGGGGCAGCGAACCTTCCTGGGCGCCCAAAACCTTAAGCGGGGAATACGCTACCGTGCATGCCTATTTCGATAACATGGCGGTTTATGCGGAAGAGTTTATCCGGCACGAGCCCTGGACGGGCCCATCGATGTCGGTTCTAGGGAAGCCCGATTTTAAATTTTCTCAGCGGATAAATCAGGGGGAGGTGTTTTCAATTGACGGCCGCAGGAATTCCTCGCTTGATTGGCAGGATGTCGGTGCGACTTTTATCCTCAAGCATGGACGAATGCTGTTGCGGGCTGGGTCATTCCCCTAGGCGCAAATCCCTTCTCAATTAGTTCCTACTTTTTGGGAACCTATGAAAATCGTCTACACCACTACGCCTCGCGAATCGATTATTCCGCGAGCGCTTCCCCGAATCGATTATCAGGATGCCTATCAATGCCGTTTTTCTTCTTCGAAAGACCTGTCTCCCGACGATTTTTTCAAAGGCCTCTTTTTGACCATGCCCGCCTGGGTTACTGTTCTATTCAAGATTAGGGAAAGAGTGGCCGGCTTTATCGGATTAAAAGTGGCGCAGAAATTAGACCGGCACGAAATCGAAAATTTCGTGGCGGAAAAAGGAGCGAGTCTCGGACTATTCAAAGTATTGGACAGAAATGAGCAGGAAATCATAACCGGTGAAGACGATAAACACCTCGATTTCAGGCTTTCCTTCTATCTGGAAAAGTCGCCGTGGAACGGGGTCAATGAATATACCCTGGTTTTGACCACTATCGTAATGTTCCGGAGACAGTTGGGAAAGCTTTATTTCATTCCGGTAAAGCCGTTCCATAAGTGGATAGTTCCCGCGGTAATGCGGAAAATGGTCTCCACCCTTGCATAAAAAAATCGACCCGATGTAGATTTTGGGAAGGAGGGCCACAGCATGGGACAGATAAAAACCCGGTCCACAAAGGACGATATTGACGCGTTTCTGAACTCCATCGAATCGGAGCAAAAGAAAGCGGACAGTTTCGCGATTAAAAAAATCTTCGATTCCGCCACCAAAGAAAAGGCCGCGTTGTGGAACAACAATATGATTGGCTATGGTACCTATCATTACAAGTCTGAAAGAAGCTCCCAGGAAGGGGACTGGCCTTTGACCGGCTTTTCGCCGAGAAAGCAGAACATTTCCATTTATATCATGCCGGGAGTGGCGAAGTACGCCGACTTATTGAAAAAGCTCGGAAAGCATAAAGTTAGTTCCGGATCCTGCGTGTATATCAACAAAGTGGCCGATATCGATTTGAAGGTTCTAAAGGAATTGATTTCCCTATCCGTGAAGGATATGAAAAAGGCTTACCCCTGATACCCATGCGGAGCGATTGTACGGTAAACCAATCGCCAATCAACCGCAAACCTATAGGCCCCGAATTCTACAGGGAGAGCCAGTCGATTAATCGGGTTAGTTCCGCGGGAGTTAGAGAGCTTCCCGCAGGCATGAAGCCCGCGCTTCCCGGCTCTCTTTGGATCCGGTCGAGAATAGCTACTTTATTAGCAACTACCGTGACGGAATCCATAACGTTCGGAAACGTGATACTATGGCATCCGGCACATTTCGCCTGGGTGATGGGAAGGATATTCCCGTCACCGGTAAAGGGAGGGCGCAAGACGGTTACCGTGAATTCGTCTGTTTTTCCTCCATTGACAGTGGTGGCCAGAACGGTTGCTCTGCCCAGGGCTTTACCGGTTATCTGGGTTCCGGCCAAATCCACCCGGGTGGCGTCGGCGGCTGCCGGCAGGCTCAATTCCACACGTTTATCGGTGGCCTCGGGAGGGCTTACGGTGAGCTGGGCGGAAGCGGTCGCGCCGGAGTAGAGCGTGATGTCCAAAGCCGAAAGCGAGGCAACCGGAATCGGCTTTACTTCGAAAGTGAACGTTGTGGTGATGTCGGTATCCGCCAAAGAGGTGGCCGTCACGGTCACATTGCCTATGCCTTTTCCCATCACCCGCCCCTCGGTAATTTCCGCCAGGGCATTGTCTGCCGGGTCTATGGAAAGGGTATATCCTTTGTGGGTGGTGTTGGCGGGATTCCAAAGGAGTCGCGGAGTTACCGCTTTACCGATAATGCCGGAGGTATCGATAGCAGTCAATGACTGGGGAGCAATCGGGCCCACCCGAAAGTTGAAGGTGGTGGTAATTTCGGGATCCGCAGCTGAGAGAGCTACTACCTTCACATCACCTTCGGCTTTTCCCATCACTTGCCCATTGGATATTTCCGCCAGAGCGGCAAATTCAACAGGTATAGCCAGAGTGTAAGTCGTATTGGTGGTATTCTTGGGAGTCCAAATTAGCCGAGGTGTAACTCCAACTCCGATTACCCCGAAGGTATCGACGGCCGTCAAGGATTTGGGAAGCGTGGCGAGAACATGAAATTCAAAACGGGCTTTATGGTTTCCGTCCATCGAAATCGCTTCTAATGTGTCTCTGCCCACCGATTTGGCTTCCACTTGTTTGCCATTGATGTTTACATGCGAAACCGCCGCCACGGAAACGATGGAAAATTCGGTGTCGGTGGCGTTATCCGGCGTTAACTTAATGCGGGGCACGACGATATCTCCCACCGACGCGACTGTATCCGCAGCCGAAATTCCGGTTACCGAAATAGACACCACTTTGACCTTAAAGCTCTTTCGGAACCGTTCGCCTTGAGTGACTAATTCTACCTCGGCAGTACCCACTCCTTTTCCCTTGATGCGCTTTCCTTCGAGAATTTCGACTTTGGGATCTTCGGATTGGAGCGTGTAGGCTTTGTTGGAGGCATTGTCCGGAACCCAGGTGATGACGGGCGTAATTTCCGCTCCCAGCGATACGCTGTCATCCGCCACAGCGACATCTTCCAGCGGGATGTCGCTTGGTTGATTGCCGATTTGCGAAGGCGGCATATTTTCCTGCAACCAAGTGCGGATAACGTTAAGCTCCAAAGGAGTCAGCGGGCCATTGGGAGCGTCAGGCACGGGCATGATTAATTTTTCGCCATCCGGACTCCTTTGCATCGCCTCGATGACCAGCAATCCCATTTGAATGAGGACGGTGGAGTCCCGGAAATTACGAATGGTACCCGGTACATGGCAGGGGGCGCATTTAAAGCTGGTAATCGGGAGCACGTTCTTTAGAAACGTGGGGGAGCCCACGGTTACCTTAACGGTAAGCCGCTGATCCAGGCCTTCCGGCTCCACCAACACAAAAGCGTCGCCCATGACCTGGGGTATTATCCGATTGCCTTTCACGATCGCCTTGGTTGTATCCAAGCTGGTCAACCGAAAACGCTGATTGGTGGCTTCCGGAGGATCCCAGGACAATTTAAGTTCCAAGGTATCTCCCAAGGTTCCCTGCATATCGGATGCGGAAACGCTTTTAGCCGGTACGACAACACCTTCCAGCCACTTAACCAATATCTCCAACTCGTCGGCGCTCAAATCCCCGTTGGGAGCCCCAGCCAAAGGCATGCGGCCACCATCTCCCACTTTTCTCCCCAGACGATCAATTGCGGATGCGCCCCATCTCACCAACTCGGAAGAATCCTGGAAATTAAAGGTTTCGCCCGGTATGTGACAGGGAGCGCATTTCAATTTCACAATGGGAAGAATCCGGTTCTCGAAGGAAGGGGCCACGACTTGGACGGTGAAAACCGCTTCCAAATCCCCCGCTTCGGTTTTTACGGTGATTTTTGCCTCGCCTAACTTCAGCGCCACCAGCTTTTTTCCCACTACCTCGACCACCGAATTTTCCGAACTGGTCAAAACGAAGTTTTTATTGGTTGCGTCTTCAGGCTTGAAAGTCACAGCAGGTACCAAGGTATCTCCGACCAGCCCCACTAAATCTTCCGCGGTTATTTCTTGCGGAGGAATAGCTTTAGGAGGAAGCAAGTCCACCGGTTGGGTGTCGCCGTCCACCCCGAAATCCGTGTAAGCATATTGTTTGTTGAAGACAATACCCGACTCGCCATACCCGACAACGGATGCCCGGAATTTTTCCTTCACTTTGGTATTCAGAGTCATACGAATTCTGCGCGTATCCTCGTCCAAGGGAAAGAGGCTCACTTGGACGGGGTTCGCGGTATCCACCTCACCCGAAGAGTTCACATTAAAAATCTTAACTTGCACGCTGTCGAAATTTCCTACCAAGGAAGGATCAAGAACGAATTCAATTTCATACTCCTCTATCGGAGCCAGGTTCGTGCAGGAAAGCAATACCGGAATCACGACCAGCGCGAAAAGCGGCAGTCCTATTCGGCGAAGCAAGGTTGGGAAACGGAGGTAGGAATTATTCGATAGGTTGGACGATGACATTGACATTTTTTTCCGGTTCTTGATTGAGAAGAACGAATGCCGTTACGCCAGTCAGGGCAGCGGTGGCTCCAACCGCGTACCAGACCTTGGGGGAGATTCCCCGGTCGGGAGCGCGGGGGGTGATTACCGAAGCCGGTACGGAAGTCGATGATTCGCTCCCTCCATTCAGGGAATCGGCTTTCGAACGGTATTCCGGATGCAAGGCCGCGTATCTTTCGCGCACATTCGAAAAAAGCGATTCCACGGAGTCGCCAACGGCCAAGGCCAATAGGTTTTCATCGGGATTGAGTTTCAGCATTTGATAGAAGAAACTTTCGGATTTTCGCCGATTGTAATCATTGGCACCGTATACCACGCCCAACAGCTTGTAAACCATAATCGAATCGTCGCGGGTCATCATGGCGCCCTTGCGCCGAATGTTTTCACAAACCATGAGCAGGCTGTCCAGTTCGCCGGACATATAGATATCCAGCAATTGGGCGCGGTCCATACTTGCCGATTCGACCTTTGCCGCATTGGCAGGTTTGGGTTGGACCTTGGATGGCGAAGCGGGGTAAATGGGCGAGCAAAGCACCATCAATGCCAGGATTATACCGAATGGGAAGAAAAATGAAGCGATACGCATGCGGGAAAAGATATATAATGGCGGCCAGTACTTAAAAGTGATGGATATCACCGACCGGGCCCAAGTGGCGGAATCTTTGCTAAAATCGCTAATCAGGTAGGAATACTTTCTGACCGATAGCCCCATCCCCCCAGGGAATACCATCGAAAATTTCAAGCCCGCCGAAAATATCCCAAGTCGGTGATTTCCTCGGCATGGGTAACCCCCGTCGCATCGCATACGAACCCCTGGCAGGTTTCACCCTGCTCCAAAAAGACGGTATCAATTCCCAAAGGCCGGGGGATTTTCCTTATCAAGGCGCCGAAACGGCACAAAGGAAGAGACCAGATTTCTCCATAGATACTGCCTCCGCCTTTGATCAACCTTACAAGTCCCGGTTTAGGAGGCTGTGGCAGATCATTTGGTTCGCCGTCTTGAGGTTGGAACCAGTCCGAAAATTCAGTCAGATAAGATCATTGGGAAGATTTGGTATGCCGCAAGTGATGGCTCTATGAAAAAAATTATCGACTGGCGGGCTTTCCTTATTTATATCCTGGTGACCACGTCAATAAGTTTTGGGGCAAGCATATTTCTAAATGTCCCCTTTTGGCAAATTTTTCTGATAACGTCGGGGGCATTATTTTTAAACGGAATACTTGCCACGATTGAGGAAGATCAGCCAGGGGGGTTTAATAACCCCGAAATTGATTCAGAAAAGAAAAAATAAGTCCATTGGTGATACCCAGCTGGGTTGGCTCTCCGATATGAACCGTCCCCTCTGATCCGGACAGATTCTGCAGCCCATTTCAATTCGTGCTCGGGCGAGCAACCTATCATTTCTTGTGGTCGCCCTATCCAGCGAAACGAGTTGAAATCATGGGGTAAAGGGCAGGTTGGTTTACGGAGGGGGTGCCATAAATGCCGATGTGCAGATCGTGTCACGGATGTATTTGATTGCAAATGGAAACCTTTGGTTCAATATGGGTGGGAGCGATAGGGCCAAGTACCCAAAGAATCTTTAGGGTATCCGGAAAATAATAACAGGAACAAAAATGGATACATCGAATTTTAGAGGAAGGCCGGGTTGGATTCGAATTATTGCACCACTAATTATTTTAGATCTAACTTTATTTTTTCTTTTCAGAATTCAAAATATTTTCGGATTTATTTGGGTAACATATCATTTTGGAATCATACCGTTTGTAATGGCCATTTACCTTGGATTTTCGATTTTCAGAATTTCAAAATGCTCATCCACACTCCAAAGGATTCGGGAGGCATTTTATTTAGTGCTTGGCCTTCTGCTTGTTTCAGTTATTTATTTTCGAATTGAAATATGGTTTCACTATTATGAGGGGTTTTTCCAGTTAATCAGGAGCACTTGGCTCGAATAAAATGTGGTCTAACCATTTAAAACAGGGTGGTAACCGTTTCAATTCGGTTTTGCTGAATTCTTTCCGAGTATCTGGTGAAACAAAGGTGATGGTGAATACCTTTATGGAAAAAATTCCACAAACAGCTATTTCTCGCCGTGATACGGGAAAAGGGAGGAGCACTTGAAAAGCAAATCATTTCTGGTTCCATTGCTCACAATCATCCTTTTCATCCCCTTTCTGGATGGCTGCGAATTTATCGGTAACTGCACTTTCGAGGGAGTTAGATCGGGTACGGATTCAACGACCATTGAGATGAATGCCATTCCGCATTCCGGACCGGTAATTTTATACTTGGCCCAAGATAGACCTGCTACCCTGGATACCGTGGAAACGGTCGATTATGCGTTCTCAGTCGATTTTGACTATGTGACCTATTCCGACACGACCCATCAAAAAGGAGCGGAATCCCGTGGAGATACAACTTATTTATGGCTGGATGGTCATCGGTTCTATGGCAGGAGAGCTTGCCATCAACTCAATGCTTGCAGTGCTATTGAACCTTCCGTCAGGGCTATAAGAATCAAGGTTTCCAAAAGCCTCAGTTCTCGATTTGAATTACGCCTTAACTGCTGGTCCTACGGATTGGAATAATCCGGGAATCCGATCAGGTGAGAACCCTTTAAGCCTGATACGATTCCAACGGAGGGCACGCACACATCAAATTCTTATCTCCGTAAGCCGCGTTGATGCGCGCCACGCTAGGCCAAAACTTGTGGTGGCGCACATAGGGCAGGGGAAACACCGCCTTTTCCCGGCTATAAGAATGTTTCCACTCGTCGCTCAAAGCCATGTCGGCCGTATGCGGCGCGTTCTTCAGGGGATTGTCGACCCGGTCGGCACGCCCCGCTTCGATTTCGGCAATCTCTTCGCGGATGGAAATCAAGGCTTCGCAGAACCGGTCCAACTCCGCTTTCGATTCGCTTTCCGTAGGCTCTATCATCAACGTTCCCGGCACGGGAAAGGAAACCGTGGGCGCATGGAAGTTATAGTCCATCAAACGCTTGGCGATATCTTCCACCTCGATACCCGCCGAAGCCTTGAAGGCGCGGCAGTCGAGAATCATCTCATGAGCCACGGTTCCATGCTTACCTTGGTAGAGAACCGGGTAATGCTTCTCCAGGCAGCGTTTCAAATAGTTGGCGTTGAGAATGGCCACCTTAGTGGCTTGCGTCAGGCCTTCGCCGCCCATCATGCGGATATACGCCCACGAAATGGGAAGGATGGAAGAGCTGCCCCAGGGCGCGGCCGAAACCGGAGTCAAGCTTGTGCGCGACTCCGTGGGGCTGACGACAGGGTGGCCCGGCAGAAAGGGGACAAGGTGCTGTGCGACGCAAATCGGGCCCATGCCCGGGCCGCCGCCCCCATGCGGAATGCAAAAAGTCTTATGCAAATTCAAATGACAAACATCGGCTCCCACCATGGCGGGATTGCATAATCCCACTTGGGCGTTCATATTGGCGCCGTCCATATAGACCTGGCCGCCCGCGTCGTGCACTACCCGGCAGATTTCCTGAATGCCTTCTTCGAACACCCCATGGGTGGACGGGTAGGTTATCATCAAGGCGCCCAGCCGGGCCTTATGCTCCTTAGTCAGGCGTTGCAAATCGTCGAAGTCGATGTCGCCGCGATCGTTGCACTTGACCACCACCACCTGGAATCCCGCCATCACCGCGCTGGCCGGATTGGTTCCGTGCGCCGACGAGGGGATGAGTACCACGTTTCGTTGTGATTCTCCCCGTTCGGCCTGATAGGCGCGGATGACCAGTAGTCCCGCATATTCGCCTTGCGATCCCGCATTGGGTTGCAACGAAACGCCGGGCAGACCGGTAATTTCCGCCAGTGCGGATTCGAGCCCGCGGAACAGTTCGGCATAGCCTTGCAATTGGGCGCGGGGAGCGAAGGGGTGGGGCTCGGCGAATTCCGGCCAGGTAACGGGCATCATCTCGACCGTGGCGTTGAGTTTCATGGTGCAGGAGCCCAGCGGAATCATGGAGGTGGTGAGCGAAAGATCCTTACTCTCCAAAGAGCGCATATAGCGCAGCATATTGGTTTCGGAACGATAGGTATTGAAAACGGGATGCGTGAGAAAAGGCGTGGTGCGAGTCAAGGTGGGCGGCCATACCGGCGTTTCCGAACCGGTAACCTGCGTCATACTGGAATCGGGAACGGGCTTTTCCAGAGCTTGGGCGAATACCGACAGCAACCGGGAGAAATCTTCGGGCTGCACGCTTTCGTCCAGGCTGATGCCTACGCTGCCGTCGCCGTGAAGCCGGAAATTAATCCGCGCCGCTTCGGCATGTACGGCCAGCCTCCGTGCGGAGGCCGCGTCCGGCAATCCCATGCGCAAGGTATCGAAGTAAGCGTCGTGCAGGCTACGACAACCCATTTTCACCAGTTCCGCGTCGAGCTTGCGCGCCAGAGCGTGAACGCGAGAGGCGATGGCCTTGAGCCCTTGCGGGCCATGGTAAACGGCGTACATGCCGGCCATCACGGCCAAGAGTACTTGCGACGTGCAGATATTGCTGGTGGCTTTTTCGCGGCGGATATGTTGTTCCCGCGTTTGCAGGGCCATGCGATACGCGGTTTTACCGCGCGCGTCCACCGAAACGCCGATGATACGTCCGGGGAGAATGCGCTTGAACTCTTCGCGGGTGGCGAAAAACGCCGCATGTGGTCCGCCGTATCCCATGGGCACGCCGAAGCGTTGAGAGGATCCCACCGCGATATCCGCTCCACATTCGCCGGGCGATTTCAACAAGGTCAAGGCCAGCAAGTCGGCGGCCAGCACCGTCCGTATTCCCGCCTTGCTCGCTTGTGCGCAAAAGGCGGTGGGGTCGATAACCGCGCCGTCGGTGTCGGGATATTGCAGCAAAGCTCCGAAGCAGGAGGCGGGAAAGTCGAAATCCTCGGCGCTTCCCACCCGTAACTCGATTCCAAGTGGACGGGCCCGGGTTTCCAAGACGGCCAATGTCTGGGGATGGCATTTGTCGGAAGCGAAAAAAACCATGGCCGCTTCGCGATCCCTCCGCGAGGCTGCGTACAGCAAATTCATCGCCTCGGCGGCGGCCGTGGCTTCGTCGAGCAAGGAGGCGTTGGAGACGGGAAGTCCGGTCAAATCCGAAACCAAAGTTTGGAAATTAAGCAGGGCTTCCAGCCGTCCCTGGGCTATCTCGGCTTGATAGGGCGTATACTGCGTGTACCAGCCGGGATTTTCCAGAATGTTTCTTTGAATGACCGGCGGCGTAATGCAGCCGTGATAGCCCATGCCGATATAGGATTTGAAAATCTGATTCTTGTCCGCAAGTTTCCGGAATTCCTGCAAGAAGGCATGTTCGTCGGGATTGGCGGGAATGTTCAAGGGTTTCCGCAACCGAATCGAAGCCGGTACCGTTTTGTCCACCAAGCCGTCGAGGGACTTTTCCCCCAGCGCCTCAAGCATGGCTTGCTGTTCCTCCGCGTTGGGGCCGATATGTCTATCCGAGAAAAAGGCTGCTTGCGGGAGGGACCGGGATGTTGGGGTCATTTGGGTACAGGTTCCTGCTCAGGTTGGGAGGTTTCGTCTCGTGGAGCGATTTCAAGCGGATCGTACGCGCTCTTTTGCCCCTCGATGGTTGCTTTGAGGCCGCTGAATGGCCGGTCGGTGGGGATGAGCTTTCAGCGCATGCCCAAAGCGACCATAAATTAAATTAATATGTCCTATCTTCATACTCCCCTGATTCAGGGCCGCAATTTGTAAATTGGACGGCCGAAAGGAAAAACAAATTTTTATGGGTGTCAACGTTGCCATTATGGGCGCCACCGGCGCGGTAGGTACGGAATTACTGGCCTTGCTCAATGAACGGAAGTTTCCTCTGGGCAAATTGACCTTGCTGGCAAGCAAAAGGTCGGCCGGACGTTCCCTGACTTTTCAGGGGGAATCCTATCCCGTCGAGGAGTTGACCCACGATTCCTTTAAAGACGTGCAATTGGTTTTGGCTTCCGCCGGCGGCAAGATCAGCAAGGAGTTCGCCCCTTCCGCGGTGGCCGCGGGCGCGGTGGTGGTCGACAACACCTCCTATTTCCGCATGCAAGAAGGCGTGCCGCTGGTTATTCCCGAGGTCAACCCGGAGGACATCGCCAAGCATAAAGGCATCATCGCCAATCCCAATTGTTCGACCATCATCATGGCGCTGCCCCTTTGGCCCTTGCACAAGCGCTTCGGCATCCGCCGCATCGTCGCCGCTACCTATCAGGCCGCCAGCGGAGCGGGAGCCACCGCCATGGAAGAGTTGCTGCAGGAAACCGCCGCCAAACTCGAAGCGCGCGAATTCACCCCCACCGTGATTCCCCACCCTTATGCGTTCAACCTCTTTCCGCATAATTCGCCCATGGGCGAAACGGGCTATTGCGAAGAAGAAATGAAAATGATCAAGGAGACGCGCAAGATTTTCCATGACGATTCGCTGCGCATTACGGCGACTTGCGTGCGCGTGCCGGTGCTACGCGCGCATTCCGAAGCTTTGAACGTCGAGTTCGCCAAAGATTTCAGCGTGGAAGAAGCCTACGGTATTTTACATGCGGCCGAGGGAGTGGAGATTTTAGAGGACAGGGCGAATAACCGCTGGGCGATGCCCATGGATGCCTCCTCCAAGGATCCGGTTTTTGTCGGACGTCTGCGCAAAGACCCTTCCCAACCCAATACCCTTGATTTTTGGGTGGTGGGCGACCAAATCCGCAAAGGCGCGGCCTTGAACGCCGTGCAAATCGCGGAGAAACTCTTTCCCTAGCCAAAGCGACCGTATCCATGCCAAAATAGGGGTATGCTTACCGTTTTTTTGGCATTCCTTACTTTCTGCCTAGGGGTGTTCTTCCTCAGCCTGTTCTTCCAGCTGTCGCGCCAGGAGGCGCCGCTCAATAACTGGGTGCAAAAACTGGAACATGTTTTGATGCATCAGTATGGTCTGATGGAACAGACTCCCGCCGACCCGGAAAAAACGGAAGCTTAAGTTTCCCACATCCGCGTCTCTCCACCGCCACCTCCCGACCGCCACTCCTTTAATATATTTCCAGCTTTGAATTCCCTCAGGAACAAGGCTTCTCATGCAAAACCAACTCTCTCATATCGCCGGGGTGGAAATTCCGGAATTGGCCCGCCGTTTCGGCACGCCCACCTTTATTTATGATCGCGCCGTAATCGAAAAACGCGTGGCTGAACTCAAGCAATTCGACGTCATTCGCTTCGCGCAAAAAGCCAACTCCAACCTGGCCATCCTTTCCTTGATGCGCCGCCTGGGCGTGGTGGTCGACGCCGTTTCGGCGGGAGAGATTGTGCGCGCCCTCAAAGCGGGATTTACCGGGGGTACCGAAAAGCCGGGTATTGTATTCACCGCCGACCTTTTCGATGAGGATGCCATCGCCCTCATTCGGGAGCATCGCATTCCCGTCAATATCGGTTCGCCCGACATGCTCGCCCAATTGGGTTCTTTCTGCCCCGGAGCCGAAGCCATTTTGCGCATCAATCCCGGCTTCGGCCATGGCCATTCCCGCAAGGTGAATACCGGCGGAGAATGGTCGAAGCATGGAATCTGGCACGAAGACCTGGAGGAATGCCTGCGTTTGGGGCGTGAGGCGGGAGTGCATATCGTCGGGCTGCATATGCATATCGGATCCGGCAGCGATTTCCACCACCTGTCGCAAGTGTGCGACGCCATGGTGGCCGCAGCCAAACGCATGGGCAAGCAACTCAAGGTCATCAGCGCGGGGGGCGGGCTGCCCATTCCTTATCGCAAGGAACAGCCGCGCATCGAAATCGGGGCCTATTATGAATTATGGGACAAGGCTCGCAAATCCATCGAAGCGGAACTGGGGCATGCGGTTTCGCTGGAGGTCGAGCCTGGGCGTTACCTCGTGGCCGAAAGCGGTTTTCTGCTCACGCAAATCCGGTCGCGCAAGGTGACGGGCGGGAACGCCTTCTACCTGGTCGACGCTGGTTTCGACACTTTGATCCGCCCGGCCATGTACGGGGCTTACCACGAAATCTCCATCGCGGCGGGCGACGGCCGCCAGCTGGCCGGCAGCGTCGAAGCGGTGGTGGCCGGCCCCTTGTGTGAATCCTGTGACGTTTTCACGCAAGAAGAAGGCGGTTTGGTGACCACCCGTAAGCTTCCCGAGGCGCAGGTCGGCGACTACCTCATCCTCCACGACGCCGGGGCCTATGGGTCGGTAATGTCGTCCAACTATAATACGCGTCGGCTGGCGGCCGAGGTGATGGTAGACAAGGGCGTTGCGGAAACCATTCGCGAACGTCAGACTTTCGAGGCCATTTTGCAATTCGAGCGCATACCCGAGTCGTTGCGGGGATAAAAACCACAACGGGGATGGTTTCCTTAATAAGACGCGCGCACTTGCAGGCGGTAGTAAAAGGACTTTTCGACGGAGCCTTCGGCCAAGGGGACCCTGACGATTCCCGTCAGCCGCAATCCGGGGGTAATGTCGAAGTCCTGCGAAAAATAAATCCGGTTTCGCGATAGGGGTTTTAGCACGTCTCCGGTTTGCCAACCCAAACGTAAGGCGTCCGAGTTTTTTCGGAGCCAGGCGATGTCGCCTTGCAACGATCGGGGGAAAAGGCCGCGATAACCCTCTCCCCGGTGGGAATAGCGCAACGCCGCCCGCCATTTTTCCGCGCGGTAGCGCGTGCCGCCACCGAGGGTCCAGTGGCTAAAATCCTCGCCCGAGAAATCCTCATTCCAATTTTGGGCTTGATCCCATCGCCAATCCGCCTGAGTTTGGAAAGCGCCCCATTTTTGTTCCAACCCCAATCGAAAGCCTTGCCGGAGCCAATCCTGCCGCATCCATAGCCATCCTAATTCCGAATCGGCTTGCAAAAGAGGAGATCCTTTCGCCTCCCCAAGAGGAATCCGGGAGCGCAAAACCAAACCGCCTTCTCCGGATCCCGCCACCTTAAAGCCGCTGGCGGTCGTGTCCTGGTAGCGCAACCAGGCGGGAGCCAGTGGGTTTTCCCAATCCGGCGTAGCCTGGAATACCCGTAGGGAATTCTGGCGGCGTTGCGACCCCTTGTGTTTGACCTCCGCCTCGGCAACAAAACCCAGACGGCTTTCCGGTCCGCTTAGGCTTTCCCCATCCCGGGAAAAGGTATACCCCAGTCCGGCACGAAATTTGTCTTTCCGCTCCCTTCCTTCCAGCCCCCCTATCCAATAATCGGATGCTCTTCCGTTGTCGGTTTCATAACGCACGAGCAGATTTTGCGCGGTGAGACTGATGGTTTCTCCATCTAGCCGTGCGCCCGCTCCGTATTGCAAGAGGTCGACGCGTTCTTGACCCCGATAGGCTTTGTTCCAGGAGGCATGGGCGGCGGCGGTCGCCTTTTTTCCGGTGAACCCCACACCCAATCCATTCATTCCCGGATGCGAGGCGAAAAGCAGAGCGGGGCCCTCGCGGTATCTTAGTCCAGCCGGAGCTCTTCTACCGGATACCAGGGCGATACGCATATCGGGTAGGGTATATTGCAAGTTACCCGCGTGCAGGCTAATCCGGTTACCCGAAGCAAAACCAAAGCCGGCTTCGACATACCGGCGAACCAAGGCGGTATCCCGAAACGCCCCGCCCACCCGAAAGTCGGCGTAGTGGGCGTCGGCGGTGAGTGCAAACCCGTCGCGGTCCGGCGCTTGGGGGTAAAGAGCCTGGGTCCACTGGGCACGTATCGATTTGGGCTTGGGCGCGGTGGGAACGACGGGTACCAGGTGGGATTCCAGGCAGGCCTGAGCGACGGCCTCATCCACCGCCGATTGATCCCATTCCAGGGCGAGCGCCCTTAGCGATGGGCAGTCGAAGGACTCATCCAGTTCCAGGGAAAGAGCCGTGAATTGTGCTTCGGATAGCCGGCCTTCCAAGCGCCGGTCTTCCAAAGCGTCGAGGAATAGCGCAACGGCCGGTGTTTCGGTTTGAGCGGGGATATTGAGCGCTAATAGGAGCGGAATCCAGGCTGCAAAGCCACAAAAGGGTAATTTCCGCCTTGTGCTTTCCCCCCACCAACCCTTAAGATGATATTGGGTCGAAATGGGCAAAATCGTCCTCCCGGGAGTGCGAAGGTAGTAAATGCGACAATGGTTACATAGTTTGCAATTTCAAATGCCTGCGGTGGCTCTGGCCGCCTTTATCGGCATTCTGGCTTTCTTGCTGGCGGTATTGCATCAGATGAATACCATCGACAGTCAAACCCGTGAATTGGGCGCTACGGCAGAATCGGGCGACCTATTGGCGACCACCATTTCGGCACTTTCCGTAACAGCGCGCGAAAGAACCAAGTATTCCGCCCTGGGAACGGAGCACCATTTCCGGAGATTCCAGATTTCGGTGGAGGAATTGGATGCACGCTGGCGCCAAATCAATACGGCGGGGATTTCCGGAAATTTGCAGAGCACCGAAAGTTGGCTGGCATTGCAGGATAAAATGTCCCAATACCTGATACTCTCCCGTTCTTCCCAGGCGGCCGGTTCCGGCTCCAGGGGTGGCAGGCAATTCCGCATGGACGGGAGCATCAACGATCGGTTGAAGGTTTGGGAGCAGGAAATCCGCGAGGGATTTTTCGCTTTGCAGGACGGCATGCGTACCGACCGCACGGCCAAGCTCGCCCTGCTATCCGCCTCGATCGAAGCGGCCGGGTCGAAAGTGGGCTATACTCTGCTTTTGTTGGTGGTGATGCTGGCGTATGTGGGAGTGGTGCTCAAGTGGAAGATTCTCGGACCGCTCAAGACCTTGGAAAAGGGAGCGGTGGAATTGGGCACGGGGAATCTCGGGTATCAGGCCTTCGTTCCGGTGGAAAATGAAATCGGCCGTCTGGCCTCGGTATTCAATAAAATGTCGCTGCAATTGCAGGACCATCATGCATCCGACGGTCGGCTCAAACGCTTGGAGGCGATAAACCAGATCGTGCGCAGTGTGAATCACGAAATCAACAACCCCCTGATGATTATCAGCGCCAATGCGGAATTTTTGGCCGCGACCCTGGAGGGAGCTTCCGATGGGGTAAAGTCCAAACTCTCCTCCATCATGGACGAGGTTCAGCGCATCCATACGGTCACCCAAAGGCTTAAGGAGATCCGCGAACCGGTGACCGAGAATTACATTGATGAAAAGGATCAGATGATTGATATTGTCCGCTCCAGCGGAATTTGGGAGCGGACATGGGAGAAGGAATAATGAGCGGGTTAGGGAGAAGCTGTGCCGGAACGGCGTTGGCCCTCCTTTTGACGGGCTGTGCAGCCAAGGTTTCCCCACCGCTGCGAACCCCTCCGGACGCGTTCGTGGAATCCGAACGGGAAACCCAGGCCGATCCGGGGATTTCGGAAAGGAGTGCAGTCGCTTTGACTGATACCGTTCCAGCCTCCAGAGAAGTTGAGGACGAGATTAATCTCCTCAGGCAGGAAGTGGAACGTTTACAGGCCGAGAACGCCCGGTATAAACGACTTATCCGTGAGTTGGAAAAAGTACAGTAACCCCGGCGGGAATAGCTACATTCTTGCCCCTCATGGAAGATCTCCGTAAGAAGGTATTCGCCGACATCAAACGCCTGGTGGTCAAGGTGGGCACCCGGCTTTTATGCAACGATGATAATACCCCCAATACCGTCTATCTAAAGCACCTGGTAAGCGAAATCTGCAGACTGCAAGATGGGGGCCATGCGCTGGTTCTCGTCAGTTCCGGCGCGGTGGGATTGGGGATGGGCGCGTTGGGCTATAAAGTACGGCCCTCGCGGCTACCGGAGAAACAGGCCTGCGCCGCCGTAGGACAGGTGCGGCTCATGCACCTTTACGAAGACCTGTTCGCCAAGCGGGGCAAGGTCGTGGCGCAAATACTGCTCTCGGCCGAAGATTTCCACAATCGTACGCGTTTCAATAACATCCGCAATACCGTCGACAGCCTTTTGGCCAAGGGCGTGATTCCCATTATAAACGAAAACGATACCATTACGACGGACGAGATCAAAGTCGGCGATAACGACAAGCTCAGCGCCGACGTGGCCCATTTTCTCGATGCCGATTTGTTGGTTATTCTTTCGGATGAAGACGGGCTCTACACCCGCAATCCCAAGCAGCATCCGGACGCGCAGCCGATAGCCATTGTTCCCAAGGTAACACCAGAGATACTTAAACTGGGAGGGGCCGCGCCGGGAAGCGGAGTCAGCGTGGGAGGCATGCGCGCCAAGTTGCGGGCGCTGCAACAGGCAACCGAGGCCGGAACCCCGGCCGTTTTGACCAAAGGCACCGACGCCCTGTTGTTGGAATTGGTGCGGGGAAAGACCGTCGGTACGCTTTTTTTGCCCAACTCGGCCCGTATTCGCAACAATAAGCGCTGGATGGCCTTCGTTTCCAAGCCCAAGGGACAAATCGGAGTGGACGCCGGAGGTGAGAAGGCGCTGCTCACCCGCAAGGTGAGCCTTTTACCGGCGGGTATCCTCAAGATAAAGGGCAATTTCGTCGCGGGTGATTTCGTGGAAATCCTGAACCCGAATCGCGAGGTTATTGGACGGGGCCGTACCGCCTATTCGGCTTCCGACGTGGAAAAAATCCGAGGGAAAAAAAGCGGTCTGATTCCCGAAATCCTGGGCCGCAAGGGTCCCGAAGAAGTCATCCACCGCGACCAACTGGTCATTTTTTAACTACGCCACGGCGACGGGCCGGGAATATCTTATTTTCTGTAAATCTCCGCCGCAGGTGGGTTCCGGATCCTTGCTCCGGCCCACAAACGACTCGGCTAAACCGGATTCAGGATTACCGCCATGCTTACTACAGAAACTTTGAAACCCCCTCGCGCGAAAACCGCGCAGCCCTCCACGGAAGCCTATGCGCGTTCCCTGGGGCTGAAAAGCCGGGCGGCGGCCGTCGCCGTGCGGAATCTCAGCGCCGCTAAACGCAACGCGGTGCTGAAACGCCTGCGCGCTTCTCTGCTCGACAATCAAAAAATCATATTGCGTGAAAACGCCCTCGACGTGGAAGCGGGGCGCGTCGCAGGCCTAAGCGAGGCCCTGCTCGATCGCCTGTTGCTGAACGAAAAACGTATCGCCTCCATGGCCGATGGCCTGAAAAGCATTATCGCCTTTCCCGATCCCCTGGGCCGGGAATTGGATCGCAAGGTACGCAAGGACGGCCTGGAAATCGCCCGCGTAGCCGCGCCCATCGGCACGATTTTCTTCATTTTCGAATCGCGTCCCAATGTCACGGTGGACGGCGGCGCGCTATGCTTCAAAAGCGGGAATGCGGTAATCCTCCGCGGCGGAAAAGAGGCCGCGCGCAGCAATGCCGCCTTGGCATCCCTTTTCCACAAGGCCCTCAAGGCCGAAGGCGTGACAACCGACGCCGTGCAGCTGGTGAACACTCCGGCGCGGGAAGTGGTCGACGCGCTATTGGCCGATATCCGGCATATCGATCTGGTCATTCCCCGGGGCGGCGAGAACCTGATTCGGGCTGTGACGGAAAAAGCGCGGGTGCCGGTTATCAAACATTATAAAGGCGTCTGCCATGTTTACCTGGACGCCACCTCCGATCCGGTCCAGGCCGAGGAAATCGCGCTCAATGCCAAGGTGCAGCGGCCCGGCGTATGCAACGCCATGGAAACCCTTTTATGGGACAAGCGTTTAAAGCCGGAGAGAATGCGGAGCTTGCTGGAAAAGTTGGCCGCCGCTGGAGTGGAGTTGCGCGGCGACTCCGTAACGCGCAAGTTGCTGCCGGGAGTGAAGGCCGCTTCAGAATCGGATTGGGACGAGGAATACCTCGACCTCGTACTCGCGGTACGATCCGTGGACGGAGTGGAAGGCGCGGTCGAGCATATCCGGAAGCACGGCACGGGCCATACCGACGCCATCGTGGCGAAGTCGGCCAAGGCGCAAAAAATTTTCCTGGAAGGCGTCGACAGCTCCTCGGTGATGGTGAACGCCTCGACGCGTTTCGCCGATGGGGGCGAGTATGGTTTGGGAGCCGAGGTCGGCATCAGTACCGACAAATTGCACGCTCGCGGTCCCATGGGAATGGAAAGCCTGACCACCTACCGCTGGGTGGTCACCGGGAAAGGGCATGTGCGCAAATGAGCGGCGGCGCCTTGTCCGACCCATCCTGGGATGATTTGCTGCATTCGGTGAAATTCGATGCGCAAGGGCTGGTTACGGCTCTAGCCGTGGATGAGGCCGACGGTGAAGTGCTGATGTTGGCCTATATGAACGCCGAATCGCTGCGTCTTACTCTCGACACGGGTTATATGACTTATTGGTCACGCTCGCGGCAATCCCTGTGGTTGAAAGGCGAAACCTCGGGCAATCGGCAAAAAGTGGTTTCGGCGCATATCGACTGCGACGGCGACGCTTTGTTGTTCAAAGTCGTGCAAGAGGGAGACGGGGCGGCCTGCCATGAAGGATTCCGCTCCTGTTTTTTCCGTCGGCGAATCGAAGGAGCCTGGGTCATCCAGGGAAGCCCCATTGCCCCGCCCAATCCCCATCAGCACGGTTGAGGCCTGGGAAGAACCCACGTCCGCTTTCCTGGCGGAAAGAAAATTCCACCCCGAAGGCAAGGCCTTGTTACTTGCCGTTTCGGGTGGAGCCGATTCCATGGCCATGCTTCGCTATTTTTCCGGTCGATTCCGCCCAGCCTCCCAACTTTCGGTATTGCATATTCACCATGGTTTGCGGCCCGAAGCGGATGAGGATATGCGGCTGGTTATCCGCTATTGTTCGGAGGCAGGAATGGGTTGTACGGTGAAGCGCATTCACCCCCACCGGCGCGCCGCCCGGCAATCGGTGGAGATGTGGGCTCGGGAAGAGCGCTACCGCTGTTTTGCAGAGGCGGCTCGGGATACGGGGTCCGATTTTATTCTTACCGCCCACCATCGGGACGATTTGGTGGAGACGGTTTTGCAAAGGTTGGGTCGGGGTACGGGTTTCAAGGGATTACAGGGCATTCCCTTTTGCCGTGAAAATCGGATTATCCGACCTTTTCTCAATCGGACCCGCGCCGAGATCAGGCAATATCTGGACCTGACGCAAACTCCGTGGCGGGAGGACGACTCGAACCGGGATGTGCGCATCGAACGGAATCGGTATCGGTTGCATTTGATGCCAAAATGGCGGGAGCAAAACCCCCAACTCAATGAACAGGTGGCGCGTATCGCTTTTACGGTGCAAGATTTGTGGCCGCGCATGCAAGCTTTGTTCCCTGTCCTCGAAATTGAGAAAGATGAAATAGGTCGGCCTTATTTACCCTGGAAAAGCGTGGAGAATGCCCTCCCGCATTCCGAGAGCTTGAAGCCGGCCCTGGAGGATTTACTCGCCGCGGCTCGGGTAGGGTCGCCGGACGCCACCCCGGAAAGGCTGCCCCCCCGCGGGGTCACACAGAAAATACTGGATGAGTTGCGAAGGCAGGGAGAAAGCGGGATCAGGGGCCTGAAAGTCAACTTAAACGCTTATTGGCAGTTCCAGGCTGAAAAGGCAGGCCTTTTCTGTGCTTTTCGTCCCGACCATCCCGCAGGAGAAGTTTCGCAATTTCCGGAGTGGGGTTGGGACCCCGCCGAAGGCCCCTTGAAAGGGTCGTGGGGAGGCCGGACTTTTAATCTATGCGCTTGGTATTATCCGCAGACTCATCCGATCCCCGCAAACCCCGATTTTCCCGGTGCCGGGGAGCCGATTGCGCTCTTTGATGCCGACTTATTATCTTGTAGATTAAGAATTAGAACCAGAAAAAGGGGAGATAAATTTTCGCCGCTGGGTATTTCCAGCCATTCCCGGAAACTAAAGGCGTTTTTCAACGAAAAAAAGGTGCCCTTGCGGGAACGCGATGCCTTGCCTCTGTTGTGTACAAGCGATAGAGTGATATGGGTTCCTGGTTATGGCCTTTCAGAATTTCATAGAATAGGCGATGGGACGCGGCGAATTTTAAAATTGGTGTTGCAATGGGAAAACCAGTAGAAGACAAAAACAATAATTTGGTAGACGACAAAAACCAGAAAAGTAAGAAGGAAATTCCGAGACGCGACAAAGCGCCGGATTCCAAGCAAGGCACTCCACAGCCGGGCAAATTGGGTCGTAAGAACCTGACTTTGATTCTGGCGATGGTGTTGGTTGCGATTTTTCTGATTCAACTGCTCGACTCGCAAAATCCCGTCGAAGAGAAAAGCTATTCCCAATTCCGGGAAATCATAGTCGACGAAAAAATCAAAATCACTTCCCTGGAACTGCAAAGGGTCGGCGAGGGTTATCTGGTCGTGGGTGAACGCGAGCTTTCGCCCCAGGAGCAGGCGGAGTTTCGCGAGGACCGTAGCGCGCTGGCTGCCCGCACGGTAAAATTCAAGACGATTCTTCCCGACATCGATGAGCCTTTGCAAGCGATGTTGGATAATCTGGTCTCGCGTGGCACGGAAGTAACCTTCGTGAGGGAAACCCGGTGGCTCGGCTATTTGGGCACCATTTTCCCACTTTTCCTGCTTATCGCATTTTTCTGGTTCATGATGTCCCGACAAGGGCAGATGGGCGGAGCGAAAGGAATATTCTCCTTCGGCAAGATGAAGACCAAGGTGCTGGATGAAAACCGTCCCAAAACAACCTTCAAGGACGTGGCCGGGGCTGATGAAGCCAAGCAAGAATTACAGGAGGTCATCGAATTTCTTCGGGATACCTCCAAATTCGCCAATCTGGGTGGGCGCATTCCCAAGGGCGTACTTTTACTGGGCCCTCCGGGAACCGGAAAGACTTTATTGGCCAAAGCCGTCGCCGGTGAGGCGCAAGTTCCTTTCTTCTCCATGTCGGGTTCCGATTTCGTGGAAATGTTCGTGGGCGTGGGTGCATCCCGCGTGCGCGATTTGTTCGAACAGGGTAAGAAGAACGCGCCCTGCATCATTTTCATCGACGAAATCGACGCGGTGGGCCGTCAACGCGGTGCGGGAGTAGGCGGTGGCCATGACGAAAGGGAGCAAACCCTGAACCAATTGCTGGTGGAAATGGACGGCTTCGGCAGTAACGAAGGCGTCATTCTGATAGCGGCAACCAACCGACCCGACGTGCTCGACCCGGCTTTGTTACGGCCCGGTCGTTTCGATCGCCAGGTGGTTGTCGACCTGCCCGACTCCAGGGGGCGTGAAGGAATACTCCGTGTGCACCTGGATAAGCGCAAAGTTCCCTTGCGCGAAGACGTGGAATTGCACCGTATCGCCAAAGGTACCCCAGGCCTTTCCGGAGCCGACCTGGAAAATCTGGTCAACGAAGCCTGCCTGCTGGCCGCCCGTTTCGGCAGCGATCAGGTCGCCATGATCGACTTCGAAGAGGCCAAGGATAAAATCATGATTGGGTCCGAGCGCTTCTCGCGCATTCTCAACGAAGAAGAGAAGCGGACGACGGCTTACCATGAAGCGGGCCATGCCATCATGTCCCTGTTGGTTAAACATGCCGATCCGCTGCATAAAATCACCATTATTCCTCGCGGACGGGCGCTGGGTATCACCTTCCAGCTTCCCGATAAAGACAATTACACCTACGATTCGCGTTATGTACTCGATAAGATCGCCATCCTCATGGGTGGACGGGCCGCTGAGCTGCTCATCTTCAACCAGAAGAATACCGGTGCGAGCAACGATATCGAAAAGGCCACCGAGTTGGCGCGCAAATACGTTTGTGAATGGGGCATGTCCGACCTGGGCCCGCTTTCCTACGGCAAGAAGCAAGAGGAGATTTTCCTGGGCCGCGAAATAAGCCAGCATCGAGATTACTCCGAAGCCACGGCGATTCAAATCGACCGCGAAGTTCGGAAAATCGTCGAAGGCCAGATGGAAAGGGTAACCACCATACTCGCCGAAAATAAGCAAAAACTGGTCAACCTCGCGGAAGCATTGATGGAGCATGAGGTGCTTGAATTCGACGAAATCAAGCGGGCCATCGAAGGCGAATTGCTAACTGACACGCGCAAGAGCCGCTCCTATCTCAAGGATATCGACGCCCGTGAGAAACGCATGGCGGCCCAAAAGGCGGCTGCCAAAGCGGAAGCGGATGCCGAAGCGGAAGCCGAAGATCAATTGGGTGCCGTGGCTGTTACCGAGACCGACCGTAAAAAGACTGCTTCGAAAAAGAGCGGCGATGCCGAAAGCCCATCGCATGCCGGTTCCGACGATTCCACGCTGGACAAGGATGCCGGCAAAGATGCGGGTAAGGGCAGCGGCTTTGACGGCGTAGCCTGACCGCAATGCTTTCTTCCCCGGACGGACGGGGCGCTCCCCTCCAAACCCTGCCCACCCGCTCCTGGCGGGTGGGGGACCGTCTTCTGGGCGGTGATCGGGCGCTGGTGATGGGCATCGTCAACGTCACCCCCGACTCCTTCCATGACGGTGGCAAATACGCTTCTTTGGATACGGCCTTGCGTCATTGCGAGGAGCTTCTCGAAGCCGGAGCCGATATTCTGGATATCGGCGGAGAAAGCTCCCGACCCGGGGCGCTTCCCGTTTCCGAAGAGGAAGAGATTCGACGCGTGGTTCCGCTCATCGAAGCCTTGGCGCGCCGAACGCAAATCCCCCTGTCCATCGATACCGTGAAATCCCAAGTCGCGCGCCGTGCGCTGGATGCGGGAGCGCTCATTGTCAACGACGTCAGTGGCATGACCGTCGATCCCATGATGTGGGAATTGCCCCAAGGCTATGGGGCGGGGGTGGTGTTGAACCACATGCAAGGCACGCCCCAAACCATGCAAAAGGCGCCGCAATACACCGATGTTTTGCGGGAAGTGAAGGCCTTCCTATTCGAACGCGTGCAATTGCTGGCTTCGTTGGGGCTTCCCAAGGATCGTATTGCCCTCGATCCCGGCATTGGTTTTGGAAAACGTGTCGAAGACAATTATCGGTTGATTGACGGGATTGAGTTTCTGGACGGAATCGGCTGTCCTGTCTTATTAGGGGTTTCGCGAAAATCTTTCATAGGCAAGACTCCCGGCCTGGAAAATTCGGATCGCTTGATTCCGAGCGTGGCTTTGGCGGTTTTCGCGGCCTTAAAAGGCGTTTCCATTTTGCGGGTTCACGATGTCTGCGAAACGGTGGAAGCGTTGCGAATGATTTCCGCCCTCCGTATCGTATAATCGGGATAGGTTCGAGTCGAAGGCGCTTACCAAGTCGAACCCAAGGAGTTGATAATGGAGGGTAAGGGTATCGATTCCGCTTGGAAGGAGAGTTATTGGCGCGACGGATTCGTCATTCTTCCGGGAGTGGTTCCGCTCGAAGACATCGCCCTGCTATCCATTTATTTCGATGAAATGCTGGCTCAGGCCACGGGGCTGGCCCGCGTCACTAAAACCGGCCTCACCGAATTTCGCGTGGTGGATGTCGCGGGAAAGCCCACGCTTAAATTCGTCAAATGGGGTTCGGCCCTACATGAGGGTTTGAACCAAATCCGTACCTCCCCGCGATTGCTGGAAATAGTCATGGCTTTGTTGGGTCCCGACCTCCGGCAAATCACCAATCAAATGCATTATAAGAACCCGGGCGATGGCGTCAGTTTCCAAATGCACCAGGATTGCGTCTTCCGTAAGCCCGACAGCGACTATCGCGATCTCTACCATGGTTTTTTACAAGCCGCTATTGCCGTGGACCCCTCCACCCGTGAGAATGGCTGCCTGCAATTCATCCCGGGCTCGCATGTTTCCGGAAAGTCTCTGCTGGACGGGGGCTATGAAGGATGGGAGGCCAATGCGCATAACGCCGCGGTGCTCGAAAGGCTTCCGGCGCCGGTGGATGCGATTATGCGGCCCGGCGACGTGGCCTTGTGGAATCCTTTTACCATACATGGCTCTTTGCCCAATACCAGCCGCATCAGCCGGCGGGTGTATATCAACGGATTCGCCCGCAGCGATTGCACCCATCATGGTGTGGAAACCGTGCGGACGGGGAAGGTTTTGCCGTTACGGTATGGGCCCGAGACGGTGTGGGATGTGGTGGAAGAGAAGTAGTATTTTATTATAAGAGAGAATCTACTTATTCAATCAAAGGGCACTCTTCTCAATCGCGCGCGTGTTTGGGTAATGTTGTTTTTTCCCCAAACTTTTTAGCTTCGGTTTGCACGCGCCGTTCCAACTTTTTAATATCCTCTTCGGCGGGAAGGGTTTCGGGTTGGATTCCTCTCTGCACCAAAGTATTACGCACGCTTTTATTGTTTTGTACATGCTCTTGGGTAATGGGCCGCTCTCCTTTAAGGTTGTGCCGCGTGACATTATGGTTGGTGATTTCCGTGGCCAGGTTTTTGGCGGCGATGGTGATAGTAGGCAGAAAATCAGCTAAAGGTTTGCTGTCGAGGATTCCCAGCTTGCCCTTCATGGCCTGAGTACTAAGCCCTCCAAATAATGACGCGTCTCCTTTGGAACGGATGCGGCCAAAACCCCGGTCGTCGATACCCCGTTGATAAATATTCCGGGAAAGGTCGGCTTCCGATTCCTTCAATTTCTGTCGCGCCTTGATACGCTCCTCAAGTTTGACTCGCTCTTGAATCAGCTCTTGCTTGCGTGTTTGTAAGGCGAAATAACTTTGGGCGAAAGCGATAGGAACTTTCCGGGCATCCCCATTCTGGGCCACTAAATAGCAGGCGTATCGTGTGAGCATGAAGTCTTCAACGGCCCGTTCAGCATTCTGACCGATTTTCGCCATTTTCGTGACCTCACGAAAATGGTCAGAAATGAGAAAATTCGCAGTTTGACAGGCGAGCATGCCTTTTTGCAGCACTTTTTTGAAGTTTTCCCAGCGGTCATAGTCAAAGGCCGCTTGTAAGTCGCGTGCATACCAGAATTCTACTTTGGCGTCCGGAAAAACCTGCGCCATACGGTCGAATTGGGACTGCAATTTCTTCAGGTCTTCGTTTTCCATGATAGACCTCCTTTTCTATGGCTTTCGTCCAGGCCTCTTCCTTGTCGGAACGGGGAAAAATGCAAGTCATACCCATTTTTACCCCACCTTACGGTTCGAAAGCGGCCACCAAAATTAAAAGTTTGATCAACTGTTCACTGAGATAATATCCAGACCCATAAAAAGAAATTTTTCCAATAAACTTCGTTACAAAAAAAATAGTAATGAGGATTAAATTTTTGCATTCCTGAGGCGCGGGGGCCAAAAGTTATTTTCTGATGGAAGCGAAAGCCGCCAAGGCCCGCTCCCGCGCCATGCGGTGATCCACCATCGGCTTCGGGTAATCTTTCCCCAGTAACACGCCTGCTTCCTTCAACGCCGAGGCGGGCGCTTCCCAGGGCGCGTGCAGGTGCTTCACCGGAAGCCGCGCCAACTCGGGCACCCACCGTTTTACATAGGCTCCCTGTGGATCGAATTTTTCCCCTTGCGTCACGGGGTTGAAAATCCGGAAGTAGGGCGCGGCATCGGCCCCGCAACCGGCCACCCATTGCCAACCCAAAGTATTGTTGGCGAGGTCGGCGTCCACCAGCGTGTCCCAAAACCAGCGAGCGCCTTCCTGCCAATCTATCAGCAGGTGCTTAACCAGAAAAGAGGCGGCTATCATTCGCACCCGATTATGCATCCAACCGGTATGCCATAGCTCACGCATGCCCGCATCCACCAGAGGGTAGCCCGTCAAGCCTTTTTGCCAGGCACGAAGATCCTTCGGGGAGCGTCGCCAGGGGAATTTTTCGAAGGCCGGACGCAAGGGATTTTCCGGGGTAGCGGGAAAGTGACGCAGGAGGTGATGGGCGAATTCGCGCCATGCCAATTCCCGTCGGTAGGAGATTGCCGAGGCGGCGGTCTCGCGCGGGGCATCCTCCAAGGCGTTCCAAAGCATACGCGGGCTTATTTCCCCAAAGTGCAAATGGGGCGAGAGGCGTGAGGTGCCTGCCAAAGAGGGTCGGTCTCGCGCTTCCAAGTACTCTTCGAGAGGACCTTGCAGAAAACGCCGGAGGTGGGCTCTTGCGCCCGCTTCGCCGGGAGTCCAATTTTCACGCAGTCCGGCGGCCCAATCGCGGGAAGGAAGAAGTTGTAACTCATCCACGCAAAGACTTTGCGGCCAGGGATCGGGCGCCTTCAGCTTTGAAGGCGCAGCCAAGGTCGGAACGGAATGCAACGATGCTTGCAGGCGATTCCAGAAGGGGGTGAAAACCTTGAAAGGAGTTCCACCCGCAGTTAATAAGCGTTCCGGGTCATGCAGCAATTGCCCTCGGAACTCACGCGTTTCCACCCCGGCCTTTTTCAAGGCTTCGGTTATTGCGGTGGCTTCATCCCTACCTTGTGGTTCATCGAGTCGATTCCAATAAACCGCTTCCACCTGGGTTTCACCTAGCAGGCGCAGTAAAACCTCCTGCACCGTATTGCCCTTCCGGAGAATAAGCCGGGAGCCGCGCTTGCGCAAAGAAGCGTCCAGGCTGCTCAGGGAATAATGCAACCACCAGCGCGATGCCGATCCGGGGCGCCACGGGATGGCTTTCCCCGATGATTCGATGAAGAGCGGAAGGATGGATTTTCCGGATCGGTATGCCGCCTCCAGAGCTGGATTGTCGGTAATTCGGAGGTCCCGACGAAACCAAACCAATACGCTCATGGAATCACCCTATTTCAGTATTGAAACCCATTTGAAACATTTTTGAAATGGCCTCCGTCTAGTTTTTCTCTTCCATTTTCAAGGACCCGACGATATGCGCAAGGCTTCCGTCATAATAGTTTTTTTGGCAATTACCCTCGCTTCCCTTTTTGCCGATCCTCCCGCCACTCTGGTGGAAACGGAGCTGTTGATTGAAAAAATAAAGGCGGAAATGGCGCGAGAGGAGGAAGTTTGGTCCAAAGAGAAGCAGGAGGCCAAAGACGCGGAAATCGTACGAAAAGAGCGTTTCCAAAATTTCAACCAGGAAAAAGACAAGGTTCGCGAGCAGGTTGAAAAGCTGGAAACCGATATTCAGTCCGAGATAGAGAAAATTGAAAGCCTGAAAAGATCCGAATCGGAATATACCACCCGATTCTCCCGCCTGATGGACATCCTTTTACAGCGCACCGAAGATCTCAAAGGCTTGATGGCGGGCTCGATCCCCTATCGCACGGAAAGGCGTGAAAAAAGCGTAAACTTCCTGATACGGGACATCAAATCACAGAGTATTTCTCCCGAAGAGGCGTTCAATCGCCTGTGGGTTTTGTACGAGAACGAACACCAATTGGCGGCCGAAAGCGAAGTTTACGAAGCCGCCCCTCCCTTGGACGGGAATGCCCAGCCCGTCACTTATCTCCGCCTGGGAAAACAATTGATGTTCTATGCGTCGCGTGATGGACGAAAACTCGGTTATCTCTCCAGAGACCCTTCCGGTGCGCGTGCCTGGGTGACGGAGGAGAAAATGAACCTCGCCGAAAGGGAGGCGATACGCGATGGAATTATCACCGCCGAAGGGGGGCTGCCTCCTGAGTTCCGACCGATTCCCATACCCGCCTCCATGCTGACTAACCAGGAATGAAAGTTATGCTGAATCCCTCCACCAATTCCCTGTTAAAATTCAAAAGCGCCTTATCAATGGTGCGGCCTTCGCGAATTATACCTGTGGTTGCCTTGATGGCGTCCCTCTTCCTTCCTACAGATGGATCCGATAACCGGCGTCGTGAGGAACAAAAACGGCAGGAAATGCTCGCCAAAGCCCACCAAGAGTTGGGGATGTTGCAAAAACGTTTGGAGGAGGTTAAGGTCGGCCGTTGGCAGGACAAGCGTAACACGGTCGCAGCACAAGAAGCCTTCCAGAAAATGTGGGACGATTTAAAGCGTGAGCTGGATCAGATGAACCAGGTGAAAACGCGTAAAGACGAAATGCTGTTGCGTTTACGCGGACAAAGCGCGGAACGGGAGCAGGTCATCGCGTCGCAAGAAGACAGGTATCGGCAGTTTCGATATACCCTTTTGGAAAAGGTGGATGAGACTTACGAAAAATCCACGGGAGCGTTCCCCCATGAATTGCCGGAGCGGCAGGCGGCTTGGGCTGGCATGCAAAAAAAAGTAGCCGATGAAAAGGCTTTGCTGCATGAGCCGATTACGGAAGTATTCCGTCTGCAAGCCGAACAGTTCCGTCTGGAAGAGTCGAGTGGCATCGCGCGAGAAAGCCTTCCCATCAAGGGAGAAGTGGTTTTTGAGGAACAGAATCCCGGAGTAAGGCTCCCCGAATCCATCCAAGGACGAATAGCGGCGGGAATTACCATTCGACTGGGCACTTTTTATAAAGCCTTTGTCAGCACCGAAGGCGAAGACGCAGCCATTCTGGTCAAAACCGGCCAGTTAGGTCCCAATGCCTGGCAATGGATGGAAAATATCCCCACCGCCATTCGCAATCAATTGCATGCCGTGGCCGAAAAACTGGTCGCAGAAGAAGGGGCGGCCGGCGAATCCCTGGTGGTTTTACTTCCCGTGGACGTGCAATTGCGCAATGCCAGCGGGGATGGCTTCCGCGCATCCTCGCAGATGGGCATAATCGCCTATATGGCGGATGAATTTTCCAAAGGTGGATTTGCCGTCTACCTCATCGTGGGATCCTTGATTCTGGGCCTGCTTATCGCCTTGGAGAAAATGGTGATGCTTGCCTATCACAGTATCAGCCGCAAAAAAATGGATAAAGTGATGGCCCATCTCGAAGCGGGCGAGCATCGGAATGCTCAGGAAGCCGCACGAGAGTTGCGTGGCGCCGCCGGAGACTTGCTCAAAACCGTCACGGATATGACGCATATTTCCCGTGAAGACACGGAAAGCCGCGCCCACGCCTCACTGCTCCGTAATGCCCCGCGCATGGACCGTAACTTGAGCACGCTTAATGTGCTGGCCGCCGCGGCTCCTTTGCTGGGTTTACTGGGAACGGTCTCGGGAATGATCAATTTATTCACTGCCATCACCGTTCACGGAACCGAGGATCCCCGTTTCATGGCCGATGGAATCGCGGAAGCCTTGATCACCACGAAATGGGGGCTTTTGGTCGCTGTACCCCTGCTGCTTATCTATTCCCTTTTGAGCGATTGGGCCAACCGTATCGTGGCCGACATGGAGAGGTACGGAACCGAGGGCTTGAACCTCATCCATGGCCAAAGGGATGGAATGCCCGTCGTAAACCCAACGCCTATGCATAGCGAGGCCGTAACCGTCGCAACTTCGGAGACTTAAGGGTGGGAGACTATTACCTCTATGCTTATAAGGCGGGCGGATGGGTAATGATTCCGCTTACCCTCTGCTCCCTGTTCGGGTGGATGCTGGTGTTCCAAATCGTCTGGCGCTTGCGCGAATTCGAAAAAAAAATGGTTCCGGATCGCACCTGGCGAAAATTTTTTTCGGAAATTTTTTCCCGTAAGCGCGAAAAAGACGGACGCATCGACGGAGTAGCGGTTCGCATGAATAAGTACCGTCAGTCGCCGCTCGCGCATGCCGAGGCCAAGCTCGACGAACTACGTAAGCGCTGGATTCCCGAATTGGAGAAGGGTTTCCCCACGCTTTCCGTGATAATCACCATAGCCCCGCTGCTCGGGCTTTTCGGCACGGTGGGAGGCATCATCAACACCTTCAAGCTTATGGCTTTGTTCGGCACGGATAATGTGACCCTCCTGAGCATGGGTATACGGGAAGCCCTACTCATTACGCAAGCCGGTTTACTGGTGGCGGTTCCTTTGATGGTCGTGCATATCCTCCTATTAGGTAAGACCGATAAATTGGAATCTTTAATCGATCAATATGGCTGGGACTTTATCGCCGGTCGCAAGGAGACGCGCTGATGTTGGCATCGGTCCGCAAAAAGCAACGCAAAGACGTGGAAATCGCGGTGACCAATCTCGTTGACGTCATTTTCGTACTGCTGATATTCTTCATTCTCAGCACCACTTTCACGAAACAAACCGGTTTGGAAATCACCAAACCGCAGGCGGCCACGGCCTCTCAACTCGACAAGGGTTCGCTTACGGTCGGTGTCAGCCAGGAAGGCATACTCAGTATTCAGGACAGGCAGGTGGATTTGGCCATGCTTCAGAACATATTGCGGCAGGAAATGGCCAAGAATCCGGAGAAGGCGCTCATCATTCTCGCCGACAGGGGCGCCGATATGGGCGTGGTGGTGGACGTTATGGATGAAGCCAACCTGGCGGGCATTAAAAACGTATCGGTAGGGGCGGCCAAGGCCGACCGGTAAATAATGTCCCCCGTATCCTCATTGGTTTCGCGATCGCCGCTGCACAAGTTGGGCTTTCTGCTCTTCCAGTTTACTGCCATAGGGCTTAGCCTCGCGATTACCGCCGTACTTTTCGGTTTTTTAGGGCTGCAACAATTGATGTTCGTCAGTTCACCGGGAAAATTCAGCAAGAATAAAGAGGAAGTCAAAATTATGGAGTTGAAATCTCCCACCAAACCTCCTCCCCGTCCAGAGCCGAGACCGCAACAAGCGCGACCGCAATCGAAAGCCGATCCCTTGCAAGCGGCAAATCAAAGCATGGATTGGGCCGGAGCGTTGGGCAGTGCCGGGGGGCGGGGTGCGGTATGGGCCCTGGCCGGCAACGCTGCGGCCATGGGCGGCAGCTCAGCGGGATCACCGGATCAAGACGCCCGTCCTTTAGTTCAGGCGCCACCGGGTTATCCTGAAAAGGCAAGGAAATACGGAATTCGGGGTTTGGTGAGGGTGGTGCTGACGGTTGGATTGGATGGATCGGTGAAATCCGTGGAGTTTTTGGAAACTCCGGGAGATTACGGATTCGAAGAGGCGGTTCGGGAGGCCCTTTCGAAATGGCGCTATGAGCCCGCCATGGCCGGTGGAGTGCCGGTGGAACAAAGAATCGAACAGCCCTTTCAGTTCTGAGTTCCGGACGACTGAAACATCTTTGAAATCCGTTTGAAACGTGCCGGCCACTCCGAAAATCTATTCTTACAACATGATGATTAGCAAATCCGTCTCTACCGGGTCGTTACCTCTGGAATTCAAAAAATCTATCCGCGCAACGGTGCTTTTTACCGCCGCCCTGGCCGCCCTGGCTTCGGCATCCTATCTGGAAAAAGGCAATAAAGCCTTTAACGAAAAAAATTTCCGAGGCGCCCTAGCCCAATACGATCAGGCGATTCAGGCAGGCGAGAGCAAGCCCATGGCTTATTTCAACATGGGAAACGCTTTGGTGCAACTGGAACAAACCGGACGCGCCCTGCTTTATTTTGATAAGGCAATCGAGGCGTCGCCGAACTTCGCGAATGCCTATATCAACGCGGGTTCCGTCTATTTTCAAATGGGCGAAATCGGATTAGCGCTCGCATACTTTAGCTCGGTGCTTAAGCTGGAACCGAAGCACGCAAAGGCTTTACAAATGGCGGGAGAGTGCCATTTGAAACTCGCGAACTATGGTGATGCGCTTTACTTTTTCGAAAAAGGCCAGGCCGTAGAGCCGGAAATGAATGCATGGTATTTCGCGCAAACCGAAGTCTACTTGAAATTGCAGGATTTCGAGGCGGCGCAGAGAATATTGAGCAAAGCCGTCGAAATGAATCCAACCCAATCCAGTCTGCATTTTTACCTGGCGGATTTATATAAGGCAACCGGGAATCCGTCTAAATCCATCGAAGCCATTCAGTCGGGCTTGCGCTTGGACCCGGATAATCAAGCTGCCAGGCTTAAATTGAGCCGACTCTATGAGGATGAAGGTCATTTTTACATGGCCATCGAAGCCTTGAACTCCAAAAAATCGACGTCTGCTTTAAATCATCCTGATGCGATGCTGGTGGAAATGGCGAGACTTTATATGAGCGCAGGAGAAATGGACGAAGCGATTGCCCATTACGAAGCGGCTGCCAAGGGCGGCGACGAAAGAGCCAAGCTGGGTTTAGTTGCCGTCGGAAGGAAGCTGGGAGATCAAGGTCAATTCACCAAGGCACGAAAAGTTTTGAGCAGCGCGCTCAACCTTTTTCCCAAAGATCCCGAGGTGATGGACGCCTTGGACCAGGTCAACACCTAGTTTCCTAAAAACCAAGTACCCATCGGTTTTCGCATTCCCAAGTCGGAAACCGGAAACCCATAAAACAGGACATTCGATTATTCGATGCGTGGATGATGCCTATTCCAGCCTTTAAAATCCATTGTTTATTGTTGGCGTTGTTTGCCCTGCCTTTGTTGGCGCAACCTACCGGCGATATCGCTCCGTGGTCTGAGCCGATACCCCCGCAGTCGCTCGAAGAAATTATCGCTACACCAGCGGATTCGGTTGCCGATACCTCGAAAACCTCCGGTGATTCCTTATCCGCGCCTGCATCCGATTTGGAAAAGCCTTCGGAAGATAGGGCCAGGAAGGTCCAAGGTAATCCTGGCCGCCCGGCGGGGCTGGTGTTGCACGCAACCGAAGGGGAGCCTGTCGAAAATGTCCGCATGGTGCTGGAAGGCGAAGGGCGGGAATATTCCGTTGCCTCCGATGGATACGGTTTATTCCAATTCGGTAATGTCGCGCCCGGCGTATATGAATTGAAAGCCTACAAATCCGGATTCGCACCGTATCAAAGGAGTTACACCATTGAAGAGGGAGTTCCGGCTACTTGGGAAGTCGGTTTGGAGCCGAGGATATTAAAAGGCCAACTCATCGAAGTCAAAGCCCCTCCCCAGGCCGGTAGCGAATTGGCCATGCTGCAAAGGCGGCAACAGGCTTCGGGGGTGATGGAAGGCGTCGGCGCGGAACAGATATCCAAATCGACGGATAGCGATGCGGGGGCCATCGCCAAACGAATCACCGGCACTTCGGTCGTCGGCGGCAAATATGTTTTCGTAAGGGGTTTGGGAGAACGCTACACCAATATGACCCTGAACGGACTTCCGGTTCCTTCGCCGGAGAAGGACAAGCGCGTCGTGCCCCAGGATTTATTTCCGGCATCGGCATTGGAAACTTTCGCCATTTATAAAACCTATAGCGCCGACCGGCCCGCGGATTTTGCGGGAGGTTCGCTCGATTTGGAGACTAAAGGCATACCCGACAAAAACTTCTTCCGAGTTTCCGGTTCCCTCGGCGCCGAAGACGATTGGGGGGATGGACGATTCCTGAATTTCGGCGGTGAGCGCCTGACCTATCCCGGCGGGGCCGCGGTTCCGGAATATTTCGGATACGATGATGGATTCCGCGCCCGACCCGATGTTCCTCTGTCTATTACCTCTTCCAGCTTCGAGAGAGGGGAGCGTGCGGAATTTGCGCGATTATTCCATAATCGTTTGGCCGTTGATACGGCCTCGATTTTCCCCGACCAAAGTTATTCGCTTTCCATGGGGCGCGTTTACTCCCTTGGCGACGAGGCCAAGACGGGGCTGCTTTTTAACCTGGCCTTCAAGAACGATTACGATCAAGAAGACCGTAATCGTATCAGCGTGGAATCGGTCAATCTCCAGACGCGTGTTCCGCTGGCCAATCCCCAAACCGGAGAAACGCCTTGGGTGGTAAACGGCGATACGCTCATGAGACGCCTATCGATATACGACAAACGTTCCGAAAACGACTCGATACCGTTGCAACATATCGTGAAAGGCCTGGAACAATCCCGTATCGAAGGCACATACGGCACCACATTATCGGGTCTCCTCAACTGGGGATACCAGGATGTTAACAACAAATTATGGTTCAAGTCCCTCTATGCGAATCTCTCGGAAGACAAGGCATTCTACAATTATAGCCTAGCCGTGCCGGGAGTCAGCGCGGGACAGGAGAACGTGTTGGAGGAGCGCTTCGTATTGGAATACGAGCGGCGCAGCATTCTGGTGGGACAAATAGGCGGTGGGCATTACCTGGGCTTGTCAGTCCTCGATTCTCTTGACTGGGCCGCGGGGCTGGCTAGCACTACCGGCGAAATACCTGACAGTAAGAAGTACGCCTACATTCGAGAAAATGATTCGACATCGGTCATCACCTATGACATTAAGCAGCCTTGGGGCACGCGCCAATGGGAGGAGTTACAGGATCAGGGGGCGGCAGGGCGTTTCGATTTCGATTTGGTCGTCCCTCCTTCGGTCTCGGAAAAATCCGTCTTTCGTGAAGGTGCGCGCCTATTGTCGGACATCCAAATTCCTAAGGGAAAATGGGGAGCCATGGCCCATGTTAAGTCGAGGGAATTCGATATCGTCCGTTACGATTGGAATGGACTCCCCCGTGTCCGCGATTCCCTGTCGGACTACGGACTGGTGGAAAGAATCCACGATCCCGAATATGTCGCGAATTATGTGGAGCAAAACGGCCGTGGTTTCCAGACAACCGCGAAGGATTTTGATTCTTACGAAGCCCAGGAAGGTAGCTTCGCCGCTTATTTGACCTTGCAACAGGGATTTCGTTTATCGGGGATTCCGATAGGATGGAAAATTGGAGGACGTTACGAATATTACTTATTGAATTTCAAGGCGCCTTTTACCGGAGATGCGGCAATTCTAGACCCCCGGCTGCGTGATACACGGGCTATCGAATTTGAACGGCGCGATCATTTATTCTATCCCGAGGCGGGAATCGATTTCGAATTCATACCCCAAACCAAGACGCGGGTTTTGTATTCGCGCACGCGGGTTCGTCCTGAATTTCGCGAACGGGCGCCCGTTAATTTCTTCGATACCGAGGACGAAGTGGATGTAACGGGCAATCCAGAATTGGTGGATACCCGTATCGATAATTATGACTTGCGTTTCGATTGGTTCCTTCCGTATAACCAGGTCTTTTCGGCCTCGGTTTTTTACAAGGATTTCGAAAAACCCATCGAAAGGGTACTCGATGCCGTTCCGAATCCCAATATCCGGCGATTTCAAAATGCCTATAGCGCATCCGTTTACGGATTGGAATTGGAGGTGGACATGAAAATAGGCGAAATGTTAGAACGGGCTTCATTCGCCAATGCCTTGACTAAAGGGTGGGGTTTATACGCCAATGCCGCATGGATTAAGTCGGAAGTAAGTATAGATACCACGCAGGAGGGCACTGTAATTTTGTCCTCAACCAACCGCGCGATGGTCGGGCAGTCCCCTTATCTTTACAATATAAAGCTGACTCATGAGAGGGATTGGGGACGATGGTCGACACTTAACGGGTTGTTGTATAACGTGGCCGGCGAGCGCATCCACGATTTGGGCGCCGACGGGATTCCCGACACCTATGAGGAGCCCTACCATAGCTTGGATTTTCTCGGAAAGTATACCTGGGGACGCCATCAATTTGACTTTAAAATCAGAAATTTGCTGAATTCCCGGAAAATTTTGGCCGTTTACCCCGACAATCACGCACGCAAGTATGTCTCCATCAGTGATTCGCAAAGGGACGCCTATTACTCTACCATGCCCCACCGTTTCGTGATAGACGAAAGACAGGAAGGGGTCGGTTATTCAGCGGGTTACACCCTGTCGTTTTAGCAATAGGGAAAAGAAATTGCAACGCGTTTGCAACATCCGAATTCAATCTTTTATCCGTAAGAAACGGGCGAAATGGAGTCCCTCGGTTATGACCGAAAATCCAACGAGTTTCAGATAGTCATTCATTTAGGAGAGAACATGATAAATTGGTTAAAAATATTGGCACCGCTTCCGCTTGCGGCGGTGTTGTTCGGATGCTTCGGTGACGACAAGAAAGAAATCTTACAGCCGGAACCGACAACCGGTCAAGAGGGTTGCGATGCAAACACCATCTGCAAGGACATCAAAGGGGAGTTTAAACTCACTGCGGACAAAACCTGGGAATTGGAAGGATTAATTTTCGTCGAGGACGGTGCGGAGCTCACCATCGAGCCGGGAACGATGATCAAATCCGAAGGCAAGGATGCGCTTATCGTCATGCCCGGCGGTAAAATTAAGGCCGAAGGCACCAAAGACAAGCCCATTGTCTTCACTTCCAAAAAAGCCAATCCGGCTCCAGGCGACTGGGCGGGCGTGGTAATCTTCGGTAAAGCGCCGGTTTCTACTCCGGATAAGACGCAAAAATTCGAGGCCGGCGACCAGAAATTCGGCGGTACCGACGAAGAGGACAACAGTGGAATACTCAAATACGTGCGTATTGAATACGGCGGGTGGGAGGTTGCCACCGACAAAGAGCTGAATGGCTTGACCTTGGGCGGCGTTGGCAGAGGAACGACGGTTGAATACGTGCAAGTGCACGATGGATCCGACGACAACTTCGAATGGTTTGGCGGCAGCGTGAATTCCAAATACTTGGTCTCCACAGGAGGGGAGGACGACGGCTTCGATATCGACGAGGGCTACCAAGGGGAAGGCCAGTATATGATAGCTATCCAAGGTGTAGACAGCGACCGCGCCATCGAAGCGGGCAGCGTTGCCCTCGACCCGAACCGTATCACAGAGGCTACTTGGAGCAATATGACCATCGTGGCCAACGAAAAAAACCAGGCTATCCATATCAAGAACAACGTAATGTTGAACCTCGACAAGACGGTTATCATCGGTAACAATACGCCTGAATTGGTGAAGGTGGAAGGAGCCGTGGCGCTGGAGCAGGTCACCTCGGGAAAAACTAAATTCACAAATACCTTCTATGACGGTACGTTCACGGAAATGGTAGTGGCTGCCGATGCTGCGGTGGTGGCCTTGCTCACTCCGATGCTGACACAAGCCGCTGATGCTTTGAATGACGACTTGTCGCCTAAAGCGGAAGCGGTTAAGACCGCTAATGCGGGCGCCATCGTTGGTAACGATCTTTGGTACCAAGGTTGGACCAAAGCGAATTCTGTCAAAAAATAATCGGGTTTCCTAGCGCTCTTTCAAGATGTGTTCTGAAGCAATTAAAATTTCAAACCTCTTCCCCAACGGGAAGAGGCTTTTGCATGGTTATTGAAAATGGGAAAATTCGCGTCGATTTCCCGGTCCTGTTTCTCGTGGAATCAAATCTGAATCCCATATATTGTGGTTAAAGTACTGGATTCAAAAGAACAGCACCGCCAAAAGGCCTACGGGCAAACAATAATAGGCAAAGTAGTGAAGCTTGCCTTTTTCCACGAAGCGGAGAAGAATCTTAAGAGCGATTACTCCGGAGACGAAACTCACGAGAAACCCCGAAACTATGGCGCCCAAGGGGAGAACGACCTCGGAAATATCCTTTACTTGCAGTAAGGCGGCTCCGAAAATAGCCGGTAAGGCCAGGTAAAAGGAGAACCGGCCCGCTTCTTTGCGCGCTAATCCGAGCATCAACGCTGCGACTATGGTGGAGCCGCTGCGGGAGATGCCGGGGAAAATGGCGAATGCCTGCGCCAAGCCGATTATCAAGGCGCTGCCATAGGTGAGTATGTTTCCTCTTTCGACATGGCGCCTGGAGAGGAATAGTATCCCTGCGGTTACCATAAGCATAAAGCCCGATATTCTCGGCTCCATGAAAACCTCTTCGAAAAAATCCTTGAAAAAGACCCCGACGATTCCCGCGGGAATCGAACCGACAATCAATAATTTGAGCAGGTGCCAGCTCGCCCATTTTTTTTCGGGTTCGGATGAAAATCCCGATTTGACCAAATGAAAAATATCTTCCCGATATACGAATACGATGGCGAAGGCCGTTCCAAGATGCAGCACTACTTCCAAAAACAGGCTTTCCTGTTTGATGCCGAGTAAATGCTGAGAGAGAACCAAATGGCCTGAGGAAGAAACGGGAAGGAATTCCGTCAATCCTTGCAGTAACCCAATCAACATGGAAAGGAGGTATTCCATCAGCACTCCGCCTCTATGAAAGAGTCATCCAAGATTTGTTTCACGGTATTACGCCCGTATCCGGGGCCGGGTCGGGTGCGCGCATCCTTTGGTCCAGCATTCGGATTTGTTGGCCGATAGCTCCCGCATATTGATGCTGAGGGTTCCGTTCAAGCCAACGTCCCAGAATATTCCGGGCTTCGGCCGGTTTGTTGCTGTTGAGATAGATTTCACTCAATCCATACGCCATTTCGAAATCATCCGGGTTCCTTTCCAACGCGGATGCCATCAGGGACTCGGCTCTGCCGCTATCCCCCTTTTCCAGGAGCATCCGGATCCGCTGTGCTTCGAACATCCTGGGCTCGGGGCCGCGCTCCATTCCCTTGGCGAATTGCTCCTCGGCTGCATCGAATCGGCCCAATTGCGCATAAAATTGCCCGGAGTAATAATAGGTCCTCCACTCGTTAGGCAATATCCGCTCGTTGAGTGACAGGTATTTCGTCCCCATTTCCACCAAAGCCTCGCGTTCGGTCTCCAATTCCCGCAATTTCTGCGATGCGGTTTCCTCGGAATCGTTGCTAGCCGCATTGCGAAGGTTCCTCAAGTTTGCGTCAATACGCGCCAAGCTATCCTGCACCCACATGGTCAGGTGGAAATTCACTGAGGAATAATTGGAGAGAAGTCCCTCGGTATTCGAATCGATATATGTGGTTCCGTCTCCCAATCCCCGAAACTGGTACACCGAATCGACAAGATAGGCGGTTCTTTCGGGGTCCAGCGCCTTTTTGCGTTTCTCCGTGGTCAGGGTATATACCATGCCTTCCATTTGCACGTATTCATCCAACCCCATCATATTTCCGTCCGATACCGAAATGGCGAAGTGAATGGGTCTTTGGGGAAAGTTATTTTGCACGATGTGCAGGACCATGATGTCCTGTACTTTCAAATACGACCGACGCTCCAATTCGACGGTAATGCCTGCGGCGGGGGCCGTCCATGTGATTTTCCCTTGGGAGGGCCAGGGTTGTGGCCCGATACCGGTTATTTCATCACGGGTAAATCCCAGCACCAGTTTGGGTTCGTTGTCTCGCAACTGGTGAATATACCAATCGGTATTCACCAGGGAAAGATTCACTACGCGCACGTCGCGACGGATGTTTTCCACTTCTTGCATAAACCACAAAGGAAAGGTGTCGTTGTCGCCGTTCGTAAACAATACGCTGTTGGGGCGGCAGGATTGCAAGAGGTTGTAAGCATAGTCGTAAGGGACGTAAATGCCCGAACGGTTTTGTTCCTTATAGTTGGAAAAGGCAGGAAGGGCAATTGCTGCGGATACCAACGCTACGGCGACCCCTTTGGAAAGACGGAGCCGGGAGAGTCTAGGCATGGATTCAATAGACCGCAGTAAAAAAGCGCCGGCCAGGGCGAATAGAACGCTGAAGAAAATGAAGGTGGGACTGAAGAAATAGTCGCGTTCCCGCACTTCCAAATGCACG